>JBEKBG010000001.1:0-163037 GCA_050015515.1 Minisyncoccia bacterium
TATCGTATGCCGTTCAGAAGATAAAGATATTACAAGAATGGACGTGCATTAAGAGCTAAAAGCTAGAAACTCGCCGGGGAGATCATAAAATATGATGTTATCTACTTCATCAAAAATGATAACGCCACACGCGCAAACTTTGCTTTAAGTTTTGCTTGGAAAGCAAAGAAAGATCCGCCAGAACTCTTGCGGGTATTAGTTTCAGGCAGGAGCTTGAGAATATGCTCCGCGTTCCCGTGGGCTAGTTTTTCTTTATCTTCTTTTGATAGTTGTGCTTCTTTCAAAAAAGCGACGGCTTCAAAATTATCTCTCATTGGCTCGTCAACGGAGAACAATATGTGATCAATCCCCACTCCCGCTATCGCGTGGATGAGCGCGGCCTGATCAAAGACGCCGCTTGTCGTGATAAAAACATTTTGTTTCATATAATAGAGGACGCTTTGTTGCATCACCGCTTTACCTTTTTGATCGCCCGTTTGAGCGGCGGCAAGCCAGTTGCCCAAGGTGAGTGCGATATTGAGTCGCGGGAGGGCAAAGGGAATAAATTCCCCCATATGCCCGACGATTATCTTGAGATTCGGGTATCGGTCAAAGACGCCGCCCGACATGAGCCTCAAAAGATGCGTTCCCGTCTCGACTTGCCAGCCCCAACCGACCGTCATGGCGGGGTTATAGTCTTTGTAATACGTGTCCATGATCGCCTGTGGCGGATCGGTCGGATGGATATAGATAGGTACATCCAACGCCTGCGCACGTTCGAACAGCGGAGAGAACGACGGATCGTCCATATACTTCCCCTGCGTGTGTCCGTTGATCAACGCACCCTTAAATCCGAATTGCTTTACCGTCCGTTCCAATTCATCCGCCGCATCTTGAGGTGATTGCGTCGGAAGCGTTGCAAATCCAGCGAAGCGGGTCGGGTATTGTTTGACGATGCCGCCCAACCAATCGTTAACTTCTTTAGATAAACGGATGGCCGTATCGCGGTCGAGCGTCTGGACGCCGGGTTGGATATGTGAGAGCACCTGCAAGTCAATGCCAGCCGCATCCATGCGGCGGATGCGTTCGGGGCCGACATCGGAAAGCCGTTGCATCACAGGCTTCAACGAATTCAGATATTCCGGAGGATAAACTTCCTGAAGTTTTGGGTGTAAAAATGCTTCCTCAAGGGCGATGATGCGCGTTGGCGATTTTTCTGCGGCGTTAGCCATATCGTTATTCTATCTTTATATAACGACAAAGGACAGAAAAGAAAAACGCCCAGGGTGCCGGGCGGAGCCGCGCCCTCACCAGATAAACGGCATCAAACGATATTTCACCTTCTTTTTGTATTCCGCATAGCCCGGCAGATTTTTTACGAGGAATTTCTCTTCGTCAAGAATCCTCCATGCCAACGCGGGCGCAAAGAGGACAACCGTGAGCAATCCCCACCATGAGCCGAGCGCGAGGGGTATCCCCAATATAAAGATGAGGCCACCCAGGTACATCGGATGACGCACCCGAGCGTATGGTCCGGTTGAGATGACCTTTTGATCGGCAGCAACCTCAATGGTCGCTGCGGTAAAACTATTCTCCTTGAACACAAAAAATATAATAAGAATCCCCAGTGCCACAAAAATATCTCCGACCATAACGACATACCACGCGGCAGTCCATCCAAAACGATGATCCAATGCAGAGATCACAATCACGGCGGCAAATGCCAAGTTGATGAAAAAATGGATGACTTTCTGGCTTTTCGTTTCTTCCTTATTATTTACGCGTCGCGCCAAAAGTTCCGGGTCGTTTTTTATGAGATATATAAATACTGCCGATATCGAGATCATAAATACCACAAGGTATAACCATGCCTGCCAGTAATGGAGCGTCCATGCCGGGAGGAATATCAAGGCCGAAACGGCGATGAATACATACAGAAGTCCCGCGAGGGCTTTGATGTTGAGATGCTTCATGCTTCAAGTTTAACACTTAAAGCAGATCAGGGAGGATCCCTCAGTATCGCGCGTCTGATTTGCTCCGCGTTTTCATGCGTGACCTAATCAATTTTTTAATCAGAGCGACGGGGAGCTTTTCATCCAAAGGAAAATGAATGGCGGACTTGGTAGTTCTATATTTGGCCAATTCTTTTTTGTGGTCTTCTATTATCGGCGGCCGCAAGTAGAGCCCGACATATCCCCCCATGCTGGCAAACCAAGCTACGCGTCCCTTGTCGTAGCCAGGCATTCCATAACTGATGCCCTCAATGGCGGCTGGCGCAACTTCTTTTATTATCCTTCTCATCGCTTGAAGCCTAGCTCGCGCTTCTATTGGGGCTTTCGCGATGTAAGCGTCTACATTTTTTGATTTTTTCATCTATTTATTTTACCAAACTTCTCAAACAGGTTCTGACATCGTATACTGAGGCACCCCACCCTTACAGGAATTAGAACCTCTCGTGGGATAAAAAAAGCTCCTGACGTTATTTTGTCGGGCGCGTTGCTGTTGCGGGAATATAAAAAGGTGAAATAGAAAAATAAAAGGCCCAGATTGCTCTGGGCCTTTGCCCGACATGGTCGGGGTTAGACTGTTGTGATAGCTCCTACAGGAACTTCGCCAGGTTGGAGCCGATCCTTCCGCACCAAGGTCGGGCGTACTAATACCACCTTCAGCGCGTTCGGATCATTTCCTTCTCCTGGCTTCCTGCGCCAATAGCCGCGACGCCAATGGGCCGACATCTCCACAAAGGAGCGCTTGCCCAATTCGGTAATCCCTTGTTCTTCTGCGGAAAGCTTGTGGATACTCGAGACGGTGCACACTTCGGCACCGTTGCTCAACGCAAGCTTCTTTGCGGTAGAACTTGAGGGAGGAGAAGCTGCCCATTCCGAACGATGCTCGCTCTTCACGGGAAGCGTAGTGAGGTAAAGACAAAGCCCTACCACGATGCGAAATGCGGCATCGAGGATTGGGCGATACTCGCTTTTGTCTTCCTCGCCCATGGATTGCATTTCCCGATCGTGCTTCTCCTTGACGTGTGCCACAGGGCCCGAGAGCGTGTCCATGACGAACTCGTCTTGCAACATGTCTTGCCAGAATACGCTCGCAAAGCTCGTGGGGACCGACACCTCGTTTTGCCTGAGAAGGCCGTTCCGTAGATCGGCGAAGCGATTCGTCCCCTTTCTGAAAGCTCTTTCAAGCTGATCGCGGTCGAGCCAATTGAGCGTCTTCTTGTGGTCGAGGTTGTCTCCGAGAAAGCGGAATATAATTCGCGTGCCCTCTGCGGTTTCGTATCGGGAAACGAGGATTGTGTCGATGTTCGCATTCCAGCCGTTGATCGTACCCATGATTGGATCCTCGAGCGCCACTATGAAGCTCGAGAACGGCCACGGTATGTCTCCCCATGTTATTTTTTCAAATGACGTGAGGGAGAGAAGCGTCTGGATCTCGTGAGTCGTATAGAATACGCGTCGCGAGTGTTGGGTCCAGTCGCTCAGTTCATGGGGCAACGTCGCGAGGCTGCCGAGCACCTCATGTATCCACGGCGCGGCGGAATATTTCTCGTAGATTGCCATGGGTTCGAGTTTGAGCAGATCGCTCCGTAACTCCTGCCAAGGCAATACATGTTCCCAGAGCAAAGGAGAGGATTTCGGGTTGTACCGTTTCTCAAACTGGACGCCGATGGCCTCCAGAAAAATGACATCCTCCCAATAGCGGAGAATCTGTTCCAATCGTGTTATCAACAAGCTCATGATGCACCTCCGCCATGTGGCGTTTTGGGATTAAAAACAACTGAGAGCTATTATATCTTAATATATTGAAATAGTCAATGTTTTATATTTTGCCGCTGGTAAAAAAAGTGGCCCCGCAAAACGCAGGGCCTTTTAGTAGAACTATCACTATCTGCCGCCGTTGAACCTCATCACGCGCACTCGAAGCACATCAGGAATACGCCTGATGGTTTCGGCAATCTCGTCGCCAACCTCGACTTCGAGATCGACCAGATTGTATCCAATCTTTCCGTTGCCTTCATTGGTAAGCGCCTGAATGTTCACGCGTGCCTCTCCGAGAACCTCGGCAATGACCGCAATCATCCCCGGAACGTCTCGGTTAACAATCGCAAGCCGACTGCGCACCGATTGCGACGGGAACGTCTCAACCACCGGGAAATTTACGGAATTACTGACAACACCGTACTCCAAGTAATTTTTGAGCTGTCGCACCGCCATCGTTGCGCAGTTCTCTTCGGACTCGGCAGTACTCGCACCGAGATGTGGAGTGCAGATGACGTTCTCGGTCGTCGTGAGTGCGGCCGTCGGGAAGTCCGTGATGAACGCCGCGACCTTCTGCGCATTGAGCGCGTCGATCACCGCATCGTCATCATAGATTCCTCCACGCGCATAATTCATGAGAACGCATCCTTCTTTGAAGAGGCCTATCTGTCTCGCTCCGATAAGATGTTTGGTCTTTTCGGAAAACGGGACATGAACAGTAAGAACATCCGCCTCGTGAAGAGCATCCTCAATGCGCCTGACAATCTCGACCTGCGCATTGAGCGAATGCATGTTGGTGAGCGTCGGGAATGCGTCATATCCGATGACACGCATGCCGTGCCTGATCCCAGCGTTCGCAACCAGTACTCCGATCTTGCCGAGACCGATCACGCTGAGCGTTTTGCCGACCAGTTCGAAGCCACTGAATTTGGATTTTGTTGCTTCGACTTGAGCGGCAATAAGATCGTCATCGCCGTCGAGTAGGTGAATGAATTGCAACGCCTTGTCAATGCGTCGCGCATAGATACCAAGCATGATGAAAACCAGCTCGGCGACGGCGTTCGCGTTAGCTCCAGGAGTGTTAAAAACGCACACTCCTTTTTCCGTCGCTTTCGTCACGCTTACGTTGTTCACGCCAGCCCCGGCCCGTGCTACCGCGAGAAGGTTCGGATATTGGTCGGTGTCTATTTTCGCGCTCCGAAGAAGGATTGCTTGAGGGTCGGAAACATCACTGCCGACCTCGTATTCGCCGCCCAACTGTTTGAGTCCGGCCTCGGAAATGTTGTTCAAAACGAGAACGCGCATGTGTTTCCCCTTTCAAAGAACTGAATATCTGCATCGTACAGAACACCCGCAGTATATAGAGGATAGGAAAATAATCAAGATTTTTGATAAAAAATATAAAAATAAAAGGCATGTCCGTTAAGACATGCCCGATAGGATTCACCTCCATCCTCAAGGAGCTTCCATTTGATTTGCAGAGATTGTAGGCCCTCTGCCACCAGTGAAGTCAGAACTTCTGGTGTTTGCCGCCTTCGAATTGTCGTTCAGAACTGTTATACTATTTGTTCCTCCAATTCTTCGTAGCCCAGATCCCAGCCGTAATCCATCCATGAAGCGATCAAAACCGTATCGGTCCAGGGCGGATTGTGGCCTGACGCGCCTTCGACAAGATCCTCTGCCTCCAGTTCGGAAACGTGCTTGGCGAGGGATGCCATTACTGCATTGGCGCTGCAAAAGCCTGCAAAGTTGAACTCTGGATCATCATCCAAAGCAGCCGACGTTCCGGTGGACATGCGAATCCAAGCCATAGCTACCTCATCATCGATGGTTACTGTGTAACGAGAGCGATTGATCCGCCGGGAAGTTCTCCCGGCTTCAAGCGATCTTTCCGCACGAGCGTGGGACGAACCCAAACGTGCTTCGGTGCATCAGGATTGTTGCCCTGACCCGGAGGTCGACGCCAATGTCCGCGACGCCAGTGGGCACACATTGAAACGTGCGCCCGCCCCCGGAAGGACTCGACCACATCGCTCTCTTCCTGTGACAAGCGATACTTGCTCGAGACCCAGCACACCTTCGCCTCTCTCGTTACCGCGCGAGGATCGTTTTTTGATTCCGCGCGAGGAACTCCCTCCCATGAAGATTGCTCCTTTCCGTTTTCGGAATGAAGCGTGGAAAGATAGAGGCACAATCCGACCGCGATGCGCAATGCGGCATCGATGGTTTCATTCGACGATCCGTCCTCCTGAAGGCCGGTGTACGAATAACCAAGCTTGTCGTAGATCGCCCGATACGAATCGGTGACGAAGCAGTCCTGCAAGCCCGGAGGAAGCGGTATGCTGATGGAAAATGGAATGGGCCCTGTCGCTTTGAACCATGCAGCGATCCGACCGCTTAATTTTCCCAAGGGTCCTGTAAGTCCCCGCGCGTGGAGTTTGTTGATCCGCTCGCGATCATCGAACGTAAGCGGACGATACGCCTCAAGGTTTGAGGAATACAGTTGCACGCCCACGGCCCAACCTTCAGCCGCTTCGAAACGATACAAAAGAATCGTATCGAAATGAGTGTCGTTTTCGTCGATCAGCGGCTGGTCGAGCGTGACGAGGAAGCTGTCGAACGGCCAGTTCACTTCGGACCAACGAATGCCGTCGAGCGACGTAAGAGAGAGCAATGTAAGCAACTCCTCGGTCAGGTGGAAAACCCGCCGTGAATTTCTGCTCCACTCACTTAGCCCAAGCGGAAAATTATGCAGTGGCCCGAAGGCGACGCCATGAAGATACTTCTCGTCAATCTCATCAGCGGAAGCTCCGCGCAAGAGATCGCCGCGAAAATTATTCCAGTTGATGACAGCTCCTTCAAGCGGGGTGGGCTCGCCTTCGATCTTTTGACCGAGGGTAACGAGCATCCGCTCAAGATGAGCCAAACGATTGGTCATGAAGCAGGTGTCCTCCCAAAGCCGCAAGGCCTGATCGAGACGCCGCACGAGAAACTTCATATTGCCTCCGCGAATCTGGTGGATTTTTGAATCAAGAAACTGGCATGATTATAGCATTTGACGGCTAATTTGTAAAGTGGTATAATCTCCGAGGAATTAGAGCTCTCGGCACCTTACCAGTTTCATTAGGAGAAATCTCATGCGGATGGGAATGGGGACGTACTGTCGCCCGATGCCTGTGTTACGCCTCGAGTTGAGGCCGCGCTGTGGCACCTGCTTGCAACGTTTCGGCGAGGATCAAAAACCCCGTCGTCGCGATTGGCAAATCCAAGACCTCGAACGTCGCGGAAATGCAATCTATCAACCCTGCTTGGAATGCGCTAAGGCCGTTCCCAAACCCGAGAGCCGCAGATACCGGCAACGCGCACGAAAGTTCGCTAAGGAACTTCTCGGCGAGAAAACTGCCAACGAGCAGCGGCTCAAGGAGTTTGAGGCGAACAAGGACTGGCCAGCCGATACCAAAAGCTTGGTTGGCGTCTACTGGGTCCGTGATTGTCCAAATTGCGGCGACCTCATGGAAGCCAATCTCGGCGACTACTTCGAGTGCGTCCGCTGCCGCCTCCAGATCTGCATCGCTGGCGAGGTCAGAATTATTCGGCACAAGGGCCTCGGATTGTTCAGGAGGGAAGGCGTCGAAGCCAAGACATTCCCGGTACCCCAAGACGTTTGCGGGATGATCGCAGTCGACGAACGAGTGGCATAGTCAGAACCATCAGCAAGTGGCGGGCGCAGTTAATATCTGCGACCCGCCATTTTTTTATTAAGATCTTCAGTTATTTTTATAAAAATAGGCCCCGTTGTTTCACGGGGCCCTCTTGAATGCCTTGGGTCAATCTTTTTCTGGCGACCTGGCACATTAGTGTTCTGAATACGACACCTTCCTCTGCCGCGGCAAAAATCGTAGATGCCGCTTCTCTTCATCTATCAGAAGAAAAAGTCGATGTTCTCTCCCTGCGCGAACGATTTTCCATCCCAGCATTTCTTGGTCTATCATGACCCTTTTTATCTGCTGACGCTGGGCGGTTTTCAATCTGGTAACCATCATTAGCTGGCTATACACTTTCGCTGTAGGAAGGTTGGGATAAGCTGCCCTTTCCAAAGCGGTTTGAAGACATGCCAAGAATTTTTCCTTTTCCGTAGGCAACTCCTGGCCTTCTTCGTTTTCGTTGAATGTCAACCAGAATCTCCACGCTGGCATCGGAACCACAGCACGTTCCTCTACTGAAGCGACAGAAACACGGGACCGCATGCGACGCCGCTTACCGTTGCCCACTTGAGTGTGATCCAAAGCGGGCGATGGCGGGAACAGATCGATGAGATTGTCAGTCGGAAAACGAACTTGATACCGACGGACAATATCATCCTTGTAGGAAGGCCCGTGTTTCAAGACCCATTCCAAATGGCCTCGACTTTGAGTCGACCACTCCACCTGATTGGTGCGGTGTTCCAGAACCTTGCCCTCTGCTTGGCGGAGAGCGTCCTCAAGACAATGCCGCACTTGGCGATAATGTTCTTCGAGCTTCTTAATGCTCTCATTCACTTCGTCAAACGCCCGCTGTCTTTCTCGTTGCTCACTCTCGGCCTCGGCCTCCATTTGTTGGTAGAGTTTTCCCACCTCTTCGATGGGTGCCTCGAGCTCAAAGACCATTCTTTTTTCCTGCCCCCGTATGTACTCGGGAGCACCGAGCTTTTCGAGCGTTGCAAGACGTTTTCGACGCTCACCTAATTGACGGGCGATGCCTTGCTGTGTACCCAGATCAGTTAAGGCCCTCCTTCTTTTTAGGGTGCGCTGATGTCTTTCGCTTGTTGCTTCGATGTCCTCCTTATGGAAGTGAATCGTGCTGCCCAACCGCGCGGCCTCGTCTTTGAGTTTCTGTTTTTCCTCAAGAAGCTTTTTCATTTCCAGCTCTTGTGGCAAAGAAGAAAGCTTCCGTCTTAATTGCTCCGCCTCGCCCATAAGTCGTTGCCGCTCATGCAAGAGGCGTTCCCACTCGGGTAAAAACTGCTCAGCGGTGTCCATCCGTATCCTCCTTTCTTTTGTCAAATTGCGATGCTGCCATAGCAAATGAGAGATCCCAAATCTGCTTTGACGTAAACATAATACCACTTGACGTATTGTTAGTCAAATGCTATAATTGCCTCGTTCTTTACTAGGAGGTGCTCGTCATGGATGAGCTCGATAAAGGCGTAAATCGCATAGCCAACGCAGTGGCAGGGAAGAATATCAGGGATTTGTTTGATCCCGACAGTCCCCGCCATTGCAAGAACTGCAAACAAACGGCCGATTCGGATCATGTGTTCTGTATGTGGTGCGGCCAACACAATCCCAACTTCGACCGGGAAAGCTTCCGCGATACGTACGGCACGACCAACATCGCGGACGTGCGGCTGGAAAAATGCGGAGAATACCATGCGGAAGCCATTGCCTATTTCGGCGAGGAATACAAAATGTTCCCCGATGACGAAACAGGACCATATGTCCACCCTCGGTATTGCACTCTGTGCGGCAGAGACCTAATGCCGAAGGACTTCGTCGCCACAGCATAGCGCCGACACTAATCTAACCCGTAGCGCAAGCTACTCGCTGACCGAGAACGGTCATTTTTTACATTCCTACCAAACAGGTTCTGACATCCTTCACCCAGGCACCCCCCCCTATTTCCCAATCTTCCCTTTCCCGGCTGAGCGTTTCACGCCGCCGCTTTTCATGTGCTTGAACATTTCAACCTGGCCGAGGCGATGATTCGCTTCGACTTTTGTGGCATAACTTCCAAACGAACGCCCGGTTTTCTCCGAGAGCACTACATATTTCCCTTTGATTTTTTTGATCATTGATGCCGCTATTTTTAGCCTATTCCGTCGTCTTGCCGTCGAACGGCTTGTCTCCGGCTACCGCATCTGCTTTTGTTTTATAGATAATATTTTCCTCGTGATCCGGTGGTGAATAGACGGTGTATAGCTTCATCGGATCCGTAGGCGAGGTATTGATAATATTGTGCCGCGTCCCCGCAGGAACGATGATCGCAAATCCGTCGCCAATGGCGTGAGTCACTCCATCAAGAACCGCTTTGCCCGTTCCCTTTTCAATGCGCAGGAATTGATCAAGCCCATGCACTTCTTCACCAATCTCTTCTCCTGGAAGCAAGCTCATCAGGACGAGCTGGCTGTAATGCGCCGTGTAAAGCACCTTGCGGAAATTATCGTTTCCTTCAGCCAACTGCTCAATGTTATCGACAAATCCCTTCATTATCATAGGACTATTTATTTTCTCTTTGTTGCTCCGCTGCCTTGTCGTGCTGTCGTGCTGCCGCCTCATTGGCTTCAGCGGCATTTTCCCTGGTTTCGTCGGCTTGTTGATTTGCCTTTTGAGCGTCTGCGTCCGTGCTCCGTGTATCGGGCATATTATTATTTATTAGATTTATTTTAGTGGATTCTCTCCATGAATGATTCTGATCAGAAATAGGATTATGGCGGCGACAAGAAGCACATAGATGAACCCTCCTAACGTGTACGAGGTAACAATGCCCAACAACCACAGCACAAGAAGAATGACAGCGATAGTAACTAACATAGGTAAATTATTTTATTTATTTTTCGTCGAGTTTCGCCGCCGCCTCAGGGGTGGAAACGGTCTTGCTCATCGTGAACAAACTCACAATGCCCCATGCGATGAGAAGGTAGACGACCATCGCAAGGAGGGTGGTCCACTCAAAGACCTTGCCGGCGACAACGGTCGGTTGGAACACCGCGATGAAGGGTTGCGCGAACGGCCAGCTTATTGCATAGATGAAATCGGTAAATCCGGCGCCCGCATTCGCTCCTGCGAGCCGCAAAAAGAACCGAAATGCGAGGATTATCTCAAGTAACGCACAAATGTACCAAACGATCTGCGTCCCCCGAAACAGCGGCTTAGTGGTCGGAGAGTTGTATGAATCCATGGTTATAAAATAAGATTGCGACCTTTTAGCTCTACTCTATAAGATTGAGCCGTCCGGATCATGAGTCTATTACATATAAGAATCGGACCGGTGCAAGCCTAGTATTTACAGGCCATTCCCGAGATCCTCGATTTCTGCTTTTATATCCTCGAACACCGAGGCAAGCTCGGCAGGTGTCGGATTGAATCCCGGCGCGCCGTCGTTCACACGGGGAAGATCGGAGATGCTCGCATTGAGCTCATCGCTCTGTTCGGCCATCACGTTGGACATTTTTTTTAGAATCGCGGGGGTTCCTGCGACCTCCTCGACTCCCACTTCTTTTTTATTTTCGAGATTTTCCATGTTTATGCGAACCGGTTTTCATGTCGCCAACATTCGCCTTATATAGCATAGGGAATCGCACGACAAAGCGCGTTACCGTGTACCATATAACAACCTCAATTTCTCGAGTCCGCGGTGGGCCTGCACGGCGATGGCATTCTTTGATTGCCCGGTGATGAGCGCCATCTCTTTGAGTGAAAGTTCGTACACGTAGCGCATGCGCATCACTTTTTGATACGCAACCGGAAGCCGTGCGATCAAAAGCAGAGCCGCCTTTCCATCAAGCGCATCGTAAAAGCGTGCCGAGTTTCCCGTGTTCGGCTCGAACCCTTTTTCTATCAACACGTCGAGTGGGATTGTTTTGCGTTTCCGATATTCGTCCACGATGAGGTTATTGAGCACGTGATAGAGGAACGCCTTCATCACATCGATCTTTCCGCCACGCACAAGATAGCTCCATGTTTTTACGAAGGTGTCCTGCACGAGATCGTTCCCCATCGCGTGGTCATGCAGCTTAAAGTACGCGTGCGCATTAAGCCCCTTCTCGAAATCCATATGAGCGAGGGTAAGCGCCGCATGCCGTTTTGCTTCCTGCCTTGGGGTCATTATATAGTAGATAAGCCGCGCAGAACTGACCATTATTACACTATTACACGTCATGGTCATACTGAACCTTCAGTATGACCCCTTATTGCCGCAATAGCGAATCGTAATGCTTCTAATCCTCCTGCGTCTACATAGCTATGGAAACAATTAATGACGGGATAGCGCAACGGGGGGCGGTTGTCGGTGCGGATTTTTTCGACAGCCTATGGGAGGAAAGTTGGGCATATATCAAAACCGTCGTGGACATCGTGCGGGAACCCGTGCTGATCCTCGATAAGGACCTGCACGTGATGGTGGCCAACGAATCGTTCTATCGGACATTCCAGGTGGAATCGAAAGATACCGAAAAGAAATTGGTATACGACCTCGGCGACGGGCAATGGAATATCCCCTCCCTGCGAAAACTGCTCGACGATATCCTCCCGAAGAATACGTTCTTCAAGGGATTTGAAGTCATTCACGAATTCCCCGTGATCGGCCGCAAGGTGATGATACTGAACGCGCGTCAGATCCATTCAAAGCAATTTCCACCGATCATCCTCCTCGCGATGGAAGACGTGACGGAAATGATGGCGGTGGCGGAGACGCTCGCCGGGCATGCGAATGCCGCGGAATTGCGGTTTGCGGAAAAGACGCAAAAGCTGGAGCTTCATATCGGAAAGCTTGAAGAAGAGATAAATGAGCTGAAAAAGAGAGCAGCGTAATCTCCGCACCCAGGCGCGTTATGCCGCCTTTACAAACTTCCCCACAACGACGCCGATCACAATCGCCGCACCGCCGAGCAACATCATCTTTATGGCGTGGCGCCACATCTTTACCTTCACGATCCTCGCACTGATCATCCCCACTATCAAAAGTGCGAGCAACGACAACCCGACGGAGCACCACAACGCGGCGCTTAGCCCGAAGACGACATACGGAACGATCGGGATGAACGACGCGAGGATGAACGTGATGAACATCACGAGACCCGCAGTGAATGGCCCCGCTTCGGAGGTCTCTCCTTTCGCCTCATATTCTTCCGCGGACTGCTCCGAGAGGAAACTTCCCACCGCCATGGAAAACGCTTCCACGAAGGCGTAGACGATGCCCGTCAGGATGATCGCATGCCGTGCCGTGCCGGCGACGTCAATGCCGGCGAGCAGGCCCACGGTGGAAACAAGACTGTCCGAAATACCAAAAACGATATTGCGGAGATAAAGCTCTGTCTGTTTATGCATAAGAGAAGTATATCAGGTTTACGGACTTCTTTTTGACCATCGGCGAAAATCTTTATATAATTGTAGTACATTAATTAACTTCCCGTCGCACACGCGTGCGCGCGCTACTCCCCATGTCCAACCTTACCAAAAATATCATCTGGGCCATCATCACGCTGATCGTCATCTCGCTCATCTTCTCGTATTTTGTCGGGCCGACCAAACAACCGACGACGCTTAACCTGGACCAACTGGTGGCGGATATCAACAACAACCAGATCAAGCAGATAAAAGTGAACGGTGATGAGCTTAACGTCACGATGTCCGACGGTAGCGCGGCGGTGGCGCAGAAAGAAGATGGCGTGAGCATCACCGACACGCTGAAAAATTTGGGCGTCAACCAGTCGGCGATACAAAATGTGGATCTCGAGATCGTGAACCAGTCCGGCTGGGAATATTGGGCGGGTATCTTGATCGATCCGCTCCTCACGCTCCTTATTATCGGCTTCTTCTTTTGGTTCATGTTCCGGCAGGCAAAGACCGGCGTCAACCAGGCATTCCAATTCGGTCGCTCCAATCTCAAGCTCTCAACGGTAAAAGATAAGGTGATGTTCAAGGACGTCGCGGGATTGAAAGAGGCGAAAGAAGAATTGATAGAGGTCGTGGACTTTTTAAAAAATCCACAAAAGTTTTTGGATCTCGGCGCGCGCATCCCGCGCGGCATTTTGCTGATGGGGCCTCCGGGCACCGGTAAGACGCTCGTCGCGCGTGCGGTGGCAGGCGAGAGCAATGTTCCCTTCTTCTATATATCAGCATCCGAGTTTGTGGAAATGTTCGTCGGCGTCGGCGCCTCGCGCACGCGCGACGCCTTCATGCAGGCCAAGCGCGCTTCGCCCGCCATCCTATTCATCGATGAAATCGATGCCGTCGGCCGCCAGCGCGGCGCCGGCATGGGAGGTGGCAGCGATGAACGCGAGCAGACCCTCAATCAGATCCTCGTCGAGATGGACGGCTTCGACCGTGACACGCGCGTGATCGTCCTTGCGGCCACCAACCGCCCGGATATTTTGGATCCGGCATTGCTCCGCCCCGGTCGCTTCGACCGCCGCGTCATCCTTGATCTCCCCGACATGAACGACCGCGAGGCGATCCTCCGCATCCACAGCGAGGGCAAAACGTTAGAAAAGAACGTCGATCTCCGCCGCGTCGCGGGACGCACACCGGGTTTCTCCGGCGCCGACCTTGCGAACTTGATGAATGAGGCCGCCATCGCAAGCGCGCGGCACAATAAAAAATCGATCGGCCAAGCCGAACTTTTTGAGGCCGCCGAAAAAGTGATCATGGGACCGGAGCGCAAAAGCCGCGTTATCTCGCAAAAAGAAAAAGAGATCACCGCGTACCACGAAGGCGGCCACGCGCTCGTCGCCGCAGCCGTCAAAGACGCCGATCCGGTGCAAAAAGTTTCCATCATCTCGCGCGGATTCGCCGGCGGATACACCATGAAACTCCCGATGGAAGACCAGCATATTAAAACGCGTTCGCAGTTCATGGCTGACCTTGCCATGATGATGGGCGGCCACGTCTCGGAGAAGCTCACCTTCGGCGACGTCTCTACCGGGGCGTCGAGCGATCTCAAAGAAGCGTCCGAACTCGCGCGGCGCATGGTCACAAAGTACGGCATGAGCGAGCTCGGCCCGATCGTCTTCGGCAAGAGCGAACAGATGATGTTTCTCGGCCAGGAAATTTCCAACGACAAAAATTATTCCGAGCGCGTCGCGTCGGAGATCGATGGGCAGATCCGCAAACTCCTCATCCACGCCCAGGATGTCGCGGAAAGAATATTGAAGACGCACAAGGCCGCGCTCAAAAAGATCGCCGATACGCTGATAGAAAAAGAAGTTTTGGAACAGGACGATTTCAACGCGGTGCTGAAGCCGTTCAAGATAAAACCGATCGCTGCCTAAGGAATAGAAAAAAGCGGCATCACCATCGTGACGCCGCCCAGGATATCCGATCTCTCTTATCGGCTTCGATTTCAAAACGAACCCCCTCGCGATCGCGTGCTTCTTTCAGGAGATCTTCCCAAGACCAGCATCCAAAACGCGGGGGCAAAAGGCGGAGCGCGGTAGTCAAAATATTTTGTTCCACAGACAGCGGCTGCTCGGAGATCTTCGCATCCTGCTCGTACCACAGCCGTAGAGATCCAAGGATCATCATCGCCAAATCCTGATCGCTCACGAGATCAAGACGAGGCAGTGGCAATTGCTGCTCAAGGAATATTCCAACGCGCCGCCGCGATGGCAATCCTGCCTCACCTTGGATGTCAAAAATAGTGAATTCTGAGATGTCTATATTAGGCCTTGGCAACAAATCCATCGCGGCCTCAAGAAGCGTGCTTCTCACTGAGCGGCCGCATGATACGCCGCCCGCATCCTGAATCCCCCAAAGGAGACTCAGCGTCAACCTCGCCAGCCCAATATGGGCAAGTCCGGACAGTACCTCTGCCATAAGAGAGTCTCCTTCGCTGACTCCATCCTACCCTAAAGATTAAATTCAAACAATGTGGGCGCACTAGGACTCGAACCTAGAACCGGACGTGTATAAGACGTCTGCTCTGCCATTGAGCTATACGCCCATTCCCCTATTCAGACTAAAAGATTATCCGTAATAAGTAAATAAAAATCATAGTGTTTTGAAGGGTGTCGCGGAGGCACGAAGGTGCCGAGCGCCAAGGCGCGCGCCCAGCAGGGCGCGACGCCGTCCCTTCAAAGCACTGTGGTTTTTATTTCTCTATACTATCAAATTTATCCATCGCCTGCCCGGCCGTCGTGTTAAAGTTGTTGATCATATTCACGTCGGCGTTGATCTGGCTCACAATGTTCGCCACCTCGGTGTTCGGCTGGGGCGTACCGCTGAACCGTGATTGGAGCACGGCCAAGAGATGGTCGAGATCGTTGCTGTAAGTGATGAGCTCGTTGATGACCGCCAGCCGATTCGTCATGGACTGCACCGCCGCCTGCTGCGCGTCCGCCGATTTGATGTTCGGGATGTCCGTCGACATCTGCTGCACCTGCGCGGCGAGCTGCACTGCTTCATTACGCAACCCCGCGCTCTGGTTGATGAGCGCCGTCGTTGAAGCGAGCGCGTCCGTGTAGTCACCCTCCTGATCGTACTTGTTGATCGCATTCAATTCGTCCGTTGACTGGTTGGAATCGTTGACGATCGTCTGCGCGATGATGGCCCCTTGAACCCGTGCCGCAGTGAAGCTTGCCGGCACCCCATTCTGCCATTGCCAGAACAAGACAAGGCCGTATCCCACCGCAACGATGATAATAAAAGCCGCAATGATCTTGGTGCGACGGGAAAATGTGGACATATTGGATTATCTATTTTTAGCAAAAATCATTGAAAAAAGCAAGAAGGAATGGTAAATTGAATCACGCAGATCGGTGTGCGCCACGTGGCGGCGCATCGCGGGTATTGTATAACGGTATTACGTCACCCTTCCAAGGTGAAGTCAGGGGTTCGACTCCCCTTACCCGCTCAGCAAGAAGAATATGTGGCATTCCAAAACCGGGCTCACCCTCCGGGATGGTTTTGGAATGCCACATATTCTTCTTGCTGAGCTTGATGAGGAGGCGAACGGCGGAGCAAGATTTTCAGCAGAAAAATCTTGTGAGCCGGTGCCCAGACCAAATGCGAGCGACGGCGAGCATTTGAGTCGCGGGCGACTCCCCTTACCCACTTCCCTCAAAACAATAGTGAGTGGAGGCGTAGGGTAAAGATAAAAAAAGCCCCGCCACAGTGTAAGCACAAGGCTTTCTGTTGCGAGGCGTGACATCAAACTCACACAATGATTCGATGGGCTTTCCTCATCCGGTTATAGCTGAGGACGAGCAAGGCAAGAGCGAATATCGGCGCAAACATGCGGCCCATCGCGTCAAACAGGTCGACGTCTGGCTCAGTCGTCGTTATCGCCATAGCAAGAAGGCCATAGGCAAGTAAAGTGCTGAGCGCTCCCTGGAGGTAATATTTCCAGACCATCCAGCTAAAGCACATCCTGGCTACCAAGGACAGTGCCCAGATGAGGAGATATGCTCCTACAAGCAAGGTACATGTCAACAACATAGTTCTCTTTTCCTTTCTCCCGCAACTGCTTAGAGTCGCGGCTCCGTTCGTTCTGCCCGCATTCTACCGTTTGACGGATGGATTGTCAAATGGTATAAGGAGGGTAGCTCACAACGCAACAAGATTTTACATTTCCATGAATGGAGGAAAAATATGGGCTACGCCTCGACGCTGAGCGTTCAAGACCAACTTGATCTGGAAGAAGTCCTGGCGGAACTCATAGAAGAGATCTTCCTCCGCCTCCAAGATCAGGGACACCTCGCTGCTGTTTTGGGATTTTACTGCCAAGCGGTAACACGGGACGAATTGTCCGTCTTTGCAATCGCATGGGATGGTTCAGGAGAAGAATTGTTTAAAACCTCCATCAATTCCATTGCAATTCCTGTTGTTATGGATGGGGAGCAGATGGGACGATTTCTTCGCAACCACCTCCGTCGCAGCATGATTCATAAAGGATGGAGGAATAGTAATCAGGCTCTCTCCTGCTATCAAAAGAACGACGGAGGCATACTCCTACTCTCGCCCGTCGTCGCAAGCCCGAAAAACCAGACTATCGTTCTTGAGCAAACTAGCAATTCGTGGAATGCGTACTTTGATTCCAACCCAAAGACCAAGGGCGTTGGGAGTTCACAGGGCGAAGCCGTTGCAAGCCTGTACACCAATGAAATCGGAAAGCTGATCTTGCAGAACCCCGAGCGATTCGCCCTTACTGTTATTACGAAGCCTACCTGAGAAAAATATGGGTAGGCTTTTTTTATCCTCAACATTTCTCGGCCATCAAATCCGGAATCACGAATTTGCTGCCGTTTTCCCCATAAAAGGTTCTAACGTCATTGACTAGCCCGCTCACTCGCAGATAAAAAAGCGGAGCATTTCTGCTCCGCGATCAAGAACGTTCAGATTTCTTCCCTCTCATCCACTTCCTCTGAGGCTCTCTGCCTGCCGCGCGCTCGGCTTTGCGATAGCGATTGCGCGAACGCCTGCTTTCCTTGACGAGTGCGAGCACCTCATCCGAAAGCATGATATCCCACCGCGCCCAGACCGGCTTTTTATCGGGGAGATGTCCCTCCTTGTTCAGACAACCCCACCATGTTTTGCCGTTTATCCTCCTTCGCATTATTTTCATGCGAGCGTTGCATCGCGGGCAACACGGCGGCCTGACAATCCTCAACCAAGTGACCCATATCCGCTTAAGAAAATTTTCGACGAAATTCTTTGTGCGATGGACGTCGGCGGCAAAATATTCTTCTCTGCCGTCACGCGCACTGACGATGAGCACGCGCCCCGCGTCTTCATACCGTGGTCTGCCGACAACAATATCACTGGAAAGCAATGGAAGCTGACTGCACCTTTCCACTTTTTCCCGCTCGCACGTGGTCCACACCTTTACCGCATAGCCATGACGCGGAATACTCACAAACCCAATCTCATAGCTCGGCTCTTCAGAAAAAGAAATTTCTCTGAACCCGCGCCTTCTGAGACGGTGCGCGATCTCACAAAAATCCCGATAGGTTACCGAAACCGCTTCTGGCACGATACCACCTCCTCTTTCTGGGAAAGATACTGCGTATGTTATACAAAAATCGCCAAGGAAAAGCAATGGCTGCGGCAAAGACCAAAAAATATCAGAAATGAGAAAAGGGATAACCAGTTGGTTATCCCTTAGAGAGTTGCGCGGTCATAGTCACGCGCTAGACAATGTGTTGCGAATAAATTCGCATTGTGCGACCGCTTTGAAAGCGGTTTAAATTAATATTGGTGTTGTTGTTCGGTCGCTATAATGACTATACCGTGAATCCCCTCCCCGCGCCAACCGCCCCTGTGGATAACTAGAGAATAACTTTAAAAAAGCGCTTTTTGCCTACCTTGATGACCTCCCCGCCTTTAAGTACGAGCGGTGGCTGCGGGTCGCGGCACGGACGGTTATCCACATCAAATCCCCCTTGCTCAATGAGGCGGCGCGCTTCACCTCTGCTCTTGAAAACGCCGGAAGCGATGATAAGATCCACCGGCAAGATAGTGCCGCTATTTATTTTTAGCGTAGGCACGACATCCGGCACTTCGCGCCGCGAGAACGTTTTCACAAAGTTTTCCGCCGCCGCGCGAGCTTTTTTCTCTCCGTGATAGCGCTTGACCACCTCGAATGCCAAAATTTCCTTCACTTTCTTGGGATTATCGCCTCCCTTGATGCCGTCAACATATTTTTTTATCTCACGATCGGAAACGTCGGTGGCAAGATGGAAATAATTCGGAATCTGGTCATCGCGGACGGACATCACTTTGCCGAATTGGTCGTCGGGCGCATCTATAATATTGATCACGTTGCCCCAGCTGGTGGACATCTTGCGCCCGTCGGTGCCAAGCAACATTTTATTTACTAAAATATCCTGTGGCTTTTGTTTATAACGCTCCTGGATCTTTCGCCCGGCCAGAAGATTGAAGAGTTGGTCTGTGCCAGCGAGTTCCACGTCCGCTTTTATCGCCACGGAGTCGTATCCTTGCATCAGCGGATATAAAAATTCCCGCACGCTTATCTCTTTATGCGCATCCCACCGGTCCTTGAAGTTGCGCCGATCCACCATCTGCTGAACGGTGAACGCCTCCGCCAGCTCGGAAATTTCCTGAAAGTTCAACGCGGCAAGCCATTCGCTGTTGTAGCGCACCTCCGTTTTTTTGAGATCAATGATTCTGCCTATCTGCGGAAGATAGTTTTTAAGATTCTTTTTAACCGCCGCGGCGGTAAGGAATGGTCGTTTTTCCAGCTTATCCGACGGGTCGCCCACCTGCGCGGTAAAATCGCCGATGATGAGCACGATCTTGTGCCCGAGATCCTGGAACTCTTTGAGCTTCCAAAACACCACCGCGCGGCCAATGTGGATCTTATCCCCCGTCGGGTCAATGCCAAATTTTACGCGCAGCTTTTTGCCCGAAAGCAGGGCGGCACGCAAATGCCCCTCATCAATCACTTCTTCCACGTTGCGTGAGAGCAACGCTTCAATCTTTTCTTTGTCTATCGCTTTAGAAACCGCCATGTACCCTTATTTTACCACAAAAAAGATGATATGATAATGACAGCAGAAAGCCGCCGGATGGCGCAGGAGGAAACACCATGGCGACGCAATCGCAGTTGGAACGACCTCTTGTTGAAAGATATGTAGAGCAGATACCTATATGGATGCCCGAACGCATGGATCCTGGAACCGTCTTTCTCCTTGAAAACCAAACCAGGCTCGGCGAAGAACAAAATCCATTTGTGGCGGTGATGTCCTGCCCGCGATGCGGAACTCTCGGCCTCGTCACGCGACGCCAATTGTACACCGGCGAATTCATGATCTGCGGTGGCGATGTTTGCTCCGCAGAGTGGAATATCAAGGAAGGAATATTCACCACCCGCGAATCTCAGTGATTTTCTCTGTTCAAAAACAAAAACCCGGCGCATCGCATGCCGGGTCTTTTTTACCTCCGTAAATATCCCCCCCCCTACGACTTCTTGATGATTTCATCCACCACGCCGTACGCTTTCGCCTCTTCCGCAGAAAGCCAGAAGTCGCGTTCGGTATCCTTTTCCACTTTCGCAAGCGACTGCCCGGTGCTCTTGGCGAGGATCTGGTTTAGGCGTGCCTTCGTCTTTAATATCTGTCGCGCGGAGATTTCGATCTCCGTAGCCTGGCCGCCGATGGAATCCACCGCCACCTGGTGCAAAAGAATTTCCGAGTTCGGCAGCGTGAAGCGTTTGCCCTTCTTGCCGGCGGCGAGGAGAAAGGCGCCCATGGACGCCGCGATGCCCACGCACATCGTCGCCACATCCGGCTTCACATACTGCATCGCGTCGTAAATCGCCATCCCTGCCGTCACCGAGCCGCCAGGGCTATTGATATAGAGCTGGATATCCTTCTTGGCGTCCTCATGTTCCAGAAACAACAGCTGTGCGATCACCGTGTTCGCTACCGCATCGCTTACCGGGCCGCCCAAAAAGATGATCCGCTCCTTGAGAAGCCGCGAATAAATATCGTATGCGCGCTCGCCATTCGAAGTTTTTTCGATGACGGTCGGGATTAGATATTGCGAGTATTCATCCTCGCCATGTAATGATCTTTTGTTCATAGTGCGATGTCGTTATTTTTAGTGAATGAATTTTACGATAAGCAATGCGATGATGTTCACCACTTTGATCAACGGGTTGATCGCCGGACCGGTGGTGTCCTTATATGGATCGCCCACCGTATCGCCGGTGACCGCCGCTTTGTGCGCTTCCGAGCCTTTGCCGCCGAAGTTTCCGTCCTCTATATATTTCTTCGCGTTGTCCCACGCCGCGCCGCCCGCGGTCATGGAAAGCGCCATGAAGAGTCCGCCCACGATCGTGCCGATCAAGAGTCCGCCGAGCGCCGCGGCACCAAGACCAAACCCAACGACGAGAACGCCGACGATCGGCACGAGCGCCGGGATGATCATCTCTTTGATCGCCGCCTTCGTCACGATATCAACCGCCTTGCCGTACTCCGGCTTGGCAGTGCCTTCCATCAAGCCCTTGATCTCGCGGAACTGGCGGCGGATCTCATCCACCACCGCGCCCGCGGCGCGTCCCACCGAACGGAGCGTGAGCGATGCGAAGAAGTAGACCATCGCCGCGCCGAGCAAGAGTCCGACGAGCACCGCCGGGTTGCTTAGGCTGAAAATAATTCCCTTTGCCTCATTCGCGTAGCTCGAGAAAAGCACCAACGCCGCGAGTCCCGCGGATGCGATCGCATATCCTTTCGTGATCGCCTTTGTGGTATTCCCTACCGCATCGAGCGAGTCGGTGATCTTGCGTACGTTCTCCGGCTGCTTCGTCATCTCCGCGATACCACCGGCGTTGTCGGTGATTGGACCGAACGAATCAATGGAAACGATGATGCCTGCCACGGAAAGCATCGCGACGGATGCGATCGCTACACCGTAAATTCCCGAAAGCGCGTAGCTCGCTAATATTCCCAACGCAATCACAAATGCCGGAAGAAGCGTTGATTCCATTCCCACCGAAAGACCGATGATAATGTTCGTTCCATGCCCGGACTTCGAAGCCTCGGCAACCGACTGCACGGGACGGAACTGTTTTGCTGTGTAGTAGTCGGTGATGATTACCATGAGTGCCGTCACCGCGAGGCCGGTCAACGATGACAAGAAAATATTCAGATACGCTGCGCCGAACACGTATATTGAGAGAAAGTAGAATCCGATTGCCGCGAACACAAGCGATGCGATCAATCCTTTGTAGAGAGCACCCATGATCGAATTATTTTTACTCAACCGTACGAAGAACGTTCCTAATATAGAGGCGATAATAGAGACGCCGCCCAAGAGCAACGGGAACCCGATTGTGCCGGAAACCACCGTCGTCAATGAGCCGAGTAAAATGCCCGCGGTAAGCGTGACGGCGTACGTTTCAAAAAGATCAGCAGCCATGCCGGCGCAATCGCCGACGTTGTCGCCGACGTTATCCGCAATGACGCCCGGGTTGCGCGGATCATCTTCCGGAATCCCCGCTTCAACTTTTCCAACCAAGTCGGTGCCGACGTCCGCCGCTTTTGTATAGATACCACCGCCCAAGCGCGCAAAGATCGAGATCAAGCTCGCGCCGAACCCAAGTCCGATGAGTGCTTCGATATTTCCACCGGAAACAAAGTACGTTCCGGCCACCGCCAGTAAGCCGAGCGCCGTTACCAAAAGCCCCGTAACGGAACCCGCCTTGAACGCGAGCGAGAGCGCTGGGAATAATCCCTTCTTCGCCGCCTCTGTGGTCTTCGCATTCGCACGCACCGCGACGTTCATACCGATGTAGCCAGTCAGTGCCGATGCGATGCCGCCCACTAGAAACGCGAGTGCGACTGGCGCGCCGAGCGCGAACCAAATCACCGCAGCGAGTATCACCGCCACCACAGCGACGGTCTTATACTGCCGGTTCAAATACGCCATCGATCCCTCTTGAATGGCTTTTGAAATTTCCACCATGCCCACATCCCCCGCCGGCTGTTTTTTTAACCAAAGCGCGAGCCACGCGCTGTAAATTATTGCTATCGCGACCGGAACAAAAATGAGTAAGTAGGTCATCTTTTTATTATAATATTTTTATATTGCGATATCTTCTTTATCATCCTCTTCCGGCGGAGCGATCTGGTCGGAACCGGAACCCGCGTCAACGAGTCCTGCGATGCCGCCCTCCACTTCCTCCTCCGGTCGCGTCTGCGAACGCACATCGATCTTCCATCCTGTCAGCTTCGCCGCGAGCCGCACGTTCTGGCCGCCCTTGCCGATCGCCAAACTCAGTTGGCTCTCCGGAACATACGCGCGTGCTTCGCGGCGTGGAAGGATCTCCACACGCTCAACCTTCGCCGGCGAAAGCGCATTCGCGATGAACTTCTCCGGATCGTCGGACCACTCCGCAATATCGATCTTCTCGTTGCCCAGCTCGTTGTTCACCGCCATCACGCGCGTGCCGCGCTGACCCACGAGCGCACCCACCGGATCCACACCATCCGCCTTTGAGGCCGCGGCGATCTTCGTTCGATTGCCCGGCTCACGTGCGATGGCTTTGATCTCGATTGCATCCTCAATCAACTCCGGAACCTCCATGCGGAAAAGTTCTATGACAAACTTCGGATGCGAGCGCGAAAGAATGATCCCGGGAAGCCGCGTGTCTTCCTGCACGGCCGTCACTAGAAATCGCAATCGCTCCCCTGCGCGATAATGCTCGCCAGGAATGGATTCGTTGCCGAACATCACGCCGATCGTACGACCGAGATCCACAAAAATATTTCCACGCTCGAACCGTTGAATGACGCCGCTCACGATCTGCCCTTCGCGCCCGCGCCACTCATTCAATATTGAATCGCGTTCCGATTCGCGTAATTTTTGCAAAATGACCTGCTTCGCCGTCTGCGCCGCGATGCGCCCAAAATCTTCATGTGTCTCTAACGGAAATTCAAGTTCCTCGCCAAGCGCCACATCCTTCTTTATTTTTTTTGCCTCCGCCAAAGTGATGTGCCGCTCCGGATTGAAACGTGGAAGTTTCTGCTCATCATCTTCCGCTACCATCGCCTCTTTTTGATTCACGGCGACAGCACCCTTAACTACCGGGCTTTCTTCTTCGTCCTCAACAAAACGCACCGTCGTGTCATCCACTACCGTTTTGACCTGCCAGAAATTCAACTCGCCGGTCTTCTGATCCATCTTGCACTTCACCACATCGCCACGCCCGGCATATTCTCTTTTGTAGGCCGCCGCGATGGACGACTCAATGACATCCAAAACTTTATCCGGATCCAAACCCTTCTCATCCGCAACCTGCTTCAGCGCTTTTGATAATTCTTTTATGTTTAACATTTATTTAATTGTTATTTAGTTGTCTTTCTTTAAAAAAGACCGCTTTGAAAGCGGACTTACACCATCGCTTTATTGTATTTGAAAACTGCATGGAGTGTCAAGGGCGGAGAGAAAAGGAGGAGCGTTCTCCGACTGGGCTCACCCTTCGGGATAGTCGGAGAACGCTCCTCCTTTTCTCTCCGCCGATATATTAAAAGATTAAGAGGATCGCTAGATGTTTTTATAATGCCGGAGGTTGGATAGCTTCCCGCCATCCAAGACTATTGCGACAAGATCAATCTGCCATCCAGCATTTTCCCAGACCAGCTCAGGATGCCGCGCCAAGAAAATATTGGCTGCCCTGATCATTTTATGCCGTTTTGCCGAGCTGAGATTATCTTCCGGCATAAACCCGCTATTATTGTAATTACTAGTTTTAACCTCACAAAAGACCAATACGCCGCCAGGGTCACGAGTAAGAATATCTATTTCATCGAATCTTTCCCTGTGATTTCTGGCCAATATTAAATAGGAGTTTTTTAATAAATATTGACACGCGATATCCTCCCCTATTTTGCCGGTTTCGATATTTTTCATAATTAAAGAATTTTAATTGTGTTTTCCGTAAAACATCATTAAAAATGTTTTTGGGCTTTATTTTAAATCAAATTAAAAATAAAATGCTATTTTATCTCCAAGATGGCCATTTTGAATTTTAATTGTGTTTTCCGTAAAACAATTTTGAAAAACATTTTTGTTTTACAGTAGGTTTTATGGGCTTACCGGGTTTTGCCGTATTATTTGGATTTAATCCGGCAATCCGGCAAACCATGCGGATGAGGAGGGGCATTCTCCGACTGGGCTCACCCTTCGGGACAGTCGGAGAATGCCCCTCCTCATCCGCGCAGTCTTATTAGTTTAATAGGGGAATCCGAAGGCAACATGATGGGCATATCTTTGAGGACCATTAATCTTCTGGTCCTCAAAGATATGCCCATCATGTTGCCTTCGGAGCCATCTCGCCGTATTCTTATAGAACTATGAACCAAAACCAATTAAAAGAATATAAAATCGCACTAGAAAAGGAACGGGTAATGATCGCAGCAGAGATTGCACGCGACGAAAAGCCTGTTGATTTTGGCAATGACATTGACCACGACGATGAGGCGACCGATAAGTCGGAAGAGGTAGGGGATCAGCTCGCAGCGGCGCGATCTCTCAAAGACCGTTTGAACGAAATTGGTATCGCGCTGGGGAAAATCCAAAATGGTGTGTACGGTGTTTGCGAAAAATGTGGGAAAACCATTGAGCACGAGATTCTTGCTATTGATCCCGAATCCCGTTTCTGCAAAGCGTGCAAGCTCGCTCATTAATCTTAATCACCTGGATCTAAAAACTCCCACCCCCTCTTCTTGAACCGTCGAGTCTGTTCGCTAGGTTCAAAAAGAGGATGGGTATTTTAGATTCTTTTAATGTGAGATATGTATAGTGTTTGCATGGCTAAAAAATTAGGGCGATTGTATTCCGCGGCGCTGGAGGGTATTGATGCAAAAATTATTGAGGTTGAAGCGGACATTAATATTGGGCTGCACTCGTTCAATATCGTTGGGCTTGGCGACCGCTCGCTGAACGAAGCGAAGGAACGCGTAAACTCCGCGCTGAAAAATTCCGGCATTAAACCGCCAAATCGCGAGAACCGGAAGATCACGATCAATCTTGCGCCGGCGGATATAAAAAAGACCGGCGCGCATTACGACCTCGCAATCGCGCTTGGATATCTTCTTGCCACAAAACAGATCAGAAATTTTGAGTGCACAGATAAAATATTTTTGGGCGAGCTCGCACTTGATGGACGGCTCCGCCCGGTGAGCGGTGCGCTGAACATCGCGGAGAAAGCTGCGCACGATGGATTTAAATATTTATTTTTACCACAGGAGAATGCAAATGAGGCGGCGGTGATCGAAGGGATCAAAGTGGTCGCCGTACAAGATCTTCGTGAAACGATCGCCATTCTTGAAGGAAGGACAAACCGAGAACCGACACAATTTAGTGAGGGAGCGGAACGGCACCTTGGGAATATCGCTGACTTTTCGGAGATCAGAGGACAAGAGAATGCGAAGCGCGCATTTACGATCGCTGCAGCGGGGCAACATAATATCCTGCTCTTTGGGCCGCCGGGCGTCGGGAAAACATTTCTCTCCCACGCACTCGCGGGTATCATGCCACGCCTTACGATGCCGGAGGCGATTGAGACCACAAAAATATGGAGTGCCGCAGGGCTCAGCCCCGGCGGCCTTATTCGCGAACGACCGTTCCGCGCGCCGCACCATACGGCGTCCATCACGGCGCTTGTTGGCGGGGGACCGGACCCGCGCCCGGGAGAGATCAGCCTCGCGCATCGGGGGATACTTTTTCTTGATGAGCTTCCCGAGTTTCAAAGAAATGCGCTTGAGGCATTACGCCAGCCGCTCGAATCCGGCGTGGTGCATCTTGCGCGAATAAAACAAAGCGTCACATTCCCCGCAAAGTTTATCCTTGTTGCAGCGATGAATCCATGCCCGTGCGGATTTTATGGTGACGCGGAACGGGAATGTAAATGTTCCGCGTATGAAATAATAAAATATCAGAAGAAAATCTCCGGGCCGTTGCTCGACCGTATCGATCTACAGGTGAAAGTGGGTCGCGTGGCGATTGAGGCGTTGCAAAACAAACCAGGTGGCGAACAAGGGGAAAGCGCGGTGATACAGGAGTGTGTCGCCCGCGCGCGAATAGCGCAACGTGAGAGGTATGGAAAGCTAAATGCCGAACTCAGTTCACGTGAAGCGCAAGAATCCACAAAGATGGATCATAGCGCCCGAGCGTTTTTAGAAACCCTCAACGCCGGGCATCTTTCTCCGCGCGGATATTATCGGTTGATAAAAGTGGCCCGCACCATTGCGGACCTTGAAGAGAAGGACATGATCTCCTCCGAACACCTCGCGGAGGCGTTCAGCTATCGGCTGAAAGAAATTTTTTGACCGGCGCGGCTTATTCCTTGGCGCCTATCCCTCGAAAAGGGCGGCGTCGTTCCGGCTTGGGATGACAATGGAAATTCCGGGAACAAGCGATGAAAAATTTACCGATGGATTAAATTCGACTATAGTATTGATAGGAACGCCGAACGCAGTCGAGATAGACGCCAAAGTATCTCCCGTGGCTACCGTATAAACGACGCTGTATGTCAACGGCTTTGTGGCGGAATTCGATGCGGCAGTGGTGGTGGTCTTAATCGCCCGCTCCGGATCTTTGAAGGCGCCTTCACCGTAGAGCACGTCCGTGTCTTCTGCCAGCTGGGTGGATTTCGCGCCGGCTTCGACGGAAGCGAGGGATGGGACGCTTTGCGGGGTAAGGGCAGCGCTATCGATCTCCGCACCTTCGGCCTGGGGGATCAGCGACGAACCGCCCTGGACCCTCCGCTCCTGGACCATCCCTGCCGGGTTCGCAACAAAAAATGAGCTCCAGAGGGCTCCGGCCAATAATCCTCCAATCGCCAAAAAAACAGCCACGCTTAATGGCTTATACTCCTTATTGAGTTTTTCGATAGTCGTACTAATAGATTCATCCTACCATAATGACCCCCAAACCTCAACCGCCTGGCAAGTCAGAACAAGCGCCTTTAAATCTTGCCCAGGACGCGGCGGTCCATGCCCCCGGCATCCCTCTATTAATAGTGGCGGGGGCCGGAACGGGCAAAACAAAGACTCTGACCAGCCGGATTGTCCATTTAATAGAGACAGGAACACCCCCAGAGCGGATTTGCGCCATCACCTTCACTAACAAGGCGGCGAAGGAAATGGCAAGGCGGGTCGGGCGCGAGGGACCGTTTTTAGGGACTTTTCATTCTTTGGGCGCTAAAATCCTTCGGAAAGAGTGTCGCTTGACAGGCCGCTACCCGAATTTTGCCATTTTTGACGACCACGATTCTTTCGATCTGGTCAAAAAAGCAGTCAAAGCCGTTCTCCCGCACAAAAAAGATGACGAAGATGATGGGATTTTGGCGAAGAAAAATAAGAAGGACACGCCGGTCTATTTTGCCAAGAAGATCTCCGAGTTGAAGAACCTTGGGCGGCTTTTGCCGGAAGCACGCCCGTCAGCGGACAAAGAGGCGCAAATCCGGCATGTTTTTGAAAAGTACGAAGCGGCGCTCATCCGCAACAATGCGTTCGACTTTGACGACCTCATTGAGAAAACGGTGGCGATACTAAAAACCCATCCCGAGGTATTAAAAAAATATCAGCACGCATACGACGCGATCCTCGTGGACGAATATCAGGACATCAACCCGAAGCAGTATGAACTTGTTTCGTTACTGGCGGGAGAACACCGCAACCTGAGCGTGGTAGGGGATGATGAACAAACTATTTACAGCTGGCGCTATGCGGACATAAAAACGTTTTTGAATTTTGATAAAGAATGGAAGGGTGCGAGCGTACATTTTTTGGAAGAGAATTATCGCTCGACCGGCATCATCATCCGCGCGGCGGCGGCGGTCACAAAACACAACCGTTTCCGCACGCCGAAAAATCTGTGGACAAAGAATCCCGATGGCGATCCGATCGTACTCTTTGAGGCATGGGGCGAGAACGAAGAAGCGGAATGGATCGCACAACAAATTTATTCTTTACGGGCGCGCGACAAGAATGCGGATATCGGCATTTTGTACCGGACGAACGCGCAGTCGCGCGCGATCGAACAGGCGCTCATCCGCAACAATATTCCGTACCGCATTTTTGGCGGGTTGAAATTTTATGAGCGGCGCGAGATCAAAGATGCGGTGTCGGCGTTGCGCTATATTTCGAACGCGAAGGATGAGCCTGCGCGCGAGCGACTGGAAAAAAATCTGACCAAGCGACGTTTCGCGGAATTTAAAAATAAAGTTGCGGAGCTGCAGGACCCGGCAAAACTTTCCGCAGTTGCCGCGGGGACGGTCGCGCCGCTCGCCGCGTTGAAATTGTTCTTGGAAACGTTCGGTTATTTTGATTATCTTGAGTCGAACTTTGCGAACGCCGATGAACGTGAGGAGAACATCGCGGAGTTGATCACGTTTGCAACGGATTTCCAAAGCCTGGATGAGCTGCTTGAACGTTTAAGCCTCTTGCAGGCCGCCGACGAGATAGGAAACAAGCCTGCCGACGGGCGAGAGGTCAACTTAATGACCATCCACCTGGCCAAGGGACTCGAGTTTGACTCGGTATTCATTGCCGGCGTGGCCGAAGGGCTCCTGCCGCACGGCCGGTCGCAGGGCGACGAAAATGCACTCGAAGAAGAGCGCCGCCTGATGTATGTGGCCATGACGCGCGCACGAAAAAATCTCTATCTGAGTTTCTATGGAATCCCTTCGCGGTTCGTGAATGAGATCCCGGAAGATTGCATCGTGCTCGCGGACGGCGCGGCGGCGAGAGGAGCCAGCGATTACGATGGCGGCGAACACGATGAGTACGAACATTTTGTTTCGCTCGACTAATAGCACACTATAATTTTTATGCAAAAATTTGGTCAACATTTTTTAAAGAACGCGATGGTCTTGGAAAAGATCGTGGACGCGCTCGCACTCGCGGACGGCGATTGCGTGATAGAGATCGGCCCGGGGCACGGCGAGCTCACCGCGCCGCTTACACGCGCGGCGCGCGGAAAACGCTGCGAAATCTTTTGCATCGAAAAAGATCACGCGCTGGTCGGCGGGTTGGGACAATTCGCCGCGCGCGTGACCATCATAGAAGGCGATGTATTAAAATTATTACCGGATATGGTAGCAACAAAAATCGTTGGCAACATCCCATACTACATCACCGGAAAATTATTACGCACCATTGGCGGACTCGAGCACAAACCGGAGCGTACGGTGCTGCTCATCCAAAAAGAGGTGGCGGAGCGGATCTGCGCCGCGCCGCCGGATATGAACCGGCTCGCGGCGAGCGTGCAGTTTTGGGCGGATGCAAAAATTGTCGCGCACGTGCCGCGCAGCGATTTTTCTCCGGCGCCGGACGTGGATTCGGCGGTGATCGTGCTCAACGCCGATCATCACGCCGCGCGCGATCTCGATCCGACACTCTATTATAGAGCGGTGCGCGCCATTTTTGCCCAACCCCGGAAAACGCTATTGAATAATCTCTTCGCGGCGGCAGGAAAAACCGTCAAAAAAAACGATGTCGGCGCGCGGATCGAAAAAATCGGCATCAATCCCGGCTCGCGGCCGCAAGACCTTAGCATCGATCAAATCGTTTCCATCGCACATATGGGTTTATGGGGATAACTGGGGATAACCCTTGTAGCACGCATTTTCTTTTGGCGCTATAATCTATATTAATGATAGATGTCAAGAAGCTGATTACGGGTTTTTTGATCTTGGCTGTCGCTGCGGTCTGTTCTGGGCTGATATTTTCGCTCGCGAACTTTTCATCGCCCGCGACAACCAATGCCGCCAGCGGAATAGCGATTGGCGCGGGCACCGCAGCCGCAGATAACGCCAACGCGTTCCTGCCCACCGAGGAACAGGTGCAGGAAACCGCCGCCGCGCTTGCGCCGGAACTCGCATCATCAACAATGCTCGTCAGCTCCACCGACCCGACCAACCTTACCGACGACCTCGCGGCAGAATTTGTGAACGGCGTCGTTGCCGCGAACCCCAACGGAGCGACCGGCACCGATACCGACGGCAATCCCACCTTCACCTCTCCCGATGTGAACGCGATCGCGGCGAACATCGCCGACAGTACCACCACGCAGGCGCTGCAAATTCCTAACTGGGACACCGAGGTCGCGGCAATTCCCGTGACCGTCGTCGCCACCACGAGTGCGACAGCTCTTACCAACTACGGCGATGCGGTCAATGGCATTTTAAACAGCCATCTTAACGCGCAAGTGCAAAGCATCGCGAGCGACCAAACCGATGGCGCAACCGCGAGCGAATTAACGTATGTGCAGTCGCAGGTGCAAAGCGCGCTTCAAGATACTGCCTCACTAAAAACTCCTGCGCCTGCCGAGGCATATCAGAAAAGTTTATTAGCCAACCTCGTTTATGAAAAGAACATGATCCAGTTATATACCCTCGCCCAGACCGACCCGGTAAAAGCATCCCTGATCTTCAGTCAAGAAGATACAAAGTTTTCTGCCGTCCAACAAAATTTTGCGAACCAGGCGCAGGAGCTCACCAGTAATTACCTTTCTCTCGAGCAGGTTCCTCAAAAACCACAAAATGGAATATTACTCTCTTTTATTAACAATACATTCGGCGTTCCCGAAGCCCACGCACTTTTGCCAGTGTTCGACCCCGCGACGTGGGCCCTGATCATATCGAATGAATGGACAACTATTCAAACCCAGCTTGAAGGAATCCTTAAAAACATGCTCCTCCAAATCCTCAAGAACGTCCTCATCGCAATTATTCAGCAGAAAGTGCTGGCGTGGGTGCAGGGGAGCGGGGCGCCGCGATTTATCACCAACTGGGGAACGACGCTCATAAATGTGGCGCAGACAAATGCGCTGAACGCGCTTAATAAAGACATGACGTGCGGCGCATACTCCGCTTTTGTTCCACAGATCAACATTACCTTAAAAGCTTTTTATTCCCCTAGCGCCAATAATTGCGCAAATCAATTTCAGGCGGCGCTCGGCGCAAACACCTTCCAACAATTCTATAATAATTTTTCGAATGGGGGATTTGTTGCGTTTGGCGCAAGCACCCTTCCGAGCGGCAACCCTTATGGAGCGCAATTTTTTGAAGCTCAGAAAACTGATATCTCTTATCACAATCAGCAGGCAGCCACCGCACTGCAAACACAGACCTCACAAGGATTCAAAGGTGACGCGGTATGTACCGACGGGAGCAATCCTAACGGAAACAGCACCGTATGCGAAAACCCCAATGGCACATACGATCCGCCCAATATAACCGGGGGAGCATGCCCTGCGGGCGACAAATCAACCACCGTCTCAAATGGCGGCCTATGCGAGGACGGCACACAACCAATCGTGCAAACGCCTGCGGCGGTCACCGGATTTACCGTTCAAACCACGGCAGGTGGCAACGCGACCGTCGCCCAGGTCACCGCAGCGACCGATATCGTCGGCATTCTCAATTCTGTCATGAGTTCCATTGTGATGGGTCTGGCAAACGCCGCAGTGAACGCGGCGGGGAAATTGGTGAATCAAACGCTTAGCTCTCCCTCTCTGGATTCCAATATCACCTCCGGTGCCAACCTTTCCGGCATCACTACCTCTACTATTGCGAGCACCTCCGCCGCGATCAGCGGCACCCTTGCTTCAATCCCGCTCGCGTGCAATCCGTTGACGCAAACCATCCCGTCCGCATCGGCCAGCACGCCGACATCAACCGGACTCACGGCTACCAGCACCTCCCCGGTCTCGCTCTCCGCCGCCGGCGGTACGCTTGACGCAAACGACAATCCGCCTACTTATAATTGGTCCGACTCCAACGGCGTCACCGGCACTGGCTCGTTCTTCTCCGACACATTCACTATCCCGGGAACGTATACCGTCACCCTCGGCGATTCGACGGGCGATGCGCCAACAACATGCACCGTCATTCAACAATAACAATGGCGCACAAGAACCACTACAAAAAAATATTCGTCGTCGTCGCGGCGCTGTTCGTGCTTTTCGCGCCGGTGGGAATAACGACGGTCGGGGGGACGCAAAATTCCACCTCTATTCCAGCGGCCGCGCCAACAACACGAGGAATCCTAATAAAATCAGCGCCGCCGTCTCCTTATTCTGCATTCCGTTTATCGTTCAATCTTAGCCTTGCGCAGGCGACTCCAACAGCGCCCACTACCGGCGCTGGGGCTGGCCAAAATATTCCCGTCAATCCAAATTGGTACAGTTGTACCACGAATCTGGCAACGTGCGGTGTTTATTACGTAGCGCTTACCATAAATGGCGTTATGGGTCTTCTTGTTTCTCTTGGAGCTACTTTGGTTCGGTTGGGACTTCAACTTAACGATAATGTGTTTAATTCGCCCGCGGTCCAAACGGGATTTTCCGTTGCCCTTGCGATCGCGAATCTTGGATTTGTGCTTGGCATTATTATTATCGCCATCGCTACCATTATCAGAAATCAAACCTATGGGATGAAACAGCTTCTTTGGAAGCTGGTGTTCATGGCCATCCTTGTAAATTTTGGTCTTGTTATCACTGCGCCGATCGTGGGCTTTGCGAGCAGTATGAGTAATTATTTTATCAACGCCACCAGTCCCTCTTCCGTCAGCATCGCCGGATATGAGGGATATGCCCAAACGATGATGTCCGCCTTCAACCCCCAGGCGCCGGCAGGGGCAGCTTCGGCGGGAACGGGGACGCAAAGTTGGACTCCCGCCAGTGGATTTTGTTTAGGTCCTTGGAGCTATTTCAACAGCATCGCGGCCTGGTGCAATAAAAACAATCTACCGACACAGGATCCTCCTGGAGTTTTTTGGCAACAGACAATGGCTATGGCTTTCGACATAGTTTTTTCTGCTCTTATCGTCTTTACCTTTTTTTGCCTCGCCATTCTCCTTCTTATCCGCTACGTTATGCTTGGCGGATTGCTCATCGTCCTTCCTCTTGCGTGGCTTACTTACATATTTCCAAAATTCGATAGTAGCTACAGTAAATGGTGGAATACTTTTATTAAATGGACATTCTTCCCGCCAATTGCACTTTTTTTCATCTATCTTGCGTTCATTACCGCCACAAATACCAATACTAGTGGAAGTGCGAGCGCCACCACTGCGGGTCAAACTTATATGACTCAAGCTGTCCAGCTTCCTTCTAACGCACAGACCGGAGTAGAAGCAGCACTGCAAACTCAAACTGGCACCACCCCGGGCCTTATTCAGTCGATGCTCGACGAAGTCCTTTTGGTAGGTCTCACTGTCATGGGGCTTATGTTCGCTCTTTCGCTTTCCGGAAAGGCGGGCTCGACGGTGGTAAATGGCGCGACGGCAGTTACTAAGGCGGCGGGAGGATATGTGGGGAAGAAAACCGGCAAAGCTGCAGCGCGAGTTTATCAAAAAGCAGGAGGGGGAGATCTTAATAAGAATATGCAACAAAGCAGAATTCCTGGCTTCTCGGCGATCGGCAGAGGTATGGCCAACTTGACCGAATCGGCAACCAAAAATCAGGTTGATGCCCAGCATAAAGCATTGGGGCTTGGCGCCATGGACGATGACCGGCTGCAAGCGGTAACCCAAGGGTTGCACGGGAAGGAAGCCCAGCTCGCGGCAGTGCAGGAATGGCAGAAGCGTGGAAAAGTGGACAAGATAGAAAGTATCGGCGGCGACAATTTCCAGACATGGCTCAAAAAGAACCAAGGGACATTTAAAGATTATGGGCAGGGCAAGCTGCGTGGAGATGTTGATAACGCGATAATGTCGAATGAAGAGATACGGGAGATCGCAAGACAAAAAACCGCCGCAGCTCCAGCAGCGCGCGCCGCAGCTGAAGTGGTTGATGAAAAAGGGATTGTGGGCCCAGCAGGGGCAACGGTTCGCGCGAGTGATATGGTAAGCCGCGCAAATGAAGAGGCTAAGAAAGCGCAAGAGATTGTGGATCTTCGGGGAGCTGCTACGTTTATTCCTCATGGGGGAAGCATGGTCAGAGCCGGAGATCTTGTTAAAGAAGCCCAGGCGGCATCGGAATCTGCGAAGGATGCCATGGATAAAGCGCCAGATGATGCTCTTATTACTGATACGGAAGGCCGCTTAGGAGCAAAAGGAGAAAAGCAGAAAGCCGGGAAGCTTATGGAAGCCGCTTCTGAAAAATTCTGGGAAGGAAAAGACAAGGGCGATGCCGCAAAGACGCGCCCGAACGTCATATTCGGAGATAAGCCAAGCCTCGGCTTTGATAAAGAGCAGCTTAATGAAATCGGGAAGGCGGTAGCCCATGGCGTAGTAGTGCAGGTACCTGGCGTCATGGGATCGTTAGCGGGCAAGACGGATAACTTGAAACAACTTACCATGCTTACGGAGGCCTACACGAAGAGCGTCCAAGAGGCGGAGAGGTCTAATAAGATATCAGCAACACAAGCAAAAGCGATGAACTCCGCAATTAAAAAAATGCTCGGGGGGAAACTGGCCTTCATGGGCGGATGGGAGCCAGGATCAGCCCCCACGCCAGCACCGACACCAACTCCTAAGCCTTAAACCTCAAAATGATTACCGTCTCACAACAACAAGCAGGCCAACGATGGGATATTATTACCCCGTCGCTTCGTGAAGCGCTTTTTTCCGACGTGAACGCCGACTTTGTATGGAATCTCTGCCAGAGCGAACATCTTCCCGAGGACAAATCCTATCAAGTTGCCGAATTCGCAGGATATGTGCTTCTCGGATTTTTACATCCGGAAGATCTATCGGGAGAACTGGCCTCTTCATTAAATCTGCCCACACCGCTAGCAAAAACAATAAGCGACCAGATCAACTCGAGGGTGTTTGCGCCGCTTCGAGCCGATATTGATAAAGTTTATTCCCCATTGAGCAGATTAGGAGATATTTCAATAGGGTCTGCGCCAAAAATTCTCCAAGACATCGACGCCTCCCCAAAACACGATATCACACTAAGTAGTATCGCTCCATCAACCCCCAAACCCACAACCCTTTCCGACATCGGCTGGTCAAAACAACCGGCGATACAGCCAATCACGAGCGCCAAGACCAGCGCTCCAATACCAACTCCTCCAGCTCCGCCAAAACCCGCCGTTGAACCGGCGCCGATGATGCTCCATGAGGACACGGTGTTCAAATCTGCGGAAAAAAATATGAGTTTTACGCTATCCAAGCCCGGAGACGCCGTCGAGATGAATATGAATCGCGGTGCGGTGGTGGTGCCTGCGCCAGCCCGTCCGGCGGTGTTAGAGTTCGGCGGCGCGACGGCAGCGGGCACGTCTGCTCCAAAACCGCCCGCACCCACATCGAGCACGGCGCGCGCGCCGGGCTTTGGGTCTTCGCTCGCTTCCATGTCAACCACAAACACCGGCGCACGTAATGTAAGCCAGATCGTGCCGACGACATCAGTACAAATCCCTAAGTCACCCACTTCGCCAATGCCGCCGCAGCCGCCACAAGCATCTCCCGCACCCCAGCCCAACAAGTCGATCGTAAAAGATTTCCTTTAATCGCGGGCTCGGTTTACAATAGTAGGTAATGCAATATCAAGTTCCCCAATTCATCGAGACCGAAGACAAGGTTGTCGGACCGTTCTCGCTCCGACAATTCGCATACGTGGGCGTCGCGGCGCTCATAAGCGGCGGCGCTTATTTTTTCCTGCAGACGTGGCTATTCCTTATCATCGCACTTGTGTTGGTGGGCGGATCGCTCGCGCTTTCGTTCGTAAAGATCAACGGCCGGTCGCTTATTAAAGTGGCCACCGCGGCCTTTTATTATTATTGGAAACCTCAGCTGTATGTGTGGAAACCGGACCACCCCATGATCGCCCAGCAACCGCATGCGCCCGCGACAGCGAGGAAATTGCTTCCTGTTGCCGATAGTGCTCCCGAAGGCTTCCTCCATAAGATCTGGGGGAGCTCACAACACGCTCCCGCAGCCGTGAGGGCGTTGCCGCCCATCGCCGCGATCGCTTCCGGAGATTCCCTCCATAAGAGCTGGGGAAACCTGCAGACCGGTACGCCGGAGACAAAAGAGATGTCCGACCGCCAGTTTTTGGAGAAAAAAATGATGGAGCGTTACCAGATATTCCGGCGGTTGAGCGGCGACCGTGCGGCGGCACGGCGCGTGGATTATCGTTAGAAATTGTGCGAAAATAGAATCATGGCAATCCCACAAATGCAGGATGCGGGGAGTTCCCTGGACCTTGTCGACATCAAGGAGATCAAACAGAACACGGTCGTCGTAAAGGACGGCAGCTTCCGGCAGGTCATCATGGTAGGGGGTGTCAACTTTTCATTGAAGTCCGAAACGGAGCAGAATATCATCACGCAAGCGTATCAGACGTTTCTGAACGGTATTGATTTCCCCCTACAGATCCTTATCCACTCCCGCAAGGTGAATATCGATAAGTATATCGAGGCGCTGGCTGCCCGGAAGGAGATAGAACAATCTCCCATCCTGCAAAACCAGATCGACGAATACAGCAAGTTCGTGCAGGGATTTGTGGAAAAGAACGCAATTATGGAAAAGATCTTTTTGGTGGTCGTCTCGTTTTATCCCGTTTCGGTGCTCCCCAACGCAAAAAAAGTTTCTGTGGCGATCCCATTTTTTGGGAAAAAGAAAATAAGTCCGGCGGAAACAGCCCAGCGCACGGAGGAAGCGGAAAAGATGTTTGGCGAGAACCTTGCGCAGTTAAGCCAACGCACGACCCAGGTGACGGGGGGGCTTCTGAACATCGGCCTTGAGACGACGGTGCTCAACGATGAACAGCTCATTGAGCTCTTCTATAATTTTTACAATCCACAGACCATCGAACATAAAAAAACGCCCGTGGCGCGCGAATGATATCATTACCCCATGCCAGACCAGCCACAAGAAAATAATTTCAGCGACGTAAAGAAGATCATCGCGCCGGCGGGCGCGCAGGTGTTCCCCAACTACCTGAAGATCGGCGACAAGCTCGCAAAGACGTTCTTTGTGTTCTCCTATCCGCGCTACCTTTCCACAGGCTGGTTCGAACCGCTCATCAACCTGCCGAACCTTTTTGACATCTCGATCTTCATCAACCCGATCGACACCGGGAGCGCGCTCAAGAATCTCCGTAAAAAAGCCGGACAGCTGGAGTCGCAAATGAACGATGAGCAGGACAAGGGCCTCGTGCGAAATCCGGTGCTGGAAACCGCGATCAACGATGTTGAGGGCCTGCGTGATTCATTGCAACAGTCCGAGGAAAAGCTTTTCGACACCGGCGTATATATTACGGTCTACGCGGATACCATGGACGAGCTCGCACGGCTGGAAAGCAAGCTCGTCACGATGATGGAAGCAAAGCTGATCTACCTTAAGCCCGCGCTCTTTGAGCAGCTTGAGGGATTGTCTTCCATCCTGCCGATCAATAACGACAAGCTCCAGATCTACTCGCCGATGAACACCGGCCCGATCTCATCATTTTTTCCATTTGTCTCCGAAGATCTCTCCTCCAATGAGGGGATCATGTATGGCATCAACCTGCATAACAGCAACCTGGTGATCTTCGACCGTTTCTCGTTGGAAAACGCAAATGAAGTGGTGTTCGCCAAATCCGGCTCCGGCAAATCGTACACCACCAAGCTGGAGATCCTGCGCTCGCTCATGGCGGGTATTGACATGGTGATCGTGATCGACCCGGAAAACGAGTATGACCGCCTCGCAAAGACGTTCGGCGGGAGCATGTTCAACATCTCTTTGTCTTCGCACGAGCACATCAATCCGTTCGACGTACCGCCGATCCCGGAGGGAGAAACACCGTCGGATGTTCTGCGATCGCATATCGTGAACATCGCAAGCCTGTTGAAGCTCATGCTCGGCAAGCTCTCGCCGGAGGAAGACGCGCTGCTCGATCGCGCGATCACGGAAACGTACGCCTCCCGCGAGATCGTCGCCGATACGGATTTTATCGGCAAAGAACCGCCGCTCTTGGGCGACCTGGAAACGGTACTGCGGAATCTGGAAGGCGGGCGCGGCCTTGCGGAAAAGCTCTATAAATACACCAAGGGAAGTTTTGCGGGCTTCTTGAACCAGCCAACCAATATCGATGTCAATAATCGCCTTATTGTGTTCTCCATCCGCGACCTGGAAGAAGAGCTCCGCCCGCTCGGTATGTTCGTTGTGCTCAACTACATCTGGAACCTCATCCGCGCCAAGCTCGCCAAGCGATTATTGTTCATTGATGAGGCGTGGATCATGATGCAGAACGAAGACAGCGCGACGTTCTTGTTCGGCCTCGTCAAGCGCGCGCGCAAATATTATCTCGGCGTCACGACGATCACGCAGGATGTGGAAGACTTCTTGCGGTCGCCTTACGGGCGCCCGATCGTCACCAACTCTTCGCTGCAATTGCTGCTCAAGCAGGCGCCCGCCACGATCGATATTGTCGCCAAAGCGTTCGATCTCACCGAAGCGGAAAAGAACTTCTTGCTCGGCGCGGAGATCGGCACCGGCATCTTCTTCGCCGGCAAGCGCCACGTGGCCATCCAGATCGTCCCGTCGTATTACGAAGATCAAATCATCACGACGAATCCCGAGCAAATCCTGGAGGAAAAAAGTGAGCTATAATTTCTTCACATATGGATGAAGGAGAAAAACCGTTCCCGATAGAATTCATCGTCATCCTTTTGATCGTCGCTGTGGCGAACGACGTCGCGGAAATTTTTTTCGACCTCCTTGACTTCACCGGCGTAGGCGTCGCCGGAGAAGCGATCATGGAGCCGGCAAATTTTGTTTTGGACTTTTTCTTTACCGGAATTTTTTGGTGGAAGGTTGGCCCGGGAGGCGGCACTATAACGCAATACATCGGAGATATTCTCGAACCATTTCTTATTCCGGGGAGAACAATCTCGGTGGGGCTCGGTATGTGGATAGCGAACCATCCCAATTCCGCGATAGGGGAAGCGGCGAATACTGCGGTCTCGCTTGAAAGCGGCAACGTCGCGGGTGCGACAGGTGAAGTTGAGGGAATCGCGGGAACTGCGGAAAAAGAAGCGGCTGATGCCGAGAAGAAACTTCAAGGCGGGAGTGCGAGTGGTACCGGCGAAGGCGGTGAAGGCGGATTAGAAGCTGCTAAAGAAGGCCAAACTGCCGAATCGAAATCTCCTGAAGCCCAAAGCGGCGGAGAAAAAGAAAACGCCCCCGAAGAAGACGTATTTAAAAATCCCTACGAAAATCCCGTGGGAACTGCCGGAGAAGAGCTTAACGAACCACCCGAGGAAGAATTCCACGAAGGGGAAGGATTTAAGCCAAAAGAAGAACCGCAGGAAAACGAGATCCAATCACAGAAAGTCGTTGATATTGCGAGCCGCCGGCCGCCATCGCCAAAAAATGAGAACCGCGCAGGTGATGCCGACGCCGAAGACCTCGCAGAAGCGGCATAGCCTCGTCCATTGGGGGGGGCGCCGATTGGCGGAATTTGTTATACTTAAGGAAAGATATGTTCTCGCGAATTGTGCTTAAAAAGATGGCGCTTGTGGGTTTTATCGCGATTGCCCTCGTAGCCGGTGGCACCTTTCTTTTAGTAACATCAATAGCTCACGCACAGACGGCATCATCGCCCACATTTCTTATCACGTGGAAAACGACGGGGAGCTATATCCCATCGTTTTATATCGGTAAGGCCTTGTCAACCTATGGGTCGAAGATTACCGCGTCGCTCGAGTTGGTCTCGCCGCAGGGAAAGATCCTTGATCTCAGCGGGCAGACGATCTATTGGTACGTGAATGACACCTTAGTGGGCGGTGGAGTGGGTGTTCAACAAGTAACATTCCCGCCTGTCGGTGACGCACCGAATACCGCCAACCTACGCGTGACGCTCCCGAACTATAATGGCGCATATCTTATTCACGCGATCAATATCCCTATGGTTCTACCGGAGGCGGTGATCTACGCGCCATACCCTAATGGGCAGTTTACACAGAATCCGCTGACGGTGCAGGCTATCCCGTATTTCTTTAACATCGCCGATCCTTCCGGCCTTTCCTACGCGTGGTCGGTAGATGACCAAGCCGGCTCCAACGCCGAAAATCCGGAGACGGCGCAGGTCACGTTGCCGCAGGGCACGCAGTCGGGAACCGGCGTGAACGCATCGCTCAGCGTTGAGAATCCCAACGACTCCACCGTCGCCACCGCGAGCGCCAACTTAACCTACGAAAGCCAGCTATGAAGAAATTTTTTTATAGCTTAGCTGCGATTGTCTCAAATTTCTTCCTTTTGTCCGCCGCGCATGCGGTGACGATTAGTATGGCCATCCCGGGCGGCCCAAACGCTTATCCCACCAGCACCGGTCCTGGCGGTTTTGTCGCCAACTTCTACCAGTTTGCACTGATGATCGGCGGGGTTCTTGCTTTCGGGGTTATTGTGTATGGAGGAGTGCGATATATGGCATCCGCAGGCAATCCTTCGGGGCAAAGCGATGCGAAAGAATGGATAGAGGCGGCTCTGTTGGGATTATTACTACTTGTGGGCGCATATTTTATCCTTAATGTGGTGAATCCACAGCTGACGAATCTTGTGCCGCCAACGCTCACGCCGGTAAATATCCAAACGCCGGCCGCCGCCACAACACAAACGGAGATACAAACCGCTATCGCTGCTTGTGTCGCTGCTTGTCAAGATGCAAGCTGTACCGCTGCATGTAATGCCCAGGGATCATCTTTGCAATCGGCGTTCAGCGGAGCATGTAGCGCGAACACTTGTCCATCAGGCCAGACGTGTCAAAATGACGGAAGTGGAGGGCATATGTGCCTTAATATCAACCCCTTATCAACAAACCCTCTGGGCTCTACACCTGCAGGAGATTACTCAAGCTGTGCGCAAGCCAACTGCGCATCGGGCAAAAACTGCGTAGTAGATCTCAGTAATAGCAAATACTACACCTGCATGTAATACCCAGCGAAAAATCTATATCTATGAAACGCTATCTCTATATTATAATCGGCATCATCGTCGCGGCGGCCATCGTAATATTGGTTCTTTTCCTGATAAAAAATAATGCGGCGAGCACGACGATCACCACCTCGGGGACGACCGGCGGTTCGCTTCCGGCGGCGGGTACGCAAGGGAGTGGTGGATCGGGAGTAACGAGCAGCGTTGCCACACTCGGCCTCTCGCCGATAGCAAGTGGCACCAGTGCGAACACAAACAACCAAACGGTTGTGCAAAACTTTGGCGTGCTTTCACAAAGCCCCGCTTTGGATTATTTCGTTGACGCTCAAAATAATATCACCGCCATCCAACCGACGGGCGCCATTATCACAATAAAAAACGGCCAGACGACGACAGTAAATTCCTCGACGATTGACGGCATCATCTCCGCAAGCTTTTCCTATGATGGCAAAAAGATCGTTGTGAATTATGGCGATCCGTCCGATCCGCGGGCGGGCGTTTATGATGTTGCGACGAACGCGTGGACGGCACTGCCGCAGGGAATTCTCTCGCCCCAATGGTCTCCGGCCAATAATTACCAGATCGCATACCTTGCGGTACCGAGCGCCGGAAAGCTTACGCTCGCTACCGTTAACGCCGCGAATTTAAAAACTACGCCGACGACCCTCCTTACGCTTAACGCGAACGATCTCGCGCTCCAATGGCCCACGGCGAGCGAATTTATCCTTTCCGATAAGCCGACTTCGCAGAACGCAGGGTCGGTGTGGGTTTATAATTCGTCGGCTGGAACACTGGAGCCCCTCATATATGAGGTTCCTGGCGCGGAGGGAATATGGAGTCATAATGCCGCCATTCCTTATGGCCTGACCTTCTTTAATAATCCGTCCGGCCAAGGGGGGAATACATTACAGCTACAGGTTTTTTCTGGAAATTTGCCGACTCAGCCGCTCGTTTTCTCAACCTTGCCTTCCAAGTGCGCTTTTAACACCGAACTCATGCCGGTTGCGACATCTACCGCTGGCGCGGCGACGTCCACGACGGCTTCGTCCACCGCAAAGATATCGGCGAAAGTCGCCGCAACTTCCACGCCGTACCTCGCGCTCTATTGCGGCATTCCACGCAGCTCGAGCGGGTTCTCCTCCGCACACCTGCCGGACGCCTATAATACGATGGCGCTCTTTACCTCCGACGATATTTATAAAATAAACACCGCGACGGGCGCGGAACAGGTGCTTTGGAGCGATGCCACACAGAACATGGACGTCTCTGATGTAAAGTTCTTCAATGATGCGTTGTTCTTTGTAAACCGCTATGATCAAAAACTGTACGGTCTTACTTTTAGTAATTAATCAACTACGCAATAGTTAACCGATAGCATAACAAAATACCCTCTTGTTTCGAACAATCCCGAAGGGTGAGCCCGTTCGAAACAAGAGGGTATTTTGTTATGCTATCGGTTTAATGATGACATACCGCTCCTTTCCTTCTCCCGCGCTCTCGGTCTTTACATCCGGATGTACCGCGAGCTCCACGTGAACCAAGCGGCGCTCGTAGGAATTCATCGCGGGAAGCGAGATCTCCGTCTTCGTTGCTGTTGCTTTTTTTGCCGCCGCGCGGGCAAGCTCCGCAATCAGCCGTTCACGGTCATGCCGATAATTATTTATGTCGAGGAATATCGATTCGGTGCGATTTTTTTTCGCGACCATTTGGAGAACGTGATTCACCGCATCAACGATCGCGGGAAGATTCTCCCTCACCATCTCCTGATCCTCGTAAATAAAAACCGACCCCCGATGTTCATCTATCTTTATCTCCAGGTGATAATCGCGGAACCCGATAAGATCTAATGTTTTTTTAATGAATGATTCCCAGTTGTCCATGCGTTCCCGTCATCATTCCATATTTCGCCACAAAAATCAAGCGATGCGCAGAAAGAACTTATCGCCATCTCGCTCCAACGTAAGAACGTCCACTCGCTCAATGGCGATAAGTTCTTTCTACCCCCTTGGTTTTTCCACCGAAAATTTTCTCTCTTAAATATTAAAGATGGTGGCGAAGTACGGCGCATAGCAAAATACCTGTTTGTTTGGAACAATCCCGAAGGGTGAGCCCGTTCCAAGCAAGTAGGTATTTTGCTATGCGCCGTACTTCTTTATGAGATGCTTATTCACAAAATATTGCTGGACGACGGAGAAGAGCGACGTCATAAGCCAGTAGAGACCGAGTGCTGCGGGAAAATTATAGAACACAAGGATAGTGATGACCGGCCCCACAAACACCATCTGGCGCGCGATCTTTTCCGCTTGCGACAGCGCACCCGCCGTGTTTCCCGGCGCGCGATAGATGGCAAGCTTCGCTTGGAAATATTGCGCAAGGGCGGCGGCGAGGATAAGAACGAAGTTCGGCTTCGCGAGATCAATGAAGCCAAGAAAGATGGTATTGATGCTATGTGGCGCGGTGATAAACGAATATAATCCTGTCAGCTGTGCGGTACCGACGCCGGATCGGATCACCCAATAGAATGTGAGGAGAATCGGGATCTGGATGATGAGCAGCAATATACCGGAGAATGGATTGACGCCATGCTCTTTATACAACCCCATCAGCGCCTTCGCCTGCTGGTCGCGATCGTCTTTGTGTTTTGTTTGTATCTCTTTTATCTTCGGCTGGATGCGCTGCATGAGCATCTGCTGTTTCGCACCGGTATGAAAAAACGGATAGAGGATAATGCGGATAAAAAGTGTCACCAATATGATCGCGATGCCGAGGTCGTGGAACGCGATCGTCTGATAGAAAAAAACAAGAAGATTGAGGATTGGCCTATAAAGTATCTGCTGATAAAGATAGATCATGGATTTTTATTTTTGCTGCGCCGTGGCCAGTACTTTTGAGATCTCCTCTCTGAACTGTTTTTTAGTAAGGCGACGGATGTTCGGCGAAACCATCATAAGGATATCACTTCCGGCGCTCGCGCGCAGGGTGATCTCCGCACGCGCCTGCCGCTTCCAAAAATTTCTCCTTGCAGCGGCCTTACTGACCGAGACCCCGACCACCACCCCAACACGTGTGGTTTTATAGGAATTTTTCTTTATTTTTAATAAAAAAAATGGGGTGGATACCGTCTTGTACCCACGGGCGCGGAACTGATCCGAGGGAAGGCGCATAATACCTTCTTTTAAACAGCCAATTTCCGCCGGCCTTTCGCGCGGCGGCGGGAAAGGACACGCCGACCGGTCGGCGTGGCTTGGCGCACCAAAAAACCGTGGGTGGTTTTGCGCTTCTTCTTTTTGGGACTATAGCTAAATGACATCCCCTCGATGATACCACACCATTTTAAAAAAGCAAAATAATACCGATGGAGCATATAAAAAGTTCTCCCCACGTAATCCCCAGGAAGATAACTTTTTAGATCTTTCCCACCCTTTGACTTGTTCCACGGAAGAGATAATAATGAATCCACAAACTTAATCAATTTTTAATCATGGATCTTGAACAAATGTGGCAGTCGACGTTGGGGGAGATGGAAGTTCAACTGACGAAGGCGCATTTTGCAACGTGGTTAAAAAATAGCCGACCGATCGATAAAAAGGATGATACGCTCTTTGTCGCCCTTCCAAGCAACTTCGCGAAGACATGGGTGGAGGAAAAGTATCAGAAAAACATCATCGGCATCGTCCGGAATATGGACACGTCGGTTAAAAAGATCGAGTTTGTAGTGGGAAATAAGAATATTTCTTTCAATAAGGCGCCGTCCGAACAAACCACCACACAACAAAATGCCGCCGCCGAGCTGGACTTCAATAAGACCGACCCGGAAACGGGGCTCAATCCAAAATACACCCTCGCATCGTTCGTTGTTGGACCCTCAAATGAGCTTGCCTTTGCCGCCGCCACCGCGATCACCGAAGGGCCGGGCAAAAAATATAATCCTTTTTTCATCTACGGCGGCGTCGGCCTCGGGAAGACCCATCTCATTCAAGCTATCGGCAACGAACTCATGGTAAAATATAAGGGTAAAGTAAAAACAAAATATGTTTCTTCGGAACAGTTCACGCGCGACATCGTGTGGGGACTACGCAATGATCGCATCGAAAGTGTAAAGAAAAAATACCGCGACGTTGACGTGCTGATTATCGACGATATTCAGTTTATCGGCGGAAAGGAAAAAACAGAGGAAGAATTCTTCCATACCTTTAACGCGCTCTATGAGAATGATAAGCAGATCATTATCTCGTCCGATCGTCCGCCACAGTCGTTGCCAACGCTGGAGGAGCGGCTTCGATCGCGTTTTGAAGGCGGCCTCATTGCCGATGTTTCCTATCCGGAATACGAGATGCGGGTGGCGATCGTCCGCAGCAAGCTCCAGGAGATGAATCGGCAGCTCCCTGACGAAGTGATCGACCTCATTGCAAAGCGGCTCCGAAAGAACATCCGTGAGTTAGAGGGGGTTCTTAAAAAGATCATATTCCACGAGGAGCGAAAACAGACGGTGATTACCGTAAAGGCGGCCGAGGAGATTATCGAGAAGGTGACCCAGAACCTCTCTAGGCGTGTCACTGATGCCCAAATTTTGAAGTCTGTGGCGGAATTCTTTAATATCGCCGTGGAAGACCTCATCAGCCATAATCGCCGGAAAGAAGTGGTGGAGCCGCGCCAGATCGCTATCTATCTTCTTCGGGATATCTCGGAGCTTTCCTATCCGTATATTGGTGAGAAGCTGGGGAGAGACCACACCACCGCTATCCACTCCTATGAAAAGATCAACCGTGAAATCAACAGGAATCCCGCACTTAACCAAAAGATATTAACCATAAAGGATATGATTTATAAGAGTTAATCCAGCGCTTATCCCCGTGGCGATGGGCGAAAAATATAATTAATACTTGATTAAATAATTTTTATCCCCAGAAAAGCGCTTCACTAATAACAACTCTAATAAAAAGTATTTAATATAAATTATAATTAAGAGATGAAATTTATCGCAATCCGTTCAAATATCAAAGATGCGGTTTCAACCATTGAGAAGGCGGTTGGAGAAAACACCAATCTACCAATATTAAAAAACATTTTTATTGAGGCGGAGAACAACACTATCATTTTTTCCGCCACCAACTTGGAGATTGCGATCACCCACCGCGTTGCGGGAAAGGTGATCGAGGATGGGAAGATAACCGTGCCTCTCGCGCTTTTTTCTAGCCTTATTGGGAACATCCAGAGCGACCGGTTGAATTTTGAGAAGAAGGAAAATAACATGGAGATCGCGACGGATAATTACAGCGCGGTGATCAATGGGATGTCGCCGGAAGATTTTCCCCTCACGCCGAAAATAAAAAACACCGAGAGCTATATTGAGATCAAAGGCGCGTTTCTCAAGGAGGCGATCCAGCAGGTGACGGTCGCGTCGCAGTATTCCGATCTGCGGCCGGAGTTGAACAGCGTTCTATTTAATTTTTCATTGGAAAGTTTGGTGCTCGCGTCGACTGATGGATTTCGTTTGGCGGAGCGATCGATCCCCTCGAATCTTTTTGTGATAAAAAAGAAGGAGCCGTTCAAGATGCTTATTCCTCTGCGAACGGCCATTGAGGTGGCGCGCATCATGCGCGATGACGAAGTGGTGCGTATCCATCAGGATGAAAACCAGGTATTGTTTAAAACCGACCAGACGGAACTGATTTCCCGGTTGGTGGAAGGCGCGTTCCCGGATTATTCCGCGATCGTGCCGCACGAGTTCGCCGCGGAGATCGTGGTAAATCGCGATGAATTCTTGAACGCGATAAAGCTCGCTGGCGTATTCGGCCAGAAGAACAGCGAGGTTAAAATAAGGATCCATCACAACAAAAAAGCGATCGAGATCAGCTCCGCGGACCAGGCGCTTGGCGAGAACAACAACGTCCTCCCGGCGAAGATACAAGGAGACATCCCGGAAGTGTTTTTTAATTGGCGCTATCTCTCCGATCCAATGAAGGGCATTAAAGCGGAGGAGGTGTTTCTCGGGCTGCAGGAAGACGCAGGACCGGCACTGATCCGTTCAGTGAGCGATCAATCGTATTTCTATGTGTTGAAGCCGATTCTCAAACCCTAGCTCCATACGCATTATTATTTGGAGGTCGCGTATTTTTCTGCTGAAAAATCGCTACTTCTCGCCGCCTTCGCGGCTCCGAAATACCTCCAAATAATAATGCGTATGGAGCTAGGATTTGACAGTTTGAATTTTTAAAACCCCCTATCCTCCAAGAATCACAGAGGACATCTTATATTTGCCAAAACGAAGTTCCTTAGATGGGAACAATTCAATTTAAAAATAATTTTCTAAGTGCTATTGCCAAGCCATCATTCGTCACGCTCGGAGCAATAAAATCAGCCTTCTTTTTAAGCTCATCTGAACCATTTCCCATGGCTATTTTATACTTTGAAATCTCAAATAGCGGTAAGTCATTATTTCCATCTCCTGCTGTGACTATATTATCTTTATGTATGTCTAATATTTTTAAAAGTACTTCTAGGGCGTGACGTTTTGTTGCTTCGGCATGCGTTATATGGATGTCAAAATGGTCTGGTGTCCACGACATGACTTTATACGCCGCGATGTCGGGTATTCGATTTAACTTCGCGAGTATGTCTTCTGCGTCTTCCCTATTAACTGGTTCAATATAGATTATTCTTTCCGGTTCTTTGACCACTTTCTTTTTTGCTAGTTCACTTACTTCGTCATCGCCAAAGAAGACGGGATACGGATATTGAGAAGCAATTTTCATAATCGCCTCAACTTGAAATATTTCCATATCTTTTCCCCAGAGAATCTTCTTGGTCGTCGGATCTACGATTTGTGTTCCTCCGGAGATAATACATGGGTCGGTTAGCCCCAATCTCTGAATAATCGGCAGTGAGTTGAAGAGCGGCCTCCCGGTCGCAACGCATACTTTCATCCTGCCTCGCAGTTGTTTAATAACTTCTATTAAATTATCAGTAGGCATCCCGTTCGGCTCGTTTGGAATTGCTGTACCATCTAGATCAAATATTAGTGCTTTGTACATTTCCTTTCTCAGGGTGATTGGGATATTAGTTCCCATATCCATTCGCGCGCGCCCAGTTCTCGACGCCAACCTCCCAGTTATTATATTGCGGGTCCACTGCGGGGTTGGTAGGATCCGGTCCGGTGGGGTCGCTCTTGTCCACATAGTAGAGAATGCTGTGTATTTGTCCGTTGATGTTGTATTGCCCGGCGAGGATCGGCTTATCGGGGCTTGTCGGGTCGGGCGGGGTGAAGGTCGTGTTCGGCGCTTCGGGTAGTGCTTGGGTCATGAACGCGCTCCACATCGGGACTGCTGCCAGAATACTTGACCCCGCCTTCTGCATCGGCGCATCATTGTTGTTGCCTGCCCAGACGCCGACGACGAGCGACGGCGTGTATCCCATTGCCCACGCATCGGTGTAGTTGTTCGACGTTCCCGTCTTGAGCGCCACATCATAACCCGGGAATACAGTAAGGCCTTGGCTCCCCCCCATCAGCGGCGCGCGCGCGGCGGCGTCGGATAAAATATCATTCACAAGATTTATTGATTGCGCGTCCGCCACTTGTGATACCTGGTCTTGATAAGACTCCAGTGTGTTGCCATTCGCGTCTTGCACGGAAAGGATCATCGACTGAGCGTGCTTAACCCCTTGTTCCGCGAGCACGGAATATGCCTCGGTGAGATCGATGAGTTTTACCGCGCCGCCGCCGAGCACAAGCGAGAGGCCGTACTGCGATGGGCTGCCGAAAGTGCTGATGCCAAAGTTGGTCATGTTTTGGATCGCGTTTTGCTCGCCCACGAGGTAGAGCATTTTTACCGCCGGTACGTTCACCGACTGGGCGAGCGCGTTGCGGATAGTGAGCGGCCCGGCAAATGTTCCCTCGAAGTCCTGTGGATGGAAGCAATTTTTATTGGTGGAATTAAAATCAGGGACAGCAGGACATTCCGCATTGGTGCTGAACTCCGTCGGGACGTCAAATAAGATCGTGTCTGGCGTGTATCCCATTTGGAAAGCGGTCATATAGACAAATGGCTTCAGCGACGATCCCGGTTGGCGCAGGCCCTGCGTTGCCACGTCAAAGTTGCCGTCATTCGCGGTATTAAAGTAATCTGCCGACCCTACCAGCGCCAAAATTTGGCCCGTCACGGGGTCTTGCGCGACGAGCGCGGCGTTCGTTGATTTGTAAAGCTGCGTGTTGCGTGCGACGCCCGCAGTGACCGCCACTTCGGCTTGCTGCTGCATCGTCCAGTTAAGCGTGGTGATCACTTTCAACCCGCCATTATCCACCTCATTCTCGCCATATTTTTGCACGAGATAATTTTCCACTGCCATCACAAAGTGCGGTGCGCGGATTCCCGTTCCGCTCTCCGTCTGCGGCTGGAAGACGATCTTGAAGTTTTGCGCGGCGGTCAGCTGGGCTTTGGTGATCTTGCCGGTGCTATACATCTGTTGAAGCACCAACTGCTGGCGTTGGAGTAGCTCGCTCACGTGCGTACCGTACGGGGAATAGTATGTTGGCGCCTGCGGGAGCGCGGCGAGCACCGCACTTTGTGCGATACTGAGCTGGCTCACCGGCACACCAAAATAATCCTGTGCTGCCTCACCCACGCCGGAAATATTCGGGCCGTACGGGACCTCGTTCAGGTAGAGCGCGAGAATCTGGTCTTTGGAATAATACTCATTCAATTTGACCGCGAGAATGAATTCCCTGATCTTGCGCGAGACTGTCTGGTTGAGCGTCAGGAACGCGGTGCGCGCGAGCTGTTGGGTGAGCGTCGATCCACCCTCGGCAAATGAATGGGTGGTGATGTCCACGAAGAGTGCGCGGATGATGCCTTTAATGTCGAACGCCGGCTCATTATAAAATTGCTGGTCTTCGATGGCGATCGTAGCATCCTTGACGCTCTGCGGAATTTGGTCAAACGGCACGAGCGTCCGATGCTGGCCATTGTCTATGTCGTATAAAAGCACAGTGCCCGTCCGATCGTAGATTTTTGTGGATTGTCCGATTTGCTGGGTGCCGATCTCCTGGATAGACGGCACCGTTTTTGCAAAATAAAGCACCGCCAGACAGAGGATGATCGCGCCCGACGCCACAACGACGCCTGATATTTGCAGCATCTTGACGTATTTTTTCTTTTTTGGACGGCGAAGAAGGCTTTTAACGTCGTTACTCATAAAAAGTGCCTCTTTATTTTACCTCTTTTCACTCTTTTCTTGTATCTTTCTTTCTCTTTCTTCTTCTCTTTCTTCTTCTCTCCATTTTTTCGAACAAAACAAAACTCCCCCTACTTTTGGACCGTTATTCTTATATCTAGGTCCAAAAGTAGGGGGAGTTTTGTTTTGTTACTCCGTCGGTTCGGCGTCGTCAGGCGCAGCATTGTCATCGCCCTTGAGAAGATTATCGTCACCATCTTCATCAACATCCTCGTCGGGACTGTCGATGGTTATCTCATCCGGATCTTCATCGCTCAATCCGCGGAATTCGAGTTTTAATGGAAATAATTCAGTTACCATAGTTACCAATGTTTCACGACCTTTTTTATTTTCAACCAGTATATTGTATCATCGCGTGCTGTCAAGCAAGTGGTCGCCTGTGGATAAGATCGCGAGTGCGAGCGCGTCGCTCGCGTCATCGATTACCCTAAGGTCAGCCTTGCCCAGGATAAGGCGTACCATCTTAAGCACCGCTTTCTTGTCCGCCATACCGTATCCCGCCACGCCGGACTTTACTTCGTTCGGGGTGTATTCCTTTATACGAACACCGCGCTCTTTTGTTGCAAGAAGGATGACGCCGCGTGCCTGTGCTACCGCGAGCGCGGTTTTTGTATTTTTTGCAAAGAACAATTTTTCAATGGCCACCACATCCGGCTTGTGCTTTTTTATGAGCGCATCGATGCCTTTTTTTGTCTCCTTAAGCGCAGGGACGTCGTCGGCGGAGGTGATGGTAAGAATTCCCGCAGCCACGTAGGCGACCGTCGGCCCATTACACTCCACCACGCCGTATCCTATCCGCCGGGTTCCGGGGTCAATGCCAAGCGCGATCATAAAAGTGAAAATTTCATTAAAAATTAATATTGGTATAAACGTTTTGGACGTCGTCATTCTCTTCGAGCGTTTCAAGGAGGTCGGCAAGTTTTTGCTTTTCTTCTTCGTTGGCGATATCCTGCGGGAACTTTGCGGTCCATTCGCCCCACTCTTCTCCTCCAGCCGGTTCAAACGCCCATCGCACACTTCCGGATTCTGCCCACTTACCGTTATGGTCGCGCAAAATAGTTTTTATTTCCTGGACGGTGCGATTGCGGTTGTCGCTAATCGCGGTGATAAGGATCGCGGAGCCGCTTGGGCCGTATGCCTCGAACAATAACTCCTCCAATTTTTCCGTCGGCTCGGCGGCACGCTTGATCGCGCGATCGATCGTATCCGCCGGCACGCCCGCCTCGCGCGCTTTTTCCATCGCCGTGCGCAGGCGCGGATTAAAGTCCGGGTTCGGCTCCGTGCGCGCCGCCGCCGAGATCAGCTTGAGCGATTTCGAAAATATCTTCGCCCGCTTTTTGTCGGTGATCTCCTTTTTATGCTTTATTCCTGACCAATGCGAGTGTCCTGACATGGTGTTATATATCCCTCGCATTATATCGCCGCCCACGTGCAAAAAAAAGCCGCCGGAGGAAAGACTGGTTGGTCTTTCCGTCCGGCGGGCTGGGTGCTTTCATGCGGCTAGCGCCTAAAAGCATTCGTGATCTCCGTGTCGGCACCAGGGAACCACTTGGAGTAGGTTCCCCAGGCCATGAATTGGCTGAACGCGTTCCGGCTGAGAAGGCGGTTGAGATCCTGTCTCGCCGCATTACCAATCGTGGCGTTTAGATCGCTGGAGTCGCTCTCGTAATACGTTCCTCCGCCACGATTCCCGTAGCTGGAGCTGAAGCTACTTCCGCTTCCAGCCGGTGCCAGGCACTGGGAGTGGCCCAGCGGTACGGTTGGTCTCTCGCCGCCATTCTTCTCGTCGTACTTCACAAGGAAGACGTCAAGGTTGATAGGATAGAGACTCCCGTTGAACGAGCCACCGGATTGATATCCGTTTCCGCCGTAGCCGCCCATTTGGCTGGACGATGCGACTTGCATCGCGCCACCGACACTGATCCGTACGCAGACGAGGGTATGGCCGAAAACGCACGGGTTGCGCCCTTCGACGAAGTCGCGAGCGCCTAGCTTCATAAAGAGGTCCTTTGCGCTCACTGCGCTGGTTCCGCCGAAGTCGATCGCGATTAGAGCCCCCTTGAAGTCGGGGCGCTTGGAGTCCGCTTTTGCGTCGGCGTCATAATGTATGACGCGTGCTTCCTGCGCCAGCGCGATGCCGGCACAGAAGAGAACCATTATTCCGGTCCATGCCAGAACGTTAGTGATGAGTTTCTTCATAGTTCCTCCTCCGCGCCGTATAGGCGCTGACCATATTTCAATTTCAAGTTGCAGGTATATTATACCAGATAACATAGCGATTTGTCAAGCTTCGCAAAAAGGCATTAAAAACCTCTTAAAACCTGCTTGAATGGCGGTCCGTGAAGGGGTATCATCATATCAAATGCTTGACGCACCTCAAAACGAGCTCAAGGAGAAGTTGGTGAAGCTGCGCCGCGATGGGGAGGAGCGGGCCGCGCAACGGCTTGCGGGGAATCTTGGGCTCTCGTATGTGGACCTTGGGAAGGTTCCCGTGTCGCTTGACGCGGTAAAAATTATTTCCGAAACCGAAGCGAAAGATGCGAAGGTTGCGGCGATTGAAGTGAAGTCTGAGAAGGTGGCGCTCGCGGCGATCAACCCCGAATTGCCCGCGACGAAAAAAATCGTGGAGGAGCTGGCGGCAAAAAAATATGAAGTGAAGGTCGTCGTCGTTTCGCCGTCCAGCATGGATGCGGCGTGGAAATTTTATCAATTTGTGAAGCCGGAGGCGGAAACGATCACGGGAAAAGTGGAGATCGCGCCGGATCGCCTTGCGGCGTTGAAAGCAAAGTTGATCACCATTAATGCCGTACGCGCGGAGATCGCGGCGCAGCCGCTTGCGAATGTGTCGCCGGTGGCGCTCATTGAAATAATTTTGGCGGGCGCGATGGGATTGCGCGCGTCGGACATCCATACCGAAGCGGGCGAGAAAAAAGCGAAGATCCGCTTCCGCATAGACGGGCTGCTCCACGACATCTTCGATGAGATCCCGCTCGCGACGTACCATTCGTTCGTGTCGCGCATCAAGTTGCTTTCCGAGATGAAGCTGAATGTGCGCGATGCGGCGCAGGACGGACGGTTCACGATCGGCCTCGGCGGCAAGGACATCGAGATGCGCGTGTCGGTGATCCCGGCGGAGTTCGGCGAGACGATTGTGATGAGAATTTTGGATCCGTCGGCGACGATGGTTGGTCTGCCGGATTTGGGATTGCGCCCCGACAATCTGGAGGTGGTAAAGAAAAAAATCGCCCAGCCGAATGGCCTGATCTTGAACACCGGACCGACCGGTTCCGGAAAGACGACGACACTGTACGCGTTCCTGCGCACTATGAACGATCCGACAATGAAGATCATCACACTTGAGGATCCGATCGAATATCGCATCGAGGGAATCGAACAGACGCAGGTGGACAACGAGGCGGGATATACTTTTGGAAACGGCCTGCGCGCGATCGTGCGTCAGGACCCGGACGTGATCCTGGTCGGCGAGGTGCGTGATCTTGAGACGGCGGACATCGCGTTGGAGGCGGCGTTGACGGGGCACTTGGTATTGTCTACTTTGCACACCAACGACGCCGTTGGCGCGGTGCCGCGCTTGATCAATCTCGGCGTCAAAGCGGTGAGCATCGGGCCGGCGCTTTCTCTCGTGATCGCCCAGCGCCTCGTGCGCGTGCTGTGCAAGGATTGCAAGAAGCCAATTGACACCGACGCGGCGGTTGCGGAGAAGATCAAAAAATTCCTCGATGCGTTGCCGGCCAAGGTGGATAGATCCCTCTACGTTAATTACAAAATGTACGCGCCGGTGGGATGCGAAAAATGCAATGGTATCGGATACAAAGGTCGCGTGGGAGTGTTTGAATTTTTAGAAGGCGGTTCGGACTTGGAAAAGACTATTTTGCACGAGGCATCGGAGGTCGCTCTGCGCGAGGTCGCCGCGCGGCAGGAGATGGTGACGATGCAGCAGGACGGGATATTGAAAGTGCTAGAGGGGAAGACGACGTTCGAGGAGGTGGGAAGCGCAACAGGGGAGATCGCGTGGTGAGAGATATGCACTTTGTTATTTGGGGTACGCGTTCCGGCCTTCTGGCCGGCCGCTCCATCTCGGCGGCCTTCGCCGCCTCCGATAGCCCCCAAATAACAAAGTGCATATCTCTCACCACGCAACCACCTTATGAGCTATAAAGACCAACGCACACTAAGTATGATTATTAATGTTTTGCGTTCGCACCTCATTAAGCAGGGATTTTTCGAGCACCATCTCTATTCGACCCTCAATTATAAAATTGAAAACACCGACACTTTCAAGGTTGGAAAGGGGTTATATCTTCGCTATAATCCTGAACCTGACATTTGGCAGGTTGGGGAGCAATATGACAAATTTTTTTGGGTGGGAAGCATGTTTAGAAACGAAAAAAAAGTATCAACCCTCCATCGCTACGAATTCACAGTTCTTGATGTTTATTTGAAACGCGGCAATATGAAAATGGTGGTCGAGGAATTTCTTGAGCTACTCGGTGTTTTGGAAAAATCACTCCACGTAGAACCACTTTCAAAACTTCCAGTAAAATACGTTTCGTATAGCGAATTGAGAAAAGGGAAAATGGAGGGAAGCTTTTGGATGGTATTGACCGGTTATCCCATAAAAGAATCTTTTTATGATACGGAAGGGGCTAATAAGCACGCCAGTAATAAATTTGAAATCTTTTACGTGCGTAAAGGGAGGCCACTCGAGATCGCTGCGTGTGGAGAATTAGGAGAGAACCTTAACCCCATCAACTATATAAAGGTCGCAAAAAAATTTTTAAATAAAAAAGTGGCCGATAAGAAATTTATCGGATTCGGATTTGGGCTTGAGCGAATCGCTCACATATACGGCCTTCTATAGTTCTTTACAATGGGTGCCGATGAAGAATATGTTTTAAAAGAGGATTTCGGAGGCGATGCCGGCTTGGTCGTTCATTCTTATGAACGCGGCATCGCCGAGAATCAGCGGTCGTCGGCCGCTGGAGCCGGCGAACCGCGTCTCTTTTAAAACATATTCTTCATCGGCATAAAGTAGTAAACTCAGACCTGGGGGCAATTCCTCGCGAAAGGACAATGATCTCTTCTATCTAATGATAAAAGAGGCTAGAATTACTCAAAGGAGAGAACCAGCCGAAACCGGTTCATCCTGTAGTTTTTAGAAATAACTCCCGCCCCCAGATTTGAATTTGCTACCGGCCCATATTTATTGAGCACTTGGATATGTTAGCATATAGAATATCATTTGTCAAGACCCAGCTTATCCACACGAAATCCACAACCGCCCATGCCAAAAACACCTCATAATAATAGCTTTGCGGGTTCAGCCGGCAATCCAGCCAACAAAGAAGACCCGAATATTGACCTCACCCTCCGGCCTACCGAGTGGGATGAGTATATCGGCCAGGAAAAAATAAAAGATAATTTAAAAACACTTTTGAGCGCCGCAAAAAAACGCGGCGAGGTCGCTGACCACCTTTTATTCTCCGGCCCGGCGGGATTGGGGAAGACGACTCTCGCGTATTTGGTCGCGCGCGAACTGGGCGGGTTGATAAAAACCACTTCTGGCCCGGCACTGGAAAAAGCGGGCGATCTTGCCGCGGTGCTCACCAACCTGACGCCCGGCGAAATATTATTTATTGACGAAGCGCATCGCATCAATCCGATGATTGAAGAAGTGCTCTACCCGGCGATGGAGGCGCGCAAGCTGCACCTCGTCGTCGGTAAAGGGCCGTCGGCGCGGACGCTTTCACTTGATTTGCCGCCGTTCACATTGATCGCGGCAACGACGCGTGAGAACTTGCTTTCGGCTCCGCTGCGCTCGCGCTTCGGCGCCACGCTGCGACTTGGCTATTACACGCCGGACGATATTAAAAAGATATTAAAACGTTCGGCGGCGATCTTAAAAGTGGAGGCGCAGCCCGAGGCGATCGATATCCTCGCGCGCGCGGCGCGCGGGACTCCGCGAGTTGCCAACCGCTTACTCCGCCGCGCGCGTGACTTTGCCGAAGTACACCGCGAGAGCGTAATAGATGAGGATGCGGCGCGGAAAACACTCGCGATGCTCGAGATTGACGAGGTGGGTCTTGAGCCGCAGGACCGCGAACTCCTGATGACGATCATCGAGAAGTTCCATGGCGGCCCCGTCGGCATCAATACCATCGCCGCCGCGCTCGCGCAGGATCGCGGTGCCATCGAGGACATCTACGAGCCGTATTTGATGACCTTGGGATTTCTCCAGCGTTCTTCCGCAGGGCGGATTGTTTTGCCGGCGGCGTATCGGCACTTGAAGATAAAAGGGTATGAGGAGTTGCTGTAGGCATGGCGCTATTCGTTCGAATCCCTCCCTCTCCGCCAGGGGTGGGAAAGTCATTTTTTCTCCAATAAAATTCCTCCGGCGATAAAAACTGATGCCAGAGAAAAAACAGTCATGATTATGAAGAGGACCTCAAAGGAGTAAGCTGCCACTATTACACCTCCCACAATCGCGGCGATTCCGCTCAAAAAGTCTCTTCCTCCTGCCCACGTTGCCCAGAATGTGGTTGCCTTATCTTCTGAAAGGTCCGCCGAAAACAGACCATCCCACGACGGTTCTAGTATTCCGACGCCAATTCCGATCACTATCTGTGTTATGAAAAGCTCGAGAGGATTACTGACAAACAAATAGCTAGTGATGCCGATTGCCGCAATGAGGCATCCAAAGAAGACCATCAATCGCAGCCGTTCCTTGAAAAACCTTGATCGTCCGAAGGTAAAAATAAAGACCCCGCTCGCTATGGAAAATAAGCCGAAAGAAGTACCAGCCGCGAGGACGTCGCCTCCGATATTCTTTACGAATATCGCGTAGATGGGGCCGATGAGCCCCTCGGCCACAACCAATGAAAAACTGACAAACAAAAGAAGTCTACTGATCCGTTTCATCCCACCATTTTATCTTAATTGGCTATATTACGCCAAAATTTTGTTCGAACATCGTCCCACGCTTGACCGCCGGTCATTAAAAAATCATTAAAAAACTTTTGACTTTTCTTTTGTATAGACTAAGATAATATACGAAGCGGGGTCTTGCCGAGATGGCGAGTCCAATCCTGTTTGTCGCAAAAATAGCCTCTTTCTGGGGGCTGTTTTTGTTTTTAGATAGTTTTAATGGTGCTTTTGTTACGCTGTTTTTGCCGGTGGGCATGGGCCCGTCATCTATGTGGTAAGATCCTGCTTTCGACAAACAGGAAAAGCTGGGTTCGACTCCCGCCGGGTCCACCGGCGCGCCCGGGCTGTGTTTGGGCACGGCTCGGGCGCGTGCCCTCGGATTATAACAACATGATTTACATCAACGAATGGCTTCCGAACCCGGTCGGCAATGACGCGGCCGGCGAATTTATCGAGCTTTATAATAACGGTGCGAGCGCGGCGTCGCTTGGTGGCTATGCTCTTGGCGACGGCGCTAAGAAAAAATTCTCGCTTGCCGGCTATAGTATCCCACCCGGAGGCTATTTGGTTTTAAAACATGCGCAGGACAAACTGACTTTGAAAAACACCGACGGGGCAGTATCGTTATATGGTCCGGGCGGGCAGGTGGTGGACGGCGCGAGCTTCGCCGGCGCGGCGCCGGAAGGGAAGAGCTATTCGCGCGTGGACTACAGCGCCGCGCCGATCGCGCATTTTACGTTCGAGTATCCCACGCCCGGCGCGGCAAACGAGACGATGGATACAACGGTGGCGACAAGCAGCTATTCGCTCGGCGTTCCGCTCTCGCCGCAACTTTCGCCTATGGGGTTCGCGGGGCTCACCATAGGCGTCGCGTCGTTCTTTCTGTTATTCTTTATCCATGTCATCCAAAAAAACCGAAATATATCGAAGTTCTTCTTCGGAGGAGACGAAGAAATTGGGGTGTAATATCGCGCGCACGCTCACGCGTGGCGATGCGGTGAAGAAAAAATGCGCGACGGTGTTCGCGCTCCAAGGCGATCTTGGCGCGGGTAAGACCACTTTTGTGCAGGGTTTTTTAAAGGGATTGGGATCAAAGAAGCGCGCGACGAGCCCGACGTTCGTGTTAATGCGACGGCATGTGCTTGGTGGCAGACGCGGTGCCGGCGGCCAGAAGAAATTCAAAAATGTTTTTCATATTGATGCGTATCGCTTAAAAAAACCGGAGCATGTAGCAGCGCTCACACTTGATGTCATCCTTAACGAGCCATACAACATTCTTTTGATTGAATGGCCGGAGCAGGCGAAAAAATTTCTCCCTAAAAAGACGACGTGGATAAAATTCAAATATGGTAAAAAAGAGAACGAGCGGATTATCGCAATAACACGCCCTACGCAAACGCCCGCGCGTCCGCGCCCGCAAAAATAACATGAAAAAATTACTGCTTATTGACGCAAACTCGATCATCCATCGGTCGTTCCATGCCCTGCCGCCGTTCACGACGCCGGAAGGGAAGCCGTCGGGCGCGATCTACGGCATTGCGAGCATTCTCCTTAAGCTCTGGCGCGATGAGCGGCCGGATTATGCCGCTGCGCTTTTTGATCGTCCCGAGCCGACGTTCCGCGACGAGAAGTATGCCGAGTATAAGGCACAGCGCCCGCCTGCGCCGGACGAGCTGATCTCGCAAATAATAGAGGCGCACAAGCTGTTTGAAGCGTTTGGGATCAGGACGTTCGAAAAGCCGGGCTATGAGGCGGACGACCTTATCGCCACGCTTGCGGAAAAATTCAAAACATTGCCGGACGTGCAGGTGGTCATTTTGACCGGCGATCGCGACACATTGCAGATGGTGGAAGGAGACAAGCTCGTCGTACAGACGTTCAATAAAGGAGTGAGCGACACGACGATCTATAACGAAGTGACGGTGATCGAGAAATATGGCATTGCGCCGAAGCAGATGGTGGATTACAAAGCGCTCGTCGGCGACTCGTCAGATAACATCAAGGGCGTGCCCGGTGTCGGGCCGAAGACGGCGTTGGAGTTGATAAAAAGATTTGGGACGGTAAAAAATATGTATGAGCAGATCAATGAGGACCCAAAATTGGAGGCGAAATTCGGCGCATTCAAAAAGGAAGCCGAGCTTTCGGAGGAGTTGGTGACGCTCGAGCGCCACGCGCCGATCGTGATTCCGCCGATAGAGGAGCTTGCGCCCGCGAGCGATACCGACGCGCCGGCAAAATATTTTGAGAAGATGGGATTCGCGACGTTGCTCAAGCGACTGCTTTTCCCCGAGGCGGAAAAGACGATATCTATAAGGAAACCAAAAGAGAAGACCAAGCCGAATGGCGCGCAGGCATCCCTCTTTTGAAAGCGCCGCGCATGTTATAATAAAGAGACATTGAATAAGCAGACCTCAAAATTTACCGACGTCATTAAGTGGCCGGAATTCCAGATCGTGTGGGTATTACTCGCGCTGGTTGTTGTGGAAGCCGCTTTGATTTTTTATCTGCAAGCACCGTGGGTGCCGTACGCCGCCGCCGGGCTACTCGTCGTGATTGCCATCCTCGCCGCCGCCGCCGTATATTTTTCCGCAAAGAAGAACCGCGACACAAGCGTTGAGCGCAGTGAGCTCAAGGGCATCTTCGCCAGCATCAACGACGGGCTGATCGTGTACGAAGCGGACTTCCGCGTTATCTTTTTTAATGCGGCGGCGGAACGGATTTTCAAACTGGAGGCAAAGAACGTGCTTGGCCACCTGCTTTCCCCGCGCGACGTTGAGGCTGAGGGATGGCGGACGCTCGCGCAGATCGTGTTCCCGTCGCTCGCGCCGCGCGTGGTGGTACATTCCAAAGAGGACGTGTATCCGCAGGTTGTGGATATCTCATTTACCGATCCGACGGAGCTTGAGTTCCGTGTGACGACCACGCCGGTGCCGGACGAGCGCGGCAATCCGCTCGCGTTCATGAAGATCGTGCGCGACCGCACGGCGCAGGTGCAGGCCTTGCGTTCCAAGAGCGAGTTCATAACGGTCGCCTCGCATCAGTTGCGTGGGCCGGTGACGGATATCAGTTGGGCACTGCAATCGTTGTCCGGCATCACCGGGATGGATGAGAATAATAAGATGATCTTTGACCATGCGCTTGCGGCGAGCCAGACCCTTTTGCGTCGCATTGAGGATCTGCTCGATATCGCCAAAATGGAGGACGCGCAGTTCGGTTATCAATTTGAGGACGCGGATGTCAGTGATTTTCTCGCGAAGGTGTTGGCGGATGTTCTCCCCGCCGCGCAGAAAGCAGGGGTCAAGCTTTATTTCGACCGGCCGTCGGAGGCTCTGCCGCACGTGATGATCGATCCCAAGCGGCTTTCACTTGCCGTCACCAATCTTCTTGAGAATGCCATCCGCTACAACGTAGAGAACGGCGACGTGACGGTGAAGGCGGATAAGATGCAGGACAAGCCGTATGTGGTGGTGAGCGTGAAGGACACCGGCATTGGCATCCCGCCCGAGGCCGTCGCCAACTTGTTCAAAAAATTCTTCCGCGCCGAAAACGCCGTCAAGATCCAGACCGAAGGCTCCGGCCTCGGGCTTTATATCGCCAAGGGTATCATCGCCGCGCACGGCGGCCAGATCTGGGCCGAGTCCGAGCTCAACCGCGGCACCACGATCTCGTTCGCACTCCCGACCGACCCGAATTTGGTGCCGAAGAACGAAATGGGTGCAGAGGATCTGGGGTAAACCTGTCGTAGCAATCTATTACAAGTATAGATTATGAATCCGATTCGCCACATAGAATTCTGGTCATCAAATGTAGAAAATTCGGTTCTATTTTATGAATCTTTTTTAAATATACTTGGATGGGTTCGTATAGACAAAAATGGCCTAGTTTGCGACCAAACAAAAATATATTTTCGTGAGAAATTAATTTCCCTTCGCGAAACATTAGGCCCTCGGCATATTTGTTTTCAAGCAAATGATGAAAAGGCTATTGATGAAATAGCAAGCATCCTCAAATCTCGCGGGACTTCGATTTTGCATGGGTCCGGGGAGTTGCATCCCGGAAGCTACATGGTTGTATTTAAAGATCCAGATGGTTATATCCTTGAGGTTTCATATAAAATAAAGGAATAGAATTCGATACGTTTTCGACTCCTAAAACTGAGAGATGCCCATATCTATAAGGAATAAAATAGTATAGGAAAAGTGGGTTCCCAAAGGGTTTTCGGGGTATTCCGGACGAGCGTAGGCGAGGAGGATTAGGGCGTTTTCAGCAGAAAACGACCCGACCCCCAAAACCCTATAGCAAGCCCCTTGGCCACTCTTTTGTTTTCGTGTACAATGGTATGCGAAATGGCACCGACCACCTCCAAGAAGAATCGCAAATATATTTTTATCGTCGGGGGAGTAATGTCGGGTGTCGGCAAGGGAGTTTCGTCCTCATCCATCGGAAAAATTTTGCAGTCGCGCGGGCTCGAGGTCACGTCCATCAAGATCGATCCCTATGTGAACGTCGACGCGGGCACCATGAACCCCACCGAACACGGTGAGGTTTTTGTTTTGGACGACGGTACGGAGTGCGACCAGGATATGGGCAACTACGAACGCTTTTTGGACCGCGATCTCTCCGGCGTGAACTACATGACGACGGGCAGTATCTATCAGACGGTCATCAATCGCGAGCGGAGCATGGGCTACGGCGGAAAATCGGTGAGCGTGGTGCCGCACATTCCGCTCGAAGTGATCGATCGCATCGATCGTGCGGCGGAACTCGCGAAGGCGGACATCGTGATTACGGAGATCGGTGGTACCGTGGGCGAATATGAGAACATTCTTTTCATTGAAGCGATCCGCATGATGAAGTTCAAACATCCCAAAGACGTTCTCGTTATCCTGGTCAGCCACTTGCCGATCGTGAGCGAGGACAACGAGCTGAAAACCAAACCGACCCAGCAAGCGGTGCGCGCGTTGAACGGCACCGGCTTGCAACCAGATATTATTTTAGCGCGCGCGAAGTATCCGCTCGACGAAAAACGCAAAGAAAAGATATCGTTCAATTGCGGTCTGCGCGAAGAGGATGTGATCTCCGCGCCGGACGTCTCGAGCCTCTATGATATTCCGGTCAATTTTGAGAACGACAATCTCGGCAGCTTGATCCTAGAAAAACTTTCCATGCGGCCGCGCGCGAAGGATATGAAAGAGTGGCGCGCGTTCGCGCAACGGATTCACAATGCGAAGGACGTCGTGCGTATCGGCATCGTCGGAAAATATTTTGCGAGCGGGAAATTTATTCTCGCCGACTCATATCTTTCCGTCATCGAATCGATCAAACACAGCGCCGCGTTCTGGGGGGTGAAGCCGGAGATCAAGTGGCTCGACTCGGGGCAGTTCGAAGCCGCCGAAGTCGGCGCGGCGGGCGCCGCAGCGGGACTAAAAGAGCTTGATAGCTTTGACGGCATCATCGTTCCGGGAGGTTTTGGCTCGCGTGGCGTGGAAGGGAAACTCGCCGCGATCCGCTATTGCCGCGAGAACAAAATTCCGTATTTCGGGTTGTGCTATGGCATGCAGCTTGCCACCGTGGAGTTCGCGCGGGATGTCTTGAAGATGAAGGGCGCGAACACAACGGAGATTGACCCCAAAACGAAGTATCCCATCATCGATATTTTGCCCGAGCAGAAGAAGCTGATGGCGGAAAAAAAGTACGGCGCGACGATGCGGCTTGGCGCGTACCCTGCGGTTTTGAAGCCCGGTACGATCGCATATAAGGCGTATGGCCATGCGAAGATCTCCGAGCGGCATCGGCATCGCTACGAAGTGAACCCAGTGTATGTGAAGCGGCTCGAAAAAGCCGGGTTCGTTTTTTCCGGCGTGTCGCCGTCGCGGCGCTTGATGGAGATCGCGGAACTTCCGCGCACGGTACATCCTTTTTTCCTCGGCTCGCAGTTCCATCCGGAGTTGAAGTCGCGTCCACTGCGGCCGCACCCGTTGTTTAAGGAGTTTGTGAAGGCTGCCGCGGCGCGGCGCTCGGCGGTGCATCCGAACAGCACGAGTAACACGGCGAAGTAGTTTGGCGTATAATCTTTTTATGATCATCTTCCTCTACGGGCTGGACGATTATCGCCGTTCCGAAAAGAAACGTTCCATCATAGCGGAATTTTCCAAAAAGCGATCGGAGATCGGGCTCGGCGTTTTTGATCTGGAAGAAAAGACGGCGTTGGAAAATCTTGGCGAATTTTTAAAGACACAATCCATCTTTGAGGTGGCGAAGTTGGCAGTATTGGAAAACGCGTTCGAGCTGGACGCGTCGAAGCTCGCCAAATTATTAAAGCCGTTCGTTGAAGAAAAAAATATCACCATCTTGATCGCGGAGAGGGATAAGCCGGTGAAAGCGCTTGCATTCTTATTGGACAGGCCGGTGCTCGCGCAAAAATTCGAGACGCTCGCAGACGCGGAGTGGACGGCGTTTATCTTGGCCGAAGCGAAGAAGAACGACGTGAAGCTGACGCCCGCTGCCGCACAATTTTTGGGAACAATATATAGCGGCAACACATGGGGGCTGATCACCGAGATCGAGAAGTTGAGGGGTTTTAAAAACGGCGGAGTGATCGACAAAAAAGATCTCGACATCTTCGACTTCGAGGTCGCCCCGAACTATTGGGGGCTCATCAACGGGTTGAAGAACTACGATATTAAAAATAGATTATACGCGTTCGAGACGATGCTCGCGGCGAACGATCCGCCGGCAAAGATATTCAATATCCTCGCGTCCCAGTGGCAAGAAAAAACCCCGCACATGGCGGAGTATGACCTGGCGGTCAAGTCCGGGAAAGTGGACTATGAGGAGGCCTTGGTGGATTTGCTAATAAGCTGAGAAAGGCGGGACTTGAGGCGGTTGGCCTTGTTTTTTTCGATCACTTTCGATTTTGCGGCCTTATCGAGCGCCTTGAAGACGAGCGGGAGCGCCTTTGCGGCCTCTTCTAGTTTTTTTGCGGTGACGAGCTTGCGGAGGCCGACGACCTGCGCCTTATAGGCGTCCTTGCGCACGACGTTTCGCTTATGGCGGGTCACGTTCTGGCGGAGCGCTTTCTTTGCTGACTTGGTGATTGGCATGTGGACTAGTATACCGTAAAGCGGGGTTTTTGCAAGGGCATTTTTTTATGTATTTTTAATCTCCATTCGCGCTATAATAAGCACATGATATACAGCATCTCCGGCAAATTGGCGCTGAAAGAGGGCCATTTCGCGGTAGTGGAAGCCGGCGGTCTCGGGCTGAAGCTTTTTGCGAGCAAAGGCACGTTGGAGGCGCTTCCGGCCGTCGGGGCTGACATAAAATTCTTTTGCCATCTCCACGTACGTGAGGATGCGCTCGATCTCTTTGGGTTCATCACCGCCGACGAGTTGGAATTCTTCGAGATGCTCATTTCCGTTTCCGGGGTGGGTCCGCGCTCGGCGCTTGCGATCCTCGACACCGGCCCGCTCGCCGAGCTCTCGGCGGCCATCAAAGAAAATCGTCCGGATCTGCTTACCCGCGCGGCGGGGATTGGCCGCAAGACGGCGGAGCGAGTGATCGTGGAGTTGCGCTCCAAAGTGCAGTCGTCTAAGAGCGGCTCGGTCGTGGAAAAGATGCAGACGGATTCCGATCTCGTGGAAGCACTGATGAGCCTGGGCTATCATCGCGACCAGGCGCGCGCGGCGCTCGGCAAAGTGGACGAAACGGTGACCGGCACGGAAGCGCGCCTGCGTGCGGCGCTCGCGCAGCTCTCAAATAAGCAGAAATAAATCGCAAAATTATCACGCCTACTCGCGCAAGATTATCCTCATGGAAAAATTTTTTAAAAATCTCCACCCGCGCTCCGTCTACCATTTTTTATGGGCGTGGACCGGTGCGCATCTGCATGGCAATCCGAGCAAGAGACTTTTTGTGATCGGTGTGACGGGCACGAAAGGAAAAACGACAACACTCGAATTGATCAACGCGATTTTGGAGGCCGCCGGAAAGCGCACGGCACTCATCTCTTCCCTGCGCGTGAAGGTCGGTGATGAAAGCGAGAAAAATAAGATTGGAAATACGATGCCGGGTCACGCCTACCTTCAACGGTTTTTGCATCGCGCCGTGCGCGCAAAGTGCAATTATGCGATCATCGAGGTGGCGTCGCAGGGCATCGTCCAGCACCGGCACCAGTTCATCTATTGGAATATGGGCGTGCTTACCAACCTGGCGCCGGAACATATCGAATCACACGGTTCGTTCGAGAATTATCGCGAGGCGAAACTGGATTTTTTGAAGTATGTGATCGAGAAGGGTGGTAAGATTTTTTTGAATCGCGACGACAAGAACTTTGATTTCTTTTTTGAGGCGCTCGGCGCGAATGAACCGATCGTATTTTCCAAAGATGATGAATTTTTCCACGATTCGTTACCGCGCATCCGCTCTTTAAAATTGCGCCGCGACAACAAGGAGTCGCATTTTCTTGCGAGTCCGTTCAACGAGGAGAATATCGCGGTTGCGGTGGCGATCGCAAAAGAGCTCGGCATTTCGAACACTATTATAGAGAATGCCATTCTCGCGTTCGAGGGCGTGCAGGGGCGGATGGAGTTTGTCCATGTGGGCGATTACACCGCGGTGGTTGACTATGCGCATACGCCTGAGTCGCTCGAGGCGGCATACGTCGCGGCGACGCCGCAGCCGTCGCGCGAGTTTCCGCATCCGCGCCTGATCTGCGTGCTCGGTGCCGCGGGCGGCGGCCGCGACACGTGGAAGCGCCCGGCGTTCGGCACGATCGCCGCGGACCATTGCGATGAGATCGTCCTGACCAACGAAGATCCGTACGATGAAGATCCGGTGGCGATCATGGATGAGATCGAGACCGGCATTCCCCAACCGTTACGCGAAGGCCAGCACGTGTATAAAATTTTGGATCGCGTGGAGGCGATCAATAAGGCGGTCGCGCTTGCGCATCCGGGCGACGTCACGATCGGCACCGGCAAGGGAAGCGAGGATTGGATCCACGCCGTGGACGGCAGGAAGATTCCATGGAACGAGCGCGCGGTATTCGAAGCGGCGCTTGAAAAGAAGCGGAAACGATAAGTTGTTCCCGCGAGCAAGCCGCCGTATACTTATCACATATGCAACTCACTTTTTACGGCGGCACGGGAGAGGCTACGGGTTCGAATTATATTTTGGAATCGGGCGGGACGAAGATCATGATCGACTGCGGGCTTCACCAGGGAGGTCACTACGCGGATCGTGAAAATTTTGAGCCGTTTGCGTACGACCCGAAGGAAGTGACGGCGGTGTTCATCACTCACTCGCATTTGGATCACATCGGCCGTTTACCAAGCCTCGTCCTCGCCGGCTTTAAAGGCGCGATCTATTCCACGCACGCCACGCGGTACTTTGCGGAGCTGATGTTGGCCGACTCGGAGCACCTACTCGCCAAGGAAGCCGAGCGCGAAGCGCGTCCGCCACTCTATCGCGATGACGATATCCAAAAAGTGACGGCGCTTTGGAAAGGATTAAAATATCATGAACCGATCGAGGTTGGGCCGTTTAAGGTGGAGTTGTATGATGCAGGGCATATTCTCGGCTCTGCGATCATCCACATTGAATGCGAAGGGAAGACGATCGTATTCTCCGGCGACCTCGGTAACGTGCCGTCGCCGCTCATCAAGCCGACGGAAAAAATTCCGGCGGCGGATTATTGTTTGATAGAATCCACGTATGGCGATCGTGTTCATGAAGATATTTCGCGCCGCCGCGAGATGCTGCAGGGCGCGATCGATGAGACGTTCGCCCGCGGCGGCGTGCTGATGATCCCATCGTTCGCGATGGAGCGCACGCAGGATCTACTCTATCATTTCCATCAATTGCACGAAGAAGGAAAGTTGCCGGATGAGCCGATCTTTCTCGATAGCCCGCTTGCGATCAAACTCACGGAGCTTTTTAAGAAACACGAGGATGCGTTCAATGATAAGGCGGAGGTGTTGGTAAAAAAAGGGCAGGAGATTTTGACGTTCCCTGGCTTACGGGTCACGCTCACGACGGAGCAGTCGAAGGCGATCAATGATATTCCCGCGCCGAAGATCATCATCGCGGGTTCCGGCATGTCGAATGGCGGACGTATCCTGCACCACGAGCTGCGTTATCTGCCGGATCCCAAGAGCGAGGTCGTATTCGTCGGCTATCAGGCGGAGGGTTCGATGGGGCGCGAGATGCTGGAGGGCGCCACGGAAGTGCATATCTTCGGTGAGGCGGTTCCGGTGCGATGCCATAAGATCGATATCCCGGGATATTCCGCGCATGCGGACCAGCCGCATTTGCTCGACTGGCTGAGTTCTATGAAAAATTCATTAAAAAAGGTGTTTGTCGTGCAGGGAGAGCAGGCGTCTAGCGAAACGCTTGCGCACAAAATAATAGATGAATTTGGCGTTGCCGCGGAGGTGCCACACTTAAACGAGAGTGTTGCGTTATAATAATAATATGATAAAAAAACCGGCCACAAAAAAAATCGATACGGCATATCATCTTAAATATAAAATCTGCATCTCCGGCGCGGCGGAGATCGAGCATTGTCCGCCGGGCACGGTGGAGAAAGCGGAACTGATCGGGCGGTTGATCGCCGAGGCGGGCATCGTGCTCGTAGACGGCGCGACGACGGGCATCCCGTATCACGCTGCCAAGGGAGCAAAGGAAGCGGGCGGCATCGTCATCGGCCTTTCGCCGGCGGAATCCAAAGCGGCTCACGTGGGGACGTACCATCTGCCGCTCGATTATCACGACCTCATCATCTACACGGGCTTTGGTTACTCGGGCCGCAATCTTTTGCTTACACGCTCGGCAGATGCCGTCATCACGATCTATGGCCGCATTGGTACATTGAACGAGTTCACGATCGCGTTCGAGGATAAGAAGCCGCAAGGCGTGCTCACCGGCACCGGCGGCACGAGCGATGAGCTCGAACGTATTTTAAAGATCGCGCATCGCGGTAATGGCAAGGCGGTGTTCGATCCTGATCCGAAGTCGTTAGTGGAGAAGGTTATCAAATTGATCCACAAGGAAGGAAAAAAAAGAGCGATCGAATAAAAATATGGTAAAAGCAAAAAAGAAAGTTATAAAAAAGAAAGCACCGGTTAAAAAGGCGAAGCCAACAAAAAAACCCACGCCGGTCAAAAAAATAAAGCCGATCGGCAAGGTGACGCACTACTACGCGCACATCAAAGTGGCGATCGTAAAATTTAATACAAAGGTGAAGGCGGGGGCGGAATTATATTTCAAGGGCGCGACGACGGATTTTAAAGAAGCGTCGAAGTCGATGCAGTTTGATCACAAGCCCGTGGCGGCGGCGATGCCAAAGAAGCAGATTGGCATCAAACTCAAGAAGCGCGTTCGCGAAGGGGATCTGGTCTATAAGGCGTAGCGCTCTATGTCCAATAAACACTTGACCATTGCGGCCATCGTCGCCGCGGCGACGATCGGAGAAGGCGTGTTCGCGGTGCCGTACATTATTGCAACAGCTGGCTGGGCGATAACGTTCGGCTATTTCGTGGCGGTCATCGCGATTGTTTCTGTCGCGCACATCCTTTATCTGCGCACGCTTGCGGCGACGGATGAAAAAGAGCGGCTCCTCGGCCTCACGCGGAGATATTTTGGCGCGACGGGATTTTGGATCGGCTTTGTGGCGATCGTCGTCGGGCTGTTGCTCGGCTTCGTGGCATATCTTGTACTCGGTACGCAGTTCCTGCAGATACTTTTTCCGGGTATGGCACCCGGCGTCGCGCTCGCAATCTTTTGGCTGCTGCTCGCGATCCTCGTGTGGGGAAGCGAAGGCCGGATCGCGTGGTTCGAGGGAGTGGGTATCGCGCTCGTGTCGTTCGCGATCCTTTTTATTTTCTTCTCGGGGCATCCCGCCGCATTCTTGAGCACTGTGCCGTTCGCGGTTCCGGGAGGATTTTTGATTCCGTTCGGCGTCGTCATCTTTGCGCTTGCGGGATGGACGAGCGTCGAGCCGGTCTACGAGCTTGCGTATAAGAATGATGATAAGGGCGGCGGCAAAAAAACACTCGCGCTCCCGGCGGCCTTCGTGCTTTTTGCGCTCGGCACGGCGTTCGCGGGTTTGCTCTACTGGCTCTTTGCGGCGGGTGTGATCGGTACGGTGCCGCACGTGGCGGCGGATACGGTCTCCGGCATCGCCGCGTGGCCGATTTGGCGGAAGGACATCCTTGCGGCGGTGGGATTGCTTTCGGTGTGCGTCGTTTCGGTGCCGATCGCGCGCGAGATCCGCGGCGCGATGGAAAAGGATCTTGGATGGAGCTCGATCGTCGCGCGCGCGGCCATCGTTCTTCTGCCGCTCGCTGCGGTACTTCTTGGATTCACTAACTTTCTCACGATCGTCGGGATCGCCGGCGGCATATTCATCAGTACGCAATATCTTTTGATCATCTCCGTCGGTCGGCAGACGCTCGCTTTGTCCACGCGCGAGAAAGTGTTACTTGACGCCGTCGCGGTCGTCTTCGTCTGCGCCGCAGTTTACGAGATCTGGCATTTCGTAGTATAAAGAGAGGCGTTGGCGGCGTGCGCGCCGCGCGACATTGCTCTCGTAGTTTAATGGATAGAATATCTCCCTCCGAAGGAGGTGGTCGTGGTTCGATTCCACGCGAGAGCACAACGTAGTGAGGCCGACCGAGGTCCGTCAATGTTAAGCTCGGAACGCAATAATAAAAACTCGTAGGTCGTAATAGTAGATGAGAGTGAAAGGAAGTTTGGCCGGATCCCATCCACGCTCGTAACGAACGGTACGATCACCCGGGCGCATCAACCTCAACACCTCCGGCGGTTCAGTAAAAAGTGAATAGCAGCGAAGGGAAGCAAGCTCTCTCCGGGAGCTTGCTTTTCCGAGAATCAGACGCAGGGGTGGTATTATTAAGTGACAGATCATGGATGCTCAAACCGAGGCATTATGAACATGATGCTTACAACGGTTACCGAGAGAACAAAAGAAATCGGTTTGCGTAAAGCAATTGGCGCGAAGAAAAAAGATATCAGCATACAATTTCTCGCCGAAGCCGTTGCTCTTACTATGACCGGGGGTATTGTTGGCGTTATCATCGGATATGGCGCCTCATACATTATCACGTTGACGGGAATTCTTACCGCTACCGTTACTACATCTTCCGTTCTTCTTTCGGTAGGGGTTTCCGTATTGATTGGAATTGTTTTCGGCTATTTTCCCGCACGCCGCGCGGCGGGGCTGAATCCAATTGAAGCGCTGCGATACGAATAACAATGTTTTTAAGATAAAAAAAGCTTTTAAATAAAGGTCGGCTGTAGGTTATCCTCAATAATGAGGATATTCGGTTACACGGGAGAGTATGGACGATGACTATTCGTTAGAAATTACGCTATAATTTCTTTATGGACAAACTCGCCGAGCTTAAAAAGATAGAAGCCGAGATGGCGGCGAGCGCATCGCTGCCGCTGCGCGCCACGGCGAACCTGGTCTTCGGCGAGGGGGATATCGATTGCGCGGTGATGTTCATCGGCGAGGCGCCGGGCGTGAATGAAGACCGGCTCAAGCGCCCATTCGTCGGGCGCGGCGGGCAGCTGCTCGATAATATGATCGAAGGACTCGGTTGGAAGCGCGCGGACGTGTATATCACGAACATCGTCAAGCGCCGGCCGCCGGAGAATCGCGACCCGTTGCCGGAGGAGATCGAGGCGTACAAGCCGTACCTCACGCGGCAGATCGCGGTGATCGAGCCAAAGCTCATTGTGACGCTCGGGCGTTTTTCGATGAACTATTTTTTGCCGTTTGCGAAGATCACGCGCGACCATGGCCGTCCGTTGCTCGTTGACGGCCGAACGATCTTCCCGGTCTATCATCCCGCCGCGGCGTTGCGCTCCACACAAATGATGGAGGTGCTACGCGGCGATTTTAAGAAGATCCCGAGCGTACTGTCGGGCGAGTTCGGTGTTGTGGAATTGCCGCCAGCGTTTGCGGAACCGGCGAAGGTGCAGGCGCGCGCATCCAAAAAACCGCAGCCGGAAAAGCCAAAACAGGCAGGTCTTTTTTAGTGCCGGAGATGCGTCCGCACCACGTCGCACCACGCTGAAACCGTGGCATTTAGTGGTATCATTACTATATGGATTTCTCCATCGTCTATCTGGCGTGGCGCCTGCTCTATCGTTTTTTAGATTTTTTTCATCATTGGTATGTTGACGGCTCGCGCGCGTTCGGGCGGCGTTTTATGGTGACACTCACGGCGGCGGATCAATCGTTTGCGGTCGCCATCACCCTGCGGCACTTCTTTGAGCCGCTCTACAAGGACTACAGCATCGTCGGCAGGGTATTGGGGATCGTGTTCCGGTCGGCACGCGTCGTGATTGGCGGTGTGTGCTATCTTTTTCTCGCGGTCGCATTCGCGATCGCGTATGCGATCTGGCTCGCCATCCCTGCAGTCATTATTTTCTATGTTGCAAAAAACATCTAAGTACGAATTTCATTTTGACGACCCGCGCCTGCGCATGACGGTCGCCGGACGGATGCTGGTGCGCGTCATCGGTTACGTCTCCTACTTTGTGCTCTTCGTGGCAACGTTCATGTTTTTGCTTTCGTACGACATCCGTGCGCTGTTCTATCTTGGCCTGTTCCTCCTATTAGTGGATATCGATATCATCGCGCATCACGGCGAAGGAGACACGCCGATCTCCGAATTGCCGAGAGGCGGCAGGATAAATCTTGCGGGGACGATGAACCGGGCGGCATTCAATGTGCTTGAGCGCGCGGTGGATCGCAGTGCCATCACTAAAAAAAGTTTTCTCCTCGAGCTGACGAGCCGCCTTTTTGAGATACCGCAGATCCAGGATGGCCTTCGCCGCCTGGACGTCGATCCGAAAGCGTTTAAGGCGAAGTTGGAGGCGCTGATGGAGGAGCCCGCCGCACCGGAGAACTACCTTGCGATGGTGGAGCCGCTCACCGCCCACGCATTCGTTTCTGCCGTGAGCGCCGGGCACGACTTCATCACCCCTTCGGACCTTTTTTCGGCGCTCCCAGCGATGGATGACGAATTGCTTGGCCGGCTTTTTTTACTCTTCAACATAGAAGAAGGAGACCTCGAGCGCGCCCTTATTTTCAGCGCCCTTGCCATGAGGCGTGGACCGTTCTCCCGCCTCCCGGATGTGGTGGGGGGATTCGCGTTCACAACACATCGCATGGTCCCGCACCGCATCATGAATCGTGCATGGACGTCGCGTCCGACGCCGACGCTCGATAAATATGGCGTTGATTATACCGACCTCGCGCGGGATGGGCAGGCGGGATTTCTTATTGGCCACGAGGCGGAATACGAGCGCCTCATTGAAGCGATCGGCAAGCCGATCGACCCCAACGTGATCCTTATCGGCGAGCCGGGGAGCGGGAAGGAGGCGCTCATCCGGCATCTGGCATATTGCCTGACAAAGGACGATGTTCCCGAAGGGCTTTTCGACCGGCGCCTCGTCGGCCTGCAGATGCAGAGCTTGATCGCCGGCGCAGCGCCGGAAGAATTGAACGCCCGCCTGAAGAATGTGGTGGACGAGATCCTCACCGCGGGGAACATCGTTCTCTTCATCCCCGACATCCACAACCTTGTGCGCACCTCGGGCGCCGCGTACCTTTCCGCCGCCGACGCGCTGATGTCCGTCATCACTTCGAACCGGTTTCCGATCGTGGGCACCTCCTATCCGCACGAGTTCAAGGAGTTCATCGAGCCACGCAGTGACTTTGTCGGGAACTTCGAGACGATCATGGTGAACGAGATCAGCGAAGCGGATGCGGAAAGGATCCTGATCTATGAAAGCTTTTTGCTCGAGCAGCGGTCAAAGATCACGGTGAGCTTCGGCGCGATCAAACGCGCGGTGATCCTCGCGAAGAAATATCTGCACGACAAGCTCCTTCCGTCGAGCGCGGAGGAACTGTTGAAGAGTGCGGTGGTGGACGCCGAGCGCCGCGGAGAGAAGGTGGTCACGCCGGACCGCGTGACGGCCGTTGCCGAAGAGAAGGTGAACATTCCGATGCACGAGGCAGAAGGCGATGAGGCGGAAAAATTACTGCACATGGAGGAGATCATCCACGAGCGGATCGTTGGGCAAGACGAGGCGGTCAAGGCGGTGGCGCAGGCGTTGCGGGAATACCGGAGCGGCCTTACGCGCAAGGGCGGCCCGATCGCGAGCTTCCTGTTCGTGGGGCCGACCGGCGTCGGAAAGACCGAACTCGCGAAGGTCCTTGCGGGAATCCAATTCGGTTCGGAAAAACTGATGATACGTTTCGATATGACGGAGTACCAGGACAAGACGAGCTTCTACCGCTTCATCGGGTCTCCGGATGGCACCGTGCGCGGCGCGCTCACTGACGCCGTGCGCGAAAGGCCATACAGCTTAGTGCTCCTCGACGAGTTCGAGAAGGCGTACCCCGACATCCTCAACCTGTTCCTGCAGGTGTTGGACGACGGTCGCCTCACCGACAATATGAGCCGCGTCATCGATTTTACGAACACGATCGTCATTGCCACGTCGAACGCGCATTCGGACATCATCAACGACGCGCTCGCGAAAGGGGAATCCATGGCGCAGATCGCCGATTATTTACGGGCGCGCCTGACGGACGTGCTGAAACCGGAGCTCCTGAACCGTTTCTCAAGGATCATCGTTTTCAAGAATTTGGAGATGAGCGAATTGCCGCAGATCGTGACCATCAATTTGAACGAGCTCGTCGACGCGGTGAAGGCACAGGGGATCACGCTTTCGTTCAGCCCCGACACGGTCACGAAAATATCAAAGCTCGGCTATGATCCGCAGTACGGCGCGCGCCCTCTGCGGCGCGCTATCGACGAATATATCCGCGCGCCGCTTTCCGAGGCGTTGCTCTCAAAAAAGATCGCGAAAGGCGCGAAGATCCAATGCGTGGTGAAAGACGATAAATTCGATTTCGTGAATGAGTGAGATAGGGGTTTCTCTTTTTTATGCGCAAATGCCACACGAGGACGGTGAGCGCATAAAAAAGAGAAACCCCTATCTCGCTCATTCACAAACCACAAATCGCCTATAATAAATATTATGAACAAGTCAGACGAACATTTTGTGAATATTGCGATGGAGGAAGCTAAGAAAGCCTCTTGGCCGTTTGGCGCTGTGGTCGCTCGTGATGGCGAGATAATCGCGCGAGCAGGATCAGGAGATGGAAAGGATATCGAAATTGATCCTACCGCTCACGCGGAAGTAAATGCTATTCGTCGTGCGTGTGTCAAGTTAAATACCGGTAATCTTGCCGGTGCAATCTTATATGCTTCGTGCGAACCATGCGCGCTTTGCTTTGGAGCCGCATGGTATGCAAATATCAAAAAAATAGTTTATGGAACGAGCATTGAGGACATTAAAAAAATCAATAAGGCGTGGGGTGGCGACCTCGCTTTTCCTCGTGACCACATTTCTAAAACGGGCATTCATATGAGAGGGGGGATATTGAAAGATGAGATTATGAAGATGTATGTCATCCATCCATACGTTATTAATCACGGTGAGGTTTATAGAAAGATTAAAAAAAGTTAAAAAGTTTTTTGACTTTTTTAACCAAAGGGATATTATATTGGAGAAGGCATTGTTCGCATGAACTGCGGGCATTCTCTGCTTGTTATGAAAACAGCCACGTTTTGTGGCTGTTTTCATAACTTTAGAGGAATTTAATCGGGTATATGTTGGCTTGCTAGGGCCTGCGGATCTGGGCCTGTAGTTCATGCGGTAGAACAATGCCATTAACAAGCAGAGAAACGGGTTCGAACACCGTCAGGTCCACAGGTTCCGCGGCTTTCGCGTATAATGAAGAAGATGCGCATCAAGGTAAATATCAACATAAAAGTCGGGCGGCTCGTGAAGTATTTTGTGATATCGGATTTCTTTTTGCTCGCCGGGTGGGGGCTTATCGATCCGGTATTTTCGGTGTTCATCATCCAACGCGTGGTCGGCGGCACGTTGCTCACCGTCGGAATCGCCGCCGCGATCTATTGGATCACGCGCTCGGTTCTGCAGATTCCCATCGCAAAATATCTTGACTCAACGCCCGGCGAGCACGCCGACTTCGTGGCGCTCGTGGGCGGTCTGCTGCTCGTGGGCGTCTCCGCGATTGCGATGTGCTGGGTTACGCAGGTGTGGGAGCTCTACGCGATCCACGCCGTGCACGCCATCGCGTTCGCTTTGTATTACGCTTCATGGCCGACGATCTACTCACGCCATTTGGATAAGGACGCCATCTCGCTCGACTGGTCGCTTGATTCGTCGGTGGCGGGGATCGGTGCCGGCGTCGCGGGATTCCTCGGCGGCGTCATCGCGGGGACGTTGGGATATAACGTGGTCTTCGTGGCGGCGGGGATCATGGCGTTCATTGCCGCGTTTGTGCTGCTCGCCGTGCCCGATTTGATTTTGCCAAAGCCGACGACGCCTGTCCGTGCCGCCATTTCCACCGCCGAGACTACGGCGGAGCGCAAGCCGGGGGACACGGTGGCGTAGAATTTTGGCAACCCTATTACAGTTTTCGTAATCCTGATTTGCTATACTTAGCCTATGAGTCGAAAAGGATTTGTGGACCCCGTTTTCTTGGGTGCTGGCGTCTTAATCCTGGTTTGTTTGGTTGCGTTGGGATTTTTATTTGTTCATTTTAAAGGAGCGAACCCGAACCCCTCAGTGTCTTTAAAACCATTTACCCAGAGTACGTCGACATTACAGACGTCAACCACCCCAGTAACAAATTCTCAGGTTGTGTCGTCTTCCGTTGCAGTTACGAATTCCGCTTCATGTGCGACCATATGTATCGTTTCGCCACGCAATGGAGCGGTCGTCCATCCGGGTCAGACAATAGAAATTGAGGTGGCGGTCGGCGCGGGCAGTTCTTGGCAGGTCGGTTTGGTCGGTCCTGAGCCGATCGGCCTCACAGAGACAAAGTCATCTCCTCCTTATAATTTTTCCATAACTATTCCGGCGACAATAGCAAAGGCAGGGATCATCTCGGTCGCGGCTTTCGGGCAACCATCGAGCGGAGAGCCAGTCTTTTCCTCCCCGATCAATATTGATATTGAAAGAAGCGATCATCCGGTGAGCGTAGCCCCTTCCTTGTCGGAGCTCGGCTCAATGCAGGTGGGGGATATCTTTCCTCTCGATCCGACGGCGCAATTTGCCGATGGATCCTCAATAAGTGTTGGCCAATCAACTCAAGTAACATACAGCTCGACAGATCCCTCCGTTGCATCTGTCAATGCCAGCGGAACCGTGGAAGCGCTCGCTCCTGGATCGACGACAATTAGTATTCAATACGGAACAGTTTCGGATCACGTGTCCGTGACGGTAGTGGGAGGAACGATGCGCGGCGATTTTAATGGCGACGGGCAGGTAACCTCCGACGACCTGAATATCATGTTGGCCGCGATGGGGGTTCAGACAACAGACGACACTCAGGCGGTCATCATGACAAAAAGTGTTCCGGCCACGGGGCCATCCGATCCTCGGGATTTGAACCATGATGGCGTCATTGATTACAAAGACGTTCAGATCGAGGAGGGCTTGATTGGAAGCCTCGCCGACCTTGCGGTAGCCGTCCAAAACGCCGTCACCTCCTCGGTCGTTGGAACACCTATGACCTTTACTGCGCAACTCGTGAACAACGGCCCCGATTCCGCGAGTGGGGTAGATCTTGGCATAGTCGCTACCGCGGTGGATGCCAATCTTAATGATGTCGTTGCCCCCACGCTCATGAGTGTTTCAAATCAGTCTGTATGCGCTAATGACGATACGGGCTCCTCAAAGGTGCTGGAAATAGAGTGTAAATTTAGTACTCTTCCAAATGGAGCTACGGAAAATATAACCGTAACAATCAGGCCAACCATATCCGAGAATATGACCATGGACTTCCGGATATATGCTACCACTGCAGACCCGAAAGGGTGGAATAATGAATCCAAATTTTCAATTCAGGTTCACTAGCGAACCCTTAATAAATTCCGGAATCGCGAATTTGCCGGCATTTTTTCAAAATAGATACTAACGTCATCCGGCCGCCCACAGAGTGGTACTATTTATCTATGCCTCCCATCTCTAATCAATCCATCGCCGAAGTCCTGCGCCAGATCGGTGAGTATCTTGCGATGCAGCAGGTGCAGTTCAAGCCGCGCGCGTTCGAGAAGGCGGCGGAGACGGTGGGCGCGCTCGAGGAAGAGATTTCAAAAATATACACGAGCGGCGGGATAAAAAAGCTGAAAGAAATTCCGGGCGTGGGGCAGTCCATCGCGGAGATCATAGAGGAGCTGATCAAAACCGGGCGCAGTACGGAATATGAAAAATTGCAGAAGGCGACGCCGGTGCGCCTGGATGAGCTCGTGCGCGTGGAGGGGCTTGGGCCGAAGTCCATCCAGAAATTATATCGATCGCTTGGCGTGCGCAACTTGAAGGACCTTGAGATGGCGGCGAAGAATGGGAAGATCGGCGCGCTCGAAGGTTTCGGCAAAAAGAGCGAGGAGAAAATTTTAAAGGGGATCGGATTCGCAAAAAGTTCTGGTTCACGATTCATCACCGGGCTCATGCTACCGCAGATTCGCGAGATCGAAAAACGGCTTGCGGGCGTGGCGGGGGTGACGAAAGTGACCGTCGCAGGATCGGCTCGGCGGCGGCGCGACACGATCGGTGACATCGATATCCTTGTGGTTTCATCTAAGCCCGCGGCAGTGATGGATTATTTTGTCTCCAAAATTCCGGGCGTGATGGCGGTGATCGCGCACGGCGCCACGAAGTCGTCCATAAAAATAAAGCCGGGAATCAACATCGACCTTCGCGTGGTGCCTGCTGAATCGTACGGTGCAGCACTCAATTATTTTACCGGCTCAAAGGATCACAATGTTATCATCCGCGCTCGCGCGAACAAGCTCGGACTGACGCTGAACGAATATGGTCTGTTTAAAATGAACAGGGACCGGAGGGAGACCGCCGAAGGAAAAGGAAGACGCATAGCGGGTAAGACGGAAGAGGAAGTGTATAGAGCACTCCGCATGGCGTACGTGGAGCCGGAGCTTCGCGAGAACACGGGTGAAGTGGAAGCCGCAGTGCGTGAATTCGGACACAAAAAGCCGGGCTTGCCAAAACTGATCGGCTACAACGACCTTCAGGGTGACTTACAGGTACAGACAAACTGGACCGACGGCGATGCTTCTATTGAAGCGATGGCGCGCGCCGCCGCCGCGCGCGGGTTGAAATATATCGTTATCACCGATCACACGAAGCGCCTAGCGATGACGCATGGCCTGGACGAGAAGCGCATCCGCGCGCAGTGGGATGAGATCGACGCGGTCAATAAAAAACTGCGCGGCAAAATAAAAATATTGAAAGGCACCGAGTGCGACATTTTAAAAGACGGCTCGCTTGATCTCGACGACGAGACGCTTGCGCAGTTGGACGTCGTTGGTGTGTCGGTGCACTCGTACTTTAACCTTCCGCGTCCGGAGCAAACGGCGCGCGTCGTGCGCGCGATGAACAACCCGAACGTGGACATCTTTTTCCATCCCACCGGTCGTATCATTAATCGCCGTCCGCCATACGATATTGATATCGATGAAATAATCGCGACCGCAAAGCGCACCGGCACTATCTTGGAGATTGACGCGCTCCCCGAGCGTAGCGACCTTAAGGACGAATATATCCGTAAATGCGTGGATGCTGGCGTAAAAATGAGCATTGACTCCGACGCGCACGCCGCGGCGCACTACGACTTTCTTGAATGCGGTATCGCGCAGGCGCGCCGCGGCTGGGCGGAGCGCGGTGACATAATCAATGCATGGCCGCTCGAGAAGATGCTCGGATTTCTTAAAAAAAGATAAAAAAGAGCAGTTCATGCGATGCGTCATGCATGAACTGCTTCAGTCGTTTGCCTCACCGCTTCCCTTTTGGCGCTATGCGCGACGATGAGGGCCCGGTCAAAGATAAGACATTCGTGTTTGGTCGCCGCGTCGTATATATACATAGAGAGCCGACCCGCACCCGATGGCCGGTAGCCCCATTTGTACAGTTTCCCGTCCAAGAACTCCACGCGCATCCTCGCCTTGGTCCTTAGGGCGACAATGTCAACGCTCTCGAATCGGGTTTGGCCGATAAACCGGTGTACGTAGACCAAGAGCAATGATTTCCCGTAGGCCGGGAAGCGGTCAAAGACCCCTTTGTCATCGCGCACTCCCACTTCGATCTTCTGGGGCGGCACGAAGAGCTCATCGACCGAGAAGAGGTGGTTCATCTCCTCGATGCTCGTCATGGAATATCTTTTATGGATCACGGCTCCGACGAGACCGAGTGCCACAAGAGTAAACGATATCGCGAAACCGACCATATCCATCACAAATTCCTCCTGGTTTATTTATAACCGATTATTGCCCGATTGTCAAATATGCGTGCATATGATAGAATAATCCCATGTCACCCTCTCGCGAGCCCGACGAATCGCAGCGCATCCCCACAAAAAAACAGGTGGTGGCCGGCTTCGTGGTCTACCGCAAAACGACGGACGGGATAAAGTTCCTTTTGCTCTACCGTCGCGGCAACTATTGGAATTTCCCCAAGGGACACTTTAAGCCGGGTGAGCGCACAATCGACGTGGCGCTCCGCGAGCTGGAGGAAGAGACGGGGATAAAAAAGAGCGAGCTGCGTATGCTCCCGAATTTTCGCGCCTACGAGCGTTTCTATTTCAAGATCGGCAGTCAGGGGATCTACGATACCGTCATTCTATTTTTGGCGGAGACGCACAAAGCCGATATCCGCATCGATTCGCGCGAGCACAGCGGCTACGGCTGGTTCCTCTACCATGATGCGCTGAACGTGATCGGCAAAAAATACGGCGACACGCGCAAAGTGCTCAAGCAGGCAAGCGATTATCTGAAGCCGCACAAGCGCCTACTGGTAAAGACTGCCGTCACCGCACCGCATATGGCATCGAGAGATTCTCTCGTAAAAGAATCAAAAAATCATTAATCCGCGGGCAAAATAAAAATATCCCCTTTCCAGCGAATTCGTCTTCGCACGAGCTGGAAAGGGGATATTTTTATTTTACCTTTGTGGCCGCTGCCACCTTCTTAAAGACTTCGGGTTCGTGTTCGGCAAGATCGGCCAAAATTTTTCTATCGATCTTGATGCCGGCTTTTTTGAGCGCCGCGATGAATGTGCTGTAGTTCATCCCTTCGGGGCGGATGGCGGCGTTGATCTTGACGGTCCAGAGCTGGCGGAACGTGCGCTTCTTTTCTTTGCGTCCGCGGAATGCGCGTGACCAGGCGTGGAGCAGCGCTTCCTTGGCGGCGCGCTCCTTTGACTTGCGGCCCCATTTGAAACCCTTGGTCGCTTTGAGAATCCTCTCGCGGTGCTGATGGGCATTTACTCCTCGTTTTACGCGTGGCATGGTGGTGGTTTGTCGGCGATTAGTTGTTCAAAATCGTTTTGAGCGGCATGTTGAGCGAACGGCTCTTGCGGGAATCGCGGTTCATCTTGCTGCTTTTGCGGGTCTTAAAATGGCCGACCCCTCCGCGGCGGCGAACGATCTTTCCGTTTTTCGTGATCTTTATTCTTTTGGTGACGCTCTTTGAAGGCATTTCAGTAAAATGAGCCGGGCGGCTCAATGACAGTAAGCTTACTATAGGTTTGTGAGATTGGCAATACCTGGCGCCTCGCGGAATGATTATTAAAAAATAGGGCAGGAACTGGAGTCCCTGCCTGTTGCCTCGCTATCCAACATCCCCGCTTTCAAGGTTTTAGCACGAGCGTATACGGAATCCGTATCGCGTCTTTTAGCTCGTTTACATACGGGTCTGCCGGAGGTCCCAACTCCGACGCGCTGTATTGGCACAATTCGCCCACTGTTTCAACGCCGATCGGTATGAGTTTCGCCGCAACTTCGGAAAGCTCGAGCTCTTCGATGCTTTTGTGGAGATGAGGACTGACCACCTGTCTCGTCCAGACGATGATTTCTCCCTTGCGGCGGATCTCGTCAATCACGTCGCGCTTTCCACGAAGATCACTCATGGCATCGTCGATAAATCGAAGAAGTTCATCAATGTCATCTTTGTTTCCTTCGATTCCGACGAGCGTTGTCCGAATTTCGCCGATCCTTTGGAGCACTTTGTCAAAATCGATCGACGCTCCGACGAGAGCTTGCAGAAGTGCCTTCGTTTCTTCAACATTCCTCTTCATTGTTCCTCCGCTCACGGTAGTTGCCGTGCCCTGGTGAGCCGAGCGTTATTATATAACAAAAAACCGCAGCAATCAAATATTTTATTTCTTCTATGGCAATACCTGGATTGGAATAGGATTCCGGTACGGGTTGAGTTATACTGACCATATGAGTGAACCAGTTCCCGGCCAATCAAATGAGAAAGAAAATAAGAGAGTGGAGTATCTCGAGTTGGCGAGAGAGCTTAGTGCCAAAAAAGAGAAGTTTTCTTTTCCGGGGATTAACCCGGAATCTTATGCTCGCCTAAAAGCCAGCGATGAAAAGTTCCCTGGGTATGTAACTCCCGTCGACGAACTGATTAAACGCTTCGAAAGTGAGGGCTTCAAAGTGGTGATATTTGGGAAATATGCGACAGAAGATGTTTACATACAGCCGGTAAATAGCGATAGCGCCGACCAAGAAAATTGTTTGTTTCCAAGAGATTTGCTTGTCAGTGATGATATGGACGAAGCGCTTAAGCAATTGATCCTAGCCAATAAAGAATAAGCTTTTCAGAATCAAAAATAAAACAACCCTCTTGTTTTGAACAATCCCGAAGGGTGAGCCCGTTCAAAAAAAGAGGGTTGTTTTATTTCTTTGCGATCTGCACCGCCGGGCCGTTGCCCAAAAACTTCGGTTCGTTGAGCTTCTTATATTCCACGGGGATCAACGTTAAAAATTCCTTAAGTTTTTCCATTGCCCACTCTTTATTGCGCTTCTCGCGGCCGCGCAGGCGCATCGTCACTTCCACGGGATGCCCCTGCGCAAAGAATTTTTCCACCTGCTTGATCTTTACCATAAGGTCGTTGTGCGCTGCCTTGGCCGTGATCTGCACCACTTTCATCGCCGCACCCTTCTGGGTGAGCCGCTCTTTTTTGATCCGCTTTTCTTCTTCGTAGCGGAACTTGTCGTAACTCATCAGCCGCGCGACAGGCGGATTCGCGGCAGCGGAGATCTCTATGAGGTCAATGCCATCGTCCGGGTGCGCGAACGCGAGCGCATCGGCGCGTGACATGACGCCAAGGTTCTCTCCCGTTTCGCCGATGACGCGAAGTTCCGGTGCGGTAATCTGATTGTTGATGCGTGGCTTGATTATGCCTCTATTATATCAGCTGTGGTAGAATAATCAAAACAATGGACGAAAACCCAATAACCCATCCTGGCGTCCCCGAGGAGGTCTACCACACGATGGGAAGGAAGACCTTCTGGATATTCTTGTTACAGCGCGCACATGCGGCGTTCATTCTCCTCCTACTCGCGATTGTGCTCTTTGTGATCGGCCAGCAATCTTTTTTGGTAGCGACCCCGGTTGGCAACCTCACGGGCTATACGATGATGGCGGCGTGGATCGCGCTCATATTGTTTGTGGTGGTGTTTGCGATCACCCTCCTTGTCGCATGGCTGATATATAAAAATTATAAGTATTGCCTTGGCGACGATTCGCTCAAGGTCAAGCGCGGCATTTTGAATAAAGAAGAAGTGGCAATCCCGTACCGGCAGATCCAGGATGTTGACCTGCGCCGCGACCTTACCTTCCAAATGATCGGCCTTAGCGAGATTGTCATCATCACCGCCGGTCACGATGAAGATGAAAAACCCGGCGATGACGACACCGAGGGCATTCTTCCCGCGGTGGATAAAGATCTTGCCGAGTGGCTACAGGCGGAGCTGTTGAAACGCGCAAACGTTCAGAAGGTCACTGAGGAATCGTCCACGGCATAAAAATAAAACAACCCATTGTTGTCGAGCGAGTGAGCGTGCTTACGCTGGAGCGAGACAATGATGGGTTGTTTTATTTTTATTTTGCGCAGCACCCGCACCGCACCATCTTCATGCATCCCAAGATGATCACGAGGATCGGCCATGTGATGCTGACAAATTCTGCAGTCAAAACGCCGAGGGCTCCCAAGAGGAAATCCAAGCCGACGAGGATCAGAAACCACGGCATCGCTTTGTGATGAGGGCACTTACAGACCATGCCCTTTCCCGCCATCCTTTCTTCTTCCATAGTAAAGATTAAATTTTGATTAATTTTTCTCCGCCGACCTTTCGCGCTGCGTTCTTTACCCTTTTATTATACCATTGCGTATGATATAATGGCGGCAGCCTTATCGAAGGCTTTCATCGGGAGCGCATTGGCTTCGATAAAGATAATCCATGGGTTTGCGGGCCGTTGGCAACGCCGTTATCGTTGCACAACCTATAACTGCCAACTCTAACGTTGCAGCTCCGAGGGCTTTCGCTTTCGCGTAACCTCTCGGGATCGGCCAGCCCGGGTTCCTTGGGCTGATACCGGTCTTATATAAGGGGACTAACGCCAGGTTGACGATCATACGCCTGGCGCGAAAATATGATCACTTCGCTTAGCATCGCTAAACTACGCTCGTAGACGGCCCATCGGCATTATCTTTACACGGCGGTTCGATTCCGCCCGCTTCCACTTGACCGGAAATCGATCTCCAAAAGGGGTCGATTTTCTTTATATATCCTGTATCATTTTGAGTTTGCCGAATTTCTCAAAAACGGGGGAGTTGAGCGGAATGGAAAACTTTTAAAACACGAATCTGATATTATTAAGAGGATGCTTAGTATCAATGCCCGAAAAGTTTTATTCGCGCTACTTGGGGTCATCGTAGCTTCGTTTGTTGTGTCTTTGGTGTTCGTTGCAATGACGGTTGCGAACATTTTTAACCTCGATCTCTTGAGCGCGACTTTATGGTTCCCGATCGTTATTGCGATCATAGAAAGCGCCATAGGCATCGCGGTTGGGTTAATGTGGGAGAAATGGCGTCGTGCCCGCTATATTGAAATGTTTGCAAAAAATCCTGGACTACAGGAAAAGACCGAGAAGATATATCGCGTAGCGCTCGTCATCGGAATCGTATATGGAGGATTTTATCTTCTTTCCAACGCGTGGGCAGTATATGTCCTCCTCGCATTCAGCCGTTTAAATCTGCCTTTCCCGAATCCTACCGGATTATATATCGGGCTTGGTCGGTATGTCGTTCTCGGACTTGTGTCTGTGTGGTTGTTCGCCGATTCAAAGCGGAAGACCGGAGAGCGCGTTTTAAATATAAGTAAGGGCCTTTTGCTGTGTATTATCTATTGTTTTGCCATGGCGTTTTTAACCCTCATTGCACTTTCAACAATTAGTAACTCGCCAACCATAAATACGGTGCCAATCCAGGCTCAGCAGACAACTACGACCTCAACCACCAGTGTGAGCGTGGCTACTAGTGGTTCTCCTGTGGCTCCAGGCGTAGCTAAATCCTTCGAGGTTATCTTCCCGCAAAGTGGGCAGATTCTTGAGCGAGGATTATCTTATACGATCCGCTGGCAGTGTACGGGATACGCCTTCTTTAGCGCGCTTATTGTTTCGGCGTCTGTCCCCAGCTCCACCGCCAACCCCTATGAGATATTTAGTGTTCCGGCTGCTTCAAGTTCTTATCGTTGGACGGTCCCTACAAGCTCTCAAGCGGGCGGGGGAGCATTCATTTCGTTTCTGCCAGGACCATACAAAATGGGATTTTATTGTAATAATAGAAATTTTGATGGCCAATATAATGCTTCGACAACTATGCTGGTTAGTATAGTTAACCAATAGATTTTTCGGTAATTGCTGTAAACCAAATCTGACCCTGTGCATCCGCCATCAGGACATTACCGCCATTAGTTTGAGCTGGATATATAAATCTTTCACCAGAGTTTGCCACCTGTCCGGTTCAGCTCCACCATTTACCACACAAATGGCATGAGCCGCTTGGTGCGCGCTTGATAGCTTGGATATTGCTCGGGGAAAAGATCGAGCATCGCGCGCTCTTCTTTGTGGATGCGGCGCAGACAAAAGATGATGCTTATAATAAACAGCACAACGGCCACAATACTTCCGGTCAATGCACTGCCGAAGAGCGCGAGTATCGCGCCGGCATAGATTGGATGGCGGACATATGCGTATGCGCCGCTCATTACGAGCTTATGATCTTCTTTTGGATGAATCCCCCAGTCGCGTCCTAAGTCGTATCGCGCCCAGATCGCAAACGCGACACCGACAACGGTTAGTAATGCGCCAACCCAGCCGAGTGTGGGGCCGAAGTTAAAGAACACTCGCTCAAGGAAGACTGTATCGTCATGCGGATTTCGAGTGAGAGCAAAAATCAAGAGCGCCAATAAAGGGAGCTGCCAGAGCCAACGAACGACGCATAGGCTGCTTCCAACGTCGCGTTTGGCGGTGAAGGAACCTACGATCCACACCGCTATAAGGGCCAGCCAACTTGCGATAATGACATAGCCGTAGTCGTACATGGTTAAATCATAACCGATTTTGGGGCGTTGTAATGTTCCGGTCCTTGGGGCGGCATCTATTAGTAAGGTATAGGAATAAGGCCGATCATATAAACTAAACTAATCAATAAAGCAAAATGGACATATCATCTATATTTTCTTGGGCATCTCCGGTGGGCATAGGGATTTGGATGGCGGGTTTGGGTATCTTTTTTTGGGGCCTCGGCAAGTTCGGACGTAAGAATTAATAAACAACCGCCATGCTTTCGTGCTAAACTCTATTTGAAAGGCCGATGCGCTTAACTGATCTCATCATAAAAACATGGTAAGAGGAAACTTTATTGGTGCGGCGATCGTTGCGATCATCTACACGGTCTATCTTGTATGGAACCCCCTTCCATCGCGCCCGCAAGAAGCAATAGTGTTGGTGGTTCTTAATGCGTTGACCATCGTGTTGTTGTTTTTTGCGTTCAAATAGAAAGAAGCGAAATAATAAGCATTTACCTGGTGTATGTCGTACTGCTCTTGCGGGAGCCGGGCATTATTCTCCCAGCGGTTGATCAGCGGCGAGCCCGCATCGTTCGACAGCCCGGTCAAGATGCCGGGCGAGTCATACGAGCCGCGTTGCCGCGAACATTTCATTTTGCCAGGGAGGCCGAAGGGGTCGGCGAGTGCGGCAAAAATGTAAAAAAGAGCCAGAGAGCGGGGGCTCTCTGGCTTGTGAAATGGCGGCATGTATCATGCCGGCCACTCTTGTGTTTGTAAAGAAGTGCCGATGGCCGCGGAGTTGTGGCCGGATTTTCTGGCTCGGTTCGCTTCGGTGCCGGTCAGCGTTTTTACCTTACTGGAAAGTTTGTTGGCGAGTCGCGGGGTGGGCGCTGGCAATTTTTGGAGCTGCTTAAGCGCAGCGACGGTCTGTGCACCGCCGACAGCTCCTTCGAAGCGCCCGCTCCATGAGTTGAGAAGCCGTGGAGCGTCCGTCGAATTATTGCCGAGCGCCGCAAGATACTTTTTACGGGCGTCTTCGATGGTGGTCTGCCGTTCGGCATCAAGAACAGAAAATGGTTCGTAAAACTTTCCCATGGGAAACTTCCTCTCGGTTGGAAATGAACAACAAGCAATAAATATAAGTTCAACCTCGATAATAGTCAACTCTACAGCGTCACGAACATCGCCACGGCCGCGGCGGCCATCAAGATAAACGTCGCCCAGACGAAAACTTTTGAGAGCCATCCACTCTTATACTCGCCCATGATCTTTTTGCTCGCCGCCATGCGCGCGATGATAAAGATAAGAGGCACCGCCGCCACGCCGTTGAGGACGGCGGTAAAGACAAGCGCCTTTATCGGGTTGATGCCGATGAAGTTGATCATCAGGCCGACGAGCGTGGCGATGGTGATAACACCATAGAATCCGTGCGCGTGCTTTAATTTAAGATTCAGCCCCTCCTTCCAGTTGAACGTTTCGGAAAGTGCGTACGATGCGGAGGCGGAGAGCACCGGCACGGCAAGCAGGCCGAGCCCGATGACGCCGATGGCGAATAACACTTTTGCGATATAGCCTGCGTTGGGAAATGTGTGCACGAGCGGCTCGAGCGCTTTCGCCGCGTCCGCCGTGGTGGCGATGTTCGTAAGTCCGTGCGCGTTCAGCACCGTCGCCGCCACAATGATGATGCACCATGTCGCCACTTCGGATGAGAGCATGCCAAGAAAGTTATCCCACCGCAGACGGCTCATGAACGATTTCGTCGGCTTTGTTGCGCCGCTCTTTATCAAATGATGCTCCTCTTCTTCCTCCACTTCTTCCGACGCTTCCCAGAAGAACATATACGGCGAAATGGTGGTGCCGAGCACGCCGGTGATAATAAACAAGAACGCAAAGCTGAATTGCACGTGCGGCAGGAACGTTGCGCGCAGGATCGTACCCCACGGCTCATGGACGAGGAACACGGTGAGCGGATAGGAAATGAGCACGAGAGCCAGCCACTTTAAAATCTTTGCGTAATTTTTATACGAAACAAAAATTTCAAGCAGCAAAATGAGTGCGGTGAAGAAGAGCGTGAGCACGGTAAAGTTCACCGGGATGATGAGCGCCGCGGCCGCGCCCATCGCGCCAAGGTCGGCGCCGATGTTGATCGTGTTTGCGATGAGGATGAGCGCCAACAGACCGTACAGAATTTTGCGGTTGTAATTTTCTTTGACGACCGCCGCGATGCCTTTGCCCGTCACCGCGCCAATGCGTGCGCACGCCTCCTGGATCGCCACCATGAAGGGGAGCAAGAAGAGCGCGGTCCACAACTGTCCGTAACCGAACTGCGCGCCGGTCTGGGTGTAGGTGGCGATGCCCGACGGATCATCATCCGCCGCGCCAGTGATCAAACCCGGGCCAACGATCTTGAGGAGATTCTTTGTCTTCTTGCCGAACTTTGCCATAGATAAGAGCATTATAGCAGCCTTGCGTCGGATTTGACAGTTTTTGTGATATATGGTAGACTGCGCATGCACCTTAAAAACTGATTTCACCGTAGCGCCCAAGGCATCTTTTAGGAGTAAAAAAAAGACGCTTTGCGCGCTGCGGTGAAACAATCATAAAGCGATGAAACGCTTTTGCAGAAATGTGAATCCGTTCAAGTCCACCCCAGCAAGGAGAAACACCATGAGCACCAGCGTCATTAGTGTGGAACAGCGCTTCGCTCTGCTCGCCGCCATGGGAGCCAACATTGACTGGGATTCGCTCACGATTGAGCAGATCCAGGCCGGTATCAAGAATCCTCAACTGACCGGAAAGCAGGCAACCCTGTTCATCCGGTCCGGCTATTCTGTGCAGATCGGCGAGCATTTCCGCGAGACCGGCGACGTGAGCATTCAACTCCCGGCACTCAAGCGGCCGACGCTCAAGGAACTCCAGGCGAGCAACGACTGGATCAAGTCCATCGAGCGGGACACATCCACCGAGGAAGCGGTAACGCTCACATTCGCAACAGTGCTCGTGCCCGATGACGGCAGTTCCATCGACGGCAAGGAATATGAGAAGCGGATTGCGCTCAAACACGATTCTCTTCTCGGCTTCCAGCACCGCCAGTGGCTTCTCGAACACCAAGCAGAGTTCCCGGAGTTCATGGCGCTTCTCGGAAAGTGCTACGTCGACTTCCCGGGAATCGTCGTGGTCAGCCGCGGCGGCGATCGCCGCATCCCGTACTGCCTTCGGGACGGCTCACGCTGGGGCGACAGCTGGAACTGGCTCAGCGGCGGCTTCGATGTGGACGGACGCATCGCTGTCGGCAAGTAGCAATCACTTGGGTCCTCGTGCGCTTGGTCTTTTGACCTTGAGCACTTGGGCCCTTTTCTTTTCTTAAAATACTCGTATGCTGATGGTGGATAGTAGATCGTTGCGCATGGCTACGGCTCTGCGCGGTCGAACTCTGCGATAGCATCTGCCGGAGCGGGAGCGGATACGTCTTTTCCCGGCGTGCGATGTTTATCTGCTTACTTATTATTGCTACTTGGTGCGGAGAATTAGGGAATTATTTATAGATAGAGATTCCGAATACGATTCAATCCCAAGAATGATCGAGGGATGGTGGCGCAGGTGATTCCCCGCACATTTCGTGGTCAACCGCGACGGCGATCGCAACATCCCGTACTGCAATCAGAACGGCTCACGCTGGGACGACAACTGGAACTGGCTCAGCAACGACTTCAATGTGAACGGACGCATCGCTGTCGGAAACTGGCAATAATGGTTTTATCATTGGCGATGCCCGGCGGGTTCGCTGCGGCTCATGGTTTGCCGCAGCCACCCGCCGAGCATTTTGCCGACCTCTTCCAGCGGTTCGGAAAGTGTGATGAATTTTCCGTTATCGATAGCTTTGATCTCCCAGGAAATCTGGATGAATAATTTTAGGAGATCTAATTTTGCGGAAGCCTTTTGTAAATAGGGGACTTTCTGTTCTTTCGTGAGGTGGCTTGCAAGGAATATCAGTTCGGTTGTTTCAATAAAGAGATCATCAATCTTCTGGCCGAGCGTAAAGCGCGAAGTTTTTGCCATGTTCGGCATGAATTCATGCCAAACCTTATAAACTTCGATAAGACGGACAACAACAGGAACGTTAGTTTTCATGAAGCATAGGTTAACTAAAAAACGTGGCGATATTGCTTCTCTCGAAAACCTGCTTTTGGCGTGGGAGGAATTTTTAGCGGGCAAAAAATCAAAGCCGGACGTTCAGGATTTCAAAATGCGTCTCATGGAAGAAATAATATCACTCAAAAATGATATTGTCAATGGCGCGTACCGGCATGGAGGGTACGAAGCGTTCAATGTATCGGATCCCAAGCCGCGGAACATCCATAAAGCGATTGTGCGCGACCGCCTGTTGCATCATGCGATCTATCGCGTCCTCTGTCCGTTCTTTGATAAAACCTTCATCACCGATTCGTACTCGTGTCGCATCGGGAAGGGTACTCACAAAGCCCTCGAGCGGTTCGATGTTTTTTGCCATAAGGTCGGGCGCAACAATACCCGCACCGTCTGGGTGCTAAAATGCGACCTTCGGAAATTTTTTGCCAGCATTGATCACGCGATTTTACTTGAGACACTCTCGAAATACATTGTTGACCCGGAGATAATGGATCTTCTGCGGGAGATTATCGAAAGTTTTTCTTCGACGCGCGATGGTGTTGGTTTGCCGCTTGGCAATCTTACCTCGCAGCTCTTCGTGAATATTTATATGAACGAATTCGATCAATTCGTAAAACATGTGCTTAAAGAAAAATATTATATTCGCTATGCGGATGATTTTGTGATTCTTTCGGAATCAAAAATTTGGCTAGAGCATCTGCTTCCCAAAATTCGAACATTTCTTGGCGAGCGACTGAAGCTCGATCTTCATCCAAAGAAAGTATCCATAGAAACGTTGGCGTCCGGCATTGATTTTTTGGGCTGGGTCATATTCCCGGACCATAAAGTGCTTCGCACCGCAACGAAGCGGCGAATGGTCAAAAGATTAGAAAATATTGTTTCGTCGGGAACGGTCAGCTCTTATAGGGGGCTTTTAAAACATGGAAACGCGCACCAACTTGCGGAGCGGTTTCTCCCTGCCGGCGGTGAGTTGACGGATTGGCTAGATATATGGTAATATATGTCCAGGTGTTAAATTGAAAAAGGAGAAACCGCCATGCCAAAACATGGAACCATCTCAACCAAATTCCCTGGCTGGTACATTCAGCTCCAGACCGATGTTCTGCTTCAGCTGCCACGCCCCGATGAGCTTTCGGAGCGCGTGGCCGACAGATTGCATAACAACCGCGGCTTGATGAAGAAAGCCTTGCGAGCCGCCCTATGTCCGCCCGTAACAAAACCCGCCGTCGAAACGATCTTCACGGAGCTTTTCCGCGAGACCGGCGAACTGAGCATTCAGCTTCCGGCGCTTAAGCGTCCCACGCTTGGCGAGACCCAGTCCAAGTACGATTGGATTAAGTCCATCGAGCGGGATACGTCGACCGAGGAGTCAGTGACACTCTCGCTGGTGACGGTGCTTGCCGCTGGAAGCACTGCTTCTATCGGCGGCAGGGAATACGAGTTGAGGATCGCTGAACATCTCGACTCTCTTCTCGGTTTCCAGCACCGCGAGTGGCTGCTTGAGCACCAGGCCGAATTTCCGGAGTTCATGGCTCTTCTCGGAAAGTGCTATATTGACTTTCCCGGAATCGTCGTGGTCAACCGCGTCGGCGATCGCCTCATCCCGTACTGCAATCCGAACGGCTCACGCTGGGACGACTTCTGGCACTGGCTCCGCGACGGCTTCAATGTGGACGGACGCATCGCTGTCGGCAAGTAGCAATTAACTTGGGCTCTTGTGCGCTTGGTCTTCTTTCGACCTTGAGCACTTGGGCCCTTTTTCTTTTCTTCTTATCCGCCGCGAGAGCGGCGAGACCCCAAGCTATTGAGCCATTACGGGGGGGTTGACAAATCCTAGCGAGTGGAGTACTATTATTAGGCAAACAAAGAAACGTCGTCGAACTTCTAGAAAAGCAACAATACTAATTTAGCACTGCAATCATGCAAGGAACTATCAAAACCCTTACGGATCGTGGATTTGGTTTCATCGCGCGCGATGGCGAAGCGAAAGACCTTTTTTTCCACTCCAAGGAGTTGAATGGTGTCGCATTTGATGATCTCAAGGTTGGCGATGTCGTCACTTTCGAGGTCACCGAAGGCGAGAAAGGCCCGGCCGCGACGAACGTCAGCCGAGCATAACGCCAAAACAAAAACCTCCCCTCTTTTTTGACGGAAATGCCACGTAGGAACGTGACCGTCAAAAAAGAGGGGAGGTTTTTGTTTTGGCTCGATGATGAAGAGGAGGAGAAGAAAGAAGACTTGCGTTTTGATATCGTCAGTAATATTCTCCTCTTAGGAGGTAGTGATGGGTAAAATCAAAAAACGGCCGACCAATATAAGAACGGTCGGCAACGAGGTAAATGGGAAACACTCTGTGAGCGATGAATGGCCGCCAGTGTCCTACTCAGGGAAGTATTCCCTGAAATCGCGCGTTGTAACGCGCGTCGTTGAGGGGGAGGTGTACATGGAGAAGTATGCGCCCGGGCGACCGCCAACGACTACCGTCCATCGCGCGGGCAATGCATTCGTGCAGGATCCAGATATTTACGCCGTCGGGTCTGTGTACGGCGCGAAGACCGTTTCCTTTTCCAAGAGACCCATCGATCCGACATTTATCCCACAGCTGGATGAAGACATATAGCGGCATCGTTCTTTTTAACCGCCGCATCCCCGCGCTCCCGATGTTCGGAAGCGCGGTTTTTATTTTTTTGTACTGTATAGAGAATGATATAATAGAGGGATGGCTTCCTCTCGTTCTGAATCGTATTTTTCCATCGGCATCCTGCTCGCGGCGGCGGTGCTTGTGGTACTGGTATTCCTTCCGGAGCTGGATGCTATCGTGCTGGGGATAAGCGTGGCCGTGCTCTTCCAGCCGTGGTACGCCGCACTCAAAAAAGCGTTGCATGACCGGAGCGGTGCGGCGGCGGCGATCATCGTTATCCTCGCGGTCGTGATCATCCTTATCCCGCTGGTATTTATTGGATTGCAGATGTTTGCCGAGGCGCAAGGATTGTATGGCCAGATCGCCTCTGGCGGTGCGGCAGCGGTGCCGGGCGTAGTTTGGTTCCGTGCGGCGATCCAGCAATGGCTGCCGTCGCTCAATATCGATCTCACTCCGTATATCCAGCAAGTGCTCGGCTTTTTGATCGGCGACATCGGTCCGATATTTTCCGGCGTACTCGTCGCAGTCGGGACGCTCTTCCTTTCGTTCTTCGCTCTCTATTATTTTTTGAAGGATGGTTCCAAATTGCGCACGGCGATCGTCACGCATGGGCCGTTGCCGGCGGCGCATGCGGAAGAGATCCTCTCGCGGTTGTACGCGCGCGCGGGTTCCGTCATTCGCGGGTCGCTCCTGGTAGCGGCGTTGTACGGCGTGCTCACCGGCATCGGATTTTTCATCTTTGGATTGCCGAGCGCGATCCTGTGGGGCACGGTCACTGCGGTCGCGTCGTTCATCCCGGGGATCGGTGTCTTGCTCATCGTCGTGCCGGGGATCATCTCACTCTATCTTGGCGGGAACATCGTCGGCGCGGTCGGCCTTTTGGCGTGGCTGTTCGTCATGTCAATGACGATCGAGGCGTATCTCCGCCCGCGGCTGTTGGGTGGCAAGGAAAAGATCCATCCGATGTTGATGCTTTTCGCCGTACTTGGCGGCCTCTCGTTCTTTGGCCCGATCGGATTGCTGCTCGGCCCGCTCGCACTCTGTCTTTTATTGACCCTCCTTGAAAGCTACCCGAAGCTATCATTTTCCTGACCGTCCGCTTGATTTTGAAAATTTGAATAAGAAGTGGGAGAGGATTCCTGCAACGACCAGGATGAGAATGATGATGTCGGGGTTTGAAATGAATGACGATAGCCCGAGTACGGTGCCCCAGAGGAAGAGATACCACACAAAGTTGCCGGCGAGCGTCAGGAGGAATGCCATATTGAGTGGCAGCCCGATCCATGCGCCGATGAAGGTATTGACGAAAGGGAAGTTGATGATGCCGAGCAGCGCGAGCGAGAATTTTTCGCCGTGCGGCCCGAGCTCAGCCCGGCCCCTCGTTATCCATCGCTCCACCCAATTGAAAAAGCGTGTCCCATGGGATTTTTCCTGCGTGAACTTCCCGAGCATGTAGCCCACGTACATATCGAGCGAGGTGATGGAGAGCCAGATGAGGTGGATCTCCCAGATGGGAAAATTATTTTGCAGGGCGATGATAAAAACGATCGCGCTCGACGCGAACTCTTGAGGAACCAGCACGCTTGCAACCAGCAACCACATAGGCATGCCATTATTGTAGCAGGGTTGCTGCTGTTTTGGCGCGGGCGGAGGGCGGTGATATAATGATGGTCATGGCAAAGTTCAAAAACACTGCGGACAGTCCGGCGGGCATCCAACCGGGCGAGACGATCGTCGTGGACGGTATCACCTACGAGCGGTTTCCCATCAAAGTGCCGCGACTGATCGTATTTGGAGAAGGATTGGAGGATGTTGTGAATGTTTTTGTAAAGCCGCACTACCGCGCCGGCGATTGGGTGGCGGTTTCGGAAAAGATAGTTTCTATCTCGCAAAATCTGGTGCGGCATATTTCTACGGTGAAGGTAAGCCGGTTGGCGCGGTTTATCACACTTGGCGTCAAGAAGCACAAGAACATGACCGCGTGGTCGCGTCCGGAAAAGATGCAGGTGGCGATCGAGATCGTCGGAGCGCCACGAATCCTGCTCGCTGCCGGTGTCGGTGCCGTTGGAAAGTTGGTCGGCAAGCGTGGATGGTTCTGGATCGTCGCCGGGCATCGCGTGTCCGAGATCGATGGTTTTATCCCCGAGGACATGTATCCGTATACCGAATGGGGTGTCTTACCGCCGCCGGATCCGCAAGGTGATATGGAGCGCGTGGAGCGTGCGACGGGAATTCCGATGATCACCGCCGACGCGAATTATATTGACGTGCAGATTTTAGGCGTGAGCCGCGGTGTGGGATTGGATAAAAAAACGGTGCGCGAAATTTTGCTTGATAACCCACTGGGGCAGGGGAATAAAATGACACCGTTCGTTCTAGTGCGCCGCGTAAATTAAATATTCATAAAATAATGAGTCTTCGCAGTACGATAAAAAAGCGCGTGGCGTTGCCGTGGCCGTTGCTCTATATATATCGCAAGGTGTATTATGCGCCAAAGGATATTCCGGCGGCACTTGGTTTTATTTTTCATGGGACGAAATCGCCGACGAGCTTTGGCGCGCGCCTGGCGCTGGTATTAAAATTTTATAAAATTTCGTATTACGTTGATTGTCCGCACACCGAACACGAGATGATTTCGATCACGCGGCAGATATTGGATCTGGGCGCACCGTCGGCGCCGGTGTCACCGGGCACGGGGATGCCGGGCGCGATTGTGGAGGCCGGTTCGTTTCACGGCGGAAGCACGACGAAGTTGAGTTTGGTGGCAAAGTTGTGTGGTCGTTCACTCGAAGTGTTTGATTCGTTCGAAGGCATGCCGGAAAATAACGAAGCGCACGGCAAGAGCATCTATGGTCGCGAACATCATTTTCCAAAAGGCAGTCATGCGGTGCCGTTCGAGGAGGTAAAGAACAACGTCGCGCGCTACGGCAACGCAACGCGCGTGCAATATCACAAAGGATTTTTCAGCGACACGATGCCGTCGTTCCACGAGCCGGTCGCCGCGGCGTGCGTGAACGTTGACCTCGTGCAATCCACGCGCGATTGCTTCCACTATCTCTATCCATTGCTCCCGCCGGGCGGCATCATCATCTCACAAGACGCGCACTTCCCGTGGATCATTGAGCTGTTCAACAGTCCGGCGTTTTGGGAAAAAGAGATTGGTATTGAGAAGCCGGCGATGCCGGGGCTTGGCACGCTGAAGTTCGTGACGATAAGGAAATAAGGAGGTCGCGGTGCGAATTCATTGACAATACCTTTTATTTGCTCAATGATGAGCGGAGCACGGATCACGGTCCGGCTGATAAAAATCTAAGGAGATCGATCATGCAAAGCGCCGAACAAATGGAAATGATTGCCAGACAGCGGGGGTATGTTGATATGATGGAGAATCATTTCGCTTCGGTAGCACCGATCGAAAAGGTTCCCATCCCTCCAAGCATTTATTCCGCCGAATGGTTCAACGATTTTGGTTTGAGCCGCATCGTTAAGCCGCATGGAATCATGGGATTCAAATTCCCCGGTTTCAGCGGCAAAGTGGTGGGGATGCTCGGCATTCTTCTGGGTCTTCAAGAAAAAGGGATCCTTACACCCGACACCACGCTCGTTGCTCCTACTTCCGGAAACTTGGGCTTTGCCGGCGGACTTCTCGCCGGACCTCGTTCCCTCGTGAGGGCATTTAACGTCAAGGAGTTTATCGCCGTCGTTGAATCATCAGTGCCGGAGGCGAAACAGGCTCATCTTCGGATGTCGGGGGCAACCGTAAAGGTGGCGCCCGAAGGGATGACCGCGATTGCGTACGCCAAACAACTCGTCGCCGAACTGTCGAACGCTTACTTTGTCGACCAATACACCGACATCAACAATGTGTTGGCGCAACGGTGGATCGCCCAATCGATTCAAAGCGTTCAGGGATCAAAAGTGTCCGCGTTCGTTTGCGTGACGGGATCGATGGCGTCGTTCGTAGGCGCACACCGCTTCCTTCCTTCGCTCGTCGGGTCGCACGTCAAGATTCTTGGCGTCGCATCCATGCGGAATGAGGATGGCACTCCAGACAAGAAGCAGAAGGTTCCGGCGAGCCGCTCGCTGGCGGAGATCGTGGAGCCGGGATTCAATTACCGCGACATTCCCGGTTATCGGGACTATCCCATCATCGAGAACGTTTCGAAGCTTGAGGCGGCGATTGCAACGGATGAATATGTCCGGGCGTCCATATCGGCAGGCTTCACGAGCGGTCTTGCTTCGGCTGGATTTTACAAGCTCCTTGAAGCCAAGGCTAAGGGCGGCCGTTTGAGCGACTTGATGAACGCGGACGGGGAGATTGTCCCTGATTTTCTCTTCATGGACATGTATCTTCCATACGCGACAGAGCTCGCGAAAATCATTTACGGGAGCCAGAGTTAGAATTTTGTTATCTGCCGTCGCGCAGTTTCATGCGCGGCGGCTTTTTCTTATCAAGGCTACTTATTAGCATTTTCGTGGAAAACAGGTAGAATAAATGGACTATGAAAAATAACACCGGCCAGGCAAACAAAGCGACGATATGGTTCATCGTCGGGTTCATCGTGGTCGTCACGGCGGGCGCGATTATCGCGGGTGCGTATTCGAGCGGGACGGCATCGTCTTCGAATTCAAACACGGCAAGCAGCACCTTCGTTGCGACGATCGCGCCGGCCATCACGGCGACCGATTGGACGGAAGGCAACCCGAACGCGAAAGTCTCGCTCATCGAGTATGGCGACTTCGAGTGTCCGGCGTGCGGTGAATATTTCCCGATCGTGGAACAGCTGGTGCAGAATTACAGCAGTACGGTGCAGTTCGTATTTCGCAACTTCCCGCTCTATACCATCCATCCGTTCGCGGGGATCAGCGCGCAGGCGGCGGAAGCGGCGGGGCTTGAAGGCGGCGTGGCGAAATATTGGGCGATGAACGGTCTTTTATATACGAAGCAAAGCGAGTGGTCGTTGAATAGCGCGCTTACGCCCCAGCAGGTGCTCTCCCAGTATCTTGACGGGTACGCGCAATCGCTCGGCCTCGACGTGAATACATTCAACAACGACATCAACGCGACGTCGGTGATGCAAAAAATCCAAACCGATGTGAGTGGCGGCACCACCGCACAGATCGACCACACACCGACGTTCTTCGTGAACCTCAAACAGATCCCGAACCCTACGAGCCTTCAAGATTTTGAAAATACTTTGAACGCGGCAATAGCATCATCGTCCGCATCTTCTTCCTTAGCTCACTAAAATAAGTGTGGTACAAGAGGATATCTGGCGGGCGAATAAACAGAGGTTCCGCCGACTGTTAATCTTTAAGGAGGCGGGACCTCTGTTTATTCGCCTCCGCGCATTTCCCTCTGATGTGTCCGCTTTTTGATGGCCTCACGCTTATCGGATTTTTTGCGCGTGTGGCCGAGGCCGAGCTCGAGTTTTATCAAACCATGTTTCAAATACGCGCGGAGCGGAATGACGTGTCGGGACTTATCGATGAGTGCGCCCTGCAATTCTTTTATTTCGTCTTTTGAAAGTAGCAGCCGGCGCGCACGGTCCTCTTCGTAATCCGGCGGCGTGTTGCCCGCCTGATACGGCGGAATGTGCGAGTTGACGAGCCACGCCTCGCCGCCGCGGATGAGCACGTGCGCGCCGGCAACCTGAAGCCGGCCGCCTTTCACGCTTTTTACTTCGTGCCCCTTGAGCTCGATCCCTGCTTCGTATTTTTGCAGGATCTCGTAGTCAAAGCGCGCCCGGCGATTTTCCGCAATGGTGTTCGTCGACGTGTCCATGACTTCATTTTACATTAGTTGTGATAAAAGTGATCAAAAAAGAAATAGCCCCGGCGAAATTGCGCGGGGCCCCGGCGGCGTATACAATGTACTATGAAGAGCAAAAATTGGCGAGCGGCGAAGTTCGGGATGGTGGCGAACTCTTGGAACGTGGCTGTTAGCCACGAGGGTCACCACTGCCCAAGGAAGGGATCAGGAATCCCGCGGGCCGGAGGGTCCAGAATCTTCACCGCTCTTTCTGTATTATATCATATATTTATCCATTCCGTCAATGGCCACAGAGATTACCGACATACTAAAAAAGATCTTCGGTGCGGATGCACCGATCGAGCTCTCCGTTCCCGACGAGGAGCTTTTTGGACACTATTCGACGAATTTTGCGTTGCGCGCGGCAAAGGGCAACGGCGTCCCGCCGCTCGACCTCGCCAAAGAGTACGCCGCACAGATCGCCGCCGCCGCGCCGGCAGGATTCTTTCAAAAAGTGGAGGCCGCTGCGCCGGGGTTCATTAATTTTTGGCTGAGTGACAAGACATTGCAGGATGAGTTCAAGCGTATCGCGGCTGATAAAAAATATGGCGAGGGAAACATCGGGAGGGGAAAGACGGTGATCGTGGAATATTCCCAGCCGAACATCGCGAAGAAGATGCACGTCGGCCACATGCGCACCACGATCATCGGCGCCGCGCTCGCGAACATTTTAGAGCAGTCCGGCTACCGCGTGGTGCGGTGGAACTATCTGGGCGATTGGGGCACGCAGTTTGGCAAGCTCATCGCCGCGTATAAAATGTGGGGGAATAAAGCGGCCGTCGAAAAAGATCCCATCGAGGAACTGCAAAAACTGTACGTGCGGTTTCACGCGGAGATGAAGTCCGATCCGGCGCTCGAAAAACGCGGGCAGGAGGAATTCAAAAAACTGGAAGACGGCGATCGGGAGAACCGGAATCTGTGGGAGTGGTTCAAAAAAGAATCGCTCAAGGAGTTTAAAAAGATGTACCGCACCCTGGACGTCGATTTTGATGTGTGGATCGGCGAAGCGTTCTTTGAGCGCGAGATGAAGGCGACGGTCAAGGAGCTGATGGACGCGCGCATCGCGGAGCGAAGCGACGGCGCGGTGGTGGTCAAGCTTGACGACGTTGGATTGCCGCCCGCGCTTATCCAAAAAACGGACGGTGCGAGCCTGTACCTTACGCGCGATATTGCGAATCTTCGCTATCGTTTGAAAAAATATAAGCCGGCGAAAATCTTATATGTGGTGGGCAATGAGCAGGCGCTCGCGTTCGATCAGCTTTTCGCGGTGGCAAAAAAACTCGGGTGGGACGCCGGGGGCATTGAATTGAAGCATATAAAATATGGGCTTGTTCTGGGGAATGGCGGCAAGAAACTTTCCACGCGCGAAGGCACTGCCCAACTTTTGGAAGGCGTCATTGACGAGGCGATGGCTCGCGCGCGCGGGGTTATCGACGCAAAAAATCCTGATCTTGCGCCGAAGGAAAAAGATGTGATCGCGGCGGCGGTCGCGCTCGGCGCCCTGCGCTACAACGACCTCAAGGAAAATCGTACCACGGATATTATTTTCGATTGGGGAAAGATGTTGGATTTTTCCGGCGACAGCGGGCCGTATCTACAGTACACCTACGCGCGGCTGAAGAGTATTCTGCGCAAATCCAAAGTTCCCAGCGCCAAGCTTCGGCCGGGTGCCGTCGATGTTTCAAAGCTCGAGCGCACCACCGAGCTCGCGCTCATGCGCAAGCTGTTCGAGTTCCCTGACGTCGTCGTGCGCGCAGGCGAATTGTATTCCACGAGTACACTCGCGGTCTACCTCTACAAGCTTGCGGTGGCGGCGAACAAGTTCTACGAGACGACGCCGATCTTGAAGGACGACGACACCGCGCGGCGAAACGCGCGCCTGCTCCTCGCCGCCACCGCGGCGCGGGTATTAGAAAAGGGGCTGGGATTGCTCGGCATCAAAACACTTGAAAAGATTTAACGGATTGTATAGGATGGTGTTGGTTGGACAAGAAAGGAACGGTTTATGACCGGTGTGGGAAGAAAGGTCTTTGGCGAAAGGACGCCCGTGAGGATCATTTTTGAAGGAGCCCCGGAGGAGAAGCGCAACGGTGGCTTTTATGTGGTGGATGACTTTCTCCTGCCGGCGAAGATGGTGAAGAAGCTTTTTGTGCCGGGAGGATTCATCCTGACGCCGGATTGTTCCGTCGCGGAGAACTCAGTCCTAAACGAAAAGAATGAAGAGTGTGTGATGATCAAGGGTGGCGACCCTCGGCATGGCGCCGCGACGGAAGCGCTGATTCCCCGTCGCCTTTTGTATAAAGTGGTGGAGCCTCCACGCGAGGCTTATCCGCAGAAGTGGTAGCAACTAATCCCGCGGGGCGCAATGCGTTCCATGGGATTTTTCTTTGAAAATCCGCTAAAACCTGCTATTTTAATAGGAATGGCTGATAAAACTCCACATCATATGCCGCATTTTCTGGAAGGCGAGATCAAACTTCCCGAGATGGAGGAAAAAGTGCTCGCGTTTTGGGACGAGCATAAAACGTTTGAAAAAAGTTTAGAGCAGACCGCCGACGGCAAACCGTTCACTTTTTATGACGGGCCGCCGTTCGCGACGGGACTTCCGCATTATGGGCACTTACTCGCGTCCACCATTAAAGACGTCATCCCGCGCTATCAGACGATGAATGGCCGCTTCGTGCGCCGCCGGTGGGGATGGGATTGCCACGGGCTGCCGATCGAAGAGGTCGTCGAGCGCACGCTCGGCATCTCCGGGAAAAAACAGATCGAGGAGATCGGCGTGAAGACGTTCAACGAGACGTGCCGGAACATGGTCCTGCAGTATGTTTCCGAATGGCGACAGATGATCCGCCGCATCGCGCGCTGGGTGGATTTCGATGATTCGTACAAGACGCTCGACACCGATTTTATGGAATCGGTGTGGTGGGGCTTCAAGCAGATGTACGATAAGGACCTGATCTACGAAGGTCGCAAAGTGTTGCTCTATTGCCCGCGCTGCGAGACGCCGCTCTCCAACTTCGAGGTGGCGATGGATAACAGCTATAAGGATGTGACGGAGGAGTCGGTGACGGTGAGGTTCCACCTGAGGGCCGGCCAAAAATTTGGCGGGAAATATGAGACGAAAAATACCGCGTACATTCTCGCGTGGACGACCACACCGTGGACGTTGCCTGGAAATGTCGCGCTGGCGGTTGGGGAGCATATTTCCTATACCTCGCTTCGCATCAAAGGCGCCGAAGGGTTATATATCGTCGCAAGTGAGCTGATAAAAAAAGTTTTTGGAGATCAGGAGATTGAGATTGTGCATGATGATATGAAAGGAGCTGATCTTGTCGGCCTCGAATACGAGTCGTTATTTGATGTCCCTGCGATGCAATCAAAGAAGTCCTACAAAGTATATCCCGCCGATTTCGTCACCACCGAGGATGGCACCGGCATCGTCCATACTGCCGTCGTCTACGGCGAAGACGACTATGCGCTCGGCGTGAAGGTCGGCCTGCCTGTGGTGCCGATGCTCGACGATCGTGGCTTGTTCAACGATAAAGCTCCAGAATTTTTGCGCGGACAATATTTTAAAAAAGGCGACAAACTGGTGATCGAGGATTTAGAAAATCGCAAACCGGAAAGTCTGCTTTTCAAGAAAGAAAAATATACGCACTCATATCCGCATTGCTGGCGGTGCGGCACTGCGCTCTTCTATAACGCCATCCCGGCGTGGTTCGTGAACATCCAAAAGATAAAGCCAGGGTTGCTCAAAACGAATCAGGAAGAGATGAACTGGTTCCCGGAACATCTTAAGAATGGGCGCTACGCGAAAAGCGTAGAGGCGGCGCCGGACTGGAACATTTCGCGCAATCGCTATTGGGGCAATCCGGTGCCGGTGTGGAAGTGCGCCGGATGCGATAACGTGGAGGCGGTGGGTAGCATGGAAGAACTTTCCCAAAAGGCGGGAGGTGCCAAAAATAATTATTGGGTGATGCGCCACGGCGAGGCGGAGAGCAATATGTTCGACATCATCGATTCCGGCCAGCGGAAATATCTGCATTTGACGCCGCGCGGGAAGGAACAGGCGCTTGCTTCTGCGGAAAAATTCAAGAAGGAGCTCGCGAAAGAGCATAAAAAGATCGACCTCATTATCGTATCGGACATCACGCGCACGATGGATACGGAGCATATCGTGGCGACGGTCTTGGGGGGGGAGAGGGAGCTCGTGGATAAGCGATTGGAGGAGATCCATCTCGGGCCGACATTCACCGGCTATCGTGATGAAAAATATCTGGAAATGTATCCTACCTATGAGGCACGTTTCGAGAAGCGGCCGGAAGGCGGGGAGTCGTTGCGCGATGTTCGCGCGCGAATGTGGGGATTTTTAAAAGACTGCGAGGAAAAATACGAAGGAAAGAACATTCTTCTCATCTCGCACGAATATCCGATCTGGATGATGACCCATGTTGCGGAGGCGTGGAGTGAAAAACACGCGATCGAGGAAGAGGAAAAATGCGAGGGGAGATTCATCAATTTTGCGGAGGTTCGGAAATTGGATTTCAAGGCGGTGCCGCGGAACGACACTGGCGAGGCGGATCTCCACCGACCGTACATCGACGACATCACCTTCCCGTGCGCAAAGTGCGGCGGCGTGATGAAGCGCACGCCGGAGATCTTCGATTCGTGGATCGAAGCGGGCTCAATGCCGTTCGCGGAATATCACTATCCGTTCGAGAACAAGGAGGAATTCAAGAAACATTTTCCTGCGCAATTCGTGGCGGAGTATATCGCGCAGACGCGTGCGTGGTTCTATCTATCGCACGTTGTGTCGTACATTTTGTTCGGGCACGCGCCGTTCGAGAACGTGGTGACGACGGGAACGATCCTCGCGGAGGATGGTTCCAAGATGAGCAAGTCGAAGAATAATTTTCCCGATCCGAAATTGCTCATCGATAAATTCGGTGCGGATAGCCTGCGGTTCTATTTGATGAACTCCGTCGTGATGCAGGCGGACAATTTGAACTTTTCCGAGAAGGGCGTTGAAAGCGTGTATCGCAAAGTGGGATTGTTGCTGACGAACGTCTATAAATACTTTGCCACGTATCGTGGGGAAGTTTTGGGCGAGCCGAGCACAGCTGCCGGTGATGAAAAGATTTCCGGAGACGAGAACATTCTCGACCAGTGGATCACGGCGCGGACGGAAGAGCTCGTGGACGTCGCAACGCGCTCGCTCGATACATACGACACTGTTCACGCCACGCGTGCGATCCAGGAATATGTCGACGATCTCTCGACGTGGTACTTGCGCCGTTCGCGCAAACGCAAGGACGCAGGATTTTTCAAAACCATGCAGGCGTCGCTTTTGACCACAAGCCGCGTACTTGCGCCGTTCATGCCATTCCTCGCGGAAGCGATCTATCTGGAGCTTGCCCCCGCGGATGGTGCCGGTTCGGTGCACTTGGAGGCGTGGCCGAAGACGGAATTTTCGCTATCGGAGGGAGATAGGAAAAAAATGATGGAAAGCATGAAGGAGGTGCGGGGTTTAGCGAGTCTAGGTCTCGCGCTTCGCGCGGCGACAAAAATAAAAGTTCGCCAGCCGCTTGCGTCTATGAAGATAGGAGTAAATATTGGAGAAGAATTCAAAAAGATCCTTGCCGAGGAGGTGAACGTGAAAAAGATTATTTACGAAGCGGGGAGAGAGGATGTTGTGCTCGACACAGAGATCACTGCCGCCCTGCGCGAGGAGGGTCTGCTTCGCGAGGTGGCGCGCATGTTTCAAGAGTTGCGGCAGAAAGCTGGGCTTGAGCCGAAAGATAAGATCGTGGCGATGATGGAACTGCCTGCGGGTGCAAAGAGCGCGATTGAAAATAACGAAGCTGTTTTCAAAGCTGACATCGGTGCGACGGCGGTGGAATATGCCCGCAGCGATAAATTTACCGCCGAGGAAATAACAAAGCTCGAAGGTCAGGAGGTCTGGGTGGCGATACGGAAAAATTAGCCGTTATTCTTCATCGCTCTCCGCTATAAATCCGGCACGCATCTCGAGGCGCGTCACTCGTCCGTTGAAGCGATCGATGACCTTATGAATGCCGCGCATTTCGCCATGGAACGCGTCGGCGTCTTTTTGTATCTGATGTGTTATAAATTCGATCCGGGCCGTCCTTTCTTTAACCTCCTGCATATCTATCTTGATCCCACCAACGTGGTATTCTAATGACCCCACCCGTTTTTCGAGCATATCAAATCGCGAATCGAATTTTGCCTCGAGAGAATCAAATTTTCCGTCGAACCTCGCATCAAGCGAATTGAACTTCGCATCAATCTTATTGATCCGTTCGGTAAGAACGGCCGCAATGCGGTTGATGTTATCTATGACGTCTTGGAGCGTGATTCTCTTTTCCATGCTCCCAATTGTAGCGGTTGCGTAAAGCATTGCAAAAATTTTTTAATAAAAGTTTAATGATTGGATGCGAACATAGGTAGATGCGTGCGGCAAGGTTTAATATCCAACTCTTTTCTTTACCTCCGCCATCTTCTTTGTGGCAACCACGCCTGCTTTCTTTGAGCCTGCCGCCAGTATTTTTCTCATCGCCACCGGTTTTGCGAGTAGCGCCGCCTTCTTGGCGCGAAACTTTTCAAAGTGCCGCGCGATCAGTTCCGCGAGCCCGCGCTTAAGATCCGAATACTGCTTTCCCTCGAAATCGATCGCAACGGCGTGCGGATCTTTGCCAAGGAAGGCGCCGTAGATCTCCAGCAAATTGGAAAGCCCGGGCTTTTTCTCCGGATCGTAGAGTATCTCCGCGCCGGAGTCCGTTACCGCGCGGGCGAGCTTGCGCTTGATCTCCTCCGGCGAGTCGTCGATGAAGAGGCATCCCTCCGGATCGGACTTGGACATTTTTTTAAGCGGGTCTTTGAGCGACATCACGCGCGGCGTTTGGGTGAGCGATCCCTTCGGCTCGATGAATGTTTCGCCGAAGCGCGCGTTGAACTTCCGCGCCACGGTACGCGCGAGTTCAAGATGCTGGAGCTGGTCCTCGCCCACGGGGATGAACTGCGCGCCATAGATCAGGATATCCGCTGCCATGAGCACGGGGTAATCAAAGAGCCCGGCGTTCACGTTCGCCGCCTGGCGCGCGGATTTGTCTTTGTATTGCGTCATGCGCTCCAGGTCGCCCATCGGCGTCACGGTGTTCAGTACCCACGCGAGCTCGCTATGCGCGGGGATCTGCGACTGCTGATAGATGAGCGATTTTTTAGGATCAAGTCCGGCGGCAAGATAGTCCGCAGTGAGGTTCAAAATATTCGCCGCGAGCGTTTTCGGCTCCGGGCCTTCCGTCAGCGCGTGCAGGTCGGCAAGGAAAAAGTAGCATTGATATTCGCCGGAATTCTGGAGCTCCACAAAGTTCTTGAGCGCGCCAAGGTAGTTGCCAATATGCAGGCGCCCGGTGGGTTGCATGCCGGAGACGAGGATCGGTTTCATATGATGATTATATCACGGGGGCGAGGATGTTACAGAGTCTAGAATTTAATCTCATCGCCGCACGATATTATATATAAAGCAGCCAGGAGTGATTCTAATAACACCGTCCCGATTGCGATATTTTTCAATATCTGCAGATAATTCCTCAATTATTTTATCGATAGAACCTGAGGTATTGAAATGGGACTCCATGTGAAAGTTGAGATAATATTCAAGCGCTTCATCTATCGAATGGAATTCGAGGGGGTCACCCTTGTACCGTTTACAGGTAAATGTAATCACGCCCCGCGCCTTAAGACACTTAAGGATATCATCGATAAGAAGTTTTGACGGACTTTGTCTTGTGCTGTCTTTAAAGATGGGGAAAGCGTGACGTCTTTGCTTAATAGATATCATTTGCTCCTCTGACAGGGAATCAAAATGCATCAAAAAGAACGAGCCGCCGGGCTGTAGGTTGTTTGTGAGAAATTTATTAACTGCTAATCGAATTTTTTGCGACCCATTCTTAATTCCGAGCCGACTCAGCGTTTGGTGCGTGGAATGTGAAAAACTCCACAAACTGAAGGCAAAATCGTAGCGCCCTTTTGCAGCTAATAGGAAGTCAATTGTATCGGACGCCACATAATAGAGTGTTTTCGACTCTGAAAATTTTTGCCTGCAACGCGCGAGCATCCTTTTGCTTAAATCGACGAGCGTGATCCGCTCCATATGCTTCGCGTAATCTATGGCTATTTTTGTCGCTCTGCCAGTGCCAGGGCCAAATTCAATGAATTTTCTAGCAGAAGGAGCGTGCTCAATACGATCTCTCAGGAGTTCAAGATCGGACTTGCTGTTAAATCGATAGCTTTTTAGTATTCGATCATAATAGGCAGGGTTGAGATATTCTTTTGTGTTAGCTCTTACCGAGAGCCAACGATATTTTTTGTTCATTTTCATAGCATGAGTATGTCTATTTATATAATATTTGCTGGTTTTATCGTCATATGACTTAATAATAAGCCATAAAATAAGGATTATTTCGTCTTTACGGTGAAAAATGTGTCGAAAATATTGACATTTTTTCTAATATCAAATAATCTGTAGTTATGGAAGACAATATTATAAGAGGGTTATCGGCGTTTGGGCTTGTTCAGAACGAAGCGACCATCTATGCCGCATTGTTAAAGTCTCCAAAGATGACAATATCAGAGATCGCCCGAGGCACCGGTTTAAAACGAGCTACCTGCTACCAGTATCTCGACGCTTTACTCGTAAAGGATTTCATCTTGCGTATTCCAGTTGGGAAGCGGACATTCTATGGCGCGGTCAGGCCGCAAAAATTATTGAACGCGGCGAAGAAGCGGTTTGCAACTCTGGAAACTTTAGCGGACGAGATGGAAAAGCAATACGACGCGGCAACCCATAAGCCGAAGGTTCGATTTCATGAAGGCAAACGTGATATCAAAAATATATACGAGGAGATGTTCAAAACCGTGGGGGACGCTTGTTCAATATTTCCTCCCGCCGCCTTTTTCGAGAATTTCACGGAGCAAGAATATGATGATTTTGATATGACCATCGGAAAACACGCCTTCAAGAGCCGAGACCTTATCGTCGCGGATAAATATTTTCACCGGGTTAATGACATAAGAAAGAAAAATGGGGTTGAGCAAAAGATGACCAAGAAGCTTCCAGTATCATTTCAGAGCAATGTTGATGTGCTCGTCAACCATGATAAGGTAGCACTTGTAAGCTTGCGAAATTTGTCGGGACTAGTCATTGAAGATAAAGACATCGCCGACCTATTCCGAAATATCCACTCATTTATTTGGAAATCGATATAAAAAATACCCCATAGGAGGGGGTATTTTTTTAGTGGCTATATCTCTATCACCACCGGCAATATCATCGGCCGGCGCTTGGTCTTCGTATAGAGGTATTGCCCGACCTGATCGCGCAACAGCGTCTTCACGTAATCCGGTTCCACTTCCTTGAAGTTGGGGATGCGGGTCATGAGGCCGCGGATGCGCTTGCGGATCTCGTCCAGGATTTCCTGATTGTCTTTCAGGTAGATGAAGCCGCGCGAGATGATGTCGGGATTCTTGAGTAAGCGACCCTTGTCGCGATCCACCGTGAGGATGATAACGAGCATACCTTCGGCAGCGAGTGCGCGGCGATCGCGCAACACGACTTCTTCCACGTCGCCGACGCCGAGGCCGTCCACCATCACATAATAGGCGGGAACCGTTTCCTTTGTCACCTTGAACGAATCTTTAGTGAGCTCGGCGACCTCGCCGTTGTCCATCAGGCGCACATTATCTTTCGCCACGCCGGATTCGCGCGCGGTGATCCCGTTCGCGGCGCGCATGAAGTAGTAGCCGTGTATCGGCATCAAGAACTTTGGCTTGAGGAGTTTGATGACGAGTGCGATGTCGCCCTTCGGCGCGTGGCCGGAGGAATGGATGTCCACGAGCGCGGAGTGATAGACGATCGCGCCCTGTCGCGCGAGGTTGTCTTTGACGGTCTGCACGCTGCGCTCGTTGCCCGGGATGACGGATGACGAGAGCACGAACGTGTCGCCCGGCTTGATCTTGATGGAACGATGCTCGCCGTTGATGATCTTCATAAGCCCGGCGTTCGATTCGCCCTGCGCGCCGGTGGTGAGGATCAACACCTTATCATCTTTATATTTGCTGATCTCTTCCACGGCGATGAGCGTGCCTTCCTTGGCTTTCACAAAGCCAAGGTTCTGCGCAATCTGGATGTTCGTCTTCATGGAGTAGCCGTTCAATGCCACCTTGCGCCCGATCTTCTCGGCGATCTTGATGATCTCCGCGATGCGCGTGATGAGCGACGAAAATGTGGCGACCGCGATGCGGCCTTCGGCGGCGCGGAAGATCTCCTCCAAATTCTTCTCAACCGTTTTCTCCGAGACCGAGTGCCCCGGGCGTTCCGCGGCGGTGGAATCCACCATAAAGGTGTGCACGCCCATCTTACCGAGCTTCTCGAATTCCTCCGTGCCGTGCACATTGCCTTCGTCGTCGTAGTCCAGGCGGAAGTCCGCAAAGTGGACGATGTTACCGATCGGCGTCTTCATCATCACGCCGGTCGTTTCCGGGATCGTGTGCGGTACGCCGAAGAACAGCGCGGTAAAGTTGTTTGAAAGCTTTATTTCGTCGCCGTCCTTTACGAGCTGCACGTTCATCTTTGGCGCGTTCGGAAAATCATCCGAGCGTTTTTCGATGATCGCCTTCGTGATGGACGTCGCGTAGATCGGCGGATTGCCGATGCGGGCCAGCACGTGCGGCAACGCGCCGATGTGGTCGTAGTGGCCGTGCGTCAAAATGATCGCGGCGATGTTCTGTTTTTTCTTCTCCAGGTATTCGACGTTCGGGATGATGTAATCGATGCCGGGCGTTTCTTCCTCCGGAAACTGGAGCCCCATGTCGATGATCACGATCTCGTTCTTGTATTCCAGGAACGAGCAGTTGCGGCCGATCTCCTCCAAGCCACCGAGTGGCACGAGGCGCACCGCATCGGGATTCGGTTTTTCGTTCGGGTCGTGCGCGACCTGCGGGCGGGGACCCATCTTGGAATTCTGCAGATGCGTGCCGGGCTTCGGCGCGCCAGGGCCGTGCTTGAATTCGCGGCGCGCCTCGCGCTCTTCGCGCGACCCGCCACCGGTATGTGCGCCGCCTCCGGTGTTGCCACCACTGCGTTGCGGGTGAGTGGGGGATTGTCCCGGGCGTCCGCTCGGATGCTGCGGCGGACGCGGGGTGCGCGCCGGCGTGGCGGGTCTCTCGTGTATTGGCATCGGCGTGCGTGGCCGGATCTCCGGCGGTTTTATGCGTGGGCGCTCTTTTGGCGCCGGCGCCGGTGCGTTGTTATTATTTTCATTCTTTTTAATCATGTTTGTGTTACTGCTTATTTTTTTACTTTACTTTTATTTAATTTCTGCTTTTGTGATCTCTGCCTCGATTTTTTCCGCGATCGTTGCCAGCGTTTCATCGTCCATGTGAGTCGCCCGTTTGGGATTGAGTTCGTTTGGATTATGGAGCGGCACCAGATGCACATGCGCGTGCGGCATCCCGAACCCTTCCACGGCGATCCCGATCTTTCTGGATTGCATCGCGTTTTGCAACGGCGTCGACAACGCCTTTGCGGTTTCAAATATGTTTTTATATTGCTCATCCGGCAGGTCAAACACGCTTTCGATGTGAACTTTCGGGATTATTAAAAGATGGCCGGGGTTGACGGGGTTTACATCCAAAAACACCAGAAAATTTTCGTCTTCTTTTATAATATGCGCCGGGATTTCTCTTCCGACTATTTTGCAGAAAATGCAATCAGCCATGAAATAATGTTAAGTGCTGGAGAGGGGAGTCGAACCCCTATGATCTTGCGATCGCTGGCACCTGAAGCCAGTGCGTCTGCCAGTTCCGCCACCCCAGCATGTCAAAGGAGGATCTGTCTTAGTGATTAAAGCATAGCATGGAAATATCGCAAAAGTCAACTTTTCCCCATGCGCCTGGCATGCCCATATGCCCTATTCGTTTTTCGGGTACGCGTCGCGGCCGGCTGGCCGCGCGCTCCATCTCGGCGGCCTTCGCCGCCTGCGATAGCCCCTTAAAACGAATAGGGCATATGGGTATGCCAGGCCAGTGTGGCTATATTGATAATCTGTTATGATATTTTTATGAAGATATATTTTGCAGCCCATGCAACGACGAAAGACAACGAAGCGAAGGTCGCTTCCGGTTGGAGCGATACGGAGCTTTCCGATTTGGGGCATGAACAAGCCAAGGAGCTGGGAAAAATATTTAGGGATATTCCGTTGGATGTAGTGTGCTGCTCCGATTTAAGGAGGGCGGTTGATACCGTTCGGATAGCGTTTGAAAATAAATATCCCGTCGTTGCCGATAAGCGCTTGCGTGAACTTAATTATGGGGATTTCAATGGTCAGCCGTCGGCGGTTGTTGAACCGATGAAAAAACAACGTATCAAAGAACCTTTTTCAAACGGAGAGAGTTATGAACAGGCAGTCACACGGGCTCAGGGATTTTATAATGAGCTCAAGGAAAAATATCCCAATAAGACAATCTTAGTGGTGGGCCATCGGGCGACTCAATACGGACTTGACGTACTCACTGGAAAGACATTGGAAGAATTATTGAGCGTGCCCTTTAAATGGCGGTCTTATTGGGAATATCAGATTTAAGTTTGTGAATATCATAAAAATATGAACGATTGTGTGTTTTGCACCTCGCCGGATATTACCAATGTGCGATTGATCACTCGAAACGATCTTGTGCAGGCGTTCCCCACCAATATCCCTATCACGCCGGGACATACGATTATTTGTCCCGTTCGGCATGTCGAAAAATTTGAAGAGCTGACTGCGGATGAAAAAGCAGCGATTTTTGAGCTCGCTCTGAAGATTAAAAAAGCGTTAAAAGAATTGTTTGGCGCGGAAGGATTTCATTACGCATGGAATGAGGGGAAGGTCGCGGGTCAGTCGGTGCCGCATTTTCATTTGCACGTTGTTCCGCGCAAACAGGGCGATGGGGGAATTACCGAATACGAGCCGAGAAATTTTTTGTATCGCCCCGGATCGCGGGAGACGACGCCGGAAAAAGAACTGGGCGCGACAGCGGAACAGATAAAAAAAGCAATCGAAAAATGAAATAGCAAAAGGCAATATGCTTTTGGAGCATTTAATCTTCCATGCTCCAAAAGCATATTGCCTTTTGCTATTTCAGCACCCTTGCAGTATTTAAATACCAGCTCTCTATCTGACGAAACCGGTCGGAGGGATCGGTGAGTAGCGTAGAGGTGGAAATGCCCTGCACGTTTTTGTTGGTCACATACACGTAGTCCGGGGAGTAGAGGAAGATGGCGGGATAATCCGCAACGATGTCCGCTTGTGCGGCGGCGAGCTCTTGCGACGACGACGCGGCATTCGGATTTTGTCGCGCACGCTCGATGAGCATGTTCACACTGGCATTGTTATAGAGCGATAGGTTGAGTCCCGGCGCAAAATCCTGCGAAGAATCCCAGAATGAATAGAGGTCCGAGCTCGGGCCGAGTACGTTGCCAAAGAGCAGTGATTCGTAGTTGCGCGCAGGGATGAGATTGTTCACAATGTCGTTCGATGAATCCGGTGTGATCACGACCTGCACGCCGATGGCTTGCCACGCGGATTGGAGATAGTTGGCGGTGCTCGCGAGGAAATCGATCTGCGGTACGGTCAGGTTGACGACGAGCGGGACGACAACGCCCTTGATCGTTTTTGACCGGAACGGGCTCGAGCTGCCGACCGTCCAGCCGGCATTGTCGAGTAGGTTTTCGGCGAGCGCGACAGACGAAGTGGTTGATGACGCTGATACGCTATAATTTTTTGCGCCTTGCGGCACCGGTCCGTACTCCGGCGTGCCGTTGCCGTCGAGCGCCGCGGCGACGAGCGCGTTGCGATCGAACGCAACGGAGAGCGCCTGGCGCACAGCGGGATCCTGCAAGCCGAGGTTCACACTCTGGTTGAAGAATACCGCGTAGTACGCGGACGTGGACCACGTGAAGGTGTTGTCCGGGCGGGTGATTTTCGCGATGTCCGCGGGCGAAACGTTGCCGAATCCGTCGATTGTCCCATCATTGAAACTTTTCACGAGCGCATTCTCGTCGCTCGCGAAATCAAAATTGAAATCTTGGATGAGCGGATGCGCCTCTATAGTCCCGTTCCACGCGGCGAGTTGGTAGGAAGAAATAAATCCGTCGCTATTTTTATTGTATGAAATAAATTGATAGGGACCCGAGCCGACCGGTTTCAGATTGTAATCCGACAAATGCCAATTTCCCGGCGGCGTGTCGGCAAAAAGATGTTTCGGCAATATATATAAATTATCGAGTGTGTCCCCGAAAAACGCGTAGGGATTTGAAAGGGTAAATTGCACTTCGAGCTCACTCACGCGGCTCACCTTCACTCCCTGCCACGATTGGTAGAGCGGGGAGTTGGCATCCGGGTTCTGGATGGAATCCACGGTGAACACCACGTCGTCGCTCGTCAGCTGCTCGCCGTCTTGCCACGTCAGCCCCTGTTTTAATCGAACGTCCCATGTCTTAAGATCCGCGCTTGGCGTGATGCTGTCGGAAATATCAGAGAGATTGCTGTAAACCATCTTAACGAGATCAAGATCGATCTGCGATGACGCGATGACGGGATTGACGTACTCCGGCTGGCCAAGGATGCCCTCGGTGTATTCACCGCCGGCGGCGGGAACGGCACGCGTCGTTTGCGCGATCACCAGTCCCACGACGGCCGCGAAGCTTATGACGGCTCCAGCGAGGCAGAGAACGAACGTGATGCGTTCTTTTTTAGTGAGCGCTGCAAAGATTTTTTTGAACCACATAGAGAAAGTTTAGCGCACTTATACCTTACGCGCCCGCGTGGCGTCTGGTTAGTGCACCTGGATGAAAAGCTGGTAGACCGCGAGTGCAACGAAGATCACCGCAAGGACAATTGTGGAATAGAAGATCAGTTTCTCCATGCCGCGCCGCGCCTGGTAGTATCCCTCCCCGCTGCCGCCCAAAAGGCCCGACATGCCGGAAGACCGCTCCTGCAAAAGGATGAGCGTGATGATGACGACGGAAAGGACAATCTGGATAATGGCGATAGTCATACGTTTATAGTGCGAGGTGAATGAAGAAGTTGATGATACTGACGATCAGGGTGGTCACTATAAGAGTGCCGAGATAATAAAGGGGTGGAACGTTCTGTATGGTAATACTTCCAGACAGAAAGTCAACATGATCGGCGACGATCGGGAGAAGCCAGAGGATGATCGCATTCACAATAATTACGCCAAGCCCGAGCGTAAGGATGATGATCGGACCGAGCACGAGCGTGAGGATCGGCTTCAGGAAGAAGTTCAGGATCGCAAGCACCAGTGCGATAAGGATGAGCGTTATCCAGTTGCCGCCAAAGATAAAACCCGGAACCCATAGGTAGGCGAGCCATAACGCGAGCGCGTTGCCGCCCACTATTATTACGAGACGTGCGAGCCAATGCATGGTTCTATTATAGCACTATTGCCGCCATAAGCATGAGCTTTTGCTTTTCTCGGGTACGCGTCGCGGCCTACTGGCCGCGCGCTCAATCTCGGCCGCCTTCGCGGCCTCCGATAGCCCCTCGAAAAGCAAAAGCTAGCTCATACTTATGACGGCGAAACGGCAGCCATAAATAGAATTATTTTCTTTAGTTCGAATCCCGTCCGGTATACTGCAAAAATTTAATTTTCTAACGTTGCTCGACGTAAGTATTTTATTTTGCTTTCGCGATTACGTGAAAGATGTGCCAATGTTTTGGAATCCCCGATGTAATAACCGTAGGTTGATCCTTCTCTTCTTCTATAAATTTTAGAATATCCATTTTGGAAAAAAGTTTTGCGGCTTCTTCTTTCGTGTGAAAAGTCATGTTTCTAGACGATACATTCCATTCGTCCCGTTCTCCAAAAAGCTGACCAGTAAAAACGCCGCCAACTTTTAGAGATTTTTGTAAACGATCAAACATAGCGTCAAAAGTTCTCGGCGAACTAAAGGGGAGTGAGTAACCGGCATTTACGAGGTCATAGAAGCTTAGTGGAAAATCAAACGTATCAAAAGAAGAAATGATATACGATAGTTTTTCCCTAGGGATAGTCTCTGCAAGCTTTCTCGCCACTGGCTGAATGTCGATTGCGGTCACATGTTTAAAGCCCTCTTTGAGGAGATATTTAGTCTCATTTAGTGCGCTTGCTCCAAGATCAAGTGCTTCGTCGCGATCTTTCACGAATTGCAATGCTTCAGTTAAAAGGGGCCGTGGATTTCGCCCCTTCGTCTTCTCAAAATATTCAAGCCAATTATCAGTGGATTCATTTTCTGCCATGAGATTAGTATAACCTACCCCGCGAAGCGAACTATCTTCGTCGGGTTATATCCCGGCATGTGCGAAATATATTTTCGAGGAATATCCAGATAGGTATATACCGCGTCGTTGATCATCCCCATAAGGTCGAATAAATTCTCTCCCTGTGTAAAGGAGCCCGGAAAGGTTTTTATCTCGCAAACTAGCCCGCCGTCTTTTGGTGGGCGGATATCAACGGTAAGTTCACTAGGGAGTAGCCCTTTCAAGCGGTTGATCTCTTTTATATCCTTTTTAGTTGTCGCGGCCATATGGGTAATATACATTGTCCGCTCATTATATAACAAGACACATTAAAACTATCTAAAAAAATCATTAAAAATAAGTGGCCGGTAGATACCTTTCTTGGACTATATCAGCCCATCCATCAGGCTGCTGCCGGTCATGTCCTGTGGCTTTGCGATTCCCATCAGCGCGAGGATGGTCGGCGCCACGTCGGCGAGGGAGCCGAGCGTCTCGATCGCGAGCCGATCGGCGTTCACGAATTTTTTCCCGCGATACTCCTGGGCGATGAGATAGAATGGCACCGGGCTCGCGTCGTGCTGGCTTTCCGGCTCGCCCGTCACTTCGTTGATCATCTCCTCGATATTGCCATGGTCGGAGGTGATGAAGAGCAGGGTGTCGGGATTATCCGCGGCTTTCACGACGCGCGCGATCTGCGCGTCCAGTACCTTGATTACCTCGAGCGCGGCGTTGAAATTGGCGGTGTGCGCGATGGTATCGGCGTTCGCGTAATTGACGAGGATAAAATCAAATCCACGGCTTTGGATCGCCTCCACGAGGCGGTCGGTGACGGCGACGGCCATCATCTCCGGATGCTCTTCCGGGCGCGGGCCGGTGTTGGACGGCACGAGCGTGCGATACTCTCCTTTGAACGGCGGTTCGCGCAGGCCGTTGAAAAAATAGGTGACGTGCGCGTACTTGTATGTTTCGGCCAGGCGCAACTGGGCGAGTCCGGCATCGCTCAATACTTTTCCGATGGGATTTTCTACCGTGTCCGCGGGGAACGCGACGGGTACGTCGAACGCGTCATCGTAGTGGGTGAACGTGGCGACGTACAAATTATTGAACGTTGCGCGAGGGAAAAAATTGAAATCTTTTGTGATGAACGAAGACGCGAGCTGGCGGATGCTGTCCTCGCGGTAATTGAAAAACACGAGTGCATCGCCGTCGGTCACTTTTTTATCTTCCGCAAAGCGGAGCGCGGGAAGATATTCTTCGGTGGAACCCTGCTGGTACGTTTTTTCGATAGTAGGCGTTGGGTCGCTCACGAGCGCGCCACTCTTTCCGATCATCGCTTCGTATGCGGTCTGCGTGAGACGCCAGTTTTGGTTGCGGTCCATCGCATAATAGCGGCCGACGAGTGTCGCTAAATATTCTTTTGGCACTTCCTGCAAAAATTTTTCGATAGAGCGCGGCGGGCTGTCTTCGCCGTCGCCAAAAAGATGGAGATTTATTTTCGTGATGCCCTCGTCCTGCGCCATCTTGATGAGCGCGCGCAGGTGTTCGAGCGACGCATGCACGTTTGCCTTGGTGAGCAGTCCAGCGAAGTTGATCGCGCCGCCCATTCTTCGCGCGTGTGCGCACGCGGCCGTGAGAACCGCGTTCTCGAAGAACGTGCCGTCCTGAATGGCCATCGTGATCTTCGGGTAATATTGATAGATAACCTTGCCTGCGCCGAGCGTGAGGTGGCCGACCTCGCTGTTACCGGTCTCGCCCCACGGAAGCCCGACGGCGATGCCGGACGCTTGCAAACTCGTGAGCGGATAATTTTCGGCGAGCCACGCGAACGTCGGCGGCTTTCCCACAAAGATCGGGTTCGTATGGTCGTTTCGACCGATACCCCATCCGTCGAGCACTATCAGCACTGCGGTTTTCTTTGCCATAGCTTTATTTTAGATGAAACTATCGGTTTGGCATAGCATGCGCTTGCATTCTTTTTTCGGGTACGCGTCGCGGCCTACTGGCCGCGCGCTCCATCTCGCCGCCCTTCGGCGGCTCCGATAGCCCCTCGAAAAGAATGCAAGCGCATGCTATGCCAAACCGGGAGCGTGTTCTAAAAAGAAGGATGGCAGAGAAATTTCGGGCGAGAGTAAAAAATCAGAAGTTCAAATCCTGTTTGGTGTACTGCGAAATTCTAAAAATATCTTTTGTGCAATTCGGGAAATAACTTATCGTACTCATCCGGATGAGGAACAAAACTCAGGCTATTACTGATTAATTGTTTTTCTAATTCTTGATAGGGCATCCATCGTGTTTCCGAAACTTCTTCTTTCTGAAGATTTAACTTTAGAGAAGTTGGATCAAGCTCGACAAGATATACATCATTATACTCATTATTTATATAAGTGCCATTTTGGAGAACTGCCTGTTGAATGGCGGTAAAAAGATAGTGAAAGTTCTCTGCCTTCAATTTTAAACCTAGTTCTTCGTCGGCCTCTCTGAGCGCAGAAGTCATTGAATCTTCACCGGCAGAAATATGTCCTGCGGTTGATATGTCCCACAAGTCGGGATAACTATCCATTTCGGGAGATCGCTTTTGGATCAATAGTTCGCCATTTGGCGTGACGATCCAAATATGGACGGTCTTGTGCCAATCTCCGTCTTTATGGACATCAGGTTTCGATTTCTTTTTTCCTGTAAGGTTGCCATCTTCATCGAGGACGTCGAGGTATTCCATAGCTTGATTATACCTAATTATTGGCCAGAACAGTTCTAAACCCGTCCAGAGTGGAGTACTGCGAATAGTTGGCAAATCTTAGCGGGAGATATATATTTATAAACATGCAAATCTTCCCGTCGTTTAAAATTTACTGCACCGATTCAAAAATTGAGAATGGTGGGCGAGGCGTATTTGCGAACGAAGATATTGCGAAAGGGGAAATTATCGAGCGATGTCCGGTAGTCGTTGTTAAAGAGGAAGAAACCTCTCTCTTGAGAAAAAGCGAATTGATAAATTATTACTTTATTTGGGGCGAGGATAAAAAAGCCGTTGCCATATGTCTTGGGTTCGGATCGCTCTATAACCATTCCTATGAACCAAATGCCACCTATGAAAAACTGATCGACGACGACATGATTAAATTCATTGCGATAAAGGATATCAAGAAAAACGAGGAAATCACGGTAAATTATAACTACGGCGATCCTGACGATAAAAAGCCGCTTTGGATAAAATCGATTAAACATGCCTGATTGCGGTTCTAAATGCGTCCAGAGTGGAGTACTGACGAATTTGCTATAATTAACATATGAATAGGCGATGGTGGTTGATTCCTCTGGGATTTTTTTCAGGATTGATTAGTTCGTGGGCAAACGGAATATCGTCTGGGCCACAATTTCTTATTTGCCTCCCCGGCATTATTTTTGGGGTCGCTCTTTCTTTATTTTTTTCACCAGATGTCTTTTTCGCCGAAAGGAAAAGAATAAAGGCGTTGGGTGCGTTGATTGGGTTTGTGGCTGTATCGACCGCAGCATGGTTGGCGGCTTTTTTTGGAGCTATGGCGTTGATGTTCGCTGGCTCTTCCAATGGAGCTCCGCCTTGGATGTACGCCGGAATATTTATCGGAGGTTGTATTGGTGCCCTTATTCTGAGTCTTGGGCTGGCCCTTCTACATAGATTCAGCACTCCAAAAGAAGTACTCATCTTGACCATCACTGGGGGATTACTGGGAGTAGTGAGTTTCTTACCTGGATTAAATATCTATTTTCTCTTTCCTATTTGGCAGGCTGGGATGGCTGCGGAAATTGCATATTTTTATAAAGTTTCATTGAGCTAAAACAGTTCTAAATGCGTCCAGAGTGGTGTGGTGCGCCGCATAAAACAAAAAACCCGTTGCCGGGTTTTTTGCAGATTCAAACATAACGCTGGATGATCCGGAATGACACCATAATCATGATAACAATCCAAAAAGATCTGTCAAAATATTTTTAATCTTTATTTAATATATTTTCGACATCTTTGCGGCGGGGGTGCGAGGACTTGCGCCTCGTGGATCCATGATGTCATTCCGGATCCAGCACTGTGCCACCCCCGCAGCAGGCTAACAAATTACCCATTAAAACTATCTAAAACGATTTCTTGACCAAACACCCCGTTTTGCGCTATCATAAAGGCAATTAAAAGTCATATTAAACTCGATGAAATTCTCGGGAACTAACTATTATTATGGAAATAACATACGTGGCGCTCAGCGCGGTGGTGTTTTTGGTGGTGGGAGGGGCTGTGGGATACTTGATCCGCAGATATTCGGGGGCAAATAAGCTCGCCGAGGCGGAAACAAAGGCGAAAGAAATTATTTTAGAGGCAAAAGAAAAAGCTGCCTCGCTTTCGGTTGAGCTGAAGAACGAAGAAAAGGATCGCCGCAAGGAAATCGATGCGCTTGAAGTGCGTGTTTTGCATCGCGAGGAGACGTTGGATAAGAAGCTAATAGACCTTTCCGCGGAAGAGGGGAAACTTCGCACGCGTGAGGATGCCGCGAAGGCAAAAGAAGAGACGGTTGCCAAAAAAGAGGGCGAGATCGAGTCGCGCATTGAGAAGATCGGCAATCTTTCCGTTACGGAAGCGAAAGAAGAAATCTTGCGCCGCGCGAAGGAGGATCGATCGAACGATCTGGCGCAGTCGATCCAAAAGATCGATCGCGAAAACCGCGAGGAAGTGGAAAAGCGCGCCAACGACATCATCACGATCGCGCTCCAGCGCTATGCGCGCTCACACGTGGCCGAAATGACGACGACGATGTTTCATTTGGAGGACGAGGACATAAAAGGCAAGATCATCGGCCGTGAGGGCCGCAATATCCGCGCGCTCGAGCGCGCCACTGGCGTTGAGTTCATCATCGACGAGGCGCCGGACGGCATCATCATTTCCTCGTTCGACCCGTTCCGTCGCGAGGTGGCACGTCTCGCGCTCGAGCGGTTGGTAAAGGATGGCCGCATCCAGCCAGCCAAGATAGAGGAGAGCGTAGAGACGGCGAAAGCCGACCTCGTCAAGCGCACGCAGGAGATCGGCGAAGCCGCCGCACAGGATCTTGGCGTATTCGACCTTCCGAAGGAATTGCTCCAAATGATCGGGCGCCTGCACTTCCGCACGAGCTATGGCCAGAACGTGCTCGTGCATTCGACCGAGATGGCGTACATTGCGGAAATGATGGCGCGTGAGCTTGGCCTGAACGCGGAAGTAGCAAAGAAGGGCGCATTGCTCCACGACATCGGCAAAGCGATCGATCACGAGGTTGAGGGAACGCACGTGGAACTCGGCATGAAGCTGTTGCGCAAATACAACATCGACGAGCGCGTGGTGGAGGCGATGCAATCGCATCACGACGACTATCCGTACGCACGGCCGGAGGCATATGTGGTGACCGCGGCAGACGTCTTGTCCGCGGCTCGCCCGGGCGCTCGGCGTGGCACGTTGGAGAACTACGTAAAGCGCCTTGCCGACCTGGAAAAGATCGCGAGCGACTTCGCCGGAGTAAAGAGCGCCTATGCGATCGCCGCCGGTCGCGAGCTTCGCGTCTTCGTGGTTCCGGAAAAGGTGGACGACTTCCGCGCGCTCGAGCTCGCGCGCGAGATTGCCAATAAGATACAAACCGAGCTAAAATATCCTGGTGAGATCAAAGTGAATGTGATCCGCGAGATGCGGGCCGTGGAATATGCCCGCTAGCGACGTCGCGGTCGCCGGCACTCGCGCATAAAAACACAATTGTGATACAATAAACCCATCCATGATAATCGACACCATCTTCAGCCATCCCGTCACCGCTTCCGTCATCGCAGCGCTTTTGTTGTTGGGGGTCATCGCCAAGTTGATGAAGTTCTCGTTCGAGCGCATTGCAAAGTGGTATCTCTATATCGCCGTCTTTTCCATCGTCATCGTTATGAATTCTATATTCTTCCCCTTCATCGGCGGGAAGGATTTTTTCTTTCGATTTGTTGTAGAGTTGGCGCTCGCCTGCATGGTGCTCTGGTGGGCGTTTGAGGCGCACAAGGGCGACGCAAAAAAGCGCATCAGCACGCTCTTCCATAAGCCGCTCGTCATTGCCGTCACGGTATTTGCCGCGATCTTTGAGCTCGCGTGCGTGTTCGCCTATGACTTCCACGCGGCGTTCTGGTCCAACTACGAGCGCGGCGAGGGTGGCTTCCAGATGCTGCACTATTATCTTTTCTTCCTGCTCCTCGTACTTATCTTTACCAACGAAAAAGATTGGAAAAATCTTTTTCGCTTCTCGCTCGTTTCCGCCGGCTTGATGATCTTATACGGCATCGCCGGAAATTATTCCGTGACGGGCTTTATCGGTGCTTACGCTGGTGGCACCGCGCCGACCGGCTGGTGGCACCAGCTTATTGACGGGCGCTTTGAGGGATCGCTCGGTAACTCGGCGTACGTGGATGCGTATCTTTTGTTCTCTATGTTCTACGTCGGCTATCTTTGGGTCTCAAGCGCCCATGCCAAGACGATTACCGCACTCAAATCGTGGGGCTACGGCGTAACCCTTGCGGTCGTCGTGTTCTTCTTTGTACTTGGTCAGACGCGCGGCGCATTTCTGGGTCTTGCGGCTGGAATTTTTGCGGCAGTCCTTTATACGGTATTCTCGAACAGCGGCAAAATCCGCAAATGGGGACTTCTCGCATTATGCATCCTTATCGTACTTGGTGTCGGCATCTACGCGGCGAGGAACACCAAATTTGTCTCCAGCTTCCCCGAAGGGCGCTTGTTGCAACTCAGCCTTTCCGATCCGACGGCACAGACCCGCCTTTGGGTATGGAATGAGGCGTGGCATGGATTTTTGGAGAAGCCGGTGCTCGGTTGGGGTCCGGAAAACTTTACGCCGGTGTACGACAAATTCTTCAACCCGAAGTTCTACGTGCCCGGTCAGAACAACGAGACGTGGTTCGACCGCGCACACAGCGTTTACTTTGATTACCTTTCAGAGACCGGTATTCTTGGCCTCCTGAGCTATCTCGGCATGTTCTTTATGTTCTACTGGGAATTCTTCAAGGGTCCGCACAAACGCGCCGAGTCCCGCCTGCAGCGCGCACTCGTCTTTGCCATCCCCATCGCGTATCTCGGGCAGGGCATCGCCATCTTTGATGTCTTCCCGATGTACCTCAGCCTGTTCGGCTTCCTCGCGTTCGCGGCATACTATTTTTCGGTGCATAAAAAAGAGGGAAAAGTGTAATCATCAACATTCATGGAAGACCGAACATACCAAAGAGTTGTCGCAATCATCATCGTAGCCGCCATTTTTGGCATCGCGGTATATGGCTCGTACATGCCAATGCGTAAGGCGCAGATGTTCATTACCACGTTGCAGGGATTGCAAACCCAGCAGGGTCAGGCAACATCATTACAGGATCTGGAGAACAAGCTTTCGACGCCGCTTGATTATCCGTCGCCGATCGGGCAGGAAGAGCTCGTGCGTAATATGGCGAACAGCATCCTTTCATTCGTTCAGCAGAGCAATGACGCAACCTCCACCGGCGCGCTCATTGGCTATCTCAACAGTTATTACAATCCAATTCTGAACGCTGGCAAAGGTATGAGCTTTGGCCAGGACCTTTACCTCGAGGGCGCTATCAACGAGATCGCATTCGCGAACACCGGCGATCCGACGTACCTCGCCGCTGCGCAGAAGTGGTATCAGGAAGGCGTAGCACTCGGCCCCAACCGCCCGCAGTCGCTCTACGGGTTGTTCGACGTATACCGCGCGGAAGGCGACGCCACCGATACCATCGCCATAGGTTCTACCATCCTGCGTAACTGGCCGACGGATACGAAGATACAGCAGGCGATGGCGATGTATGAGGCGATGACCTCTTCGAGCACGGCAACGACGACCACGGCGGGAAAGTAGTTCAATTTTTATGAAGGGCGTCATCTTGGCGGCAGGGCAACATTCTTAAAAAGACAGAAAAATATATACGCAACTCTTAAGATTGGGTAGATTTTTTGTAATGGATTCAATGAAATTCTTTCGGTGGGATGGAAGCGCGTACCCATATCTTTGTTCCCCCGCGCTACAGGATATTCCAATTAAAGATTCTTGAAAAAGCGCGCGTATGGAAAAAGAGAATGAAGTACGAGGGAAGCTATTAATCGGCAAAAAAATTTTAGCCGCCGAGTTGCCATGAGCGTTCTCTTAGAGTATTATCAACCTATATAATATGTTTAATAATAAGTCGGTTTTGATCACCGGGGGGACGGGGTCTTTGGGCAAAATGCTCACGAAGCTTATTTTGGAGCGCTATCCCGCGGTTCGGAAGGTGATCATTTATTCGCGGGATGAATTCAAGCAGTTTGAAATGGCCCAATCGTATCCCGAAAGCAAATTTCCTCAAGTCCGTTTTTTTATCGGCGACGTACGCGACAACGCGCGGCTCAAGAGAGCGCTTGAGGATGTTGATATAGTTATTCATACCGCGGCGCTCAAGCAGGTTCCTACCGCGGAGTATAATCCGGATGAAGTTATTAAAACAAATATTGGAGGCGCGCAAAATGTTGTTGACGCGGTTTTGTCGACGAATGTCAAGATCGTGGTGGCATTGTCTACCGACAAGGCGGCGGCGCCGATCAATCTTTATGGTGCGACAAAATTGGTTTCCGACAAACTTTTTATAGCAGCCAACAACATTAAGGGAAAACGAGATTTACGCCTTTCTGTCGTGCGTTACGGCAACGTAATGTGGTCAAGAGGGTCCGTGATACCATTCTTTATTAAAAAAGCGAAAGATGGGGATGCGTTACCTATTACAAGCAGAGAAATGACCCGGTTTAATATTTCTTTAAAGGAGGCGGCCGACATGGTTCTTTGGGCGGTTGAAAACGCATTGGGAGGAGAGATATTAGTTCCTAAAATTCCTTCGTATAAGATAGAAATTCTTGCCCGCGCCATCGCTCCCGACGCGAAATTGATCGAGATCGGCATCAGGGCCGGAGAGAAGTTGCACGAAGAGATGATCACGTCCGCCGATTCCTACAATACCATTGAATTTGATAAATATTATGCGATACTTTCCGCCGACGCAAAGAAGGAAAAATATTTACAGCATTTTAAGGCAAAAGAAGTGGCCAAGGGGTTTCAATATAATTCAGGAACAAATGATAAATGGGAAACCATAGAGAGTATCAGAGAAAAAATCAAGGAAAATAGCGATCCTGATTTTAGTTCCCTATCATAATGAAAAAAGGCGCGCCTATCCCTTATGGAAGACAATTTGTCACGAAAAAGGATATTCAGGCGGTGGAAGCCGTTCTGAAAAGCGATTTTCTCACGCAGGGTCCGCGTGTCGCCGAATTTGAGGGAAAATTCGCAAAATATATCGGAGTAAAATATGCCGTTGCGGTGACGAGCGGTACGGCCGCTCTTCATTTGAGCGCCATAGCTTTGGGGATAAATGGAAAAAGCAAGGTGATCACGACGCCCATTACCTTTGCCGCTTCGGCGAACTGCGTCCGTTATTGCGGGGGTGAGGTCGTTTTTTCGGATATTGACCCCTCGACCGCCACGCTTGACATGGATGTCCTCACTGCTCTTTTAAAAAAATCTGCCAAAGGAACTTATCAAGGAATTATTCCCGTTGACCTTGCGGGATATCCGGTTGATTTGGAGAAAATGAGAAAAATTGCAGACGAGTTCGGGCTGTGGATATTGGAAGACGCATGTCATGCCCCAGGAGGATATTTTACGGACAGCAAAGGAATGAAACAATTTTGTGGCAATGGGAATTATGCCGACGTTGCTATCTTTTCATTTCACCCCGTGAAACATATTACCACGGGCGAAGGCGGGATGATTACGACCAATAATGAGGAACTCTATAAAAAACTACTATTACTGCGAACGCACGGCATAACGAAAGATCCCGCGCTTATGCACGAAAATCACGGCGGTTGGTATTACGAGATGCAGGAGCTCGGATACAATTACCGGATTTCTGATATTCTTTGCGCTTTGGGGATCTCTCAATTAGATCGGGCCGGGGAAGGTCTTAAAAGACGGCGAGAAATAGCCGACGCGTATGATAAAGCATTTGCAGGTCTGTCGGAGATAGAAATTCTTTCGGGTTCCAATCAGAAACTGCTCAGTGTCGGAGTCGGCCACGCATACCATCTCTATATAATAAGAACAAAGCGGCGCAAGGAACTGTACGATTATTTGCACCACAATGATATTTTTGCACAAGTGCATTATATTCCGGTACATCTCGCGCCGTATTACCGATCGCTCGGTTCCAAGAAGGGCGACATGCCCATGGCTGAACAATATTACGAAGAATGTCTGAGCCTGCCGATGTATCCTTCTCTCAAGGAAAAAGAACAAGAATTCGTGATAAAAACCGTAAAACAATTCTTTGGCGCATAATGAAAATAGTGGCCATCACGCAAGCGCGGGTCGGGTCAACCCGTTTGCCGGAGAAGGTATTGAAAACCATCGGCGGCAAAACGCTCCTTCAGATACATTTGGAACGGACATTAAGATCCAAACGCATATCAAAGTTGAAAGTGGCGACGACGAAGGAGACCGGCTCCGAAGCGATCGTGGCGATCGCCGATACGTTAGGCGTTGGGTCGTTTCAAGGTCCGACCGACGACGTACTCGCGCGTTTTTATCTGTGCGCCCTGCCCGAAAATCCCGATTATGTCGTACGCCTTACGGCTGATTGCCCGCTCATAGACCCGCACGAAATCGATAAGGTTATAGATGCATGCGTAACGGGAGATTATGATTACGCTTCCAACACGCTTGAGCCGACCTTTCCGGACGGGGTGGACGTCGAAGTGTTTAAATTCTCCGCATTAAAAAAAGCTTATCAAGAGGCAACTTTAAAATCCGATCGCGAGCATGTCACGCCTTACATTCGGCGCAATTCATCCGCGAAAGGAAGAAATCTTTTCAGGTCGGCGAGTGTCAAAAACGATAAAGATTTTTCAAAATACCGTTTGACCGTTGACACACAAGAAGATTTTGACTTGATCGAGAACATAATTCTCCATGTCGGGCTAGACAAGAGATGGTTGGATTATGTAAACTATTTGGATGAGAATCCGGAGATAATGAAGATCAACGCCCGCTACGAGCGGAATGAGGGTTATCAAAAATCATTGCGCGAGGATCAAGAAAATGAATAAAAGCCAAGATCTCTATAAGAAAGCCAAAACCCTTATCCCCGGAGGTACGCAACTGTTGTCAAAACGGCCCGAGATGTTTTTGCCGGATCAGTGGCCGGCCTACTATGATAAGGCCGAAGGATGTTACGTGTGGGACCTGGATGGGAATAAGTATATTGACATGAGCTATATGGGGATCGGAGCCTGCGTTTTGGGCTATGCGAACTCCGAAGTTGACGATGCGGTTATGAACGCCATCCGTCGCGGGAGTATGTGCACCCTGAACGCTCCGGAGGAAGTTGAATTGGCGGAACTGATGTGCAAGCTCCACCCATGGGCGCAGATGGTCCGATACACAAGGAGCGGCGGTGAGGCTATGGCAGTTGCTATACGGATCGCGCGGGCTAAATCAGGCAAGGATAAGGTTTTATTTTGCGGATATCACGGTTGGCACGATTGGTATTTGTCGGCAAATCTTGCCGCTGATGAGGCCCTGGACGGCCACTTGTTGCCCGGTCTTGATCCGGCCGGCGTGCCTCGGGTACTGAAGGATACTTCGATTCCTTTTAATTACAACAACACTGACGAATTCCTGAAACTCATCGAGAGATATAAAGGAGAGATTGGTGTGGTGGTGTTGGAATCAATACGAAATTTTAAACCCGATCCAAAATTCATCAGTACGATCAACCAAGTGACCAAAAAGCAAGGGATTGTTTTTGTCGTTGATGAAATTTCAGCCGGCTGGCGGCTGAACGCCGGCGGAGCCCATTTGGTATTGGGGATAGAGCCCGACATCGCTGTTTTCGCGAAAGCCATCAGTAATGGGTTTCCCATGGGGGTCGTTATCGGCAAAAGGGATATCATGCAAGCTGCGCAGGGAACGTTCATAAGCAGCACTTCCTGGACGGAGAGGACTGGCCCGGTTGCGGCGATCGCCACGATAAAATACTTTATCGCCCACAAGGTGCATGAGCACCTTGTGAACGCGGGTGAGCAGGTGCAAAAGGGCTGGAGCGACCTGGCCGAAAAAAACGGGCTAAAAATAGAAGTTGGCGGCCTTGCGCCAATCAGCCATTTTTCGTTTGAATACGAAAAGCCTTTAGTACTCAAGACGTTGTTTACGCAGGAAATGTTGGCGTTGGGGTTCCTCGCGACAACGGCTTATTACGCTTCGTATGCCCACAAATCCGAGCACGTAAAGGCCTATTTGGATGCCTGCGACAAAACATTTGCTTTCATTGCTGATGCCTTAAAAAAAGGCGATCCGGAGAAACTATTGAAAGGGCCAGTCTGCCATTCAGGATTTAAACGACTGGCATAAAATATGGATGTGAGTGAAGATAAAAAGTACGCGATTTTAGAGCGACAAAAATACGTTTTGGGCGATTATTCCCTCGTGACCATACAACCTGATGACATTGAGGATATTCGGGAGTGGCGGAATGCGCAGTTGGACGTATTAAGACAATCTACTCCCATCAGCTCCGAACAACAAATCGAATATTTCTCAAAAATCATCTGGCCATCGATGGACCTGCCGCAGCCCAAAAATATTTTATTCACCTTTTTTAAAAATGGACAACGGATCGGTTACGGCGGCCTGGTCCATATTTCATGGTCTGATAAAAGGGCAGAATTATCCTTTCTGTTAGACCCTAAGTATGGGCACCGAGACGACGATTATGCGAAGCATTTTTTGGCGTACATCCACTTGATTCTCGGCGTCGCTTTTGGAGATTTGAAATTCCACAGAGTGTTCGCCGAGACCTATTCTTTCCGTAAGACCCATATTTCCATTTTAGAAAAGGCCGACTTCAAATTTGAGGGTGCGATGAGGGACCACGTACTGGTAAACGGGACCTTTTTCGATTCCCTTCTTCACGGAATTTTAAACAATGAAGGAAACTCTAAAGAATAAAAGGATTTTTGTCAGTGGTGGCGCCGGGGTCATTGGACGCGAGATGGTCGGCAAGCTTTTGGCGCAGGGCGCCGTTGTGCTTGTTGGCGATCTTAAAGCGTGCCCGTCCGAGTGGAGGGGTAAATTGCACTATCGGCAAGGGGATTTGAATTTTCTCGAACCGACGGAAATAGAATCATTCGCGCCGGAAATATTTATCCACCTAGCTGCCACATTCGAAAGATCTATAGAAACATACGAATTCTGGAAAGAAAATTTCTGGCACAATATTCGATTGAGTAATTATTTAATGACCTTGATCAAGGACATCCCCTCGTTAAGGAAAGTGGTTTTCGCTTCAAGTTATCTTATCTACAACCCTACGCTCTATATGTTTACCGAATCGAAAGAAAAACCGGTAAATCTTAGCGAAGACGATCCCATTTACCCCCGCAATCTTACAGGCGTAGCCAAGTTTGCCCATGAAATAGAACTGAGATTCATCGAACAGTTTCGTTCCGACCAATATAAAATTGCGATCGCGCGAATCTATCGTGGCTACGGCAAAAATTCGATGGACATTATTTCTCGTTGGATCAGAGATCTTATTGCGGATAAAGAAATCGTGGTATACAAGAAGGAGGGGTGGTTTGACTATATTTATGCTAGAGATACGGCCGAGGGTCTTATTCGTTTGGCGATGTCTGCCGACGCAAAAGGTATCATTAACTTGGGAACTGGAAAATCGAGAAGGGTTGCAGATGTCCTCGATGTGCTCAAGAGATATTTCCCGAACATGAAAGTGCGCGAAGAGGATTCAGATATTTTGTACGAAGCCTCACAGGGAGAAATTTCCAAATTAATCGATCTGACGGGATGGCGGCCCGAATATAGTATCGATACTGCGATACCAGAGATGATAGAATTCGAGAAAAGAAAGAAAACCGAACCAAAGACACCCTCTCTGGGAAACGTTCTTATTTGCAGCGCGTCCCGTAAAATTCCCTTGCTGGATGCGGTAAAACAGGCCGCGGCCAAACTATCCCCCGATGTCAAAGTTTTCGCAGGTGACACAGATAACAGCGCTCTTGCATCGTTCGTCGCCGATAGTTTCTGGAATATGCCCAAAACCGACGACGAGAACACCGATAAAATACTTAATTGGTGCCTTGAGAATAATATCAGATATGTTATTCCCACAAGAGACGGGGAATTGTCTTTCTGGTCAAGGAATAAGTCGTCGTTTCTCTCGCGCAATATTCATGTGATGATTTCTAGCGAGGAAGCGGTTGATAGATGCGTGGATAAACTCAAATTCAGTGAATACTGTTCCTCAGCGGATATTCCGGCGATTCCGTCTTACTTGAAAATAGATGATTGTCACAGTGACCTTTATGTTGTGAAGGAAAGAAGGGGCGCGGGATCTGTCTCCATTGGTATCGGGTTGAAATATAACGAGGCGAAGAAACATGCTACAAACCTCAGCGAGCCAATTTTTCAGCCTTTTATAAAGGGAGTTGAAGTCAGCGTGGATGCTTACATAGATAAGCAAGGAGCCGTTCACGGTGTCGTGCTTCGGAGGAGGGATAAAATAGTTGATGGTGAATCTCAGGTTACGACTTTGATAAGGAATGAAAAAGCCGAGATATTGCTTCCGGGGATAATAAATAAACTGGGCCTTTACGGCCACGTCATCCTGCAAGCGATTATAGATGAGCACGACATGATACACATCATCGAATGCAATTGCAGATTCGGAGGCGCGTCGACACTTTCCGTTAAAGCCGGACTCGATTCGTTTTACTGGTTCTTCCTCGAAGTGCTTGGTCAAGATTTGCACGATTATCCTTTCACTGTGATCTATAACCAAATAAAGCAAATTCGTGTTCCGCAGGACATCTACCTCTATGGTTCTGATTTTTGATTTGGATGACACGCTCTATGACGAGAATGCTTTCGTAAAAAGCGGCTTCAAGGCCGTTGCTCGCTATGTCTCGGGGGTTACCGGGATAAGCGAGAAAAAACTTTATTTAAGGGAACTACGGCTGTTGGCGCTTTATGGGAGGGGAAAAATTTTTAATACCTTGCTGGAAGAGCATTCGGTTCTTACTCACAAAAACGTGAGAAAGTGTCTTTCCATCTATAGAAAACATCGTCCCAACATCGCCTTGTACCCGGGCGTCAGGGATCTCCTTAAAGAATTATCCTGCTATAGTAGATTGTATCTTGTGACGGAGGGAAATACCCTGGTTCAGACCGCTAAAATCAGAGCCCTTGGCATAAGACATTTCTTTAATAAGATATATATTACCAATCGCTACGGTCCGAAAGCTGCAAAGCCTGCGCTGTATTGCTTTGAGAAAATAAAACGGTTGGAAAAATGCAATTGGTCAGACGTAGTATATATCGGCGACGATCCAAATAAAGACTTTGTGGCCCTTAACAGAGTGGGTGCCTGCACAGTTCGCGTGCATTCCGGGCGCTTTGCCACCACGAAAGCAAAGCAATTTCATGGCGCAAGGTATAATATAAAAGACATCGGCAAATTCACGACAAGCATTCTTTCATGAAAAAATCAAAATTAAAAAAGGGAGCCACTTCGACCATGGGCGAGAACGGAATGTTTATCGTTGCCGAAATGTCGGGCAATCATAACCAATCGCTCAAAAGGGCGCTCGCGATCGTTGATGCTGCAGCCGAAGCCGGCGCGGATGCGATAAAATTGCAAACCTATACCGCCGACACGCTCACCATGCGAGGCGTTTATAAAATAACCGACAAAAAATCGCTATGGCGCGGACTTGACCTGTACGATCTATATGAAAAAGCCCATACGCCATGGGAATGGCATAAAGCGATTTTCAAACGGGCAAAAGAGCGGGGAATCGTCTGTTTTTCGACGCCCTTTGACGAGACGGCGGTAGATTTTTTGGAAAAACTACGCACGCCGATTTATAAAATCGCTTCCTTTGAAGTAAATCACATTCCTCTATTGAAATACGTTGCCAAGACCGGAAAGCCAGTTATTATGTCGACCGGCGCGTCCACGCTTGCCGAGATCAGGGAAGCGGTAAAAATCTTACGGGAGAACGGTTGTCGCGATCTGACACTGCTCAAATGCACGAGTTCTTATCCGGCGACACCAAAAGATACCAATCTTCTTACCATTCCGCATATGGCGAAATTATTTGCTTGCAACGTCGGCTTATCGGACCATACGTTGGGCATCGGCGTGGCGGTTGCTTCGGTTGCTCTTGGGGCGAGGGTTATAGAAAAGCATTTTTGTCTTAGCCGAGCCGAGGGTGGAGTAGATAGCGCATTTTCTTTAGAGCCGAAAGAATTCAAGTCATTGGTTGAGGAGGTGAATAATGCTTATATGGCCATGGGAAAGGTCAGCTATGATATTTTAGAAGCCGAGAAGGGGGAACGAATATTTAAGCGATCAATCTATGCATCCCATGATATTAAAAAAGGCGAAAGATTCACTAAAGAGAATATGAAAGTGATCCGGCCGGGATTTGGCATGCAGCCAAAATATTTTGAAGCGCAATTGAAAAAGATTTCTCACCGGGCTTACAAGGCGGGCGATCCAATAAAATGACAAATCCAAAAAGTAAATTGGTGTTGGGCACCGTCCAGTTCGGCATGGAATACGGCATCAATAACACAAAAGGAAAGCCGTCAAGGGAGCGATCGCTTGAGATGCTGGACCTTGCTTACAAGAACGGGATCGAGATATTTGATACGGCCTATAATTATGGCGATGCCGAAGAAATTTTAGGCGAATTCTCGGAGAGCCGCGGCGTGGGCGACAAGATCAAGATCATCACGAAATTAAAAGGGAATATCATATCGGAATCCAAGGGCGAGCCGTACGATATCATTGCCGCAAATCTGGACGAATCCTTAAAACGGCTGAAACGGGATTATGTTGACGGTTATCTTTTCCATACGCCCGCCTATATCCGGGACGAAAAACTCGTTGACTGTTTTTGTAAGCTCAAAGAGCAAGGGCTGGTAAAAAATATTGGTGTTTCCATTTATGAGGAAGATGATGCGGTCTATGCCGCAAAACTCGACGTCGTTGATTATATCCAGGTTCCGTACAGTGTTTTTGATCAGCGTTTGGATAAGACCGATTTTTTCCAACTGGCCAAAAAGAATGGAGTGACGGTTTTTGGGCGGAGTGCGTTTTTGCAGGGGCTATTCTTTATGCCAGAGGAAAAGATCCCAGCCCATTTGGAAAATGCCAAAGGATATCTCAAGGAATTTGACGCCATCATCGACAAATATCACTTATCGCGACAACAAGCGGCTTTATTGTTCTCCTTAAAGAATGATAATATTGATTACGTGGTTTTCGGAGTTGATAGTGCCAGGCAATTGCAGCAAGATATTGATGTCTCGGCGCGAGATAGAGACTGCGAAGCGTGCATTGCGGAGCTTAAGGCAAAATTCAGTTCCATCGAAAAAAATATAGTGATGCCAAGTTTGTGGAAAAAGTAAGAACAATAAAATTATGGAAGATAATCAATTCTCCCTTCAAGATGATAATTCAATTGCTAAACGCAATGCTTGCCGATAGCGGGGAGCAAAAGGCAATTTATCAACTCGGTCACTATCAGAACGATATTATAACCGTACTCTACGATCAGGAACATATAGCGGCCGTGAGAGAAAATCTGAACATCATCGCGGCGTTTAAGGCATCTCACCCGCAACCAGTCGGCCAGTTTTGATACTGACCCGATGTCGGGGGCGCAATGAACCGATATTGGGAGAAGTAATGAAATTGAGTATCTTATTTATCCGAGTCCGTGCTTGTGGCTCTCGCCCCATAGGGTGGCTTTGTGAGGCAAAACGAGCGGTTGTCCTTCCCCAGTGATGGAAATGGTAAGAGGGGAGCGATTCTCCAGGCTATTACTAATCCCGAGGAAATAAGGATAAGTTTCAGCCGCCAAAAAACTATAGAAAATGGGGGGTATCGTTCTTTACTGTAAACGATAAAAGTGCTAAACTTAGATTCTAGCATGGTGGTGGCCGCATTTCTCGCAAAATGGGTTATGAGCATTCCGCGAAAATATACCTATCGCATCCTATTCATTCCCGAAACGATCGGTTCCTTGGTCTATCTGAGTAAGAACATGGGGGTAATGAAGAAAAATATTATCGCTGGTTTTAATCTCTCATGTCTCGGCGATAACCGGATCTATTCATACCTCCCGAGCCGCGCCGGCGATACGCTCGCTGATAGGGCCGCGCTGAATATTTTGTCGTCCGCCGGTAATTTCAAAAAATATTCTTTTCTCGACAGGGGCAGCGATGAGCGCCAGTACAATGCTCCCGGAGTCGATTTGCCGGTTTGCAGTGTGATGCGGAGTAAGTACGGAGAATATCCCGAGTATCATACTTCTCTCGATGGCCTTGATCTTATTAGCCCCGAAGGATTATCGGGTTCCTATGAAATACTTAGAGAATGTCTGGAGCTGCTCGAGGCTAATCGATTTTATAAAATAAAATGCTTAGGGGAACCGCAATTGGGGAAGAGGGGGTTATATCCTACGCTCAGCACGAAATCGTCAGGCGTCGAAGTGAAAACTATGATGGATTTTATCGCGTACGCAGACGGCGCGCACGACCTTATCGAAATCAGTGACATTATACACGCTCCTGTTCGGGATTTATATCCGATCATAGAAAAACTGACGAAGGCAGATTTATTATCGGTAACTGATAATACGGGATAGGCCAGAAACGCCACATATTATATGGTACAAGATTTTTGTTGCGATATAGTATCATACAAATCGCGTATAATTTTTTTGAATTCCTCATCACTTTGTGGTCTTTATTTTCCATTAAATCAAAGAAAATAATGAAATTATCTTGTTCCTTTTTATGAGACGACAAGAAGTTGCTCTCGTGAAAATCTATAAAGTATGCAACAATAGTAGAAATGGAACCATTCTCCCTGTTCGATTATTTGAAAAAAAATACTGAGATTGACAAGTCCAAGCTCGATCTTTTGAAGTCGGAATTGGATCGGCGGATATACTTTTACGGAGAGCATTTTAAATACCCTAAAGAGCGGTCGGGTTGGGGTAAATCGATGAAATCCCGGGCGAAAGACCTCTCTAAAGATATTTACGCCGGGTTCTTCCTTTCGAAAGGAGGAAAAAAAACAAATAAGAAGAATATTCTCTCTAACGCCTATTTTTCGGTGAATGATGAACTTGCTAAGCAAAATTTTAACGTTCTGAGACCGATGCACAAACCGCTCCCGGGCGAGTATTCAATTGCAGGAAATCTTGGTGTTTATAAAAATTTCTTAAAGATAAATCACTATATTAGAGAAAGTGATTTTAAGTATTTGATTTCCGAAGAGTTTTTTGCACAACTCGATTCGTTTATAGATCAACTTACTGATTATTATCGGTCTATGAATATGACCTCCTTGATTGTATATAATGACACGCTCTTTTTCGACTTGATAAACATAGAGATATTTAAACGGCTAAAAAAGCCCAGCTTCATTTTTTCGCATGGCCTACCGGGCAGGTACAACATTTATGACGAGAATAAAACGGATTATCTCGTCGTCTGGGGGAAGAAGATCAAAGAAAACTATGTACATGTCGGTTTTGATCCCGATAAAATTTTAATATCAGGGCACCCGTTCTATAAAGAATTGCCCGACGCCAAATTAAGGAATAATTTAGATAACATCCTCGTTTTATCGAAGCCCCTCGATGTTGCACAATCAAAGGATAAGGTGAGATTGAGCGATAGGGGTAACTCCATCGTCTATCTGTATTCCATTGAAAAAATACTTAAGTCTTTGGGGGTAAGGAGCGTAAGGCTTCGGATTCATCCTCAAGACGATATCAATTGGTATTATAAATTCATCAATCGGGATTTTTTTGCGATCGACAGGGACCCTCTCCGCATATCACTCGGCAGATCAACATTGGTCATCGGTCCGACGTCCACGGTATTTCTGGAAGCAATTTATTATGGGGTCAATTATCTGGTATATGAACCCACAGTGGCCGGTTTGGACTTGTCGGGATATAGCCTCGTTCCTCCCTTTGACGGTTCAGATAATAAAGTCCCAACGGCAAACGATGAGGGATCCTTGAAGCTATTGTTGAAAGGGAAGGCGCTGGTCGACCGCACCATTTTCAACGACTACATTGACACTCCTTTTAATATTCGCGTCATTACGGATCGGATATAATAATTCGCGATGGAGACCCCTCTTATTTCCGTCATTATTCCCGCCTATAACGGCGAAAAATTCCTTCCGCGATCCATCGGGAGCGTTTTGGCGCAGACACACCGGAATATTGAATTGATCGTGGCTGACGATGGCTCGACGGATGGCACCAAAAAAGTGGTAGAGGAATTTCGGGGGAAAGACGCCCGCGTTTTGTATTATTTTGAGGAAAATTCCGGTGGCCCGGCACGCCCAAAAAATCTTGCGATGCAATATGCAAAAGGCGAGTACGTTGCGTATCTCGACCAGGACGATGAATGGCTGCCGGAAAAACTCGCGAAGCAGGTGGCGTTGTTTGGGGACGGTGCTCTCGGCGCCGAAGAAATTGGTCTCGTCGGATGCGGAGCTTTTTTAGTGCGCGCGAACGGAAAAGTTTTTGGGAGATACAAGGCGCCGGTAACTCAAGCGCCTTTTCCCGCCCTGCTGGACCGGAATTATATCCATAGCAACAGCAGCGTTCTTCTTCGGCGCGATGTGATCGAACGTGTCGGCGCGCGCGACGAAGAGTTGAAATACGCGGAGGATTGGGATATGTGGATCCGCATCGCCGCCGCAGGATATCGCTTTGCGTTCGCGCGCGCGCCGTTGTTCAAATATTATTTTTATCCGGCGAATTCAACGAAAAAACTTGGGTTCATCGCCCGGGCGCAGGAAAGCGCGCGCCTCTATGAAAAGCATCTGCCGCTGTATGAAAAATATCAGCGTGAAGGCGCGGCGCTCCTCAATATCGGCGTGAGATTTTGCCTGGGTGGAGATATGAAGACGGGTCGTGTATATTTTTTGCGCTCCCTCGAAAAATCCCCCCACAATATGCCGGCGCTTACCGGACTGTTTCTTTCGCGGCTCGGCTCGCTCGGCAGGGGAATAATGTTGGTTGCGCTCGAAGCGTCGCGTTTTCTGCATGGCAGGTCGGTCGCCTAAGCGGGCGCTATGCTTCCGCTGCTTTCGTTCCTGCAATATTCTTTATCTCGCCGAGCAGCGGTTCTTTAAAGAGAAATAACGCAGCAATGTAAATCGCCGCCGAGATCAGGATATTTTCGATCACGTTCGATCCTACCATATAAAGCAGTGCGGTCACGACCGCCATCAGCGCACCCGCGCCGATGATGCGCCCGAGCCGCGGGAGGACATTGAATGGGTTGAGCCGATGCATCGCGTACCACAAATAGGAATTTCCCAAAATCTGCGCGATGAGCGTGGCGAACGCCGAGCCGGTGATGCCCCAGTGCGGGATGAAGAGCAGATCAAAGAGCACATTGCTCACGCCGGCGATGGCGGAGGAGATGATCAGATTTTTCTGGTGGTCGTACGCAAAGATGCCGGTGGCGACCACGCTTCCGGCATAATCGAACGAGAGGTTGAGCATGAGCACCGAGAGCCCGAGCCCACCCGCGATATATCCGACGCCGAATACCAGCTGCATGATCTGCGTGCCGAGAATGATGCCGCCCAGGGAAAGCGGTATTGAAACAAGGAAGATGAGCGCCAGAGTGCGCTCGAGGACCGCCCTGAACCGTTTGTTGTCGCGCTTGGCGAGTCGCGATAAGAAGGGCATGGTGCTCGTTTGGATGACCAACGGTACAAGATACAGCACTTGGATGATGCGGATGGCAGCGGAATAGATACCCACCTCCGAAGCGGTGCGCATCCAGCTGATGATGAGGATGTCGGTGTTGGTGAGCAATATCCCGAGCGCGCCCGTGACGGCGAACGGCCATGCGGTTTTTATGATCGCCATCATGCGCCGCGCGGATGCTCCCGCAAAAATATTTTTAAACCGCCCGCGCAGGAGCCATATTGCCGTGATCGCGCCGACCGAGGTGCCGGCAACGTAGGCATAGGTGAACGAGAGTGGGGTTGCCGATACCCAAAGGAGGATAAACCCAAAGACGGTAATGGCGAGGTTTTCTAGAAGGAACGACATGGCATCCCATTGCATTTTTTCCTCGGCGCGGAAGAGCGATGCGAGGAATTCGCGCGTGCTGTCAAATACGATGATGAGCGCGACGAGCGGAAGCAAAATTTTTGCACCGGGGAGTGTTGAAAACAGCGGCGCGATGAAGATGACGACCACCACACTGAATGCAAGGATTATCGCCTTCATAATGAGTGTCGTCGAGAAGAGTGATTGCCGTTCTTCCGGTGTCGCTTTCGCGCCGTCGCGAATGAGCACGGAGTTGATGCCGGGATCCACGAATATACCGAAGAATCCGGCAAGGGTGATGGCATACGAAAAAACGCCATATCCCGCGGTGCCGAGCGCCCGCGCCGCATAGATGACGATCACGGCTTTTATGATCCGCGCGCCGAATTGCGATATCGACGACCAGACCGTATTCTTCGCCACCGTCTGCTTGGCGGTGGTATTTTTAAACAAGAAGTTTTTTATCTTTTGGAACATGGCGCGTTTGTCTGGTATATAATATATACAAAGGATAGCCGAAAAAGCGGCTTCCGTAAATTGACATGACGACAAAGAAAAAAAAGGTAGTGGTGGCGGTGAGTGGCGGCTTCGATCCGATCCACATCGGCCACGTGCGGATGTTCGAGCACGCACGGGCGCTCGGCGACGAGCTCGTGGTCATCCTGAACAACGACAACTGGCTGCGCGCAAAGAAGGGATTCGCGTTCATGCCGGAAAAGGAGCGTAAAGAAGTGATCGAGGCGCTGCGTGCGGTGGACCACGTGGTCATCACGAGGCACAAGCCGAACGACCCCGACATGAGCGTTTCCCGCGCCCTGCGCGCAGTGCGGCCGCGCATCTTTGCGAACGGCGGCGACCGGAAATTTGATAATATTCCCGAGGTACCGGTGTGCGAGGAGATTGGATGTGCGATGGTGTTCAACGTCGGGAAGGGCGGTAAGATACAATCCAGCTCATGGCTCTTGAAAAAACTGCCGCGTCGGAGATTAAAAAAAAGATTAAAGGAAGTTTGACATAGCGGAATAGTTAATATGATTGAACGGTCATCACCACGAAAAGCACCGCGCAAGACTTCGTCCTTACGTGGTTTTTTATATTTGGCCGCCTGTTTTTACTATTTCGGACTCACAAAAATCGATTTGATCGTCTTCAAAATGATGGCCCAGTCCAGGATCGGGGAGCGGTTCTTCAAGTAGTAGATGTCGTACTGCAGTTTTTCCTTTACGTCGTCGTCGGTGAGGTCGGCGCGGTGGTTGATCTGCGCCCAGCCGGTGACGCCGGGTTTGATGAAGAGCCGCGCCCCGTAGTACGGGATCCGCGCTTCGAGCTTGGCCACGAACTCCGGCCGCTCCGGGCGCGGCCCGACGAACGAGAGGTCGCCACGGACGATGTTCCAGAGCTGAGGTAGCTCGTCCAGGTGCGACGCGCGGAGAGCGCCGCCGATCGGCGTCGTGCGCGCGTCGTTCTTTGATGCCCATTGCGCGCCGTCCTTCTCCGCGTCCAGGCGCATGGTGCGGAACTTGTAGAGCTTGAAGTTCTTTCCTCGTTCCCCAACGCGCACCTGTTTGTAGATGACCGGTCCGCGTGAGGTGAGCGCGATGAGGAAGGCAATGATGATCTCGAATGGGATCAAAACAATGCCGAGCGCGAGCGCGAATATGAACTCTCCCGCGCGCTTCAATGGGTCATAGAAATTGACCTCCCGCGCGATGTTTTCCAGAAACCAGGTTTCCTGGATCTCCGGGAGCGGCACTTTGCGCATGATGAGCTCATAGAAACTCGTGAGGTCGGTCACGATGATGCCGCTTGCAAAAAGCTCGTATAGCACCGTGACGAGTGTCGGTTCGTGCTTGAGCTTGCCGGAGATGACGATGAGATTGACGCCCTCGCGCAGGGCGGCGTCCTTTATTTTTTTCGAGTCCGCGTATGCGGTCTTCTCATCCATCTCCGCCTTAATGGCGTAGCCGAGCTGGGGATTCTCGGCAATGGCGTATTTGATCTCCTTGCCGATCGTTCCGCCGCCGATCATAAGCACTTTATTCGGCGCCTCGCCGAACGTCATCAGACGATTCAAGAACCGCCGCCAGAAGATCTCGATGATGGCAAAGACAACGATGAAGATAAGGAGCGTTGTTTTCGGCGCGATGCCGAATGCGGGGATCAGATAGAAGAGCAAGACCGCAAGCGCGGCGTTCACGCCGATGCACAAGAAGAGCGTTTTGATGAAATCAATGTTATTACGCAGGCGGCGGAGATCATAGAGCCCGGCGATATAGAAAATGATGATCCATAAAATGAAAATAACGGTGAACGCGGACACTTGGGCGTTCAGGAGCTGCGGGTAGAAGTTGCCGCCATAGCGGATGAGCAGCGCGATAAAAAGCGCGGCGTAGAGCGCCACCACGTCGGCGATAAAAAAGAGAAAGACCTTCAGTTTGTTGCCCGCATCCATGATGTCCTTATTATAAGCGGAAGCGGGAGAATGCGTAAATGAGGCCTTCGATGATGGCGAAGGCGAGGATGATGGTGCCGAGCGCGATTGCCCATTCCTTTGTTCGGTGCTCCGGCTGGTAGGTGGTCTGCTTGTTGTCGAAGCGCACCTCGGTGGAGGTCATGGTAAACGGCTTATGGAAAAGCGTGATCCAGAAATAGTTCATCGCATAACGCCAGCCCATCGTAAAGGTGCCTTCCTTGGCAAGCCGCCGGCCGGAGGAGCGAAGGGCGAACGCGAATGACCAGCGCACAAAGCCCACCTTGCTCAGACGCCGCGCGAGGTCCGCATCGTCGCCGTAGAAGGTAAGGCTCACGTCATGGCCGCCGATCTTTGCGAGCGCATCGCGGCGCACGATCTCCGTGCCGCCTTGGATCATCGACGTGTCGCGGAGGATGAAATTGTTTACGAGGTAGACGAGGTATGTCCCAACATAGAACAGCTGCACGAGCGCCTTCGCCGCGAACGGCAGATCGTAATAGATGAACGGGCCGGAAAGGCAGACCAGGTTTTTATCCGCGGCGAACGCGCGCTCGGCGCGGTCGATCCACCCGAGCGTCAGCTCCGTATCCGCGTCCAGGAACGCGACGAGCGTACCCTTTGACACCACGAACCCCGCCTCGCGCGCGCGATTGGCGCCACGCCGCGGCTCGTGGATGAGTGCCACGCCGCGATATTCCCGCGTGACGATCTCGCACGTCTTGTCGTTGGAATTGTTATCCACGACGATGATCTCATAGCTGTCGCGGCCAGCGATCTCGTGGATGATTGCGTCAAGGCAGTGCCGGATATAATTCTCCTCGTTGTAGGCGGGAATGACGAAGCTGATTTTAGTCGTCACGAGTGGTGTATTGTTCATGCCGTGCCGAGGGTGTCTTGATAAAGCGGGTTGATGATGATGACATACACGCTTGAGCATACAAAGATGCCGGTCCATACGATCGTTGATTGCCACGGATAGCCCATGAACATGCCCGCGAGCGCGAGCGCGGAAATGAGCGCGCCGAGCGCGTCGATCTTCACTTTACGAAACAGCGCGCGCGAATTTTTGACGGAAGGAAGATCGCCCGCGTATTTGAGTACCGCAAGGATGAAGAGCACGATCATCGCAATGGTGAACAGAAACGGGTTTCCAAAGAAAAAGATCGAGATGAAGTGGAGGATGACGAGGACGATGTCGATGAACACTTGGGAAGTTTTCTCCGGCGGGATGATCGTGGAAAAATGTTTTATGGAATAATAATCGTTCCACACGAGCATCGTGTAGAAAAGCATCGGCGCCCATGCGATGGCAAGGTTGTGTCGCGCGATGATCACGCCGATCACGCCGAACGCGATAAATATCAACGTTGCCCCAGTGGCTCTTTCTTTGGGAGATAATTTTGCCATGATCTTAGCGAATATCTTTATATTTCTTTGTCAGCGGTTTATAAGAGAGCGCGGTCACGAAATAATTCATCGCATAGCGCCAGAATGTCCGTATGACCCCTTCTTCCAGGAGCCGCCGTCCGGAACCGATGACGAAGAATCCCATGGAAAATCTTGCCTTTCCCACTTTGCTCAATCGCCGGGCAATATCGGTGTCTTCCCCATAGAAAGCAATAGTAGCATCAAACCCGCCAACTTGTACGAGCGCCTCGCGCTTAGCGACGAAGTTCGCGCCTAGCACCATGAAGCCGATCATCCAAAACGTCGGCATCGCGGTGAGCATCCACAATCCTTCCGCGAGGATCTTCTTTGATGGCGGCAGGTCGTAATAATGGAACGGACCGGAGAGGGAAACCATTTCCGGATGTTTGGCGAATTCTTTTTTTACCGTTGCGACCCATCCGGGCGGCATGCGGGTGTCGGCGTCGAGATAGGCGATGAGGTCGCCCTTGGCTTCCATAAGGCCTCGTTGCCGCGCGCGGGTAAGGCCCTTTTGCGGCTCATGCACCACGCGCACGCCGGGAAATTTTTTTGCCGCCGCCGCCGTGCCATCCGTCGAGGCGTTGTTGATAACGATGATCTCAAGGATATCGTCGGTTCGGTTCGCGATGATGCTTTGCAGGCAGTCGCCGATGTAGTTCTCTTCGTTGTATGCGGGAATAACAATGCTGATGTTCATGTATGTATGGTATTATCATTTTACCATGACAATATCCTGTGTGATTGCCGCGTATAACGAAGAAAAGGGCATTAGTACGGTTCTTCGCGCAGTGAGCAAGCATCCGTTGCTAAAAGAGGTCATTGTTATAGATGACGGCTCCCATGACCGTACCGCCGATATTGTCGGCCAATTTCCTGATATTACGCTTATAAAGCATCCCGTCAACAAAGGGAAGACCATATCGGTGGCGGACGGCATTGCCGCCGCGACGGGGGATCTTATCTGTTCGTTGGACGCTGACCTTATAGGGATCACCGCTGACAGCATCACGCGACTCATCGCTCCGATCGTTGATGGCCGTGCAGCAGTCAGTATCAGTTTGCGTGAGCGCTATCCATGGTTCTGGCATCCCTTTGGCCTTGATTATATTTCCGGGGAACGAGTGTACCCAAAAGGATTGTTGAATGAACATATGGAAGAGTTGCGTCGTCTTTCAAAATTTGGACTCGAGGTATTTATGAACCGTTTGATCATTGAAAAAAAACTTCCCGTTGCCATTGTCTATCTTCCTCATGTGATCAGTCCGCTTAAATCTGCAAAACAGGGATTTTTTCACGGGCTGATCAGCGACATAAAAATGATCGGAGATATTTTCCATACCGTTCCCGCTTGGGAGTGCCTCTCCCAGATCGTTCACTTGATGCGCTTGCGCGTAGCACTTCCTTCGGATAGTGCTCAAGCGGTTTCGTCAAAATAGCGGCGTACAGTGTTGCCAAGGAACCAATATACAACTGCGGCGATGATCACGACAATGACGATGCCAATGATCGCGTCAGTGAAATAGCGATCGATATTTTGGTATGCGGCACCAAAGTAAAATCCGATGGCAAGAAGGAATAATGTTTTCGGAATCGTGCCGACAACGCTGACCCAAAGGAATTCCTGGAAATTTTCTTTTACTATCCCCGCGCTTACGAGAATGGGGAATCCGAATGCATGGCCCCATTTTCCAAATAATAGCGTTTTCTTTGCATTGTTTTTGAAAAGCTTTTCGAACTTTTCCATACGCTCGGGCGTTGCGCCAAATTTCGGTCCCCAGCGCATGATGAGAGAGCTTCCTCCCCATCGGCCGACGCTGTATAAAAGTATGTCGCCAATCACATCGCCAAACATTAGGATGCCGAATGCGATCCAGAACTCCATCGCATGGATGGATACAAGAAATCCCGCGATGACGGATATGATCGGACCCTCCACGATGGCGATAGGAAGGAGGACAGCATAACGGTAGGCGAGTACCCATCCGAAAAGGGTATTTAGGGAGAACCACATTGCTTTAGTATATACTATACCAATGCTCGCGTTGTTAAAAGAACATAAAGGATTTTGGACGCCCGCGCGGAAGCGGTCGATGTATTTTGGGATTTTCCTACTTGTATTGAGCGTCATCATCCAGATCGTGCTGGGCCGTTTTTCTTCGCGCGTTGCGGTAGACGCGCCGGCGGTGCGGGATATTTTTCTCGACAATCTGCCGCTCGTGAACCTAAGCCCCGTCATTGTGGGCGGTGCGATCGTGTTATGGGTGTCCGCGTGGGTGCTTTTGATCGTAAAGCCGCGCTATCTCATTTTTTCCACGAAGGCGATCGCGCTCTATATCATTTCCCGCGCATTCTTCTTTAGCCTCACGCATATTGGTCCGTATCCGCTGCACTATTCTCCGAGCGCACATAACCACGGATACGGCCTGTATCACCTTGTCACGTTCTCTGGCAATTTCTTCTATTCGGGGCACACCGCGTTCCCATTCCTCTTGGCGCTGATCTTTTGGGACAATAAATATTTGCGCTATCTTTTTCTTATCCTGACCGTGTTCTTCGGCGCAAGCGTGCTTTTGGCCCATGTGCACTATTCCATTGATGTGTTTGCCGCGCCGTTCATCGTGTACGGCATGTATGTCATCACCACCAAGCTTTTCTCGCGCGATTACGCGTTATTTGCCTCTTGATGGACTGCCCCTCGCGCGGTATCATTTAAAAAAGATAAACAAACAATATACTAAACATGGACGAGCACAATCATCCGGAGGTGGAAGAGGTCGAGGTTTCGGTTTCATCGGGCCCGCGCAAGCGGGACATGTTCCTTCCTATCAGCATCCTCGTTGCCGCAGTGATGGTGGGCGGCGCGATCGTTTTTGCAACGCTATATAAGGGCGGAAGCGCGGCGGTTCCGGCGGGCGGCGTGGGCGGGAATGGCAACGTGGTTGCAGCAACCTCCACGGCCACCAACCCGGCGGCGGCGATGACGCTTGGCCCGCGCGATGCGATCCTCGGCAACGCGAATGCCACGGTGACGCTCATTGAATATGGCGATTATCAGTGCCCTTATTGCGTGCAGTTTTTCAGCGAAACACAGCCGCAGATTCTCCAGAATTACGTGAACACGGGCAAGGTGCGGGTGGTATTCCGCGATTTTGCATTCCTTGGCGCCGAGTCCACCGCGGCTGCGAATGCCGCGCAATGCGCGGAGGATCAGAATAAGCTATGGGCGTATCACGACGCGCTCTACAATGCTAAACTGGCAGACGATAATAACGGTGGTAGCGAGGACGACGGATTCTATACCACCGCGGAATTTTTGAAGCTTGCCCAGCGGGTGGGGCTCAACCTCCCGACGTTTACGAGCTGCGTCAATAACAATACCGACGCGAACATCGTCGCACAGGAGAAGGGTGCGGCCGCCAACGCCGGCGTTAATTCCACGCCGTCGTTCATCGTGAATGGCACGATGGTCACCGGCGCGCAGCCGTACTCGGTATTCCAAGCGGCGTTGGATGCGGCATTGAAAGGATAAAACAAGGCCATGATCGAGTATTGGACGACATTGGCCATAGGCCTTATGATGATCATCTCGCCATGGATATTGGGGTTCTCTGATATATCTCTTGCAAAGTGGTGTAATATATCATTAGGACTGATTCTCGCGATCGCGAGTGCGTGGAAAATCTTCGGAATGGTCTCTGCGGACGCTTCGTCCGCAGTGGAAGGGGAGCTCCCGCCGCAAAAGAAAAAACGCAAAACAAAAAATAACGTCGAATAAAAATAAAAAATACCATTACCACCACTATGGCAAAAGTAACGATCTACAGCACGCCGACCTGTGTCTACTGCAAAATGGCAAAGGAATTTTTCGCAAAAAATAATGTTGCGTACGAGGAGCACGATGTCGCGTCGGATCTCACGGCGCGGGAAGAGATGGTCAATAAGTCCCACCAGCTCGGCGTGCCGGTCATTGATATTGATAATCAGATCGTCGTTGGGTTCGATCAGCGGACAATCGAGGGTTTGTTGGGATTGAAGAAGGAAGCATAATTTTTAATCAAAATTTAATGTACGATCTTGTCATCATTGGCGGAGGGCCGGGCGGCGTTGCCGCCGGCGTCTATGCTGCGCGCAAAAAAATAAAGGCGGCACTCGTCACCGACAGCTTTGGCGGGCAGTCGCTGGTTTCGAATGGCATAGAAAATTGGATCGGCATAAAATCCATTTCCGGATTTGACCTGGCAAAATCTTTGGAGGAGCATCTCCGCGCGCAAGCGGCCATTGATATCATGGACGGCGACATCGTTGCGACCGTGGCCAAACGCGATGACGGTACGTTTGCGGTGACGACAAAGAACGGCAAATCGTTCGAGACAAAATATATCCTGCTCACGTCCGGGAGCCGCCGCAAGCGGCTTGGCGTGCCGGGCGAGGATCAGTTTGATGGCAAAGGGGTGGTGTTCTGCACCACCTGCGATGCGCCGCTCTTCGGCGGCAAGATGGTGGCGGTCGTGGGCGGTGGCAATTCCGCGCTCGAGGGGGTGGAAGATCTTTTGCAATATGCGTCAAAGATCTATTTGGTCGTGCGCTCGGAAGTTCTGCGCGGCGATCCGGTCACGCAGGAAAAAGTAAAGAGCCATCCGAATGTGGAGATATTATGGAACACCGTTATCGAGGAGATCCATGGCAGCGCCGAAACGCAAATGGTGAACGGCGTTAAATATAAAAACATAAAGACCGGAGAAGAAAAAGAACTTCCGCTCGACGGCGTATTTATAGAGATCGGGCTCACACCAAACACCGATTTTGTGAAAGACCTTGTGCAGTTAAATGAGGTCGGCCACGTGGTGGTTGACGCGAAGACGCAACAGACATCAGCCGCGGGTATTTGGGCGGCGGGCGACGTGAGTGACGTTTTATATGACCAGAACAACATCTCCGTCGGCGATGCTATCAAGGCGACGCTGAACATCTATGACAAGATTAAAAAAAGTTAAAAAGAAATTTGCATCGCCCCGTAAAAAGCGTAAGGTGAAGCATATGAAAAAAATTGAATTGGTAAGCGCGGTATGGCGTGAGGGGAAATATTATGTTGCGCAATGCTTGAATGTGGATATTTCAAGCTTTGGCGAAACAAAAATGCTTGCCCTCGCGAATTTGAAGGAAGCGCTTGAGCTCTATTTGGAGGATGCTCCGGTTTCGAATATCGCTAAGATCCGGCAACCTGGTCTTCAAATACAAAAATTCATGCATGCATAAAGTCTTCTCGTCAAAGGAGATCGTGGCAGTCCTTCTTCGAGAGGGATTTATTTTTATCTCCCAAAAAGGAAGCCATGCAAAATTTCGGAAGAGAGGGTCGGGTGGGGCGGTAACTACCATTGTCCCAATGGGCAAAGATGAAATCCCGCCAGGAACCTTGCGGTCGATCATCCGACAATCGAATTTGCCATGGGAAATCTTTCTCGCTTGACGGCCGGATTTTTAAGAATATAATTCCTATTGGCACTCGCTAGTCCCGAGTGCTAAACCATTTAAAATAACAAAGGACGGCATGAATTTCAAACCACTATCAAACCATTTATTCCTTGAGCCGGTCGAAGAAGAGAAAACGACGGCAAGCGGCATCGTCTTGCCGGATACGGCGGAGAAAGAGAAGCCGGTGAAGGCAAAGGTGATCGCGGTCGGACCGGGCAAGAAGAACGACAAGGGCGAGCTCCAGCCGATGTCGGTGAAAGTGGGCGACGTGGTGCTTTTTAAAAAATACGGGCCGGACGAATTAGAGCTTGAAGGAAAAAAATATCTGGTCGGCGACGAAGATGATATATTAGCAATAATCGAATAACGGAAATAATTTCTACTATCATGGCAAAACAAATAAAATTCAACGAGGATGCGCGCGCCTCCATCAAAAAAGGGATCGATAAGCTGGCGGATGCGGTCAAGGTGACGCTTGGCCCTCGCGGTCGCGCGGTGGTGATCGAGAAGGGGTATGGCGCTCCGCAAGTAACGTTCGACGGTGTGACTGTTGCAAAGGAGATCGAGCTTGAGGACAAGTGGGAGAACCTTGGCGCGGAGTTCATCAAGCAGGCAGCGGATAAGACGAACGATGGCGTCGGTGATGGCACGACGACGGCGACCGTCCTCGCGCACGCGATGATCGACGAAGGCGAGAAAGTGATCCGCGAGAAAGGCTTCAATGTGATCCAGCTTGCCGAGGAATTAAAGAAGGCGAGCGGCGCGGTAGTGAAGGCGTTGGAAGACCAGCGCGAAGCGATCAACGATAACAAGAAGATAAAAGAGGTGGCGACGCTTTCCGCAAAAGACGAAGAGATCGGTGGGCTTATCGCGACCGTCATGGAAAAAGTGGGCAAGGAAGGTATCGTGACCGTGGACGATTCGAACACGATCGGCAGCTCGTACGAGATCGTGGAGGGCATGCAATTCGACCGCGGCTACGTTTCGCAATATATGGTGACGAACCAGGAGAAGATGGAGTCGGTGCTCGAGGAGCCGTACGTGCTCGTGACCGACAAGAAGATATCTTCCATCCAGGACATCTTGGGATTGCTCGAAAAGATCGTGCAGAGCGGCAAGAAGGAGTTGCTTATCGTCGCTGACGACGTGGACGGCGAGGCATTGACGACATTGATTGTCAACAAGCTGCGCGGCATCTTTAATGTGCTTGCGGTAAAGGCTCCGGGGTTCGGTGATCGGAAGAAAGAAATGTTGCAGGATATCGCAACGGTCACTGGCGCATCATTTATCTCCGAAGAACTCGGCAAGAAGTTCGAGAATACGGAGCTCGCCGACCTCGGCCGTGCACGTCGCGCGGTGTCCACGAAGGACGTGACGACGATCGTTGATGGCAAGGGCGATAAAAAAGACATCGAAGCGCGCGTCGCGCAGATCAAGGCGCAGATCAAAAAGACCGATTCGGATTTTGATAAGGAGAAATTGCAGGAGCGCTTAGGCAAGATGCAAAACGGCGTCGCCGTCATTAAAGTAGGCGCGCCGACGGAGGTCGCGCAAAAGGAATTGAAGCAGCGAGTGGAGGACGCCGTCGCTGCGACCCGCGCCGCCATGGAAGAGGGCATTGTTCCCGGCGGCGGCATCGCGCTTTTGAACGTAAATTTTGCACTGTTCTCAAAGCCAGATTCGGAAAAGACCGTGAAGGCAGCAGCAATCTCCATTTTGCGCCGCGCTCTTGAATCGCCGGTCCGTGCGATCGTGGAAAACAGCGGCGAGTCCGCCGATCGCGTGATCGACGAACTCGGCAAGCGTAGCAACGAGCCGTGGAAAGGATTCAACGCGCTTACCAATAAAATAATGGGAGATCTCCGTGAAGCGGGGATCATCGATCCGCTCAAAGTGACGCGCGCCGCGTTCATGAACGCTGTTTCGGTTGCGGCGAATTACTTGACGATCGGTGCAGCGGTGACGAACATTCCCGAAAAGAAGGACGGTGGCATGCCGGGCGGCATGGGTGGCGGGATGCCGGGCATGGGAGGGGATTACTAGCGTCAATTCCGAAGGTAGATTGACTATTCCGCGAGGCGGCGATATAAAGGAGCTAGTCGTACCGATCATGATGATCGGTATGGAAGGGAGGCCACGATATGAAAAGCTTACCGGCATGGGAAGCTGTTTTGGGATCCGTAATGGGGATCGCCTTCATGACGGGCGTTTCTCACGCACAAGAGTCCATCCAGGTCCATCCGGCGCTCAGCTCGGAAATGATATCCGTGGTGGTAAAAGAGATTGTTTCTGTCCGCCATCACGGCGATCGCGACGTCACCATTGCGAGTGCATCCGGATTTTCTGCCGGCGATTGCGATATCGTTACGACGTTTGGCGTCGTGGCGGAATATGAGCGCCGGCAAACATGGTCGGAAGTGCGGCAGAAAATCGAGATCATTGTTGGAGGGATTCCGCATGAGGGGTTTCTTCGTCCCATAGGCGTTTCCCCGGGGAATTTCGATCTTGCTTGCATTGATTTTGCGTCAGCTGCGGATCGGTCGGTAATACACTCACTATCCTTTGCGGCGAATCTGCCGTCGCCTATTTACGTGGAAGGGACATTATCCAGAGTACGACCGGGTTCGCCGTTGATTAATGAGGATGGAAAGGTCGTTGCAATGTTAGCAACGGACGAAAGGGGCTTCCCGCAGCTTATCGCGGCACCTGACATCCGACGATTTCTCAAAATGGCGGAAAGGATTCCGCATCCCAATTAGCCCTCGCTCCGTAGGCTTGTGCCTCCGGAGCGGTTTTTTTGTCTTATTCGCCTACCTCTCCCGCTCGGCACCTAATGGTTGCCCCAACTCGTATAGTTTGATATAATAGAGGTATGACAATAACTTGGATAATAACAATTGTGGTCGTGCTGGTACTCTTGTGGCTCGTTTTGGCCTATAACGGGCTTGTCCAGTCGCGCAATAGGGCGCAGGAGGGGTATTCGGATATTGATGTTCAACTGAAGCGTCGCTACGACCTCATCCCGAATTTGGTAGAATCGGTTAAGGGTTATGCATCGCACGAGAAGACGGTGTTTGAGGATGTCACGAACGCGCGCTCGAACGCCATGCAGGCGACCGGCACGGATAAGGCGGGTGCGGAGAATCAGCTCTCGGGCGCTTTGAAATCACTTTTTGCGGTTGCGGAAAATTATCCGGATCTCAAGGCGAATCAAAACTTCCTTAGCTTGCAGAATGAGCTGACCGACACAGAAGATAAGATCCAGGCCGCCCGCCGGTTTTACAACGGCATGGTCCGCGACTTCAATATCAAACTCCAGGTCTTCCCGACAAATATGTTTGCGAGTATGTTTGGATTTACCAAGATGGATTTCTTCGGCACGGACCTCAGTGACGTAGAGAAACAACCCGTCGCTGTTAAATTCTAAAAATATTGGGGTAATGTGTTTTGGGTCATGGAAGATTAAATGCCCCAAAACACATTACCCCAATATTTTTATCCATCAGCGACGGGTTGTTTTTCCGCGTTAAATAATATATAAAAGAAAAAAAAGAATGGCTGCTAATTTATATACACTACAATCCTCTAATGTCCGGCGTACGTGGCTGTTGTTCATTGTATTTTTCCTCGTGGTCGGTGGGCTCGGGTATGCGATCTCGATGTATTATGGAGACCCGAGCTTTTTGATCTTCGCTATCATCTTTAGCATCGTCTATTCGTTCATCAGTTATTATTCGTCCGCGAAGATCGCGCTCTCGCTCGCAAAGGCAAAGCCGGTGGCGAAGGCGGACAATCCGATGCTGTATAACATTGTGGAGAACCTTTGCATCACGGCGGGATTGCCGATGCCGAAGCTGTACATCACGCCGGAGCTGCAGATCAACGCCTTCGCGACGGGACGCGACCCGCAACACGCGGCGGTGGCGGTGACGGCTGGCGCGCTCCAGCGGCTTAATAAAGACGAGTTGCAGGGCGTGCTCGCGCACGAGCTTTCGCATGTGGGGAATCGCGATATTTTGGTTTCCACCGTGGCCGCGGTGCTCGCGGGAATCGTTGCGCTCATCGCGGACCTCTTTTTGCGGTCGCTCATGTTCGGCGGGTTTGGTGGTGGCCGCGGACGCGGACGCGGCGGCGGGAATGGCGAGGCGCAGGAGATATTTTTCATCGCCGCAATCGTGCTCTCCATCCTTGCGCCGATCGGCACGATGTTGATCCAGCTTGCCATCTCGCGCCGCCGCGAAGCGCTCGCGGACGCATCGGGCGTACTGCTCACGCGCTATCCGGAAGGGCTCATCTCCGCGCTCCAGAAGATCCAGCTGGACACGACGCCGATGGCGACCGCCAAGGATTCCACCGCGCACATGTGGATCGACACGCCGTTCAAGGGAAAGGGCGCCTCGTGGTGGCATACGCTCTTCGCGACCCATCCACCGATCGAGCAACGTATCAAGGCACTACAGCAGATCTCGGGGTAATCTTTGCCGCCGCACGCCATTATCATGCACTATAAATTCTCCAAAACCGTCGTTGTTGCGCTTGGCGGTTCCGTTGTGCATCCCGACGGGATCGATGTGCAGTTTTTGAAAGATTTTAAAAAATTTTTGGCGTCGTTTTTGAAGCGCGGCGTTAAGTTCGTTTTGGTGGTCGGCGGCGGAAAACTCTCGCGCAATTTTCAGGAAGCCGCGGAACGGGTGAGCCGCGTGACGGACGAAGACAAGGATTGGATCGGCATCCATGCCACGCGCCTCAACGCGCATTTGTTGCGCACGATCTTTCGCGCCGTCGCCGATCCGGTGGTCATCGACATCCGTGGGAAGATAAAAAAGATCCGACGCCCCGTGACGATCGCGTCCGGCTGGCGTCCGGGATGGTCCACGGATTACGTCGCCATGCGCATCGCCGCGGATTTTGGCGTGGGCGAAGCGATCGTCGCCGGCAAGCCCGCGCATGTGTATAGCAAAGACAATACCAAGTACGCTGATGCGATGCCGTTTGACGAGCTCACCTGGCGTGAATATCGCAAGCTGATACCTGCCAAGTGGAAGCCGGGCCTTCACGCGCCCGTCGATCCCGTCGGCGCCGCGCTCGGCGCGCGCGAGGGTGTTAAGGCGATCATCATTGACGGCCGCAACCTGCCGAACTTCCGCGCGCTCTTGAATGGAAAGGAATTTAACGGTACTATCATCGGAGCGCGAAAAGACAAATAGAAAATAAGCACTTGGAGAGGTGTGCGAGTGGTTGAAACAGCGTCCCTGGAAAGGACGTATGTCCGAAAGGGCATCGAGGGTTCGAATCCCTCCCTCTCCGCTAGTCGTTATGTGATAAGATTTCCATCCCTATTAGTGGTATTATTCTCTTATGAAGCCTAAGTGGATCGTCCTCATCATTATCGTTGTCGTCATCGTCGGAATCCTCGGCTATATTCTGTTTTCGCAAAAAGCACCGACTCAAACCGCTCCGCCAACGACAATTTCTACCAGTACCGCGCCGAGCGAGATAGATGGCATGAGTGAATACTCTGATCCGATGTATGGCTTTTCTTTCTGGTATCCAAGTGCACTACCGATAACGGCAACGACCACGAGTAACAATACGGATTTTCCCGGAGGCGTCGCTGTGGAAACATTACAGGTCGGTCCTGCGGGAGGAATAACGATCTACGTGGTAAATTCCACAACAAGCAACATAACCGACGAGCCGGCCAATCACGCAAGCCCGATCGCCCAAACTCAATATTTCTATGACAACGCCTCGGGGCAGTGGATGGTGGATTATCCACAAGGCACGAACGGCGGCGGTTCCTCTGCGACGACGACCGCAAACGTTTCAAAGACCACGATATCCGGCCTCGTGATGCTGCCGAGCGGGCGGCGCTTTGATACGACCATCATCCCTCTGAACACCACGCGATTTCTCATTATCGGCGATGGCGGCGGAAGCAGTTTTACTCCTCAGCTTGCAGAAACCGTCGCACGGGCAAGCGCGTCGGTTAATGCTTCGATTCAAGCGGCCGCCTTACAGGCAGAGGCGACTGCCTATGCTCCAACCAAGCCGCAAGCGTGTCCGGAAATAGCGAAAGAATGTCCTGACGGCAGCTATGTCGGTCCTACCGGTCCTGACTGTGCTTTTGTATGCCCGACCTCCCCGAGTTCCACAAAAAACACGAGCACGAACTTCTCTGTTTCTCCAACATCCGGCACGGCTCCCCTTTCGGTGCAATTTACATCGTCAGCGCCACAAGGGAGTGCCATCGGCAACACGGTGAACTTTGGCGACGGCACGAGCGGAAATCTCGGCTTCGCTCCGGTATGTTCGAGCTGTAACGCGCTCGGCATCGTCTCGCATACGTATGCTTCCCCGGGCGTGTATACGGCGACGCTCACGAGTGGTGTCTGCGCTTGCCCGGCAGGCGGCATTTGCAATTGTCCCAACATGCAAATTCTCGGCACCGCAACGGTCACGGCGAACTCCGCAAGGACTGCTTCCACCATCCAGCAGTTGAATGCGCCCGGAAGCGTATCGTTACAGCAGGGCGGCATCGCTGAAATTCGAAATGAAAATTTTTACTTCACCCTGCAAGATCTCTCCTCCTCTTCGGCGACTATCCAGATCACGCCGGTCGGATGCTGGAACTCGTTCCCATCGGATCCGCCGCCGAAGGTCCGTTGCATGATCGCTACCGTGCCGATCCCGCCACAAACACTTTCTGTCGGCCAAACGTACCGTGCCGCAAACTATGGCATTACGCTCACGCAAATCAGCAATGCCATAGCGACGTTTTCAGTGAATACGTCTTCGGCGGTTCAGTAAACGACTTATGGTCAAAAAAGGAATCTCCAACGGTACGGTGCACAAAGTGCCAGCTGATTTACAAAAAGTTCTCACCTCTGACCTGGTTGCGTTGGCAGCGTGGGAAGATATCACTCCGCTCGCGCGCAACGAATGGATATGCTGGACCATCTCCGTTAAGAAACCGGGAACAAGAAGGCAGCATGTCGAGAGGGTACGTACGGAGCTCAAAGAGGGAATGCGCAGGCCTTGTTGTTGGGCCGGTTGCATCCATCGCTGAATTTCCCTATGTACTACGTTTACATCCTTCGTTGTAAGGATAAAAGTCTCTACACGGGCATCACGACTGACGTTGAGCGGCGGTTTAAGGAACATCGTGCCGGCATCGGCGGCCATTATACGCGATCGCATAAACCGGAGAAGATCTTTTATCGGGAGAAGGCGGCGACAAGAAGCGACGCGCTCAAGCGCGAAGCGGAAATCAAGTCGTGGCCGCGCGAAAAAAAGATGCAGCTTGTTCGAATATCGTCTCGCGCTGTCCGTTAAAACTTTTTACTTTCCGAAAATCGCGTTCACCAACTCTTCCGTGCCTTTGCCCGTCTTTGAGGAATAGGGAACGACCGGCGCGCCGTGCGCGAGGTCGGTGATGACCGCCAACCGCGCATCGTATTCGGCTCGCGGTATCTTATCAATTTTATTTGCAACAATAACAATATTTTTTTGGTGCTCGCGCAGGAGCGTCAGCATTTCCAAATCGTTCTTTGACGGCCCGACGTTCGCGTCGAGCACCAACACTGCGTGGTACTGAACGTGCTCGGAATCAAAAAGATACCACCAATTTAATTTTTGCAGGCTCTCGCGGATCCGCTCGGGAACTTTCGCAAAGCCGTATCCTGGCAGGTCGAGCAGATAGAATTTATTGTTGATGGAATAGGCGTTGATCTCCTGTGTGAGCCCGGGTGTGTCACTCGTGTGTGCGAGATTTTTCTGCCGCGTGAGCGAGTTGATGATGCTCGACTTGCCGACGTTGGACCGGCCGATGAGCGCCACCTGCGGCGTGCCGTCGTCCAAAAGCTCGTCGGTGCCGTTCACACCGCGCATAAATTTTGCCGAAGTGATTTGCATATATCTATTATAGCCGCACTAAAAAGGTTCCGTGATTTTTTATTCTTCGTCAGTCCCGCCTTCCTGCAATATCTTCAACATTGTATCGATCTTGGTGTTCATCGCGGCGATCTGGCGTGTGAGGTCGGCAATGCTTTTGCCGCCGGCTGCGGATGCGGTCGGCGCTGTTGAGCCAAAGTTCGCTGAGTTTGAAAAACTCGCGGCCGGGCTTGTGGAAAACTTTTTCTTGCCCGTCATCGCCTTGCGTGGCATGTCGAAACAATCTTTACAGTACACCGGCTTCTCACCATCCGGGCGGAAGGGGACTTGGCACTTCTTGCCGCAGTTGCTGCACACGGCGTCGAATTTTTGGAACGCTTCACCGCCGCTGCGAGCGCTGCGATAGGTGCGGGCATCGCGAGGGCTAGTGGTTCGTGCTCGCGCCGGATCATAGCTGGGGCGGTTACTGCTCGTTCGGTTGCCGTACGGCTTTTTGAATTTATTCATCCCCGAAGGGTAGCTTTTTCTGGGGTTAAAAGCAATGAAATGCACAGCCGGGTTTCGGCGTGGGCCCCGATATGCTATAATGATTTAGTTAACTTATCCTAAGATATATAGCTTATTTATGGAAGAAACCGCCCTTCGGCAGAGCATTCCGGACTCGGTTCTGCCGTATCCCAAAGGATTCCGCAATCGGTCGAAATATATGTTTTGGAAGGTCATTTACCCCGTGCACGGCACCGGCAGGGATGTTTTTCTCTCTTTGGGGATCCTCCACCACGAGGGGAAACAGAACTATTTAATGGGGCATCTTGCCCCGGGTCGCAGCATGGAGGATTTTGTGACGTATCTTGCCGCGCAGGGATTTTTGAATCATTTCGTCTCGCTCAAGGATGATGATGAGATAGTGAGCGTGCGACGGGTGATGGACTTTGAGCATCAATACCATTTGCGGGTGTTCAAGAGCGGGGAAGTGCGCGGGCATTTCGAGTACACGCCGGAAAGCCATCCGAAGTGGCATATGGAGAAGGTGGGACAGGAGGCGCGTCGCGATGATTTTTTGGCGGCGTTGGGCGATTGGGTAGTTCCCGCTTCCGAAGATCTGATCATGCAAGAAAACCAGCCGCCGAGCGTTACGCGAATCCTGGGAAGAAATCCGTTTTAATGTTCGTGCGCGGCACGCCCATCTCGTGCAATGTTTTTTCAAACGCGTTCGTCATCGCGTGCGTGCCGGAAATATAGAACATGCGCTCCCCATAGTCGGGGATTTCTTTTTTTATGGTATCGGCGGTGAGACGGTCGCCGCCGGAGGTGTTGATATATATCGTTCTCATACCTATGATTCGCTCCGCTTCGTCAAAAACGTCGCGATACGCGACCTCATCGCCGGTGCGATTGGAATAAAATAATATCGCGTCGCGCTTTTCGCCGCGGTCAACGAAGTCTTTTATCATACTGCGGAATGGCGTGATGCCGATGCCTCCCGCGATGAACGCCAATTTTTGTTTTCGGTCTTTCGGTAATGTGAATTCGCCAGCAAGTTGTCCGGCAACGATCGTGTCCCCCGGCTGCATCGTGAGGAGTTGCTTCTTGAAGCTGCTCGACGGCTTGTAGAATTTTACGCCGAGCTGGATGGTGTCTTCCGTGGGTGATGACGCGATGGTAAAGTAACGCCGGTTGCCGCGGCCGTCGGTTTTTTCGCCGGATGTGCCGCCTTCCGTGTTAAGCGTCCACTCAAGATATTGCCCGGACTGGAACGATAATTTTTTACCGCGCGCCGCGGTTTCGTCTTTGAACGTAAAGTGATAGATGTCTTTGCCGACCACCTCCTTTTTTTGCAGTGTGAGCACGCGCTTTCCCTTGGGACTTACGATGTACGAGAAGATATTGCCGACGAGGAGCGCGAGCTCCGGCGATGAACTGATGCCGGCGATGGCGATGAACGGTGAGAAGAGCGCGCCGACGATTGCGCCGTAGATCATGCGCCACTTGCGCGTGGGCGGCGTGGTAAGCGGCTCGGTGATCATAATTGATGCAAAGAAAAAGAGCGGCGTGTGGATGAGTGCTTTCTGTATCGTTGAGATGGGGTCGAATCCTGCGTGAGTCACAACGTCGCTCGCGAGCGCGAACACAAAGAACATGAGCGCGAGGTCGAAGCGCTGGATCTTACGCAAAATGAGCAGGCCGCCGATCACCACAAATGCCATCATCGGTAGATTGCCGCCAACCCACCAACTTGCCGTCTGGCCGAACGCGAGCGCGGTCACCGCTACGGCGAACGCCGCCGGGTTGAAGATGTGCTTCTTGTCGATAGCAAAAACGTATTTCGATGCCATCGCGAGCACCGCCGCCCACGTGAGGAAGATAACGGTTGAAACGTTATTCGGCATGCCGGGTGTGATAATGAGTGCGAGGATGAGCGCGGTAATGTAAACCGATTCCGTGTTCGGATGCGCATTCATGATGTGCGCGAGGATGCCGTTCGCCGCCCATGCGACGACGAGCAAGAAGAGCGTAGAAAAAATAATAGCGATTGGATTATAGGGAAGGATGCCGAACGCGCCAAAGATGGCCGCGATCGCAAGGAGGATCATCAGGTAGTACATCAGGAGGCGATACATCGTGATGTTGTTCAAGAATCGGTCGATGAAGTTCATGTGTATTTTTCAAATCCCGTCGTTATGGTGGCAATCTTGTTTTTATCTATCATAGATCCTTCATAGCCCGGGAGTGCTTCTATGAATTTTATGCCGTCCGCGCCCATCGCGAAAGCGGCGGTGGCAAAGCGGTCGGCATCGTGGATATTCGGGCCGATGACGGTAAGGCTCACAATGTCGCTCACCGCAACGCCCGCGCTGCGCGGATTATAGATATGGTTGCCGCGAATGTAAGTGCCGGAGGTGGCGACGCCTTCTGTGCTCACATATATCACTTTTATATTCTCGTTTTGGTTGAATGGATTTTTTATGCCCACCGCCCATTGCCCACCGTCCGCATTATGCCCGTGCGGCTGGATATCGCCGCCTGCGTCAATATAAAAATTTGCAAAGCCATTTTTTTTGAGTAACTGCGCGGCATTCCAAATTGCCCAACCTTTCACGAGGCCGGAGGGGTCGTATTTCCCGTTCGGCGTTTTGATATCAAAATAGCCACCGGTTTGTTGTTTTGTTTCTTCGCACATCGCAAAGACGAGTTGCATTTCTTCGCTCGCGTCACTGAGTACAAGCGCGCCGGTGTTAATCGCGCTTATCTCACTCGTACTTTTGTATGTGCTGAATTTTTCGTCTATATGCGCAAAGTAGTCGTAGACATCGTCAATGACCGACTGCGTGGCATGCGGGTCGGCGATTTCGACAGTGATGGGCATACCCATCAGGAGACGGGTCTGCTTCATTATACTTTTGCCTGCGCGAGTGCCGAGGCGAGCGATTGCTGGAAGGCTTGGCTATCTTGTGTGGCGCCGGAAACAATGTTGACGTTCGCGCTCTGCGCGACGATCGCTTCCTGCTTGAGGATCGGGAGGGCTTGCGCGGCGACCTCGCCGGAATGGCCATTGCTCGGCGCCTGGGGGAATGTCACGTCGGTGATCGCGCCGCCCTGTATCGTCACGGCCGCCTGGAGATTTCCATAGAACGCATCGGCGACCGCGCCGGTATAGGTACCGTCTTTATATTGGCCGGTGGATGCGGAAGGGCTACCCGATGGCGGATTGCCGGAGGGCGGCGTGGTGGTCGGGAGCGAGGTCGGTCCGATGGTGTTCGGCGTGGTGGTGGGCGTCCCCGCCGCCGGCATCGCCGTTATTGGGGTTGAGCTTCTGTTGGCGAAGATAAGATACGCCACGAACGCGACCACGAGCACCCCTGCGATGATATATTTTTTCATGGATAGTTGATTATTTTATAAGAGTATACCCTCTTTGATCCGATTTTTCCACTTTGCCGCTCCGTATTTCTCACCTATAATGAGATAACTATGATTACTATCAAACCGACGGACGATTTCTTTCATTTTGTGAATGGCAAGTGGATCGAAGAGAATCCAATTCCGCCGGAAGAGTCGAAATGGGGATCGTTTTCCGCTCTGCGCGTGGAGGTGGAAAAGCAATTGAAGGCTATCTTGGATGAGATTTCTACGAAAGATGACGTTGCGCTGGATGATAATGCTCGCAAAGTGCGCGATTTTTATCGCACCGGCATGGACGTGGAAAAACTTGGCGCCTTGAAAGATGCGCCTATCAAGGATCTTTTTGCAGCGATAGACGAGGTGTCCGACATTGCCGGGCTCTCGCCGCTCTTGGGAATGTTGCATCGCCAGGGGATAAGCGCATTTTGGGGATGTGGCGTAGATCAAGATCTTAAGAATAGTGATATTATGGCGCTCTATATCGGTCAGGATGGATTGGGGTTGCCCGACCGCGATTATTATTTGAACGATGATGAAAAGAGCCGTGAGATCCGTCAGAAATATTCTGGCTATGCCGGCCGGATGCTCTCGCTCTCGGAAGCTATCGCTGCGTATCAGCCGCTGCCAAAGACCTTCGTTGATATCGAAACGCGCCTTGCAAAGGCATCAATGACACAAGTGGAATTGCGTGATATCGAAAAGCAATACAATAAAATGACCCCTGCCGAACTTATGGCGATCTCCCCGCGCGTGGATTGGAATAAGTATTTTGAGGCAATACATGCGTCGATTCCCGAATATATGATCGTTTGCCAACCGGAGTTCATAAAGGCGGTAAACGCCATTTTTGAGGAAGTTTCACTTGAAGACCTTAAGGCATATGTGCGGTGGCATGTATTGAATGACACCGCGCGTTTTTTGAGCGAGGAATTTGCAAGGGAAGCATTCAATTTTTACGGACGCACGTTTGGCGGCGCTACGGAGATGAAGCCACGCTGGCGGAGGGTGCTGGGCGTGGTCGACAACATGCTTGATGAGGCGGTCGGGAAATTGTATGTAAAGAAGCATTTCAGCGAGGCGGCAAAAGAAAAAGTGAAGGATCTCGTGGAGCATCTTACCGCCGCATATAAAGCGCGCATAGAGAAGCTTGATTGGATGAGCGCTGAAACGAAACAGAAAGCGCTCGCAAAACTTTCCGCGGTCACGAAAAAATTGGGATACCCCGACAAATGGAAGGATTTCAGCGTGCTCAAGATCGGCACGGATTCCTACCTGCAAAATTATGTCCACGCGCATAGGTTTGAATTTGATCGCCGCATGAAAATGATCGCTAAGCCGGTAGACAGGTCCGAATGGCATTCTTCACCGCAGACGGTAAATGCATTCTATTCACCGGCCATGAACGAGATCCTTTTTCCCGCAGCGATCCTTCAGCCGCCGTTCTTTTATCAAGATATCGATGATGCGATGAATTTTGGCGGTATTGGGACGTTTATCGGTCACGAGCTCACTCATGGGTTTGACGATCAGGGTGCGCTTTTTGACGCTAGCGGTAATCTACAGAACTGGTGGACCAAAGAAGACAAAGAACGCTTTGATAAAAAGACCGCCCATCTTGCAGAACAGTTCGATGCGTACGAACCGCTGCCCGGTCTACATGTGAACGGAAAGCTGACGCTTGGCGAGAATATCGCCGACCTCGGCGGATTGTTCATCGCCTATGATGGGTTGATGCTGACACTTGGCGGTAAAGAGGCAGCTGCCAAGATGCCGCTCGCTGAAGGGATGACGCCGTTTCAGCGATTTTTCAAAAATTTAGCGATAGCGGAACGTGCCAATATACGCGAAGAAGCATTGCGTACGCAGATCCAGACCGATCCGCATTCACCGGGTATCTATCGGGTGAATGGTCCGCTTTCTAATATGACGGAATTCTATGAGGCATTCGATGTAAAACCCGGCGATGGGTTGTATAGGGAAGAGTCCGATCGCGTAAAAATCTGGTAGGATTTTATTTAATAAGCAGAGCCAGAACAAGGTGCGAGGTTTCAGAACTATCCCGGAGGGCGAGCCTAATTCTGGAACCTCGCACCTTATTCTGGCGTCGTTTTAGATAGTTTTAATGCCCTTTGTGCTACGCTCGGGGCATGATCAATAAAAAACTATCTGCGGTGCTTGTCGCGCTTCTCGCGGCCGCTTCCGCGTTTGTTCCCGTGGGCGGTGCCGCGCAGGCGTCGTATCGGTTTGCGGATTTTCAGGGGAAGCCGCCGGTGCACGTGTACAAGTCGGCACAATCGACGCCCTCCGGCGTGACACCGGCGGAAATAAAAAAGATCTATAACCTTCCCGCCACCGGCGGAAAGGGAACTATCGCGCTCATCGATGCATATGATGATGCGAATATGGAGAGCGATCTTGCGGTGTTCGACAAGCAATATAATCTGCCAGCGTGTACCACGGCGAACGGCTGTTTCGAAAAACATAAGATGGCGACATCCACTGCGTCGAACAGCGGTTGGGCGATGGAAACTTCTCTCGACGTCGAATGGGCGCATGCAATCGCGCCATCGGCAAAAATTTTACTTGTCGAGGCAAAGACGCCAAGCGGTGCAAACCTGCTGAGCGCGATCGATTACGCCACGTCGCGTAAGGACGTCGTCGCGATCTCGATGAGCTGGGGCGGCGCGGAATTTTCCGATGAGCTTTCGTACGATACTCACTTTGCGAGCAAGACGAGCTCGAGCATCGCATTCTTTGCGTCGTCGGGCGACGATGGTACGGGCGCAAGCTGGCCCGCGTCTTCGCCGAATGTGATCGGCGTCGGTGGCACGTCATTGCAGCTTGCGTCGAGCGGTACGCTCATCGCCGAAAGCGCGTGGTCGGGGAGCGGCGGTGGGGTGAGCGCGTACGAAAAAGAACCGGCGTACCAGACGGCGTACAAAATTTCGAAAGCGAACGGCATGCGTGCGATCCCGGATGTTTCGTATAACGCCGATCCGGCGTCCGGATATCCGATCTATATCACGACGGGCACCGGTACCAAGAAAAAAGGCGCGTGGGATACCGTCGGTGGCACGAGCGCGGGCGCCCCGCAGTGGGCCGCGATCCAGGCGCTCGGCGGTTCCGCTGTGCTCGCAAAATTCTACACCGACAAGGCTTCCACGAGCACACTCAAATATTTCCGCGATATCACGAGCGGCTCCAACGGCGATTGCGCGTATTACTGTGATGCGCGCAAGCGGTACGATTACGTGACGGGTCTTGGGAGTCCGCAAACGACGAAGTTCTAGAAAAACCATGCGGCACTCCGCCTCCAGGCAGATGACCGTTCGGCGGGGTGCCGCATGGTTTTCGTCGTGGATTTTTTCCTGAAATCGTGCTAAAATACTTGTATTGCCGCAGGGGCATTTTTTAACGAAAAGTAAGCGGAAAATCCAATAAAAATGGCTCAAAAAGAACCGAAAAAAGAAGTAAAAAAAGCGTCAAAAGCCCCGGTTAAATTGGAAGCCAAGGACAGTAACAAAGGTAGCGCAACATACGGCGCAAAAGACATTTTTGTTCTCGAAGGGCTCGAGCCGGTGCGCAAGCGACCAGGCATGTACATCGGTTCCACCGGTGTTGTGGGATTGCATCACCTTATTTGGGAGGTGGTGGACAACGGCATCGACGAAGCGATGGCAGGTTACGCCAAGAATATCACCGTGGAGCTTTTGCCGGGGAACCGCGTGAGCATCACGGACGACGGCCGCGGTATTCCGGTGGAGATACATCCGCATACCAAGAAGTCCACGCTCGAGACGGTGCTCACCACACTCCACGCCGGCGGAAAATTCGGCGGCGAGGGATATAAAGTTTCCGGCGGCTTGCACGGAGTCGGCGTTTCCGTGGTGAACGCACTCTCCGACTGGATGAAGGTGGAAGTGGAGCGCGACGGCGGAATCTACGTTCAGGAATACAAGCGCGGCAAACCGGAATATAAAGTAAAAAAGATCGGCGCGTCAAAACGGCACGGCACGAAGGTGATGTTCTCTCCCGACCCGGAAATTTTCTCCGAGATCGAGTTCAGCGACAAATTGGTGCTCGAGCGTTTGCGCCAGCAGGCGTATCTCACAAAAGGCATCCGCATCAACTT
>JBEKBG010000002.1:0-93563 GCA_050015515.1 Minisyncoccia bacterium
CAGACATATTTAGATATTAGCATATGCTTATATGAAATGCAAGAGGGCCGCAAAGACATCCTTTTGAAGGTACGGCGTTCCGGCCTGCTGGCCGGCCGCCTCGGCGCTCGCCGCCTGCGCGGCTCCGCGACGCCCTTCAAAAGGATATCTTTGCGGCCGTAGTGAAAAATCTCGTTCATTAGCTTTTAAATGCTCAAAAAATTTGCTACAGTTTCGATATGGAAAAAGAGGGACAGCTATATAGCGGGGAAGGAGAGCCTCATAATAAGCAGGTTGTCGTTGATTTTCTCAGGCACGGGGAAACGAATTATACCGACGTTGGTCGAGATCTTACGGCGAAGGGTGAATCGCAAATAACAGAGGCCGCGCAACGGATAGTTGAAACTATCGATCCTGAAAAAGATGTCGTCGTCCTTTGGAGCTCTCCCGCTCGCCGCGCACAAGGGTCGGAGGAAATTTTGAAAGAGCTGCTGGCAGAAAAGGGAGTCGAGATACGCAAGGAATCGGAGATTTCTTCACTGAGGAATTTTGACCAAAAAAACAAGGAGTTTGTTTCGAAGATGTGGCCTGAGCTCAAGGCACAAGGGAAATCTCCCGAAGAAGCATTTGCGCGCGATCCAATATTTCAAGAGGAAAGCGATAAATTTGAGAGCCAGCCCGAGGTTAGAGAACGGGCTGGAAGGGTGTTTAACTGGATTCGCTATATCGCCGAGCATGCACAGCTCCAAGGGAAAAGACTTCGCATTATTGGAGTATCCCATTCAGAAATACTCAATCCGGTCATGGAAGATATTTTTGGCCGTAAGATCGAGGAGGGCAACGGCGTGAAGAACGGAGAGGATTTGAGAATCTCATTCGACTATGATCAAGTCTCTCACGAAACGGATATCTCGGCGGAATTTCGGGGCGAACAGCGAAGCGGTATAACGTTTGATAAAAAGAAAAGGGTTTTTGTGGCGCAAGAAAAAAAAGATGATGGACAATAAAGAGCTTGTCGAATCATTCTTGAAAGGAACCGTTCGAGGCATCGCAGAGGACGGCTTGATTCCCGCTCATATAGAGACGCAGATTTCGCACCTCTTTCTCTTTCCGAGTGCGGTCTATAAACTTTCCAAAAGGGATAACGCTTTTTTCAATGAGCACTTTAGGGATCTCTCGAGTCGGGAGGAGCGGTTAAGATTTTACAAGGCGGATTTTTTTGAAAACCAATATTTCAGTCCTAAGGTATATCTCGAACTGTACGGCGTTTATCAAGAAGCGGGCGGAAGTATCCTGCGGTTGGGCGTGGAGCAAAACGCAGAGGATGCGGTGATGAAAATGCAACGAATAGACTTGAGCTATAATCTCAGCAATTTATTGCATAAAAAATCCTTGTCGGAAGATGACTTTCGAGGGATGGGGTATCAGCAAACCAAAGCGGTAGCATTGTACTCGAGCCAGCCAAAATCAGCAGAAAACTATTTTGAACTATTCCAAAACAAATTGGATGACCTCCGAGATTGGATGGAATCCGCCGATCGAGATTATTTTTCTGCAGAAGAAATCAATCAGGTTATTAGAATCTTGAAGGAGTATGTCGACAAGAAAAAAAGCGAATTTGAAAATGTGGACACGAACAGCTATGTGATCTCGCTTGATAATCATTCCGATAATATTTTCTATGAAAGCGGCATGATGTTTTTCCTTGATATCTACCCTCCCAAAGAGGACTGGATGATTGTTGCGCCGTGGATAAATATCTATCGACCGGCCACTGACATCTTTATTCTCATGGGAGAAAAATATGCCCGAGCATTTCTCTCTGGGTATAAAAACTATTATGGTAAGTTTGACGAGAGCCACGAGAATCTATATTTTGTGTATAGCGCGGCCATCCAGGCAGTTTCTCTCCACAATCTTTCCAAAGGAGATCCGCAAAAACTCGAGGATTCCATCGCTTACAAGAATTTTATTTTCGAAAAATTAAACGAATTATGCGCGAGATCGAGATAAAACTGAAAGCGAAGGACCTTGGCGCTCTTGAACAGAAGCTCGCCGCGCTTGGCTGTGTGCTTTCCGCCTCGATCCACCAGCACGACGTCATTTATTCCAAGGATGGCGACACGTCCGTGTGGGAAAAAATGATCGAAGGCGCCATTGTGGCGCGTATCCGCCGCGACGATCGCGGGGCGATCTTTACCCTCAAACAACAACGCACGCACGAGCACGATAACATCGAATGCGAGACGCGCCTCGAGGATGCCGATGCGATGCATCGGGCGTTGCTACTTCTGGGCTTCGTTCCCGGCGTGGAGGTCAAGAAAACCCGGCGCAAGGGGAAGTTGGGCGAATATGAGATTTGCCTGGATCAGGCGGAGGGGCTCGGTGATTTTGTGGAACTGGAAAAGATGGCAGAGGATGATGCCGACGCCGCGCGGATATCGGAAGATCTCTATCAAAAACTGGAGTCGCTGGGACTCTCCCGCGCTGACGAAGAAAAACGGGGATACGATATGCAGATGTTTCAGTTGGGACAAAAGTGATCCGTCAGGTGGTATAATTGTTGTATGCCCGAAAAGACCTGCGCCCATAAAGATCAGATTCGCGACGTCCATCCAAAGGACATCACGGTCTGCGAGGATTGCATAAAGACCGGCGACACGTGGGTGAGCTTGCGTATGTGCCTTACGTGCGGGCATGTGGGATGCTGTGACAGTTCCAAGAACAAGCATGCAACGAAGCATTTTAAGGAGACCGGACATCCGATCATGAAGTCGGTAACACCGGGAGAGGAATTCACGTGGTGTTACGTGGACGAGATATATTTATAATTTTTTAATATAATAAAGATCATGAAAAAAACATTAAACATCCTTGCGGTCGTGTTCGGCATCATTTTTGTGGCGCTTGCCATCTATTATTGGCTCACGCCCGCCGATATGCTGCCAACGTTCCTGCCCGGCTATAACGTGGCAATGACCACGCCACACGTGAAGCACGGCATCGCATCGCTCGTGGTCGGCTTGGCGCTTCTGGTCTACGCGTGGTTCGCGAGCGCAAAAAAAGTTTCGTAATCATTGCGCGCGGCGATGGCGATTGAAACCCCAAAGGAAGTTCCCGAGAACGGATTTTATTATCATTACAAACACGACCCTGATGAGCCGGTGAACAACTATGCGTACGAAGTGATCGGGGTCGGCCATCACACGGAGGACTATGCCACGGTGGAGGACATGCACATGGTGGTGTATCGGCCGCTCTACGAGGATGCGGGTGTGTACAAGGCGGGAAAACTTTTCGATCTTCGCCCACTCAAGATGTTCATGGAATACATCACAAAACAAGGAAAAACATTCCCGCGATTCAAAAAGATAAGCGACGAGGAAGTGATAAAAGAGCTGGAGGCGATTCGCGCGCGGATGTACATGGACCTATAGACATTTATATAAAAAGCGTGCTATAAAAGGAGCGATCCGCACTTGTGTGGAAATTTGAACCTTGAGGGGGTAGTAATATGGAAGGAAAGATCGGATTGTTTCCTCCCTATCTGAATGCGGGGTCTCGAGGGGCCGCCGTTCGCTTTCTCCAAGTAATTCTTCTTGCCTTCGGGAGCGCGGTTCCGGGATTGCTTGCCGACGGCGATTACACCAACGCGCCTGATGGTAAGACGGTTCTTTCGGTGAAGCGGCTTCAGCGTCAGCTCGGTCTTCGCGGCAAAGACGTTGATGGCAACCTTGGTCCGAAGACCCGCCGTTTCTGTAAAGAGAAGCGTTTCTTCGACTTTGACGTCGTCCCTCTTCAGGCGGCGGACAAACTCAACGGCACTGAGTGGTGCGGTCCGGATCATGAAGGTTTTCTGTTGTGGCCTCACGGTCCGGAACCGGTTCTCTAAACAAGATACCGGAGAGTCATTCGCAGTGCGGCATCATCCTTTCCGGAGATGCCGCTTTTTTTAGCGAAGGATCAACAAACTCACGATTCCAACCGCAAGACAGTAGATCGCGAACGGCGTGAGCGTATTTGTTTTGAAATAGCGCGTGAGGAATTTCACGGCGAACCACGCGGCGAACGCGGCGGCGATGGCGCCCGCGAGTGAGACCTCGATGAGCGCGGTGTTGCCCGACGTGAGCAGTGGCGGAATCTCAAGGAGCGCCGCCGCGCCGATGATCGGCGTGGCGAGCAAAAAAGAATAGCGCAAAGAATCTTCGTGCGAGAGTCCCACCATCAATCCGCCCGCGAGCGTGGAGCCGGTGCGCGAGAATCCCGGGATGAGCGCGAGGATCTGGAGCAGTCCCACTTTCGTCGCCTGCCAGAAAGAAAGCCGATGCGCGATTCGCGTGTCGTTATTTTGCAAACTTTCCGCGCGCGCGGCGCGCTTGCGTAGCCATTCAGCGAGCAAAAGGAGCAGTCCGTTCAGCATCAAAAAGAATGCGGCACTTTGCGGGGAGAGCAACGATCCGGTGATCTGGTCTTTCAATAACAGTCCGATGATGCCTGCGGGGATTGTACTCACGACGAGCAGCCAGCCGAGCTTCGCGTCCGGGTCGGCGTCGCTGATCTCGCGTGCCGCGAGTGAGCGAAAGATCCCTTTTACGATGCGTACCCAATCTTTGAAATAAATAATAAAAAGCACGATCGCAGTAGCAAGGTGCGTGGCCACTAAAAATTCCAGGAATGTCTCTGAATTTTGGCTGATGTTCCATCCAAAAAGACCCGGCAGGAGCACGCTGTGTCCCAAACTTGAGATGGGGAACAGTTCGGTGATGCCTTGTGTGAGACCGAGGATGATCGCTTGAAAAAAAGTGAGCATAGGATGATTAAAAATTTATTAAAGTCGCGCCGTGCGCTAGATTTCCATATCGCCGCGCGCTTCTAGCTTGTAGCGCTTCTTGCGGAGGTATGCCATGTAGCCGGCGATGCCGATCATCGCGCCGTTGTCGAGATTATATTTGAAGTCGGGGACGAAGAACGTGCAGCCGATCTTTTTTGCCTCGCGCGCGAGCCGCGCGCGCAAAGCTTTATTTGCGGCGACGCCGCCGGAGAGCATCACCGATCGCGCGCCGGATTCCCGCGCGGCGCGGATCGTCTTCTTGACGAGCACATCGAGCGCGGCTTCCTGGAACGAAGCGGCGATATCGGCTTTGGCACTCGCGGAGATCTTTTTATCGAGCCCGTGGTCTCGTAAATAATAGAGCACCGAAGTCTTCAATCCCGAAAAGCTGAAGTCGTAATTCTTTTCGTGCAGCATCGGGCGCGGAAATGCGATCGCGTGCGGGTTGCCGGCGCGGGCGAGGCGTTCTATCTCGGGGCCGCCGGGATATCGCAAGCCGAGCAGGCGCGCGACCTTGTCGAACGCCTCGCCCGCGGCGTCGTCGCGGGTCTCGCCGAGCCGCTTCCATCGCGAGAATGAATCAAGCTTGAGCAAAATGGTATGTCCGCCGCTCACGATGAGCGCGATCGCCGGGAAGATATTTTTTTGCAAATCTCGCGCACGCGATTTTTTCTGCGAAAGCAGAAAACTGTACAGATGTCCTTCCAAATGATTCGCGCCGACGAGCGGCACGCCATACTCTTTGGCAAGCGATTGCGCGAACGTGATGCCGGTCCAGAGTGCCGGTTCAAGGCCGGGGCCGACCGTCACGGTGATGAGATCGAACTTCAATCGTGGATGTCGCGCACGCAGTTGCGCGAATAAGATCGGCAGATTTTTCAGATGCTCGCGTTTCGCGAGATTGGGAACGACGCCGCCGAACTCTCGGTGGACGGGGATCTGCGTCGTCACGAGATTCTCCACGGCGCGCACGCGTGGCGCACGGGCGGTGCCCGACGCCTCGAGCAGGGCGATGCCCGTCTCGTCGCACGATGTTTCGATGGCAAGGATGTTCATGAAAGAAAAATAAAATGCTTTATTATTGTACAACCGATCGCGGCTGGTGGATAGAAAAAAGGACCGACGAAACTGCCGGTCCATTCTGCGGAGCTGTAACTTTTCTCACGGTAATGACGGGCATCCGCTTCGTCCAGCGGAAGAACCACCATCCCCGCTGTTGGTTTATCCAGCAGGAACGATTTTCTTTATTACCCACCGAAAGCGCCTCGAAGAGTGCGCTTTCCCACGCCGTCGGGGGTGCATTCGCAACGCATCCCACCCAGATATCGCCCCTTTGATAGTGGCGCTGGGGTTGTCCCTGCTGCGCCACCGCCAGCGGCATCGCAAGGAGCATGATGGCTACCGCAATTGCCCAAAATATCACGAGCCGATTTTTCATGGCCTTCCTCCTTGCCATGGACCATCCTTATTATATCTGCGGAGCGTCAAGGAGTCAAATAGAGAAGCCAATGATCCGGAGAAAACGTAGGAATGCCATCTTGATCGGCGTGATGACATCGAGTTGTTCATCCCATTCATCGAAGAGATTCTTATGGCGATACGACATAAAAAGTCCTTCCTTTCTAAAATGCTCCCACTGTTATAGCAGATCGAGATTAAAAATATCTAAAGTGCATGGCTTGCGCGCTGTTCTACGAGCCCGAGCTCGTGATCGTCGCGATGTCCTGCGCGAAGGTCTGTTCCTGTTCCACCGTCGCCTCGCCGTACGTCCAGAGATAATTCTTCCAGCCGCCGCCGGCATAATATTTTGCCGCCGTACAACGATCAATGTCCAACTGTGCGCTGTAGCTCGCTTCGCACCCCTGCATCGCGCCTTTCAGATAAAGCGCCGTCGCCACAAACGCGTCCGCGTTATCCCATGGTGATGGAGGATTGTCACCGGTGATCGAGGCGATTTGCGAAACGTATAACTCCCATGTGGATGGCTCGAACTGCGCCGGTCCCATCGCACCGCCGTACACGCCATCGGCATTGGCGCACGACACGAGCATTTGCGTTGGGTCGAGGCCGAGCTGCGAAGTGATCTGGAGGAAGATCGGGATGTTCGCCGGACTCATCGCCGTCTTGTAGTTACACTGTCCGACGTTCGCTCCGAGCGCCGACTCGCGGTTGAGGATTGCAAGGATGAGCGCGGCGTTCACGCCAGTCGCCTGCGATGCGACCTGCGCGTATTGGTACGCCTGCCCGAAAGTGAGCGAGCCTCCGCCGAGCAACTGGAAGATCTGGTTGCGGATCTGCGCTGCCGTTTGTTTTGCCTGTGAGGCAAGCGCGGCTTTTGCCGCTGCGTCGCTCTTGGTGGCCGCAAGGAGCTGGGCTTGCTGGGCTTTGCTCGTCGCGATCTGTTGCGCCTGCGCCGCCGCGTATTGCTCCGCGGTCTGTTCTGCGGTCTGGGATTGCGCGAGCTGCTGATTTTGATCTTGTAGTTGTCCCGTCAGTGTGTTCAGTTGGGCCACGGCGACATTGAGGCTTGATTCGAACAAGGCAATGTTTTCGGAATCATCCCACAGCGTGGAAAGTTGTGGGTTTGCCAAAAACGATTCCAAAAATCCGGTCTGGTCGTTTTTATAGAGCGCGTTCAATAATGTGCCGATCGTCGTTTTTTCACTCACGATCTCGCCCTGCGTGACGCCGATCTGGGCGGTCGTTTGATCGATCTGGCCGTTGATCTGCTCGAGCGTCAGGTTGATGGCCTGGATCTGTAAATTGAGTTTTGATATTTGCGCGGAGAGCGTTTTGATCTCACTCGTAAGGCTCGAGCCCTTCTGTTGGTCCGCGGTGATCTGGCCTTGGTACTGGTCGATCTGGGTTTCTATCTGCGAGAGCTGGGCTTCGAGTGCCGCCTGTTTTTGCGCGGTTGTCTGGGTGGACGTGGCAGTTGCGCCCGCTGCGGTTTGCGCGAGCGCGGTCGGCATCAGCGCCGCCGCGGTAAACACCGCGCCACCCGGCGCGATCACCGAAATAGCCGCGAGGGCCGCGGCGAGAAGACGTTTATTCTGTTGAATGATGCGCATCACTCTTTATATGATACAAGATATTTGGAAAAATGATAAAAAAGCGCTCCCGTCGGAAATATTCCGAAGGGAGCGCGATGGGGTAATGATGGCGGAGCGTTACGTTGCGCGCAACGGTACTACGAACACGCCGGTGTGGTGCCACGATATGATGGCTTTGTTGGCATGCTGGTCATACAGCGCCTGCATCTGCTCGAGAGAATTGCATACAATCGCGAGTTCTCTTTGTTTTCCGCCATGGAACCGCACCCGACAAATGATCTGGCGTCCTTCTCGGACATTGGGCATCTTTGTGGGGCGGCCCTTGATGCGCAGTGAGCGCCAGTGGCGTTTTATACCCAGTGGGGTCATTGAGAAAAACCTCCTTAGTTATGGTTGCGAAGGTTAGTGACTTTTAACCTCGTTCCAAATGGATAGTGCCCATGAGTTGCCACGAACACCGCATTCTTGTCGTATCGTTTCCCTCAGGCGTGGTGGATTTTCAAAGTGCTGCTTTTGTGATAATTACTCACATAAGCTACTACGCCAAAGGAGGGGAATTAGTTTCATTTGGTAGCCCAACAATTTGGCTTTCCGAATTGGCGGGGTATGAGGAGGACGTGATTTTAAGTATTAAAAAATTATCGGCACTTATGCTTAGTATTTAGCATTTATAAAAATAAAGGCGCAGGAAAAGATCCTGCGCCCATTGACCACCTCAGTCTGACAGCGGCTTAGAAGCTGAACGAAAGAGCAATACCGCCCGCAACGTTTGTGCGTCGGCCGTCACCCGTATGGTTGATCGGTGTCTGGACGTTAAGCGGGAATTGTAGAGAGACATGCTCTCCACGCTTCCAACTCAGCGTATCCACGACCGTGCCGATAAGACCCGGGTTATTACCGAGAGCACCCGAATCCCATACTGTTGCGATATCAGCAGAGTTGGATACTTTAGGCCCGAAGGAGCGAGTGAACACGAACCCACCGTGCCCGAACCATCCGCCGATTGGTGTCGGACCGTGCATCGGCATCACTTCCCGCAATCGTATGTACGGGGTGATGCTCCGTTTCTTTCCGAGCGGCAATGTTCTGGCCGCCCGTTGGGAAAACTGGAAGGTATCGCCCTTCGGAAGGCGGATCAACGGCGAAAGATCAATGTATGCCCCACTCATGTTGAGCGCGTTCCCCTTGATAAGGGTGCTCCACCCAAGCGTGACATCCACCTCGTTGCCGTAATTCGGATGATCATTCGTACGCGAAAGCGATGCCGAGTTAAAAAGTCCGGCATAGACCCCGCACGGCAGTGAAGCGGTGAAGCTCGACTGCTGTACTGGATGAGAAGAGAGCATCTCGTCGGCGAGACCCAGATATTCAGATTCGGTGCTCGTGCTCAGTGAAAACCGCACCGGATCCTTCTCGCATGTCTTGCCTCCCGCATTTGCGGCAAAGCACGGAATTGCGGAAGAAAGCACGAACGCCGCCCACTGTTGAGCGCGGCGGAGCTGTGCCACGACGTTGATCTTCCGAGGATACTTGAAGAGTCCGATTTCCCAAAAGAAAAGCCATAGCGGGAATGCCGGATTGCCCATCAGTTCGTATCGCACCTTCATGTCGCTTGCGCGGATGCGGATGCAATAGTGAATGAAGATGAACGGCATCGCGCCCACGTGGAAAAGGAACCACCAGAACCCGAGCGATTCGCTTCCCTGGATCGTTATGCCTGGAGCGTTAAGCAAAGGATCTCCGCCGGTGCTCATGAAGTGAGCGTACGCCGTCCGATGTGCTTCTTCGCTGAGGGCCAGAAGCGTGCCGTTGCTTGCCGCCTGATATTGCGTAAGCAGCGGACGCAACTGTATGGGGATGTCTCGGGTAATGAACTCGTCCCTATCACTCGTGGAGAAATGGGATGCCGCTTCCGAAGCCACCGCTTTTCGAGCCGCGCCCTCAAGAAGGCTTGCCTTTCGCAAATTATTGAAGTATTCGTCCCAGTCTTTTGCCCTGCCGGAGAGGATCTCCCGCAAAGCAGCGAACCGGACCGCGCACTCATGGGGCGATAGCGTTTCAAACCGCTGAATCTTCGCCTCATCTTCTCGATCCTGAACCACGTAGGTTTGCCAGATCGCGTTTCCCAGAAGCGCCATGATCGCGATGATCATGGTCGCATAGAATCTAACCTTCACAGGAATCCCTCCTGCGTATTTAGCTGTAAAGCCGCCTTATACGCTGGCCATATTATAAAACAGTTTTATTAAAAAAGCAATAGCTGTAGCCCCACGGGGAATCGCCCGCGGCTCTCGCGCTCACCGTCGCTCGCGCGAGGCCTGGGCACCGGCTCACAAGAATTTTCTGCTGAAAATTCTTGTTCCGCCGTTCGATTCCTCTGCGAACAAACCACAAAAAAGAACACACCTTCCGCTGACTATTAATCTTTTAGGAAGCGGAAGGTGTGTTCTTTTTTGTGGTCGTAGCCCCATGTCCTAACCATTAGACGATGAGGCCATTGTGCGCAATGTTGCGCAGAAGCGTCGGGACGGCCGCGTGCAAAGTGTGCACGCGAATCGTCGGACGATGATGCTATACTATAATAAAGTAGGGATTTTTGAAAGGTCGTGTCTTCATCGATAATTAAAATGTCTACGCTGCTTTTCTGGTCTGGGGGATTGGGACTCGTGATCCCGCGCATTATCTTCGGCGCCATGTTCATCGCACACGGATGGCCGAAAGTGAGGAATATCCGGCAGAACGCCGCGAACTTCAGTGGCATGGGATTTCGGCCGGGCTGGCTGTGGGGAACGATCGCGGCGCTGCTCGAATTTTTGGGCGGCATTGGCGTGGTTCTTGGATTATGGATGCCGTATCTCTGCGCTCTCTTTATAGGAGAATTCGTCGTGATCATCGTTTGGAAGTGGTTCAAGAAGATGCCGTTCGTGAGCGGATGGGAATTGGATGCGCTCATCTTTGCGTTTGCGCTGATATTTTTTACGCTCTACGGAGGATGGTTTTTGATCTAAAATTGTGCCACGCGCGTTTGAGCTTTTAACCGAACGATGCTAGCCTTACCAACGTCATGAAACGTTTCTTTGAAATGGTGCCGGGAATTTTGGCGTGGCTCACGCTTATTTTTATGGTGCTTTTTTCCTGGCTCCTGCCGGTGTGGGTCTCCATTTTTATTATTCTGTTTGATATCTATTGGGTGCTGAAAACGGTGTACCTTTCGCTGCACCTGCGGGCGACGTTCAGCGAAATGCGGCGCGTGATGAAGATTGATTGGCTGGCGGAGATCCATGGCGAATTTCCCGAGGGCGATGCGCTCGTGGCGGCGAGCGCGGCGAATAGGACCCGGCCGTCGCTCGCGGAGATCTATCATCTTGTGATCTTGCCGATGTACAACGAACCGTACGAGGTGGTACGCGAAACATTCGAATCGCTCACGCGCGTTAATTACGATCCGAAAAAATTATTGGTGGTGCTCGCGCTGGAGGATCGAGCAGGGGATGCGGTGCTCGCGACGGGCGTAAAGCTACAGTACGAATACGGTGCGGCATTCGGGAAATTTTTGGTGACGCATCATCCGATGGGATTGCCGGATGAGATCCCGGGCAAGGGATCGAACGAGGTCTGGGCCGGCCAGCAGGCGAAGCGGGAAATTGTTGACGCGATGGGGCTCGTGCCGGAGAACGTCCTTATATCCGTGTTCGACATCGACACGCAGGTCTTCCCGGAATATTTCAGCCGGCTCACGTACGTGTTTCTGAAGGCGGAGAAGCGCACGCATGCGATCTATCAGCCGATCCCGCTTTTTACTAACAACGTGTACGAGGCGCCGATGCTCGCGCGCGTCGTCGCGTTCTCGACGACGTTCTGGCAGATGATGCAGCAGTCGCGGCCGGAGCGTCTGACGTCGTTCTCGTCGCAATCCATTCCTTTGAGCACGCTCCTCGACATCGGCTGGTGGGACAAGACGATCGTGTCGGAGGACTCGCGTATTTTCTGGCAGGGATATTTGCGCTATCATAGCGACTTCCGCGTGGAACCGCTCTTCTATCCGGTCTCGATGGACGTGAACGTCGCACCGACCTTCTGGGGCACAATGGTAAATATTTATAAGCAGCAGCGACGGTGGGGCTGGGGATGCGAGAATATTCCCTACATGCTGGACGGTTTCCGACACGATCCGCAGATCGCGGAGAGCAAAAAAAGATACTGGACATTCAACTCGATCGAAGGGTTCCATTCATGGGCCACGAACGCGCTTATCATTTTCGCGTTGGGATGGTTGCCGCTCGTGCTCGGCGGCCGGCACTTCGGCAACTCCGTACTCTCGTACAATCTGCCGCACATCACGCGGTTCATCATCACGCTCTCTATGGTGGGCGTTGCGAGCTCCGCGCTGTTGAGTATTTTTCTCTTACCCAAAAAGCCGGGCGGCCTCACCGCCGTGGATTATCTGATCTTCGTATTGCAGTGGGTACTGATGCCGTTCACGTTGATCATCTTCGGCGCGTTTCCCGGGCTCGAGGCGCAGACGCGGCTAATGTTGGGCGGCCGGTTTCGGCTGGGCTTTTGGGTAACGCCCAAGGGGCGCTATGAGAAGACGTCGTGATAATATATAGAGAAGATATCCACAGGGTCAGCCTTTTCCCAGCTCGTGCGTGCTACTATCGGAAGATGATATCTCGGGATTGTGTCCTGCGCCTTGTGCGCTGGTCAAAGTTTCTTCTAGTGAGCGCCTTTCTCGTTGGCGCCGTTTTTGTAGTACAAAGGGGATCATTGCAAGCGCACACCGCCAAGGCAGCCGGAAGCACCATTACTGCGGCATCATGCAACAGTGCTGATGTGCAAACCGCGATCAACAGTGTCGCTCCGGGCGGTACGGTTGTAGTTCCTGCTGGTACTTGTATCAGCATACGCACATTCGAAGCTTGGTCACAGCCAGCGACATTTGGAACTGCCGACACGACCGGCGAGCGCAATACCTACTTCGAAGATAATACCTTCACCAATATTCTTGAGACCGCACCAGACGGGCGCTGAGGTCCCGTATTTCGGGGCAAAGACCGCCGCCGCCCTTGCGAAGTGGCAGAAGGCGAACGGACTTCCCGCGACGGGAGTGTTGGGGGCGCTCACACGGGAGAAGATGCAAGGGGAATACTGAGGACTTGCATAAAAATAAACTATTATGGTATATTACAAACTATGAAAAACACACTGTATGTCGTGGCGGCGGTCGTCATAGTTGGGAGCATCGCGCCTCTGGCTTTTGCCCAGACGTCGGGCGCCTCGTTCGGATCGCTCGGCACGCAAACGGGCAATACTTCCACATTTGGGATCTCCGTTTGCAATAACGGACCTACAACGATAACAAATCCGATCTCCATGACCGTCACCGCCAACAATGTTTCCGTCGGCGGATACTCGGGGTCTCCTATCACGACCGGATCCTGTGTCTATAATTATTTTCCGTATTCTTCCTTCAATATGACGGTCGGGGCGCAATACACGGTTGTATTTTCGTCGCCGGGTCTTGCGTCCGCTTCCTATACCGCTCAGGTTCCTGGTCCGGGTCTTGTGCTCGGTGCGAGCATCGCGGTCCCGCAAGGAGCGGCGGCCCAGAATAACATTGACCTTATGGCAAGCGAAGTAATACTCATGCAGCGGCTCATCTCTCTCATCCAGATGGTGTTGGGACGGTAGGTATGTGGAAAATTTATTCCTGGTGCACCCGTGCCCGGAATTCTTCCACCTTCTTCCGCAATGCCACGTTCTTTTTGAACTGCGGATCGGCGGTGACGGCTTTGATCGCCGCCTCGCGCGAATGTTTGACGAGCTCCGGGTCGCGGAGCGCTTCCATCGCGATGTCGGGAAGTCCGGTCTGGACGTTGCCGAAGAATTGTCCCGGTCCGCGCAGGGCGAGGTCTTTCTCGGCGAGCTCGAAACCATTCTTGGCTTCGAGGATCGCTTTGAGCCGCGCGTTCGCGGCGGCGGCTTGCGAGTCGGCCATTAAAAAACAGTACGATTGATATTCGCCGCGGCCGACGCGGCCGCGGAATTGGTAGAGTTGTGCGAGGCCGAAGCGGTCCGCGCCCTCGATCATCATGATGGAGGCGTTTGGCACATCCACGCCGACCTCGACGACCGACGTCGCGACGAGGATGTCGAACTCGCGATCTTTGAATCTGCGCATCACTTCTTCTTTTTCCTTCGGCTTCATCTGGCCGTGCAGCTTCGCGATACGCAGGTCGGGGAAGATCTTCTGCGATAATTTTTCAAATTCCTCCTTGACCGATTTGAGCTCCAGTTTTTTGGCGAACGCCGCCTTGCCGCCGGGCGCGGCCTTGGCCGCTTCTTCATCCTCGGGATCGATGCGTGGACAGATGACGAACGCCTGTCGTCCTTCTTTTATCTGTTCACGGATAAAATTATACGTCGCGGTGCGCTTGAGCGGCGCGACAATCTCCGTTTTTATCTCTTTGCGCCCGACGGGCAATTCGGTGATGAGCGAAAGGTCTAGGTCGCCAAACACGGACAGCATCAGTGTGCGCGGGATCGGCGTGGCCGACATACTGAAGAAATGGGGGATGAGCGCATCGCCTTTGTGAGCGTTCAGCTCCGCGCGCTGGCGCACGCCGAAGCGGTGCTGCTCATCTATTATTACGAGGCCGAGCGCGGCGAAAGAGATTGTCTTCTGGATCAGCGCGTGCGTGCCGAAAATGATGGATACTTCACCCGCGGCAACTTTCTTAGAAAACTCCGGTTTGGAAATCTTCGCCTCCAGTTCGTTGCCGTAAAAAATGTGCGCACTACTGCCGGTGATGAGCCCAATGACCGGCTGTTGTTCGCCAAGCGCCAAATTGATAAAAAGTTTTTTCATCGTCTCAAAATGCTGCCGCGCCAAAATTTCCGTCGGCGCCATGAATGCGGTTTGCAGTTTATTCTCCGCGGCGATGAGCGCCGCCACCGCGGCCACCACCGTTTTGCCCGAGCCAACGTCTCCCTGCAGGAGCCGATTCATCGGTCGTGGCTTTTCAATATCTTTGATAATTTCCCACAGCGATTGCTTTTGCGAGTGCGTAAGTTCGAAGGGAAGCCGTGCGAGCATCGCCTTCACGCGCTCGATATCCGCCGTGATGACCGGCGCGCGCTCGGTGGCGAGCTTCATTTTTTGCTGCATGTTCAAGATTTGGAGCAAGAACAATTCCTCGAACGAGAACCGAGCGCGCGCCGCGGTGGCATCTTCGATCTGGCGGGGGAAGTGGATGGAGTGGATCGCCTCGTTCAATTCCGGAAAATGAAACTCCGCTAAAATCTCGGTAGGGATCCATTCTTTCATCATCGGTTTTTTGCGGAAGAGCGCCTGTGTGACGAAGCGGATGCCGCGCGAGGTGAGTCCGCGGGTCTCGGGATACACCGGCACGAGCCGTGCGGTGTGGTTCATCTCCTGCGTCGCCGCGTCGCGCACATGGATCACTTCATAGACAGGATTGTTCAAATAAATTTCGCCTTCCTCGGATGTGGACGCTTTGCCGGCAAAGTTCGCCATGCGGCCGACCTTCAGCACGTTCGCCACATACGGCTGGTTGAACCACACCGCGCGGATGGCTCCCGATTCATCCGCGATCGTCGCTTCGACGATGCTCATCGCGCGGCGCCAACTGTGCTTGGACTGAATTTCCTCAACGACGCCGGTGATCGTGGCCTGCTGTCCGGGCTCAAGCTCGGCGATGGGATAGATCTTTGTGAAATCTTCGTAGCGGGTGGGGAAGTGCCACAGAAGATCGTGAACAGTTTTGACGCCCATCTTTTCGAGACGGCGCAAAGCGGGAACTCGTGCTCCCACTACCTCAAAAAGCGGCGTGTCGGAGGCTATCTGAAGCATTTGATTGTGCATAGTATAGCATAACGGGCATCCGAAAGACATGGACCCTCCTGTCTTGGGGCATGGAAGATTAAATGCCCCAAGACAGGAGGGTCCATGTCTTTCGGATGCCGAAGAGGTAAAAAAGAGGGGAATTAAGCCTTATTTTATCGATGCGACGCATACACAAATAACGGCCTGCACTCAATGAGTTGTAGGCCGTTCATGCTTTTTATAAATCTCTATATTTATTATCGCGCGCTGTTTCTCTTTCGAAAATAAAAAATCGACGCAACCTTTTTGAGGATGCGCCGATGGCCTATGAATCGGCGACGGCGAGATTTAGTGTTGGTGCGGTAGAACGTGTAGCTTTCTATCTCGCATTGACTTCATCGCGCTGAAACATGTTTGCGATATTTCGAACCGGTCGCCGGAGTTGGTATCTACCGGCACGCAGTAGTTCGTGAGCTTGTCGGCTGCGGCGGCCAATACGTTATCGTCGGATATGTCGGTGATCACTTCGTGAAGCCGTATCGTTGCGTCATCCGCGCTAAGTCCGTCAGCTGGTTTTCCCAAACAGCGCAGCAGCACATGCGGATGCGCGTCGGGGTCGATCGTTTTCATCGGTCGGTCAGCGATTTCGGGCATACAAGGTTTCTCCTTTGCTGTTATAAAAGATAAAACAAAACTATATCTATAGCAAATAAAAAAATAAAACCGGTGGGCCACTTTGGTGGTGCACCGGCAGGAGGAACCAGGGTTCCGTTTTTTTCAAAAAGTTTGCCCAGCCTAATCACAGACGTTCTCTATGATCGGACTGCCCATTTTGCGCTCCTTCGTGCGCATCGCCCTGAGTTTCTTCAGGCATCCGCGACGAAACTTGTCACGTTTGGCGGATGATGCCTTTTTGCCCAGGAAGTGCTTGCTCGCCTTGCGGGCAACGCGCTTTAGCTCTGCATCGGGAATGACGCAAATGATGCTGTTAAGTACGCAAGCCGCGATCTTTGGCTTGCAATCGCAGATTTCGTTTCTGAAAAATTTCAGGAACAGGTGCGGATTTGCTTTCGGATCGATCCTCGCCTTTTTCGTGGCCATATTCTCCTCCGGCGCGCCAAGATTCTGTCGCCTCGCTAACGATAACACAAGAGTTTGCCGCACGGCAAACTCTTCCCTATCCGCTCATTTGAGTCCTGTCCAAAAAATAAACAGAAAACAAAATACCCCTCTCCTCGCCTCCTAGTAGATTAATAGTCGGCGAGGAGAGGGGTATTTTGTTTTCTATCGGTGCCCCCACCAGGACTCGAACCTGGGACCTTCGGCTTAAGAGGCCGCAGCTCTACCAACTGAGCTATAGGGGCAAATTTTTTGGATGTTTTGCTTGCGTGAGCGGCATCCATCTTTGCTCTCCATATGGTATATCGATTTTTGAGCCTTGTAAAATACCCTTGATCCATCCATAGACTTTGTAGCGCATGTCCGTACCCTTGGGGATATATATTTTTATCGTGCCATGATAAAGGATGTTTTTCTTGAACCCTTTGCTCGCCGGTTTGACAAAACTTTTCCCAAAGTTCGAAAGCGGAATGCCTGTTACATTAGACCAAAATCCCTTTAGGTCGTTATCGTTTTGTTTTGAATAAATATTAAGCCATGCTTTCAAAGCGGATGGGTCTATATTAAAAATATTTTTAAGCCACTGGACCATGAATGCGATCAAATATGGATCAGAGTTTGTTATTTGAAAGTTTTTTCTTTTATCTCCTTCCGCCCAGTACAGCGCTGCGCCGAATAATCGATAGGCATCGGCAGAGATTGGGAAGGATACTTCGCTCATTGCACCATCTATGATCGCATCAACCTCCCGCCTCCTCCGCTCCTTTTGACTTGGAGTTCCGCGAGACAAAATTTCGATTTGTTTGGTATACAATCGTTCGCGCTGTTTCTTGCTGAGACGAATATCTTTCAGCCACACACTTAATGTGCTTTTGGAAACAGGCAGCTCTTTCCGGATCTCGTTATAGCTTAAACCTTTTCGTCGCAATTGGACGGCTTTGTCATGGAGCAGGGTATTCATCGCCCCAATTATACTCCGTCGATATTAAAATTTTATTAAAACTTGAGCGACGTGAAGCTCTTGTCCGAGGATATAAATGGAAAAAGGAAAGGGATATGTGTTGTTGGGGCATTTAATCTTCCATGCCCCAACAACACATATCCCTTTCCTTTTTCCATCGGTGCCCCCGCAGGGAGTTGAACCCCGACTTCATGGTTCGAAGCCATGCGTGATATCCGTTTCACTACGAGGGCGTTGCACCAGCCGCGCGGTATGGCGCGTAACTACCATAGTGTTTTGGTGTACGCTCTAATGCTACAATTATCCCTATGACTATTGCAATCATCGTATTCGAGTTCGTCGTTCTGCTTTTTTCCGCCATGCTTCATGAGGTGGCGCACGGCTACGAAGCACAGCGGTTGGGGGATGACACCGCGCAGCGCGCGGGACGGCTGACGCTCAACCCACTCAAACATCTCGATCCGTTCCTGTCGTTCATCATGCCGCTGGTGCTCTTTTTCACGACGGGATTTTTCTTCGCGGGCATGAAGCCGGTGCCGTACAATCCGAACAATCTTAAGAACCCGCGCACGGGGGCGGTGAAGGTCGCGCTTGCCGGGCCGATCACTAACTTACTCATTGCGCTCGTGTTCGGCGTACTCGCCGCGCTCCTGCCCGTCGCGACGGCGGCGAAGGATGCACTCTTCAACGCCATCGCCGGCGGCGGCGGCATGCCCGTCTTTGTGGGCTCGCTCGACGGCGCGTACTTTTTCTTTTTGATCGTCATCTATATTAACGTCCTACTTGGCATCTTCAATCTCGTGCCGATCCCGCCGCTCGACGGCTCCAAGTTGCTCTTCCTCATCCTGCCGCCCACGCCCGCCACGTACAAGTTCATGTACTTCATGGAGCGATGGGGATTGATTCTCGTGCTCATCTTTGTGTTCTTCGGATTCCAGATCATTTTCCCCGTCATCAACTTTTTCTTTGCCCTCTTTGCGGGAAGGATGTGAGTTTTGCAGACCCTTTTTCCGGGTGCGTATGATATGATATGAGTATAGATATGGACAGCCATTTCACCTTTCATAATAATAGACGAGCGACTATCATCGCCATCGCGTTTTTTGTTGTTTTCTCCGTTATTCCGATCGGGCTGATAGGAGCCTACCGCTGGGTCTCCGATACCTTTACCAAGCAGGTCACCACCCAGCAGCAGACCCTGTCCGATATCGCCGCCCTTGCGATCAATGTCAAACTCGACCGGCTGGTGAACATCGCGTCGTCCCTCGCGTCATCAAGCCAGCTTGAGTCCGACGCCGCGAACGGACAATGGACGGCCGCTGCGGCCGTTGCGCGCGACGCCGAGAATAACGTCGCATTCTACGACCCCTTCATCGACCGCATTATCGTCTATGACACGAACGGTGTTCAGCAGGCCGCTTATCCGGAACTTACCGGCGGACTCGGCACCCAGGCCTCGGTAAGCGGATGGTACGGGGCGTTATCCGGAGGCACGCAGGCCTCCTACGTTTCGGGCGTCACAAAAAGGATCTCGTCGCCGCAGATACAGGTGGTGAACATCGCGGTTCCCATCATCGCGAACAAGCGCGCGGTCGGTTTCCTTGTTCTCCAGATACCAACCGACAACTTCCTTGATTTCGGCGGGAACCTTTCCCTTGGAACGTACGGGTTCGCTTATATCGTGGACGCATCGGGCAACCTCGTGGCGAATCCCAAATATCTTTCGGACACCAACGGTGCCGTCGTTAATTATTCCTTTGTTCCTCAGGTCAAGAAAGTGCTTGCGGGTGGGAACGGCACCGACATTGTGTTGGACCAGGGCAGCGGAGAGAAAAGCATTATCACCTATCAGCCCGTGCCGGGATACGGCTGGGGGGTGGTCGTGCAGGAATTGTATTCAGAGGCGTTCTCCGGGGTATCGTCGGCCCTCGTCGACATCATGCTCCTGATCGTGCTTGCCTGGATGGCGGATGTCGTTCTTGCCTGCATCCTGTATCAGTATATTGTCCTTCACCACCATAACCATGAACACACGCAATAAAAAGAAAAAAGGTTTCACGCTGATAGAGCTTCTGGTCGTGATCGCGATCGTCGCCATCTTGGCGGTGGTCGTCGTGCTGACACTGAATCCGTCGGAATTACTGAAGCAATCGCGCGATGCCCAGCGCGTATCGGATTTTGGCACGTTGAAGAGCGCGATAGGACTTTATCTTGTGGATGCTCCCAGTCCCAACCTCGCTTCCACAACGTCCGGCTATTCCGCCTGCTACCTGTCCACGATAACCGCAAAGGGAACGACCACGACAACTCCCGCTTGCGGAGTGTTCACAAAAACCTATTCCGCCGGTAATTCAAGCACTACGAGCGCGCTCTATCGGAACAATAACAGTCAGGGATGGCTACCGGTCAATTTTTCCCAGATAACATACGGGTCGCCGCTGAGCGCGCTTCCTGTCGATCCCATCAATAATGCCAGCTATTACTATGCGTATGCAGCGACCTCCACCAGCGGATATTATTTCGAGCTCGATGCCTTTATGGAAAGCGTAAAATATTCAGCGGGCGGAACAAATAACGTGGTGACGACGGACGGTGGCGATAACTCATCGGCCTATGAGACGGGGAACTTCCCCGGGCTGAACCTCTAGCGCTTCTTGCGCCTGCGGCGGCACATCTTCTCGTGCCGGGTTTTTTGGGGTATAACTAGAAAGATAAATTTTGGGCCTTTAGCTTAGTGGTAGAGCAACCGGTTTGCATCCGGTAGATAGGGGTTCGATTCCCCTAAGGTCCACCACCATGGAAAAAAGAGTTTTTATCATTCACGGCTGGGACGGGTATCCCGAGGAAGGGATTTTCCCCCATCTCAAGAGCGAACTGCAAAAGCGGGGATTCGAGGTGTTTACTCCGCTCATGCCGGATCCGTTGCATCCACGGATCGACGAATGGGTATCATTTCTTAAACAACAAGTCGGCGTTCCTGACGCGAATACGATTCTTTTAGGCCATTCCATCGGATCGCAGACGATATTAAGATATTTGGAAATGCTTGGTGAAGGCGAGCGTATCGCGGGCGCGGTGTTTCTGGCGGGATGGGTTCATCTTACCGATGAGGCGTATGAGACCGATGAAGATGCGACCATCGCGAAGCCTTGGCTTGAGACGACGCTGGACTGGCCTGCGATCAAAACACATGCCGGAAAATCCATTGCGATATTTTCGGATGACGACCCGCTGGTTCCGATCTCGGATGCGGCGCTATTTGAAAAAAAGCTTGGCGCTGAAATTATCATCGAGCATAGCAAAGGGCATTTCAGCGGAAGTAGCGGGATAACGGAACTGTCATCCGCACTCGAAGCGATTTTGGAAATAGCGAGGGAGGGGAGGTGACTTTTGTATTTATAAAAGATTAAAAAATTATGAAAAACTTTTTGACATTACGCGCGTGAATAATACAATTATTGCATGACCATAGATGATCTTGCCGTCGCCACCCAGCGGGAATTCCAAGAAGTCCGCGATGAGATGAGCGAATTTAAAAATGAAATCCTTCGCGCTATTGATCGCGTGGATACCCATCTGTCTGCGTTTGCGTCCCGAGCGAATGAGGATATTATAAATCTCCAAGAATCGGCGCAGGAACATGACGGGCGTCTTCGGGTATTGGAGAGGCGGGGATAACGGCGCACGCGCTTTTATTTGACATAAACCCTCGCCTCGCTTACAATTCTCTGGTATTCGTTATGCCTACCATCCGTCAACTCATCAAAAAGCCCCGAAAGCCGCTCGCGTCAAAGATAAAAGCGCCGGCGTTGTCGTACTATTTTAATTCCATCCATAACCGTCCGGTGGATTCCGCGTCGCCCTTCAAGCGGGGTGTGTGCGTGAAGGTTTTCACCCAGACGCCGAAGAAACCGAACTCCGCTATCCGCAAGGTGGCGCGCGTGCGATTGACGAACGGCATGGAAGTCACGGCGTACATTCCGGGCATCGGCCACTCACTGCAGGAACACTCCATCGTCATGCTTCGCGGCGGCCGCGTAAAAGATCTTCCGGGCGTCCGCTATCACATCGTTCGTGGCGTGCTCGATACGACCGGCGTTGAAAATCGCAAGCAACAGCGTTCAAAATATGGCGCCAAGCGCCCGAAGAAAAAATAACGCGACATAGAATTTTTCAAACTCATGCGCAAAAAGCGAATATATAAAAAGTTCCATCAGCCTGACGTCGTGTACGGCCGCGTTGAGCTTGGCCGCTTCATCAACTATGTGATGAAAGACGGAAAGAAATCCACCGCCGAGAAGCTGGTCTATTCCGCATTCGATAAAATAAAGGAGGCGACGAAAGAGGAGCCGATGGTGGTCTTCGAACGCGCTCTCGAGAATACAATGCCATTGCTGGAGGTCGCGTCCAAGCGCGTTGGCGGCGCGAACTATCAGGTGCCGCGCGAGGTTCGCCCCGAGCGCCGCTTCGTGCTCGCGCTTCGCTGGATCATCGGCGCCGCCCGCGCCAAGAAGGGCAAAGGCATGGCCGACAAGTTGGCGGAAGAGATCATTGCCGCGTCCAAGAACGAAGGCAACGCGATCAAGAAGAAGCTCGACATGCACCGCATGGCGGAAGCCAACCGCGCGTTTGCGCACTTCGCGAGATAATCATTTGTAATCGCAAAAAGAGAAAAATGGCCCGGCGTCGGGCTGTTTTTTTAAGATAGTTTTAATCGGCATTTTGTTACGGTGGGTTGATGTATGATCCGGCGTTTCAATTTGAGCGTGAAAAAATAGAAAATGAAGCGCGAGAAACTTATAACAAAATCGGGCATGTTTGGTCGCCCGTATTGAATGGCCATATTTCATTTAAGAGTGCCGGTTTTCGCCATTTGATGTGGAAAGGAGGAAAACGTCGGCCGTATACACAGCAAATAAAACGACTCTCATTGATCGCATATGCAGCTAAAATAGTTTCCGATCCGAAAGCGCGGGTCATTGAGCGAGAAGAAATGCGTGATTCACTGATCAAGCGTGCCGGGGTGAAAATCATAATTAAGGCCCCGGTTCGTTTTTGGGCCTTTCATGCAAATATAGAAAGAAAAAACATACGAGTAATTGTGAGGCAGGTCAGTAATGGGAGTAAGCACTTTTTCAGCATTTTTGAGGAAGAGAAATAAAAAAGGACTCGATAGCGAGTTCTTCTTTATATGCCTGTGGCAACTATACCGCCTCGCCAAGGAGCTTCAGCTCCTGCAGGCACATCATTATCATACACTTAGACGATAATCAGTCAAATAACTTTTAATGATTTTTTAATGTTTTGAAAAAATAATAAAAATGCCGCCCGTGGTGCCGGGCGGCATTGGGTGCTGTTGTAATGAAGCCGCGACGAATGCTAATTCGACGCCGCTGCCACTATCTGGCGGACAAGTGAACCTTCGGCGCTCGTCAGTAGATGGACGAGCGGATTTTCGGGATCCTTGAGGTCGTTCTCTGTCCACTCGGTCGTGTCGACGACCACCTTCCGCATGGCGTCGTCCGCGAATTCCGGGTCGTCGAATATCGCCGGGGTCGAGATGAGGATCCTGTATCGACCGACTTCGCCGCGGGTAATGAATCCGCAATATTTGCCTGCGTTGTCGGGGCCCGCATGGGTCGCAATGATGTCATCGGGGTTTCCCGCTATCTCGTACGCTGTGAGTCTTGTCATGACATATTCCTCCCTGCTGCCCCCCACGATATCACATTTGCAGCCAATAAAAAACTGTGATAATCTAATCAACGTCGCCCAGGCGACTTTTATATTAATTTAATCTATCTATGCCCCGACAATATTCCATCGAGAAGACCCGCAACATCGGCATCATCGCGCACATCGATGCGGGTAAGACGACCGTCAGTGAACGCGTGCTTTTTTATACCGGCGTTTCGCACAAGATCGGCGAGGTGCACACGGGCGACACGGTGATGGATTGGATGGAGCAGGAACGCGAGCGCGGCATCACGATCACGAGCGCCGCGACGACCGCGTTCTGGACGCCCACGTATCACGCCGCGGGTCCCGACCATAAAAACTTCGAGCACCGCATCAACCTGATCGACACTCCGGGCCACATTGACTTTACCGTGGAGGTAAAGCGCTCGCTGCGCGTTTTGGACGGCGCGGTCGTCGTATTCGACGGCGTCGCCGGCGTGGAGCCGCAGTCGGAGACCAACTGGCGCTACGCGGACGATTACAAAGTGCCGCGCATCTGCTTTATCAACAAGCTCGACCGCGCCGGCGCGGACTTTGAAAAGAGCTTCAAGTCCATCCTTGACCGCCTCACCCAGAACGCGATCCCGATCCAGCTGCCGATCGGCACCGAGGCGAACTTTAGCGCGGTCGTGAACCTGCTCGAGAACAAGGCGTATACCTTCGAAGGGGAGCACGGCGAGAATATCGTAGAGATCCCGATCCCGGCAGATATGATGGAGACGGTGGCAAAGCATCGCCATGATCTCATCGAAAAGATCGCGGAGAACGACGACATCGTGATGGCGAATTACTTGGACGGAAAAGAGATCTCACTCGAGGACCTTCGCAAGACGTTACGCAAAGGCGTCATCGCAAACACGATCGTGCCGGTCATGTGTGGTTCGGCGCTCAAGAACAAAGGCGTGCAGTTTATGTTGGATGCCGTCATCGAATACCTGCCGTCGCCGGCGGACATGCCGCCGATCATGGCGCATGACGAAAAGACGGGCGAAATTGTGCCGGTCAAGCTTACCGACGAAGAGCACTTTGCGGGTTTGGCCTTCAAGATCGCAACGGATCCGTTCGTAGGAAACCTGGCGTTCTTCCGCGTCTATGCCGGCGTCCTTAAGAAAGGCTCGTATGTGTATAACTCCACGAAGGGTCAGCAGGAGCGCGTCAGCCGTATCGTCCGCATGCACGCGAACGACCGCGAAGAAGTGGACGAGGTCTACTCCGGCGAGATCGCCGCAATCGTGGGCTTAAAGGGCACCACCACCGGCGACACATTGTGCGATCCGGATCACGCCGTCATTTTGGAAAAGATCACGTTCCCGGAGCCGGTCATCGGGTTGCGCATCGAACCGAAGACAAAAGCGGACCAGGAGAAGATGGGCATTGCATTGCATCGCTTGGCGGAAGAAGATCCGACGTTCCGTGTGGAAGGCGATAACGAGACGGGGGAGACGATCATCTCCGGCATGGGCGAATTGCACTTGGACATCATCGTGGACCGCATGAAGCGCGAGTTCAACGTCGGCGCAAACGTGGGTCGGCCGCAGGTGGCATACCGCGAAACGATCACGGCGGAAGCCGAGGGCGAAGGCAAGTACATCAAGCAATCCGGTGGACGCGGTCAGTACGGTCACGTTAAGTTGCGCGTAAAGCCGGGAGAAAAAGGCTCGGGATTCGTGTTCGTTGACGCAATCAAAGGCGGTTCCATTCCGAAAGAATTCATCAACCCAACAGAGAAAGGCGTCAAAGAAGCGATCGATAAAGGTATTGTCGCCGGCTATCACATGGTAGACGTGGAGGTAGAGCTCTACGATGGTTCGTTCCACGAGGTGGACTCTTCCGAAGCGTCATTCAAGATCGCGGGTTCCATGGCATTCCAGGACGCAGCCAAGAAAGCCAAGCCGGTCATTCTCGAACCGATCATGAAGATCCAGGTCATCGTGCCGGACAACTTCATGGGCGAGGTCACGGGCAACGTCAGCGGCAAGCGCGGCGCCATCGAATCGATCGACGATCGTCCGGGTCAGCTCAAGGTGGTGAATGCCAAAGTGCCGTTGTCCGAATTGTTTGGTTACGCTACCGAGCTTCGCTCGATGTCACAGGGGCGTGGTTCATTTACGATGGAATTTGATCACTACGAGGCGGCACCGCGCAATGTGACGGAGCAGATTATTGAGGGGAAGAAGCGCTAAAACAATATAGGGCACATGCTTTTGAAAGGACGGCGTTCCAGCCTGCTGGCTGGCCGCCTTGGCTCTCGCCGCCTTCGCGGCTCCGAGACACCTTTCAAAAGCATGTGCCCTATGTTGTTTTAGCGACCCGTTTCAGAGTGATCTGCGGCACGGTGTTCTTGGGCCGGAGATGAAGGTAGTCTAGCGAATTAATAAGTGCTAACATGTTAAATATAGATGAAAAAAACACCCTCAAAAATCAAGGTTATTGATCTATTTTGTGGTATAGGAGGCTGGATCGGGGGGACGCGACCGGACAACGCTCGCTTCGTTCCGCCACCGGTGGATGACATGAAGCGTTCTCTTTCGGATCTCGAGAGTTTTATGTATGCGGAAGATGCGACGCTGACCGTCATTAAGGCGGGTCTTTTGCATGCGCAATTTGAGACCATCCATCCGTTCCTTGATGGTAATGGAAGAACGGGACGGATGCTCATCACATTCTATTTGTGGAAAGAAGGGTTTTTGGAAAAGCCTGTTTTGTTTTTATCCTCATATTTTAAAGAACATCAAAAGGTCTATTACGAAAAGCTTTTGTGCTATCACGAGGGAAAGGTTTCTGAGTGGATTGAATTCTTTTTGGATGGGGTTATTGAGATCGCCAATGAAGCAATCGATATTGTTGGGAAAATAACGAAGCTTAGAGAAGGGGATACGGAAAAGGTTCAAGGCCTTGGCAAGCGCGCATCGGAAAGTGCAATGAAGGTATTGCCCAAGCTTTATGGCCAACCGATCGTCAACGTGAGTCTTGTTCAGCGGTGGACCGGTTTTACCCGTGCCGGAGCACAAACCGTCATTGATCGGTTTATCGAGCTTGGCATTCTCTCCAAGAAGGATAAGGACAAGAAATATGGGCAGTCTTATATTTATAAGAAATACGTGGGCTTATTTTCTGATAGCGCCGCGTAGTTTGCGTTGGAGCGCAGCGAGGACTCCTGTGCGGGCGAGGGCGCTTCGCGACCGTGCCGAAATCCAACCCTTCACGGGGAAGATGCTTCTTTATCTCAACTGCCGCGATTGCGGCATTTTTAGTTCCTTTCTTTGGGGGTATCGTTGTCACTATCCCTGCGGCGATCGTGGGGATCATTTTAAGATTAAAACCTCATTAAAAGAGTTTTGACTTTGGTACTGGGTGGGCGGACAATGATGATATGGAAAAGAAAAAAAGAGAACAGAATACTCATCCGACGATCTTTGAAGAGAAAGAGGTTCGAAGAACCTGGCATGATGAAAAGTGGTATTTCGTTATAGCAGACGTGGTGCAGATTCTTACCGATTCGAAAGATGTTCAGGGGTATATTAAGGATATGAGACGGCGAGATCCGGAGCTATCCCAAGGGTGGGGGCAAATTGCCACCCCCCTTGGGATTGAGACCGCTGGAGGAAAGCAAAAAATGAATTGTGCTAACTTGGAAGGCATCTTTCGTATTATTCAATCCATTCCTTCCCCAAAGGCGGAGCCATTTAAGCGCTGGCTCGCCAAGGTCGGCAAGGAAAGGATCGAGGAAATCGCAGACCCCGAATTGGCGGTAACGCGGACTAAAGAGATTTACGACAAAAAAGGATATCCAAAAGATTGGGTTGATAAGCGCATGCGAGGCATTGCCGTCCGAAATACGCTTACCGACGAGTGGAAATCGCGGGGAGCGTCGATGAGCTTTGAGTTTGCGATTTTAACCGACGAGATTTACAAGGCGGCATTTGATAAGACCGCGAAAGAATATATGAAGCACAAAGGGTTGGATAAAAAAGCGGGTGATAATTTGCGCGACCATATGGGAGACATTGAATTGATTTTGACGATGCTTGGAGAAGCGACGACGACCAAGCTCAGCACGGAAAAAGATTCGCATGGATTGGAAGCGTTAAAGAATGATGCGCAAATTGGGGGAGGCGTCGCCGGCAGGACTCGAAAAGATATCGAACGGCAAACGGGCAAAAAGGTAATTTCAAATGAGAATTTTAAAAGCCGGAAGCTTTTGAAAGGCAAGGAAATTCGCAAGTAATATGTCCCAGAAAACCAGGATCAAAAAGAATTTAGCGCTGTCGGCAGATTTCAACGCGTATATTTTGAGAAATCCGAAAGTGATGGATAAATTACCCAGGAAGGTCTGTATCGTTTTTGAAGACAAAAAGGACCAAATTTTTTCGCGGGCAAACTTGAACACGGCAAAAGATATTGCGAATAGCGAGAAATGTTTCGTTGCGAGTAAGTCTGGGTCTCGCTGGTCTTTGCGTCCGCTCGCCGTATGCTATAATCATCTTACAACCGAATAGCCCATCAAGAGAGTGGAGATGCTAAGGGATCTGGCCCGATGCTCCGCCCGCAACCGATCGACGATTCGACACGGTGCGAAATCCAACCCTTCACGGGGAAGATGCTTCTTTTAGATCAACTGCCGTGTAGGCGGTTGTTTTTTTGCTCTTTTACAACTTGGGTCGAAAAGCTGGGTTACCAATTAATTAATCAATCAAACTATTATGATAAAAACTGCGGAGTTTGTTTCGCCTCGGCATCCGGATAAATTGTGCGACCTCATTGCGGATTCACTGCTCGATGCGTATCTGGCGGGGGATCCAAAGAGCCGCGTGGCGGCGGAGGTGATGGGTGGCCATGGGCACGTCACGATCTCGGGGGAAGTGACGAGCGCGGCGTCGGTGGATATTCCAATTGTCGTGCGTTCCGTGCTGGGCTATGATGCGGCGGTGCATGCGTATCTTGTGCGGCAGAGTCCGGAGATCGCGCAGGGCGTGGATACGGGCGGCGCGGGAGATCAGGGCATTATGATCGGCTATGCCACGCGGGAGACGCCGTCGTTCCTACCGTTGGAATATGTGTTGGCGCGGGAGCTGTGCCGGAAGTTGTATGCCGTGTATCCGTATGACGGGAAGACGCAGGTAACGGTGGATGGTGATCGCGTGACATGCGTCGTCGCAAGCTTTCAGAACGCTCCATCTGCCGCGCTTGAGGCGCTTGTGCGCGCATCCATAGTGGCGGACGAGTATCTGGTGAATCCCGCGGGCGAATGGTCGCTCGGCGGCTTCGATGCGGATTCGGGGATCTCCGGGCGCAAGATCGTGATCGATAATTACGGGCCGGAGATCGGCGTGGGCGGCGGATCGTTCTCGGGCAAGGATCTCACCAAAGTGGATCGGTCGGGCGCATACATCGCGCGGCGCATCGCGGTGGATTACCTGGCGCGATTTTCGTCCGCGCGGGCGGTGCGTGTAAAGCTCGCGTACGCCATTGGCAAGCCACAGCCCGTCATGGCCGTGGCGGAATTAAGCGAGGGTTCCGGCGGTGTTCGCGTTGTGCCCGTTTCTGATTACGACCTTACTCCTTCCGGCATCGCCACGCTTTTGAAGTTCTCTTCCGTGCGCTGGGCCGACACCGCCGCGTGGGGACACTTTGGGAGGGAGTTCAGCTGGGGATAGTGCCAGCTACTGTCGGAGATTAAAAAAATATTAAAAAAGTTTTGACTTTGGCGTTGAATTGCTTAGAATAGAAACATGCTCGTAGGGCGTCGGCAGCTCCTGCCCAATCGGCTCACGCTGGTAGCGAGCATATCAAATAACCGTCACATGGCGGTTTTTTGATTCTTTGGTTTTGTATCATAAATACTGAAGAAATGTTTTTCTTTGCCTTCGATTTGCCTTAAGACGATCGTGATCGTGGCATCGCCATATGTCTTGGTCAGTTTCCAGAAATCGGCGTGCGGTTTCTTTATCACCGCCATGTCGTGCCGTTTTGAGAAATGGACAGTTTCTCCTTCCCCATGAGAAATTTTTACCTCTTGGCTTTCAATAATTTCTTTCGCATAAGGCAGGAGACGAAGCCTTCTCGCTTGCTCTCGCAGTGAACGCCGCTTCCCATTTTTCCGCATAAGATGTTGGATTCCGGCATTGGTAAAAGCAACATAGTCGTTCAGCGCCGAACACCAAACGCGGCCGACATTTTTATAAGAATCTCCTATGTTTTTATCCTCCATTCGGCCACGATAGCAGGAAGGGGATTAAGAGAATCTTAAAAGCGTTATAATAAATACACACATCCATGCACCTCTCCTATATCCTTATCCCGCTTGTTACGATCCTCGTCGCTTTTGTCGGCGGCCGGCTGACGGTGGCGTCGGTCAAGACGTGGTACGTTGGGTTGCGCAAGCCGTCGTGGACGCCGCCGGGCGCCGTGATCGGTACGGTGTGGACGGTGCTTTATATCCTCGCCGCGCTATCGGCGCTTATCGTTTGGAATCTTCCTGATGGCGCTTCGGTGCCGGCGATGATTGCCGTGCTCTTTTATTTGAACGCGGCGGTGAATGTTTTCTGGAGCTATGTGTTCTTTTACCTCCACAAGATGGGGCCGGCGATTTGGGTGTGCCTGTTCCTGGATATCACGATCATCCTGTTGATTCAGTTCATCGCGCCGATTTCGCCGCTCGCCGCATGGCTTTTGGTTCCGTACGCGGCCTGGGTGACCTTTGCCTCGTATCTTAACTATCGGGTGTGGGAGATGAATCGGTAGGCATTTGATGTATTAAAGAAAGAAAAGCGCCGCAATGTCCATTTTACTTATCGAATTGCGGGGCAAGGACGATCAGGGTCTTCAATGACAATGATTTTTATCCCCAGTTTTGGCCGCCTTTTCCACAGCTTATTCACTTTGTTGGGGTTTTAAGGCGTTTTTTAGCGCTTTTAGGGCTTGACGAGATTTTTACACGGCGTATATTTGTAAACAGTAGTTTGAAATTGTTGGATGCGACCAAGAGAAATTCCGAAAGGAATTGTCACGGTTAGGTTCTTACCAAAAGAACAAAACTGTGACCGGATCGAAAACATGGAACATGCAAGCGTTCAACCGTCTGACGGATGGAACGTCGAAGTATGATTCAAAGGATCGATCGGGACCTATTGGTCGAACAAAAAACAGGAAAGCGTGTAGTTCGCTAAAAGCTTCGGCTTAAAGCTGACGAAACGCAAGGTAAGCGGACAGTTCGGGTAACCGGACGAGGAAAGTCGAGTTCTGCAGGTTAAACCCCTGAGGAACAACGAATCCGCGGAAGATCTTTCCGTTCATCGCGCTGCGGCCCATGGCCACGCGCATCGAGCGAAAAGGATCTTTCCTTTCCACCCTTCTGCCTTTGGGGTAGCTGAGTAACCCAAAATTTGATGGCGTTTACGCCATCGGGTTCAGAACGAAAGTTCTGTGTGCGGGAGATTCCTGTTTTTCCAACTTAAACTCAGGAGTACTTTGAGTGGCAGAAGCTTTGCTTCTTTCGAGAAGCAGATGCTTCTCCACTCAACGTATGACACCCCGGCCGGAGAGCGCATTCATGCTCTCCGGCCACTCCTTTTTTTATGGGGATTTGACACGGCCGCCGGTTTCCCATACAATTGCTTGGTAAATCCCTGAAGGGAAAAAAGAAAGTCACTTAGGTCGATTGGCTATAGATTTTCACAGCTCTTGAAGCTGTTTTTCTTCGGAATAGGGACGCTCACGCAGTATAAAAAATAAACATTAATTTTTAAAAAATATGGCAGAAAAAGAAAAGTTCGATCGGTCCAAGCCGCACCTTAACGTAGGTACGATTGGTCACGTCGATCATGGCAAGACCACGTTGACCGCGGCCATCACTCACGTGTTGTTCATGAAGGGCTGGACAAAAAAAGAAGAGAACGTAAATCAGATCGACAACGCTCCAGAAGAGAAGGCGCGTGGTATCACTATCGCGTTGCATCACTCGGAATATAATTCGGAGAAGCGCCACTACGCGCACGTGGATGCTCCGGGACACGCAGACTATATTAAGAACATGATCACCGGTGCCGCCCAGATGGACGGCGCGGTGCTCGTCGTCGCCGCGACCGACGGCCCGATGCCGCAGACGCGCGAGCACATCTTGCTCGCTCACCAGGTCGGTGTGCCGAACATCATCGTGTTCCTCAATAAAGTTGATATGGTGGATGATCCGGAATTGATCGATCTCGTGGAATCCGAAGTTCGTGAGCTTCTCACGAAAAATGGATTTGACGGCGAACATGCGCCGGTCATCCGCGGTTCCGCATTGAAGGCATTGAACGCAACCTCGGCCGATTCTCCGGATGCCAAGCCGATCCTCGATCTCGTGAAGGCGATGGATGATTACTTCCCAGATCCGGTTCGCGAACTCGACAAGCCGTTTCTTATGCCGATCGAAGACATATTCTCGATTGAAGGCCGTGGCACGGTCGTCACGGGACGCATTGAGCGCGGCAAGGTGAAGGTGAACGAGGAAGTTGAGGTCGTTGGCCTTAAGCCGACCCAGAAGACCGTCGTCACCGGAATCGAAATGTTCAACAAGAGTTTGGACGAAGGCCAGGCAGGCGATAACGCCGGTTTGCTCCTCCGCGGCCTCAAGAAAGAGGACGTGGAGCGCGGACAGGTTTTGGCCAAGCCGGGCAGCGTGACCCCGCACGCGGAGTTCGAAGGCGAGATCTATGTGCTTTCGAAAGAAGAGGGCGGCCGCCACTCTCCGTTCTTTAAGGGCTACAAGCCGCAGTTCTACATCCGCACGACCGACGTGACGGGCGAGGTTACCCTTCCGGAAGGAATGGAAATGGTCATGCCGGGTGATACCGTCAAGATTACCGTCAAGCTTATCACCCCGGTCGCTTTGGAAGACAAGATGCGTTTCGCCATCCGCGAGGGAGGCAAGACCGTTGGCGCCGGCGTCGTGACCAAAATAATTAAGTAAGCAACATAAAACCGCCTTACGGGGACGGGTCGCGGCCTGCTAGCCGCGCCCTAACGCTCGGCACCTTCGTGCCTCCGCGATTCCCCTTAAAGGCGGTTTTATATTGCTTACGTTTTTAAATTTTGTCACGACGCCGCGCGTCTCCGGTTCTCTTCGGGAGGTGTTTTTGTTCGAGTGTTGAGGAGATACTCGGGCCTGAGCGACATATGTGGTATTATAGATTCATGCAAATAATTGGAATTATTGCAGTCGTCCTTCTTGTTGGGATCTTCATTGTATTTATAAAGCAAAGTACTAATAACTATTCCAAAATTTCTTTGGTTGGTGCCTTGATCGTATCTTTGGGGTTGATAGCTTCCGGATCTGGTGCATCAAACGTCATTCCGACAAGTTTGGCATTCGTATTTTTTGCGATCTTAATCATTTCCTTATTGGCTATGGTTATATTCGCCGTCGTGGGTGCAATAACGGATCCAAGAATTTCAAAGGAGGGGACGTTGCCTATTATTTGGAATAAGATCATTCCCATAGGAATAGCAGCGGCCCTCTTACTTGTTATAGGACTCTTTCTTTATTTGATATTTATCGTTGGAACGGCATTCAGGGGATAGCTTGAGTGATTTGAACTTGGTCCAATGCTCCGCATAAACAAAAAACCCGTTGCCGGGTTTTTTGCGGATCCAAACATAATGCTGCGTGGTCCGAGGTGACACCATAACCATGATAACAATCCCAAAATATTCGTCAAAACATTTTTAATCTTTATTTAATGTTTTTATTACCGTTGCGCGGGGGTGCGAGGACTTGCGCCTCGTGGATCCATAGCGTCACCTCGGACCCAGCACTATGCCACCCCCGCTGCAGTCTATAAAATAGTGCATTAAAACTGTCTAAAGTCATCTGCGGCTTCACTTTTCGTCACGATGTCGTGTACCTCTATAGAATGCTTTTAAGGTTGATTTTAAAATGGGTTCAAGATAGCTTATAGGTAGTTCTACGAAACGAAAAGGAGTTATATGGGACAGAGACCCAGAAACGTTGCTTTGCTGGGATTTGGTACGGTGGGCTCCTGTGTGGCCCGCATTCTGATGGAGCGTTCGGATCTGTCGGAATATATCCGGTTGACGCATATCTTCAACCGGAAGGTTGAACGGAAACGCGTTGATTGGGCGTCGAAGTCCGTTATTTGGACGGAGGATATCGATGCGGTCTTCGCATCAAAGCCGGACGTCGTCATTGAACTTGTCGGTGACGTGAATTCCGCGGAAGCGTGGATCCGCAGGGCGTTGCTCCTGGGGATGGACGTGGTTACCGCCAATAAGGCGCTTCTCGCCACCAAGGCCCCGGAGCTTCTCCGTCTGGCGACCGAGCATCATGCGCGGCTTTCTTTTGAAGCAGCGGTAGGCGGCGGGATACCGATCATACGGGGTATCCATGAAGGATTGGCGGGGGATACGTTCACCGGCGTGGTCGGCATCCTTAATGGGACATGTAATTATATTCTGAGCCGTATGGCCGCGACGGGCGAATCGATGGACCTCGTCCTCAACGAGGCCAAGAGTTTAGGGTTCGCCGAAGCCGATCCAACCGCCGATGTGGATGGCCATGATGCCGCTGCGAAGCTCGTACTATTGGTCGGTGTCTCGTTCAAACGGCATCTGCCGCTGGCCCACGTCAATCCCCGGTCTATCAGGGGAGTGGCCGATGTGGATTTCAAATACGCCCGCGAACTTGGATATACCATCCGTCAGCTGTCGTGTGTACAAAAACAAGAAGATGGATTTTGTGCCTTCGTGGGTCCGGCATTGGTCTCGCTCGCTTCCGCTTTTGCGGGGAACGAGGGGGCCAATAATCTGGTCACGACGATGGGTGCGCACGGCGGTAGAAATAATTTCCAAGGTGCCGGCGCGGGAGGAGATCCGACCGCGGTAGCGGTCGTATCCGATCTGATCGCGTTATTGCGTAACGGCCAAAACGTTCCGGAAGAAGATCTCTGGAACCCGGGATGCATCATCGCTTCGCCGTCGCGGGAGTACTATCTCCGCTTTGTGGTAAAGGATCGGCCCGGTATCGTTGCGGCCATCACCTCTGCGCTTTCAACACAAAGCATCAACATCGGCGCAGTCGTCCAATTGCCGGGATATCCGAAAGACCATCTGTCGTTCGTCGTAACGGTCGAGGCATGCGAGGAGAATACACTCGAGAGAGCGCTGGAGGAAATCGGCACAATGGATTTCCACGCACAAACGCCACTCGTGCTTCCGATCTGGAATTGATGATGAACACGGCCCCGCGCGGAGAACTAACATTCCGCGCGGGGTTTTTCTTTTATGGATATCCCAATAAACCACGGGTTTGACACTTTCATGAAGTTTGCTATACTTTCTTGGTACTCAAATGGCCAAAACAGACGTTCCCCAAAAACTGCGCTTGCGCATAAAGTCCTACGATCACAAACTGATCGACAATTCGGCACGCCAGATCATCGAGGCCGCCGAGCGGAACGATGCGAAAGTGACGGGGCCGATCCCGCTTCCCACGGAAGTAAAGCATTACACCGTCAACCGTTCGACCTTTGTCCACAAGGACGCTCGCGAGCAGTTCGAGCTCCGCATTCATAAGCGCCTCGTCGAAATATTGAATCCCAACCAGAAAATCATCGAATCACTTTCGAACCTGAATCTTCCTGCGGGCGTGGATATAGAAATAAAGATGGTTTAAAACAAAAGCCCCCTCCTTTGCAAACGGAAATGCCACGTAGGAACGTGACCGTTTGCAAAGGAGGGGGCTTTTGTTTTAAACCGTGGACACCATAAGAAGAAGATTCAGAGAGCTTTACTGTCCATAAATGTTCGATCCCCGCGTCTCTTATGAAACACGGGGATCAGGGGAAAATCCCGAATTGTTCCTTAATTGTATCGCGCCACCAGGATAAATCAAAAAGTTTTTAATAATTTTTTAATCTTTGAAAATGGTATAGTGAAGAAAATGAAAGGATATATTGAGCATCCGGGGAAGGCGGTGGAGACGGGCGGAAAGTTCGAACACGTGATGGCGATTACGCTTGACCCGCGTTCGGGATATAAAAATGGCGTTATCCGATGCATCACGAATCGCTCCGGCGACGTGGAGACTTCCGGCTATATTGATAGAAGCGTGTTGCACAAAGTGAACGGAGATTCTTTGGAACATTTTGTTATTGGAGAACAGTTGGAAATTCACAGACAGGAGGAGATTATAAAAAAACTTAGCGTGGCAGGCCTCGATCTTCTTGGCCTAGAGGATCCCGATATTTGGATCGATGAGAAGGCCGGGCTGACACATCTGTATTTTACGATGCCATTCCATGACAGTAAGCCAGAGGATAATGGCCGTGTGCATCTTGGCCACGCCGTCGGTAAGGATCTCGATTCTTTGGAGATGACCATGCCGGTCTTGATGGGCGAAGTTCATAAAGCAGCGAAAGAACTTTCCATCGCGCCGGTCAATAAGCATGGATTCCGTTTTAATCTCGTGGAATCTTCGATCAAGGAAAATGACTTTACCTATTCAACGGTGCGCGTCGCCGTCGCGGAAGATATGGGGAAGCCGTGGAAGTTCGGTGAGGCGGTATTCCATCCGAAAGAACAGAGCATTCCGTGGATTGGCGGTCACGCTTCGCCGGGGCCGTTGCTGCCCAAAGATTTCATCGATGTCGGCGAGGGGAAATTGCTGGGCATTATGAACGGCCGTGAAGCGAACCAGCGGGTGGGCGACGAGATAAAATATGGCATGTTCTCGGTCGGATTGTTCATCTACGATTACGAGCATGGGAAGATCGATTGGGTTTCGCCCGAGCCGTTCATTCGGGACAGCGAGGCGCGGACGATCACATTTGCGAGCCAGTTTGTGGAGCAGGGAAAGGGGAGCGGCATTCTCTACGCGCACGTGGACGATTCGTTCGTGCGGGCGTATACGCTGAACGCGGAGAAAATAAGGGAGTTGCTGCCGTAGCTGTGGCCATAGGCATAGCGAGTTATTAAAAGATCATTAAAAAGTTTTTGACTTTATTTTTCTAACTTCTAAAATTGGGGGATGATCAAAAAAGAAAATAATAAGGATTCATCGGAGAGCGTTCTTTGCGCGCTAGGAAATTTGGATAAAAAATTTGATAAAAGATTCGATGCGGTTGATAAGCGGCTCGACATTCTCGAAGTGAGGATGGAAAATTTGGAAAGGTCTCATCGTAATACGGGCGTCCAGCTTGATAAGCTAGAACATAAATTTGACCTTTGTATTGAGGGATTTGGTGGACTGAACGAGCGAACTTCCAGGATCGAAGGAAGAGTTAGTATTCTTGAAGGGCTCGCATAGTGTGGCTTTGGGCTGTGATATAATAGTGCTATGGATGAAGAGAATAAGTCGGAACCGCAGAATAGCAGTGAAGCGGAGCCGCACCGTTCGCATGTGCAGGTTTTTGGTATGGACGTGAACACATCGTCCGAATCCAAAGAGGATTGGCGCGCGCGCAAGGACGAGTGGAAAAAACAGCATCACGAACAGCGGGATCAGCAGCGGGCAGAGCACCGCGAGCAACGGAAGGCGCAGCATGAGCAATGGCGTCACGACCATCATCACGAAGGTGGTCTGTTCTTCGGGATGATCGTACTCTTTGTGGGAGTCGTGGCACTGCTCTACACGATGGGCCTCGTCTCGCACGCGTTCTGGTACGTGATCCTGCCGTTCTGGCCGATCCTGCTCATCCTGTGGGGCGCGAGCATCATCCTTGGCCGCCACTGGTTCGCGCGGTTCATTGTTTTTCTCCTCGCGCTCGCGTTTCTTATCGTCGTCATCTTTTATGGCCTCGTCAAAACCGATTCGCCGGTCGTGAGCTCGCTTTCGCCCACCGTCGTTTCGGCAATCCAAAATACCCACACGCAATACTAATAAGACACTCTTATGGGAGGAATCATCGTCGGCATCATCTTGATACTTATCGGCATCAGTGCCCTCACCGGCATTCCGTTTTTTGGTTTCCTCTTCGCCATCGTTCTTATCGCAATCGGCGTCCGCATGATCGCGCGGCGTTCGGTGCATAGCGGATGGCGCTGGGACGATTATGACCACGATCATGACCATAACCATACGCACAAAACCGCGTCGGGCGAACGGAGCATCGACGAGGTCGCCATCTTCAGCCCGCTCAACAAATCCTACACCGCTGAGCATTTTAAAGGAGGGAAGATCGTCATGGTCTTCTCCGGCGGAGAAGTGAATCTTACCCAGATCAAAACCGACGAGACCGAGATTCACCTGGAAGTCTCATCCATCTTCAGCGGCATTGAGATCGTCGTCCCCAAGGATTGGAAAGTAAAATCCAGCGCCAACGTCTTCCTCGGTAACGTAGACACGAGCGCTGCCCAAGGCGGTGACGGCACCACAACGCTGATCATCCACGGCGAAGCCGTCTTCGGGGAGATTGAGGTGCGGAAACAGAAGTAATTATAATATTGAAGTCATGGACGATGTCGCGAAGCAGTATAACGGATTTTCCAAAACCTATAGCGACAATCTTCAGGTTCAAGATGAAGTTGGGAATAGGGTGTTCTACGATGTCCTATCATCGATTGATATAAAAGAGAAAAAACTTTTGGATATTGGCTGTGGGGATGGTTCCGATCTTGTTAACTTTGAGAAAATGGGAGCGGTTTCATTTGGCATCGAGCCATCCGAAGAATTTGTAAAAGCGGCAAAAGAAAAATCACCACAACTGAATATTATAGTCGGGGCAGGGGAGAGCCTTCCGTTTTCCGACAAGGAATTTGATGTCGTCGTATCAAAATATGCATTACAGACTTCACCGAATGTTCAAAAAATTTTGAGCGAGGCGGCAAGAGTTTTAAAATCCGGAGGTTATTTTATTTTCCTTTCAAAGCATCCAGTCAGACAGTTTCTGGAAAAGATCGAAACTTACAAGAAGCCTCAAGATATTAATTATTTCAATCAGAAAATCATTGATTCATTTATTTATGAGAAAAAAATTCATCTGCGCGAACCATCTCATACCCTTTCGGAATACTTTTCCAAAGACGTCTTCAAAAATTTCGATCTGCTCGATTTTATAGAAGGCAGTGATTTTCCAGCATCCGAACAGATAAATGGGTATACCTATCCGACATTTTTTGTAGCAAAGCTTCTCCGTCGTTAAGCGGCTTCGTATGCCAAGTGGCGATGTGGCCCTGCCTCCTTTCTTATGCTTTTTGAGGGACTATCGGAGGCCGCGAAGGCGGCCGAGATGGAGCGCCCGCGCAGCAGCGCGGGACGCGTGCCCGAAAAAAGCATAAGAAAGGAGGAAGGGCCGGAGCCCATTTGACATTACACCCCGCTTTGCTATAATCGTCATCAAGGTTTGCTCGGACAGTTTTTATGCAAATATTTACCTCTTTAGCCTCGGTCTACGAACGCGAAATGCATTCGCGATCAGGCGCAGAAAAACGGTCGCCGTTTTCTCTGAATCCCGTATAAAAGCGGGGTAGGTAGGTTGGTTTTGTAAAAAACTCCGGTTCCAAGCCGGAGTTAATCAATTTTTACTGGATTCCGAGCGTGCTCATTCAAAGGAGTGCCCCTCCGGACGATCAAGAAAATGTCATACATATTAGGTAAAAAAGTTAAAATGACGCAGATCTGGAAGGACGGCAAAGTCGTTCCGGTTACGGTCGTTCATGCGGAACCCAACAAGGTTTCCATTTTGCGTACCGCAGAGCGTGATGGTTACGAGGCCGTTCAGTTGACGTTGAGCAAGAAGAAGCGCGAGTTCAAGAACCGCCCAAACCAGAAGGTGGATGTTTCGGCATTAAAACTTGATGACGCGATCGGCGTCGATTCGTTCGCCGAAGGTGACAAGGTGCGCGTGAGCGGCATTACCAAGGGAAAAGGCTTTGCGGGCGTGGTCAAGCGTTATGATTTCCGCGGCGGCCCGAAGACCCACGGCCAGAAGAATCGCCATCGCCATCCTGGTTCCATCGGCTCCACTGCATTCCAGCGCGTCGTTCCGGGCCGCCGCATGGCCGGACACATGGGCGTGGAGCGCGTCACCATCAAGAACCTCGTCATCGCGGCTATCGATAAAGAGAACAATCTGCTTTTCTTGCGCGGCGCGGTGCCGGGCAATCGCGGCGGTCTCATCGAAATCTCAACCTCCAAATAATAACTATCATTTTCTTGGCATGAAAGCCGACGTCTATAATTTAAAGAACGAAGTGGTGGGAACGGTTGAGTTGCCGTCGGCGGTTTTTGGCACCAAGTGGAATGCTGAGCTCGTGACTCAGGTTTTGGAAGCTCAGCTCGCGAACGCGCGCTCTCCGTGGGCGCACGTAAAGGATCGCAGCGAAGTGCGTGGCGGCGGCAAGAAGCCGTGGAGGCAAAAGGGAACCGGTCGCGCGCGGCACGGCTCCACTCGCTCTCCGATCTGGGTAGGCGGCGGAAAAGCGCATGGTCCCCGTAATGACAAAGATTATTCGCAAAAGGTGAATAAAAAGATGAAGCGCGTCGCGCTCTTTTCCGTGCTTTCCAAAAAGGCAAAAGATGGCGAGGTCAAAATCTTTGATAGCCTGATGATAGAGGCGCCGAAGACGAAGAATGTCGCAACGGCATTGAAGGCGGTGTTGTCGCCGAAGAAAGGAGATAAGCGCTTTGACGTTTTACTCGTCTCCGATAATGCCAACAAGAATCTTTTCCGCGCAACGAGCAATCTTCAGAAGACGAAGACGATCGAGGCGGGTTCACTCAATGTGTACGATCTTATGAATCACAAGAACCTCTTTATTGATAAGAGCGTCGTCGAGACGATCGAAAAGCACTATAAGATCTAAATATGGACCATCTTCTCATCAAAAAACCTTGGATCACGGAAAAAGCGACGGCGCTCACCGCTTCCAATCAATACGTTTTTATGGTAAAATTCACGGCGACGAAGCCGGAGGTCAAGAAAGCGATCCATGCGCTCTATAAAGTAGATGCACTGTCCGTGAATATTTTGAATCGCGCGGGCAAGGTAAAAAAGTCCGGCCGCGGCATCAAAGGCAAGACCGGTGGCTACCGCAAGGCGATCGTCACTATTAAAGAGGGACAAAAAATAGATCTGAACTAATGCCAAAGGAATGAAAAGTTACAAGCCTACAAGCGCTTCGCGGCGCCAAATGACATCTTCGGATTACAGCACCCTTTCGAAAGGCGCGCGTCCTTATAAGCCGCTCGTAATTCGCTTGAAGTCCAATGCCGGCCGCAACTCGGCGGGCCGCATCACCGTGCGCCATCAGGGCGGTGGCAATAAGAAACTCTACCGCGTCATCGACTTCAAACAAAATCGCTTGAATTCCAAAGCGATCGTCGAGACGATCGAATACGATCCGTATCGCACGGCGTTCATCGCGCTCGTAAAATATGATGATGGCGCGCGTACCTATATTTTAGCTCCGGAAAAAATGAAGGTAGGGGATGAGATGGTGACGACGGAAGTGGCACCGATCAAGAGCGGCAATCGTATGCAGCTCAAAAATATTCCGGTGGGCCAGCAAGTTTATAATATTGAAATGGCGCCGGGACGTGGGGGGCAGCTCGCTCGCTCCGCCGGCGCATACGCCGAATTGCTCGCCAATGCCGATGGTTATACCGACCTCAAATTAAAGTCCGGCGAAGTGCGCCGCGTCCTCTGGACATGCCTCGCATCGCTCGGCCAGGTTTCGAACTCCGAATGGAGCTTGGTGAATTTTGGCAAAGCAGGCCGCTCGCGCTGGTTGGGCATCCGTCCGACGGTCCGTGGCAGTGCTATGAATCCGGTTGACCATCCGTACGGAGGCGGTGAAGGTGCACAGCCGCGCGGTACCCGGAAGCCGAAGACCATGTGGGGCAAGGTCACCGGCGGTCACAAGACGCGCAATAAGAAAAAGCAGTCGAGCAAACTTATCGTCAAGCGTCGCGTTGGCATCCGTAATCGCAACAATAAATAGTTTTTAAATCACCACCATGTCACGCTCACTCAAAAAAGGCCCGTTCGTCGATCCGAAACTCATGAAGAAAGTTTTAAATACCAAATCCGGCAGTGGCACGGTCATCAAGACGTGGTCGCGCGCATCGGAGATCGCGCCGGAATTTGTTGGGCAGGTGTTCGGCGTGCACAACGGCCGCACGCACGTTGAAGTGCGCGTCACCGAGGAAATGGTGGGACATCGCTTGGGCGAATTTTCGCCGACGCGCAAGTTCATCCGCCACGGCGGCAAGATGCAGAAAGAATTAGAGACCAAGGCTGCCGATACGGCGAAGACCCAAACCGCTGCGGCGAAATCGGCACCGGCTAAAAAATAAAAACCATGCCCACGCAATACACCGCAAAACTTAGTTTCCTCCGACAGGCGCCCCGCAAAGTGCGCAGCGTTGGCGACCTTATCAAGGGCTTGTCGGTGAACGAAGCGGAGGCGCAATTGCTCGCGCAGACCCGCCGCCCTTCAAAGGCGCTCCTGAAACTCTTACGCTCGGCGGTGGCAAATGCTAAAAACAACAAGGTTCATGATGTCCAACACCTTTTTGTATCAAGCGTTCGCGTAGACGGCGGCCCGATGTTGAAGCGCATGCTTCCGCGCGCGCGCGGCAGTGCGTCGCCGATCCAGAAAAAAATGAGCCATGTGACGCTCGTGCTCGGCGTCAACGAGAACTTGAAGTCGCGCTTTACGATCGTCCCGCCAAAGAAGACGAAGCTTCCGCCGGGACAAGATGTGCGTTCAAAGAACAAGAAACCGAAAACTCCGGAGAGGGCAGTGCCGCAATCCAAGCAGACCCCGGGATTCTGGAAACGCCAATTCGGCCGTAAGGTAGTAGCGGAATAAAAAATACTATGGGACAAAAGATCAATCCAAATTCATATCGGTTGGGTATCTCGAAAGGCTGGCCAGTGCGCTGGTTCCTTAAAGGCGGCTATGCAAAATTCCTGGAAGAGGATGAAGCGATCCGTAACACAATCAATAAGAAGATCGCGCTCGCCGGCGTCGCCGCGATCGAAATCGAGCGCACACAGGGAAATCTTCGCGTGTTCATTCGCGCCGCCCGCCCGGGGCTTATCATTGGCCGCGGCGGCAAAGGTATGGAAGATCTCAACAAAGCGATCGTTGACGCGCTCATGAAAGTGCGTAAGACGCGCTCTAAAGTCGCGCTCAGCTTAAATGTAGAGGAGTTGAAGCGCTCCGATGTTTCCGCCCGCTATCTTGCCCAGCAGATGGCGTGGGATCTCGAAAAGCGCATCCGCTTCCGTCGGACCATGAAGAAATATTTGGAGCAGGTCATGCAGAACCGCGGCGTCAAAGGTGCGAAGATCCTCATGAAGGGCCGCTTGGACGGAAATGAGATCGCGCGCAACGAACACCTTTCAAAGGGCTCACTTCCATTGCAGACGCTTCGCGCCGATATTGATTACGGTACCGCTACCGCGTTCACCACATATGGTACGATCGGCATTCGCGTGTGGATATACAAAGGAGAGGTTTTTGCGAAAACCGCCAAACAAGAGGAGGAAGAATCCAATCGCGCACGGTCTTCGAGCCGCCGCGGCGAGCCGTCGCCTTTACCTCCCAACTATTAATACCTTTTATCATGCTTCTTCCTAAGAAAGTAAAACATCGCAAGTGGCAGAAAGGACGTTCCCGTAAGCGCTTGGTTGAAACGCGCGGGCTTACGTTGAGCTACGGTTCTTTCGGCCTCAAGTCCACGGAAGCGGCATGGGTGAATTCCCGCCAGATCGAAGCGGCGCGCAAAACGATCACAAACTATCTCAAGCGCGATGGCCGCCTGTGGATCCGTATCTTCCCCGATAAGCCGATCACCCAGCAGGCTCCGGAGAAGACGCTCGGAGGCGGAAAAGGTTCGGTTGACCACTACGTATTTCCGGTAAAGCCGGGCCGCGTCCTTTTTGAGATCGATGGGGTGACCATGGTGCGCGCCAAAGAAGCATTACGCCTCGCGTCATTCAAACTTCCGGTAAAGACCCGTATCATGGTCAAATAATTTTCATTACAAAGACATGAAGAAAAAAGAAATTCAGGAATTGAAGAACAAGTCACTTGGCGAGCTCGAACGGATCGTGCTTGAGGGTGGCGAGAAGTTGCGTGCCCTGCGATTTGACCTTGCAGCCGGAAAAGTGAAGAATGTGAACGAGCTTCACCAGACGCGCAAGAAGATCGCGCGGGCAAAAACATTCATCAATCAACATGGAAACGAAAAATAAGAAAATAAGGAAGATCATCGGTACCGTTGTGTCGGACAAGATGATGAAGACCCGCGTGGTCGCGGTGGCAAGCTTGAAGAAGCATCCGAAGTACCTCAAGTTCTATAAGGTGACGACCAAGTTCAAAGCGCACGACGAGAACAACGAGTACAAGACGGGGGATAAGGTGACCATCGAGGAATGCCGTCCGCTCTCGCGCGAAAAGCGCTGGAGGATCATAAATAAGATTTAGCATGATACAAGAACGATCGGTCATAAAAGTTGCGGATAACAGCGGCGCCAAGGTGGTGCGGTGTTTCCGCATCCTCGGCGGAACCCATCATCGCTACGCGGGCGTGGGCGACGTCATCGTCGCTTCCGTGCAGAGCGCGGAGCCGCGCAAGGCGGTCAAAAAAAAGGATGTGGTGAAAGTGCTCGTGGTTCGTACCAAGAACGCTTTGCGCCGCAAGGATGGTTCCTACGTCCGCTTTGACGAGAATGCGGTCGTGCTCATCGACGCGAAGAAGGAACCGACGGCGACCCGCATCTTCGGTCCGCTTCCGCGCGAGCTCAAAGAAAAGGGCTTCGAAAAATTAATGACCATGGCCGAAGAAATCGTGTAACCTCAAAAAATATTGACCCATGAAACTCAAGAAAGGAGACAACGTAAAAGTGCTGGCAGGCAAGGATCGCGGGAAGACCGGGGTGGTGTTGAGGGCGTTCCCGGAAGATGATCGCATCATGATCGACGGATTGAACGTCTTTAAAAAACGTTCCAAACCGCGCAAGCAGGGAGAGAAGGGCCAGGTGGTCGCCGTCTCGCGCCCACTCGCCGCTTCCAAGGTGATGATCATTTGCCCGAACTGCAAGTCGCCGACCCGGATCGGCGGCCGCACAGAAGGAAGCCGCAAGGTTCGCTACTGCAAAAAATGCAAAGCAACACTCTCATAACTACCGCCATGGCTGAAACAAAAAAAACACATTCGGATAGAAAAGCGATGCGCGCCTTCATTGAGAAGGTCGTCATTGATGCGGGCGTTGGCCGCTTGAGCCAACAGCCGAGTTTTGAGGAAAAGATCCTGCCCCAGGTCTTGCGCGATATCGCCGCGGTTGCGGGTCAGACTCCGCAATTACGCAAGGCAAAGGAGTCTATCGCCGGATTCAAGTTACGCGAGGGAACTATCGTTGGCCTCCGGGTCACGCTTCGCCGCGAGAAAGCAGTTGATTTTTTTGAGCGTTTGATTACAATAGTGTTACCTCGCGTTCGAGATTTTGGTGGATTGGAACATTCCGCGATCGATCAGGGCGGCACCCTTAATGTGGGCGTCCGCGACCATTTGGTATTTCCGGAGATCGCGCCGGAGAAATCGCCGGTGTCGTTCTCGATCGGCGTCAGCGTGGTGCCGAAGGTGCGCAACCGCGTAAAGTCGGTGGAGAAGTTCGCCGCGTTCGGCGTGCCGATGAAGAAAGACGCGCCGGTAGGCAAAAAGCCTAAAAATAAGAAGTAAGTAATATGGCAAAAGAATCCGTCATCGCGCGAAGCAAAAAGCGACCAAAATATTCATCCCGCATCGTGCGGCGCTGTTTCCGCTGCGGCCGCAAGCGTGGGTTCATGCGCGATTTCGGGCTTTGCCGCATCTGCTTCCGCGAAATGGCGACCGCGAGCCAGATCCCGGGGATAAAAAAGGCCAGCTGGTAATCATATGCACTACAACATCCTTTCCGAACTTAAAAACGCCACGAGGGCAAAGAAGGACAAGATCGTCTTCCCGTTCACGAAGATGGATTTTGCGATCCTCACAAAACTCGCCGAGAACGATTACGTAAAGAGCGCGGAAAAGGAAGCGGCCGGCAAAAAAAATATCATCACGGTGCGTCTCGCGTACAAGAACAAAGAGGCCGTAGTGAATGATTTTAAGATCATGAGCAAGCCGAGTCGCCACACCTATGCGGACTATCGTAGCCTTCCGACGGTCAAGCAGGGACACGGCCTTGCGATGCTTTCCACTTCAAAAGGGATCATGACCGGCCGCGAGGCGAAAAAACAGAAGGTCGGCGGGGAATATCTTTTTGAAATCTGGTAAATATTTAATCTTATGAGCCGACTTATTAAAAAACCTATTGCGATCGTGGGCGGCGCGACCCTCGTACAAAACGGCGACGTTTTGACGATCAAGGGCCCGAAGGGAGAACTGACGATCGCTCTTCCAGCCGGAGTGGAAGTAAAGACCGAGGGCACGAACTTTTGGGTCAGCACGACTCCGGAGGTAAAGACAACGGCGTTGCAAGGTACCGTCTGGGCGCTTGCCAAGAACGCGGTTGAAGGCGTGACGATCGGGTTTACTAAAGCATTGGAGGTCGAGGGTGTCGGCTATCGCGCGGTACTTGAAGGAAAGGAATTGGTACTATTCCTCGGTTATGCGTTGCCGGTGCGTGTGCCCGTGCCGGAACATATTGCCATCGCCGTTGATAAGAATACTATTACGGTGACGGGAATTGATAAGGATGCTGTCGGGCAGGCTGCCGCGGAAATTCGCGCGCTCAAAAAGCCGGAGCCGTACAAAGGCAAGGGCATCCACTATCAAGGCGAGGTGATCCGCAGAAAGGTTGGCAAGAAAGCGGGAACAACCGTTGCGTAATATATATTCCCATGAAAGCTATAAAGAAACTTAATCAAAAAAGGATCCGTCGTGTCGCGCGTACCCGCGCGGCGATTTCCGGCACCGCCGTGCGCCCGCGCCTGACCGTGCGACGCACCAATCGCTACTTCTACGCCCAGCTCGTTGACGACGTAAAAGGAAATACGATCCTTTCCGCATCAAGCTTTACCATTGCGAAGGCGGCGAAGGCTGCAAAAGAGAACAAGACGGCGAACGCGTTTTCTGTCGGCGAACTCATCGGAAAGCAGGCGAGCGAAAAGGGGATCAAATCCGCAGTATTCGATCGCCGTTCATACAAGTTCCACGGCCGGGTAAAGAGCTTCGTCGATGGAGCAAAAAAAGGCGGACTCACTATATAACACCATGGCAGAACAAACATCATCCCCAAGGACATTCAACCGTCGGCCGGACCGCGTGCGCCCCGTGGTGCACGAGGAGTTCAAAGAGCGCGTGCTCGACAATCGCCGCGTGACCCGCGTCGTTGCCGGAGGCAAGCGCTTCCGTTTCCGCGTCACGATCGTGATCGGCGACGAGCGTGGCCGTGTCGGCATTGGCGTGGCGAAGGGTCTCGACGTCCAGCAGGCGGTCGCAAAGGCGAAGACCGACGCAAAGAAGCACCTACTCGTGGTCAGCCTCAAGGACGGTCGCACGATCGCGCACGAGGTGATCGCAAAGTACAGCGCCGCCAAGGTGATGATCAAACCGGCCAGCAAGGGGCATGGTCTCCGCGCGGGGGGTTCGGTGCGGTTCGTGCTTGCGTTCGCGGGCATCAAGGACGCCACCGCAAAGGTGCTCGGCCGTACGCCGAACAAACTGACGAACGCAATGGCCACCATCGAAGCCCTAAAAAAATTGAAAGCATGAAATTAAAGGCATAAGCTGAGCGAATATTATTACTACCATGAAACTTCATTCACGAACTTCTCTCCGCCCTAAGCGTCTTCAGCGCATCGGCCGTAGCGGCAAGCGCGGCAGTTATTCCGGCCGTGGTGTCAAAGGACAGCGCTCCCGCTCGGGACACCGCATCCGTCCGGCGGAACGCGATATCATTCTGAAGATCCCGAAGATGCGCGGATTCCGGAATAAGGAAAAGGCTGATGCGCCCGTCGTGTTCAATCTCGGTACGCTTTCCGGCAAGCTGAAGATACACGTGAGGGTTGGCGCCCCGCTTGAGGTCAGCTATGCACTTTTAAAGACCGTAAAGTTGTTAAAGAAAGATTATAAAGGCGTCGTAAAGATCCTTGGAACGGGGGATATCGCGTTCCCGATCGCTATCAGTGGCTTTGAAGTGTCAGCCAGCGCGAAAGCAAAAATCGAGAAAGCCGGTGGTAGTGTAAAATAAAACAAATATGAACAGCCCTTTGCCTCCCCAAGATGGACCGTTCGGCAAAGGGCTGTTCATATTTGTTTCCTTGTTTGTTTAATATAAGATAAAGACATGGAAAGATTTCTACAGATATTCAAAGTAAAGGAGCTCCGCAACAAGATCCTCATCGTGTTGGGGCTTTTGGTTGCCTATCGTGTGCTTGCCGCGATTCCGATCCCAGGGGTGAATGCGCAGGCGCTCCAGAATTATTTCAATTCCAACCAGCTGCTCGGGTTCCTCAACTTCTTCTCCGGTGGCGGACTCGCGAACCTTTCGGTCGTGATGCTTGGCGTCGGCCCGTACATCACTTCCACCATCGTCATGCAGCTCATGACCATCATCTTCCCGAAGATGAAGGAGATGTATTACGAGGAGGGCGCCCGCGGCCAGGCGAAGTTCAACCAATACTCGCGTTTGCTCACCGTGCCGTTCGCGTTCGTGCAGTCCTACGGATTCCTGAGTCTGCTCATGTCGCAGGGCGTGATCCCGCATCCGGACGCGTTTGACCTGATCCGTAACGTGATTGTGATCACGTGCGGCTCGATGCTCGCGCTCTGGCTCGGCGAACTCATCACCGAAGAGAAGGTGGGCAACGGCATCTCACTCATCATCTTGGCTGGTATCCTGGCGCGCATCCCGCAGAGCGTCGGAACCGCGTTCGCGTCCTACACCGCCCAGCTTTTGACCTCGTATGTTGGGTTCCTCGTCGTGGGACTATTGCTCATCGCTGGCGTTGTATATCTGAACGAAGGCGAACGGAAAATACCTGTTGCGTACGCAAGGCGTGTTCGCGGCACCAAAATGTACGGTGGCGCACAAAGCTATCTGCCTCTCAAGGTGAATCAGGCGGGCATGATTCCGCTTATCTTTGCGATCTCCGTCCTGCTCTTCCCGCAATTCCTGGCAACGATCATCGCGCTCTTTTCGGCATCGTGGGGGCTAAAGGTAAGTGCCTTTGCGCAGGCCTTTGTGGCAAACCAGTTGTGGTACGGCATATTCTATTTCCTACTGGTATTTATCTTTACGTATTTCTATACCGCGATCACGTTCAATCCGGAAGAGGTTGCCAAAAATCTCCAGCAGAGCGGGGGATTTGTGCCGGGCATCCGGCCGGGCGAGAACACGGAGAAGTTCTTCCATGGCGTGGTAAACCGCATCACGTTCTTCGGCGCGGCGTTCCTTGGTCTTATCGCGATCCTGCCGATCATCGTGCAATCGATCACGGGGGTCTCGGTTCTTACGATCAGTGGCACCGCGTTATTGATCGTCGTTGCGGTTGCGCTCGAGACCATGCGCATGGTGGATTCGCAGTTGACGGTGAGGGAATATGAGGGCATAGAATAAAACACCCCTCCTTTGAAAGGACGGCGTTCCGGTCTGCTGACCGGCCGCCTTGGCTCTCGCCGCCTTCGCGGCTCCGAGACACCTTTCGAAGGAAGGGTGTGTTATTCTATGCCTGGTGACTAGAGAAAGAAGTATTGATAAACGATTGACGGATTTTCTAATGAAAGATATAATACCGCCAGGCTTCAAATAGGTTCTAGGAGGAAAGATCATGGGTAGTGCGACGTGTGATGCGGGTAAGATAGCCACATTGGTTGGAGCATGTCAGGTCATGCTAGCAACGGTCCTGAGGGAGTTTGCCACTTTCAAAGAGTGGGAAGGTAAAAAGGGAGGTTATTTCTGCGTGGCAGACGGCCTTTCCGGAACTCCTCTACTGGTTGCGCTTGTCGGCGAAGTTCCGCTCGAGAAAGTGGAAAAGTATCTGGAATTCAGCCAGGAAAAGTCTCGGCGCCTCGCGTTTCAGATAGGGCACTTGAGCAGTTGGGAAAGTCGAGACCCCAGTCACAACCAGTGGGGCGGCGCCATCCGCATCGAGGATATGATTTTTTCATTCTCGGGTTTGCCTGAGCTGGGAGACGAGGTTTTAATGTTGCTTGTCGGGCAAATGTATGGTCGAAGGGATAATATCTTGTTGGACGACCATCTTTGGGAAATCGTGAAACGCAGCAACAATCCCTACTGGGATGAGCGATTGGTCTAAAAACTCTTTTTTCTTTGTGCATGGCTATGGCTTCGGTCATAGCCATTTTTTTGCGAAATTTAAATTTACTTGTTATCATATAGGTACCAATGAACTACAACATAATTTTTGTTGCCGGACCGCAGGGATCGGGCAAGGGGACGCAGGGGAAAAAACTGGCGGAAAAGCTGGGTTTTTTGTTTTGGGAGATGGGCGGGACGTTGCGTGCGATCCTCGCGAAGGGTGGGCCGCTGGCGGAGAAGATCAAGGCGATCGACCACGGGACCTTGCTTTCCGATGAGCTTATCATAGAGGTATTAAGGGACCAGCTGCCGTTGATTCCACACGAACAGGGGATAATCTTCGACGGCGTGCCGCGCCGTTTGGGGCAGGGACAGTTTTTGGTGGAATATTTAAAGGAGCGCGGGATGGACAAAATGGCGACGATTTTCATCGACGTGCCGCGCGATGAATGCATCAAACGATTGTTGTTACGCGCCCGGCATGAGTCGCGGGTGGATGACACGCCGGATGCGATCGCGCACCGCTTCCGCGATTACGACGATGCGATAAAACCCGCGATGGATTATCTCAAAGAACATACGACCTTCATCACGATCGACGGCACTCCGGCGCCGGATGTGATCGCGGAGAGCATCATGATGGCGCTTACTATGGCATAAATAAAGACGATGAATCCTGCGCCGAAGAATAAAAAGCCGTTCAATCTGATCCTCCTTGGCGATCCTGCGTCCGGGAAAGGAACTCAGGCGGTGCGCCTCGTCAAAAAATATCACTTTTATAATCTTGACATGGGGCGCGAGGTACGGAAGCCTGCCGCGCTCGCGCAGTATGATTATGCAAAAACGACGGGGATCGGGCATCTGACGCCCACCGCGGTCGTGCGAAATATCTTCAAGCGGGTGATCGCAGCGACACCCACAAGAAAGGGGATTCTTTTTAATGGCACTCCAAAGATGATCAACGAGGCGAAGCTCGTTGTGCGGGAGCTTGTGCGCGCGAAGCGCAGCGATCCGCTCGTTATTTATTTGAACATTCCGCAACGCGAGATGTTCAAACGCGCGGAACTCCGTAACCGTGATGACGACACCGCGCGTGCGTTGCGCAACCGCCAGAAATATTACAAAGCGCAGATCGCACTGGTGGTTGCATTTTTTGGCGAGCGGTATACCGTTAAGAAGATTTCCGGGATGGGAACCGAGGCCGCAGTGGAAAAAAAGATCAAAGCGGCCATCCGGAAGTATCACTATGGAACTACGAACTCCGCAAGAGATTGATATCATGGCGGAAGGCGGCCGTCGCCTTGGCGCTGTGCTGCAGAAACTGAGGGCGATGGTGGGGTCCGGCGTGACCACGCTCGCGTTGGATCACGCGGCGCGCGCGCTGATAGAGGCCGGCGGCGATGTGCCGGCATTTTTGAACTATCGCCCTGCGGGCGCGCGCCGCGCGTATCCCTACACGCTCTGCGCCTCAGTGAACAATGTTGTGGTGCATGGCCAACCGTCGGCGATGTGCGTTTTAAAAGAGGGCGATATCATTAAGCTCGACCTCGGGCTGGTCCATAAAAAATTCTATCTCGATGCCGCAATCACCGTCGGTGTCGGGCGTATAAGCGCCGAGGCGAAGAAACTTATGGCCGTCACGGAAGAGTCGCTTTACGCGGGAATAAAAGAAGCAAAGCCAGGCCGTACGCTCGGCGATATTGGCTACGCCATCGAGCGCGTGGTGCGCAAAAATAAATTTTCCGTCGCCGAGGGGTTGACCGGACACGGCATCGGTCGCGCACTTCACGAGGATCCGACCGTGTTCAATTTTGGCGATCGTGGAACCGGTATAAAGCTCGTTCCGGGTATGGTGATCGCGATCGAGCCGATGGTCGCCGCCCACGGTGGCGAGATCGTCCAGCTGCGCGATGAAGGCTACGGCACCGCTGACCACTCCCTCGCAGCGCACTTTGAGCACACGGTGGCGATCACGGAAAAAGGGCCGAGAATATTGACGAAAGTGTAGTGCCTGCCGTACCCGTGTGGCGCGTGATATAATTATTCCAATGGCTCAGCCTTATCTCTCCATCATCATCCCCGCGTACAACGAGGCCGAGCGTATTCCGCAGACGCTCGTTGATATGGACAAGCGCTTGAGTGGTGTCGACTACTCGTACGAAATTCTAGTGGTGAATGACGGCTCGAAAGACAATACCGCGGCGGTGGTAAAGAACATGGCGAAGATGGTGAAGAATCTCAAGCTGGTCGACCTCAAGGAAAACGTCGGCAAGGGCGGTGCGGTCAAGCAGGGGATGTTGCTCGCCGCCGGGAAAGTGCGGCTCTTTACCGATGCGGACAATTCCACATCCATCGACCAGTTCGAGAAAATGATCCCGCTCTTTAAGGATGGTTATGGGGTGGTCATCGGCTCGCGCGCGCTCAAGAGCGCGCAGCTCGATCCGCCGGAACCGTTCTATCGGCAGGTCATCGGAAAGACGCTCAACTTTCTCGTTCAGCTGTTTTTGCTGCCCGGCATCTGGGATACGCAGTGCGGTTTTAAGGCATATACCGACGAGGCGGCGGAAAAGATATTCACCATTTCAAAGACCGTTGGTTGGGGATTCGACGTAGAAACGCTGGCGCTCGCCAAGCGATTGGGCTTCCGGATCAAGGAAATACCAGTGCATTGGGTCAATGACACCCGGTCACGCGTCAAGTTCTCCGGGGGGTTGCAATTTTTGGCGGAAACGTGTACAATTCGCTGGAGGTTGTGGAGGGATGGATACCATCTCAAGCGGTAAACCTTATAATATAACAAGCCAATTAACGTTATTCAGGCCGCTTTTACAGCGGTCATTATTAATCTATTATTCACTGATCAATGAGCAAGCAGTACGTAACAAAAGATCGGTTGGAGGAGTTTAAAGCGGAGCTTGAGGATCTTAAGAACAAGCGCCGCAACGAGGTTGCCCAGCGTCTTCGGCAGGCAAAGGAGTATGGCGACCTTTCGGAAAATTCCGAGTATGCGGAAGCGCGCGAAGAACAGGCAAACGTCGAGACGCGCATTTTTGAGCTGGAAGATCTTTTAAAGGATGCAGTGGTGATCGAAAAGACGGAGGATAACGGCGTTATACAGATCGGGTCGGTGGTCACTATAAAGAAGGATGAAAAAACGTCGGCTTACACGATCGTCGGCAAACATGAGGCAAAGCCGGAGGAAGGCAAAATATCCGACGAATCGCCGCTCGGCAAGGCGTTTTTGAAGCATAAGGTGGGGGATAAGATCAACGTCACGACGCCGGCGGGGGTGATGACGTATGAGATTTTGAAGATTCAATAGCTCGCGGTATCATTAAGGAATGCTGGAAGATATCATTACGGAGCGGCGGAAGAAGCTGGATGCGATAAAAGCGGCCGGTATTGATCCGTATCCGGCGCGGGTAAAGCGCTCGTTCGCGATCGCGCACGCGCTTGCGGAGTTTGACGCGCTTGCGACGGCATCAGCGTCGTCCTCGGCATCGGGCGGTGAAAAGATCTCGCTTACGGGCCGCGTGCGGAGCTTACGCGACCAGGGCAAGATCATATTTGCGGACATCGAGGACGAATCGGGAACGATCCAGGCGGTACTAAAAGAGGATGCGTTGAGCGAGCTCCCATTTTGGCGCTCGGTACTCGACATGGGTGATTTTATTTCCGTCACCGGGCTTTTATTCACCACGAAGCGCGGTGAGAAAAGTATTGAGGCGCACGAGCTCCAACTTGCGTCGAAGAGCCTCTTACCAATGCCTGATAAATGGGAAGGTTTGCAGGATGACGACATTCGGTTTCGCAAGCGCTACCTCGACCTCATCGCGGGAGAAAATCTCCGTGAACTGTTTCGCAAGAAGACCATTTTCTGGGAAACATTCCGCAACGCGCTCAAGCGCGAAGGATTTTTGGAAGTGGAAACGCCGGTACTCGAGAATCTTCCCGGTGGCGCGGAGGCGGCACCGTTCAAAACACATCACAACGCGCTCGACACGGAATTTTATCTGCGCATCTCTTTGGAATTGCCGCTCAAGCGTTTGCTTGTCGGTGGATACGACAAAGTATTCGAGATCGGGCGCATTTTCCGCAACGAGGGCATCGACCGCGAGCACTTGCAGGATTACACCCAGCTGGAATTTTATTGGGCGTACAGCGACTATCACGATGTGATGCGGCTGACGGAAAAAATATATAAAGAGGTGATTGAGAAAACCTGCGGTGGGCTCGTTACGGAATTTGCTGGCGGTGCAAAAAAAATAGACTGGTCAAAAAAGTGGCCGACGGTGGATTACGTGGAGGCATTTAAAAAAGCGAACGACGGTCTCGACCCGATCAGCGCCAGCCACGCGGAGCTGTTGGCAAAAGCAAAAGAGCTGAAGTTGGAAGCCGATAAGAGCGCAGGTAAGGGACGGCTCATTGATCTGATATTTAAGAAGACCGTGCGATCGACGCTCATTGAGCCGTGCTTCTTGATAAATCCGCCCGTGGAAATCGAGCCGCTCGCCAAGCGGCATCCGGAGAATCCGGCGGTCGTGGAGCGGTTCCAGATCGTCGCGTGCGGTACGGAGCTCGGCAAAGGATTTTCGGAGCTCAACGATCCGGATGACCAGCGTACGCGATTTGAGGAGCAGATGAAGCTTCGCGCGGCAGGGGACGCCGAAGCGCAATATCTCGACGAGGACTTTTTGGAGGCGTTGCAGTATGGCATGCCGCCGGCGGGCGGGTTCGGCGTGAGCGAGCGACTGTTCTCGATTTTGATGGATATGCCGGTGCGCGAGACGGTGTTTTTTCCATTGATGCGGGAGAAGAAATAATTTTCATTATCAAAATATGGATAAAAAGAGTCCAGAGGCGATGAGCACGGACATGGAGGGCGGCGTCGATACGGCGGGCCAATCCGCAGAACAGCCGGAAGCGGGCTTGGAAGCCCAAAAGGAATCGATTGAAAATCCTTCGGAAAAATCTCCCGAAACAGAAATAAACGAGACTGTGGGCGAAATAGACCATGTTGATCAAGAAGTTTTTACTGCCCAAAAATCCATTGCTGATACAGAAGCGAAGTTAGCCGAATTGAGAGAGGGTATGGGCATGCCGCCTAACGGCGAGAACTCTCCGGCTGCGGGATTTCAGAATGAGAAGATCAAGCAACTCGAAAAGCGTAAGGAAGAATTGGGTCAGCAAAAAGAAGATTGGATAAAACAGCATGGGCGCGAAAATCTCCCAGATGGCGTAGCGCTCGATGATGAGGAGGGCGGGCGAGAAGCGAAGGGCGGTTCTCTCGAAAAAGAGGAAGACCAGGAAAGGGATGACAAGGAGAAGAAAGAAGACCTCGAGCTTCGCAAGAAATGGATCAAGAAATGGGAAGAAGATTCAGTGAAGCATTTTGAGAACGCCATGCGGGAAGATTGGCGGACGAAGGACGCGATGAACCTTGACCTCACGATCCAACTGATGAAACTCCGCGTGCCGAAAGCAATGGATAAGAAAGCGGAAGAATTTCTTAATGGGACTGTTGATGAGCCGCCATTTTCCACTGTTTGGATGAGATGGCAGACCTCATCGCCGCTGGACAAAATCCTTAATAAGCCAAATTGGATCGGCAAGCTGGAGATCACCTTCGACGATGAAGTTCAGAAAATCGCCGAGGAGAGCGAGTTGAAGAAAGAAGAAAAAGAAGACGTAGAAAACAAGAAAACGGAACAGGATACTACGCAAGAGGTTCACTAAAAGAGCAATCGAATTCTATTCCAGCTTCTTCGCATTCTCACACAGCATCTTCGTCTCCCCGTCGCGGTGCGAGACGCGGCCGTCCACGATGACGCACGCGTTCTCCGTCCACGCGGCTGAGGTTTTTTCGAGCACGCTGTTGAACACCACGACTTCGATGGATTGACCGCCGCTCCCATCCTCGATGGTGGCGAAGATCATCGGCTGGCCGCTTTTGGTGAATATTTTTTTTACTTTTGAGACGAGGCCGGCAGTGCGATATATTTTTTTCTCATCGGTGATCGTGAGGATCTCGTTGATCGGTTTGCACTTGAAATGTTCAAGCGTTGTTGCGTAGTTCGTCATCGGATGCGCGGAAATAAAGAAACCGATCAACTCTTTCTCCCAGATAAGTTTTTCGCCGCTCGTCGCGGGTGTGGCCGGCTTGAGTTTCAGCGTGATCGTCGGTGCGGTAGCGCCAAAGAGTGAGTTTGCCTGATCCATGCCGCCGCGTTTCAAGGCATTTACGAAGCGCAAGATTTCATCCATATTTTCCAGGATCTGTTTCCGTTCGACGCCGAGCGAATCGAACGCGCCGCTCTTTGCGAGCGATTCGATGGATTTCTTGTTGAGGTCCTTGTGCTGGATGCGGCTCAAAAAATTCTCAAAATTTTCATACGGACCGCCGCGGGCGCGTTCCTCTATTATTGCCCGCGCGATCTCCGATCCCACATTCTTGATGGCGAGCAGGCCGAAACGGATCCTCGGACCTTCCGGCGTGAAGTTGATGAAGCTGCGGTTGACGTCCGGCGGCAAGATATCCACACCCGCGGTTTTTGCCTCCTGGATGAGAAAAGAAATCCGCTCGATGTCGTTCATTTCCGAATTGAGCACTGCGGCGGTGAATTCTTCCGGGTAATTTGCTTTTAAATAAGCGGTGCGATATCCGATCATCGCATAACACGCCGAGTGCGCGCGATTGAATCCGTATCGGGCGAACGGTTCGATGAGCTCCCACGCCTGGTCGGCAACCTTCTTGGGGATGTTGTTCTTTAAGCATCCGTTGATGAATTTTTCTTTCTGCTCGTCGAGCAACGATTTGATCTTCTTTCCCACGGCTTTGACGAGAAGGTATCCCTCGCCACGAGTGAGCCCGGCGAGCTTGGTGGCGAGGTCCATCACTTGTTCCTGATAGACGATGACGCCATAGGTGCTCTTGAGAGTTTCTTCCATGAGGGGGTGGATATAGCGGATGGCTTCCTTGCCCTGCTTTCGGTTGATATACGTCGGGATAAGCTCCATTGGCCCGGGCCGGAAGAGCGCGACGAGCGCGATCAGGTCGTCGATCTGGGTCGGCTTGATGTCTTTCATATAGCGCCGCATGCCGCTCGATTCGAACTGAAAGATGGAGGTGGTATCGCCGCGCTGGAGCAGCTCGAACGTTTTTTTGTCGTCGAGTGGGATGTCGGAAATATTGATCGTTATATCGTGGAGCTCTTTGATGAGATTGATGGTGCTTTCGATAATGGTCAGATTCTTCAGTCCGAGAAAATCGATCTTCAGCAGGCCGAGATCTTCCACGGCATGCATCTCAAATTGGGTAATGATGACATTCTCCTCGCCGGGCGCAAATTGGAGAGGCACTCGTTCCATGAGAGGATCTTTTGCAATCACGGTGGCGCATGCGTGCACCGATGCGTGCCGGGCGACGCCTTCCAGGTGCCGCGCGGTGTCGATCAATTTTTTCGCTTCCGGATTGGTATCGTAGATCGCTCTCAGCTCCTGCACTTTCTTAAGGCACTCGTCGAGCCATCCCTCTTTCATGCCTTGCGTGGGGTTGAAGGGGATCAGTTTGGCGATCTGGTCACAGAACGCGTAGGAATATCCCATCGCGCGGCCGGCATCCCGGATCGCGGCGCGGGCCGCCATCGTTCCGAAGGTGATGATGCGCGCCACGTGGTCCTCTCCATATTTTTCACGCGCATACGCGAGCACTTCTTCGCGGCGGGTATCGGCGAAGTCAATATCGATGTCCGGCATCTGGATGCGTTCCGGGTTGAGAAATCGCTCAAAGAGCAGGCCGTATTTGAGCGGGTCGATATCGGTGATGTCGAGCGCGTAAGAAACGATGCTCCCCGCGGCGGAACCTCTGCCCGGTCCCACGGCGATGCCGTGCATTTTCGCCCAACGGATAAGATCTTGCACGATCAAGAAATAATCGGCGAAGCCGGTTTTCTCGATCACGCCGATCTCATATTCCATCCGTTCACGCATCTCTTTCGTCTGTTTTTCCGGCGGATATTTTTTTTGGATGCGTTCTTCGATGAGCTCACGAAGATAGGTGTTCGCGGTCTTGCCGGCCGGCTTGGGAAAATCGGGGAGGAGGGTACGTCCGAGCTCAAGTTCCACGTTGCACCGCTCCGCGATCTCGTGCGTTCGTGCAATCGCTTCGAGTCCGCCCGGAATATTCGAGAATTTTCCCAACATTGCCTCCGGCGAGAGAATGGAAAAATCATCGGACTTCATACTCATCCGGTCATCATCGGTCAATTTGTTTCCCGTTTGCACGGCGAGCAATACATCGTGGTATTCCGCATCTTCGGAGCGCGTGTAGTGGCTGTCCTGCGTGGCAACGAGCGGGACGCCGGTTTCCTCCGAAAGTTTCACGAGCATCGGCTCGATCTTTTCCGATTCCGGGATGCCGGGATGTTTTTGAATTTCCAAAAAATAATTTCCCTTGCCGAAAATTTCCTGATATTCGAGCGCGATATGTTTTGCCTCCTCATAACGATCCGCGGCGAGCGCCCGCGCCACCTCGCCGCCAAGGCATGCGGAAAGCGCGATAAGCCCTTCGTGATATTCGCGCAGAAGATCCTTGTCCATGCGTGGTTTATAATAGAACCCCTCAAGATGGGCTTTTGAAACGAGCTTGATAAGATTTTTCCAGCCGACCTCGTTCTCGCAGAGCAATATCAAATGGTTGTACCGTTCGCCGTTTTCTTTGGAGAACCGGTCGCGCGGCGCGATGTATGCTTCGACGCCAAGGATCGGCTTGATGCCGTGCTTCCGTGCAAGTTTATAAAATTCTACGGCGCCATAGAGGACGCCGTGGTCGGTGAGTGCGATCGAGTCCATGCCGGTTTCCTTGGCGCGTGCCACCATTTCAGGCACCTTCGTGAGGCCGTCGAGCAGGGAATAGTGCGAATGCGTGTGTAAATGGGTAAATTTGATGGGTTCCATTGTTCTTGTGTTAGCCCCCGCAAGCGAGGATGCAGAACATTAAATTTCTATTACAGTTTACTACAAATTTGAGAGATAACAAGCTTGGTAAAATTTAATGATTTTTTAATGGTGAATATGGTATGTATGGAGGTATGAATACAATAGAGGAAAAGCTTATTATAAAAATGTATATTGAAGATAAATTTTCCGCTGTCCAAATCAGCGAATTTGTACATATCTCGGTTTCGAAAATTGTTCGCATTCTAGACGTCAATAACGTTCAGAAAAGAAATATAAGCGAAGCTATTACACAGCTTAATATAACGAAATTTCACAAAGTGCCATTTCAACTAAAATCGAACCTTTCTCCGGTTGAAAACGATTTGAAATTAACCGGGATAATGTTATATTGGGGCGAGGGTGCAAAGACGGGGGGTGGAGTAAAATTTGCTAACAGTAATCCCGAGATGATCTGTGTTTTCCTCCGTTTTTTAAGGGAAATCTGTGGGGTTAATGAAAAAAGGATAAAAATGATGATCCATTTGTATCCCGACCAAAGTAGCGACCTATTGAAAAACTTTTGGTCCTCTACTACGGGAGTTGGGTTAGAAAATTTTTATAGACCCCATGCGCTTGTAGGCAAAAAAGGTACGTACAAAAATAAATCCATTTATGGTACCGCAACGATCAACTACAGCGATAAAAAGTTATTGACACTAATATTAAAATGGATAGAGGATTATAAAAATAGTTTTTTTAAATTGCCGGAGTAGCTTAATGGTAAAGCAACGCTTTTGTAAAGCGAAGAGTGGGGGTTCGATTCCTCTCTCCGGCTCATGGATTTAAAATCAACATACAATCGTATTGCGGAGGACTGGGATAACGATCATACCAATGATCAGTGGTGGAAAGAGGGATTGGAAAAATTTACTTCCTTGTTTAAGGCGGGAGCCAGTATTCTTGATGTGGGTTGTGGAAGTGGGGTTAAAGCGGAAATTTTGGAAAAGAAGGGGCTGAAAGTAACCGGTATTGATTTTTCGGAAAAGATGTTAGAAATCGCAAAGCGACGAGTGCCGAATGGAAATTTCCAGCTTGTTGATCTTTATAATCTTCCCAATTTCCACGAAAAATTCGGTGGCATATTTGCGCAGGCGGTACTGTTGCATATCCCTAAAAAAGATATTGGGAAGATAGTCCGTTCTTTGAAAGAAAAACTTAATCCTGGCGGATATTTTTACGTGGCAGTCAAAGAGCGGAGGCTTGGCGAGAAAGAAGAAGAAATAGTGAAAGAAAACGACTATGGCTACGAGTATGAAAGATTTTTTAGCTACTTCACCACGGAAGAGGTAAAAAATATTTTCATGAGCGAGGGATTGGATATTGTATATGAAAGCACTACCCATTCCGGCCGGCGGAATTGGATACAGGTCGTTGGAAAGGCCTAATAGGGTTATCGCGCATGGCGTAGTGTTTTCTTTTCTGATAAAATAAAGGAATGATACGGTATCTTAGCAAAACGAGCCCGAAGGAGCTCGCGGGGGCGGCGTTATTGCGTTTGGACTTCAATACGGAAGACGACTGGCGGATGCGCGCGGTACTTCCGACCATTAAATTATTATTAAAAACCAGCGGGCGGATCGTGATCGTCAGCCATCGCGGGCGGCCGGTTTGGTTCGACAAAAATCTGAGCTTGCGCGGCGATGCGGTAAAACTTTCCAAACTGCTCGGCGGCAAAAAAGTGACGTTCATCAATCACTTTCGCTTTGCGGAAATAAAAAAGCAGGTGGCCGCCGCGCCGCGCGGTTCTATCTTTCTCCTGGACAACTTGCGATTTTTGCCCGGCGAGGAAAGGAATGACGTGAAATTGGCGAAGGCGCTCGCCTCGCTCGCGGATTTCTATGTGAACGATGCTTTTGCGGTCTCACATCGCGCAGACGCGTCGGTGGTCGCCATTACGAAATTCTTGCCGAGCTATGCGGGTATTGAAATGGAAAACGAGATCAAGTCGCTCGGCAAAGCGATTGTAAAGCCGAAGCGCCCGGTGGGGCTCGTACTCGGTGGCGCGAAGGCGTCGGATAAGCTCGGGGTCATCGCGCATTTTAAAAATAAGGCGGACTGGTTCTTACTTGGCGGCGGATGCGCGAACACGATCCTTTGGCTGAAAGGAATGGATGTCAAGAATTCCATCAAAGATAGCGACCCGAAGGAGCTCGCGGCGCTCAAGAAAATCGCGGCATTTAAAAACGTGATCTTACCCACAGATTTTGTTTGGGGCAATGGCGATGGTGGTACAAAGAGCGCCATTTTCGACATCGGACCGAAGACCGTGAATGCCTTCGATAAAAAGATCGCGGCCGCGTGGACGATCATCTGGAGCGGCCCGCTTGGGCTCATCGAGAAAAAAAAGTATGCGAAGGGGAGTATCGCCATCGCACGCGCAATCGCTAATAATCGCAGAGCGTTCTCCGTGTCCGGCGGGGGAGAGACGGTAATGTTCCTCAAACAGTACAAGCTCGACAAAAAATTTAGCTTTATCTCGACCGGCGGCGGCGCTATGGTAGATTTTCTTGCGGGAAAAAAGTTACCGGGCATCGAGGCGCTCAGGAGCACTCAGGTAAAATATTAAAACAATATGAAAAAATCCCCAATCAAAATTCCAAAACAAAAGATCGTAGTCATCTATCACGGTAATTGCCCCGACGGATTCGGCGGCGCGTGGGCAGCGTGGAAGAAGTTTGGCGCAAAGGCGGCGTATCTGCCCGCGCGCGACCGCAACACGCCGCCGGTGCCGCTCAAGAATAAGATCATCTATATCATTGATTACACGTACGACGCCCCGATCATTAAAAAATTGTTAAAAGACAATATTCGCGTGACAGCGATCGACCATCACGTGAGTCAGGCGGATGCCACGAGGCTCACCGAGAACTATGTATACGATGTGAAGCACTCCGGTGCCGTGCTCGCGTGGCAATACTTTCATCCCGGCAAAAAAATGCCGATGCTGTTGCGCTACGTGGAAGACCGCGATATTTGGAAGTGGACGGTGCCGCACGCGCGGGAGATGCTGATGCTCGTCGATCTCGCGCCGTTCGAGTTCAAGGCGTGGAGCCAGCTCGCAAAAGATATCGATGACCCGCGCATCCACGCGACGTATATTAAAAAAGGAGCCCTGCTCGAGCTGCACTACCGTTCGCTTTACGAGAAACTTTTGCCGAGTGCGGAACTGGTGAGGTTTGCCGGGCATAAAGTATACGCGCTCAACTGTCCGTATTATTTTGCGGATGATCTTGGCCATGTGCTGGCACTGAGAACAAAATCATTTTCGCTCTTGTGGAATGAATCCGGCGGTCGGATCCGTTGCTCGCTTCGCTCGGCGGGGAAGATAGATGTGGCGAAGATAGCAAAGAAATACGGCGGTGGCGGGCACAAACAATCGGCGGGATTCTCGTTCCCGGTCGGCAAGAAGACGCCGTGGAAATTATTGCCGGAAGCGTTCAGTAAAGAGCGGCTCTCGTAACACCTGAAGAATATTTATTTATGCCCGCAAAAAAGAAAAAATATTACGCGTACTTTGTGCCGGGTGGCGTGTCGAAACACGGCGTGACCGACAGCTGGACGGTATGTGAAAAATTCGTGTCGGGGAAGACCGGCGCGCGGTTCAGGGCGTTCGATAGCCGAAGTGATGCGGAAGCGTGGCTCAAGAATGGTGCGAGGTATGAGGCAAAGCGGGCGTTGCCGCGGCCGAAGCTCAAGCCCGGCATTTACTTTGACGCCGGCACCGGCCGCGGCGCAGGCGTGGAAGTGAGCGTCACCGACGAGCGCGGAAAAAATCTTCTCCATAAAACACTCGCACCGTCAGCACTCAATAAGTTCGGCAAGTATCTGGTCGGCAATGCCGATGCCACCAATAATTACGGCGAACTGCTGGCGCTTCGTTACGCGATTGAGATCGCGCGCGCGACACGCGTGAAATATGTGTTCGGTGACAGCAAGCTTGCCATTGAGTTCTGGTCGCAGTGGCGGATAAAGCGAAAGGACCTGCCGGAAAAGACGGTCGCGCTCGCGGACGACGTGTCGCGCGCGCGCGAGGTATTTGAAAAAATGGGCGGCACGGTGGAGCGTATCTCCGGCGATTATAATCCCGCAGATTTGGGATTCCATAGATAAAAAAGCGGCGCACATCACGAAGATGTGGCCGCCGTCACTGAGATTTTTTAAGCCTCGCAATTCAATTCCCTCGCGATGCGTTGCAGCATCTGAGGCGTAGGTTTCTCTGCGCCACCTTCGATCGCGGTATATTTGGAAAAACGGATTCCGACGATATCCGCAAAAACCATTTGATTGATGTCGCGGCCGACGCGCAATTTCCGAATCATCCTCCCGCGTTCTATCGGGTCGTCGGGAAGTTTTAAGCGTTTTGGTTCTTGCGCGGAACTTTTGGATGCGAGAGTGGCGTTTGCCAATTCATTTGCCTCCTCGGCGTAAGATTGGAATGGTGAAGCTTGGACAAAAAGAAGAACTGATTTCTATCATACGGCATACGCGTGGTATGTCAATAAAAATGACAGAGATTCTGGAGAAATGTCCGTGCGGTATAGTTGCCCGCAACATTCATAACACCATATTCAAAGCTATTGTCAACTTTCACGCTGCATGCTACAATCTCTTTGCTGGTCATCCAGACGGTCGCTGTGGCGGTGCGAGCCCTTTAAAAGGCGTCACCCGCGCAGAGGAAAATCCGGACACTCTCTTTCTGCTCCGCGCGCAAGCGTTGTGTGCGGGAAGATAAAAAGGTAGCGGCTAACGGCCGCCGTTCGTAAGAATAGAGGTGCGAGCAGTGACGTCCACGCCGGAAACGGCGTGGAGGACCCCATCCCGAGCTCGATGGTCCAATTCCGCCATAGGGACAACAAAGCGGAAGTGAAACGGCAAAATCCTTACCGAGTGCAAGGCCGTGCTCTGCGATCATTGCGCAAGCGATCGTCGCAGAGAGTGCCGCAACGAGCCCGCGAGCGATCAAGGGCCCAGATAAATGACCGTCCATCGGCACCGCGTTTGTAAAAGCGCGCACCGGTCGACAGAATCCGGTTTACGGGTTGCCAGCACCAAATTCCCCAGAAATGGGGAATTTGTGTTTTTAGCTGACAGAGCCCGGCTTATTAGTGTCCTGTGGTGGACGAGGTGCCAGAACCAAAATTATATAGCCTTTTCTGAGAAATGATGCGAAAATAAGTTATGTTTACCGTAGAACGGGACGAGTTCGAAAAACTCATACAAGAGGGGATGTGCGCGATCCCGGAAAAGTTTCTGCGAAAACTGGACAACGTGTCGATCGTGATTGGTGACGAACCGACGCCGGCCCAGAGGAAGAAATTGGACCTCCATCCGGAATTCACGCTTCTTGGCCTGTACGAAGGGGTGCCTCAGGTATCCCGAGGAGCGGGCTATTCAGCCGTGCCCCCCGATAAGATAACCATCTTTCAAAAGACCATTGAGGCCAGGGCCACCGATCGGGAAGGGGTGAAGAGGATCGTGCGGGAAGTGGTGTGGCATGAGATCGCCCATCATTTCGGCATGGACGAATCCCGTGTGCGCCGGGCGGAGGTCAGGAGGAAGAAACTTCGCGGCGGCGCAACTTACCGAACTCCAGGCGCTTGAAGCCGAATTGGCAAGCATTCAAAAACGGCTTCCTGCAGGAACGAGATGACTTTTGTTATACTTATAGAAAGGCCGAAAAAACATAATTTACCTTTATCATTATGTGGAAGCAATGGGTGAATCTCGTCCTTGGATTGCTGGTTGTGGTGCTCGCCTATTCGGGCGCCGGTACGGTGTGGTATGTTTTAGTGGGTATCGTGATCGCGCTGCTCGCGCTGTGGGCGGTGTTGGAAAAGAAGGCATAAAAAGTGCGGTTTCATAAAACGGACTCCGCATGGTCTGCGAAGCCCGTTTTATGTTTTTATCGTGCCGAACGATATCCTCCCGGTACGCCGTTCTTTGAGAGCACGACCTGCCATAGTTCGACGTTGCGTGCACGGAAGGAGCCGGCGCAGGCGAGGAGATAATATTTCCACATGCGGTAGAATGTCTCACCATACGTGGCGGCGATCTCCGGCCAATGTGCGTCAAAATTTTTGAACCATCCCATGAGCGTCTTGTCGTAATCGGCGCCGAAGTTATGCCAATCTTCCATCACGAATAAGTTTTCTATCGCGCCGCCGATCTGCGCGACCGTGGGCACGGCGCCGTTCGGGAAGATGTATTTGTCTATCCACGCGTCGGGGGTGCCGTCATTGGCGTTCGCGCCGATCGTGTGCAATAAGAACAGGCCGCCATCTTTTAAGTGATCATGCGCGACCTCCATATACTCTTTATAGTGTTTTGTCCCGACGTGCTCGAACATGCCGAGCGAGATGATGTGGTCGAATGTGCCCTCGATGTCGCGATAATCTTGCAGGAGAAACTCCACCGGCAGGCCCTTACAAAGCTCGCGGCCGAGGGCTACCTGCTCTTTTGACACCGTGACGCCCGTTACTCGCGCGCCATATTTTTCCGCGGCAAACTTTGCAAAACTTCCCCAACCGCAGCCGATGTCGAGCACGTGCTGGCCGGCCTTGAGGCCGATCTTGCGGCAGACGAGATCGAGCTTTGCCTCCTGTGCTTCGTCGAGGGTGCGTGCGGTCACCCAATAGCCGCAGGTATAGGTGAGCCGCTTATCGAGCATCCGCTCAAAGAGATTGTTGCCGATGTCGTAGTGATGTTTACCAATATCGAACGCGCGCCGTTTTGCGCCGCGGCTTTTGAATGTGGAAAGATATGCCGCAACGTTTTTGAACGATACCCGCGCTCTGTCCACAACATGCGAACGGAAAAGGTGCGCAATCAGCTCGTCGACCTGGTCGCAGTCCCAATCTCCGGCCATGTACGCCTCGCCGAACGCCAGACTGCCGCCACGCACAAATGCTTTATAGACATTCTCGTTGTGCACGCGGATATCCCACGGGCGTTCGCCGTTTATCTTTATATCCGCCTCTGCGAGCATTTTCTCGACTACTGCCTTTGCCTGGTCCATATGTTTATTATATGCGAACATGCACGCATGTTGTCAATCTGGTAAACTTATAACAATGGCAGACGAATTATCACTCGACGCGCTTGCGAAGAAAACGCCCGACGAGATCTTTGCGGCGCTCAAAACCTCCGCGCGTGGGCTTTCCGCGCAAGAGGCGGCCGCGCGGCTCACGACCTACGGCCCGAACGAGTTTGCGGGTCGGAAAAAACTCCAGCCACTTTTGATATTTCTTTCCAAATTTCGGAACCCGCTGCAGATCCTGTTGATCGTCGCGGCGATCATCTCCGGCATTTTGGGATCACACATCGAGGCGATCATCATTTTAGTGATCGTGTTCGGCAGCGCGTTCATCGATTTCTTCAATACGTATAAATCCGCACAGGCGGCGGAGGCGCTGCAGGAAAAAGTGACGATCACCGCGGCGGTGATGCGCGGCGGTGAGTTGAAAGAGCGCTCGTTGCGCGAAGTGGTGCCGGGAGATGTTTTTACGCTGGAAGCGGGGGATCTGGTCCCCGCCGACGCGATCGTCATTGAAGCGCATGATTTGTTTTTGAACGAAGGCGTGCTGACGGGGGAATCGTTGCCGGTGGAGAAAGAGGCGGGGGTCGCGACGGGCGCGTCGGCATCGACGGGGTTCGCCGCGCGGACCATCCTCCTCGGCACCAGCGTGGTTTCCGGCAACGGCACGGCGGTGGCGGTGCTGACGGGCGCGCACACGAGCGTAGGCAATATCGCAGACAAGCTCAAGCGCCCGGACGCACCGACAGAGTTTGAAAAGAACCTCAAAGATTTCAGTCTGTTCATTTTCCGCACTACGTTATTTCTGGTACTCGCCGTCATCTTGCTGAATATTTTTGTGATCCGACGCGATCCGTTGCAGATTTTCATCTTTGCAGTCGCGATCGCGGTCGGCCTCACGCCGGAGCTGTTGCCGCTCATCGTCACGAGCAATCTCGCCAAGGGCGCCATCGAGATGTCCAAAAATGGCGTCATCGTCAAGAAGCTGGCGGCGATCCACAACTTTGGTAGCGTGGATGTGCTTTGCACGGACAAGACCGGTACGCTCACGGAAGATCGCATCACTTTGATAAAATGTGTGGACGTCATGGGCGTAGAGAGCGATGAGACGAATCTGTGGGGTTATCTGAGCAGCAAGAACTTGACCGGTGTGCGTGGCGTACTTGACGAAGCGATAGAGGAATTTAAAAAAATAGATATCGCCGGTTGGGAAAAGGTAGATGAGATCCCGTTCGATGCCGAGCGAAAGCTGGAATCGGTGATCGTAAAAAAAGGGAAGGATACCGTGTTAATCGCAAAGGGTGCCCCAGAAGAGATTTTAAAGATAGCGGATCATTACGACGGACATCTCAGCGTGAGCGGTAAAGCGATCAAGCCGAAAAAACTCACGCCCGCGCTCCGCGCCAAGATCAATAAAGAGTACGAGGCGCTCTCCGCCGACGGCTTCCGCGTGCTCGCGCTCGGTATAAAAGAGGTCGCGCATAAGACGACGCCGTATAGCAAAAAAGACGAGAGCGATATTTCCTTCGTCGGTTTCCTCGCATTCCTCGATCCGCCGAAAAAGAGCGCCAAGGACACGCTTGCCAAGATGGCGGCGTATCACGTGGCGATCAAGATCATCACCGGTGACAACTTTTTGGTGACGAAAAAAATCGCGGACGAGATCGGTCTGCCGATCATCGGTGCGCTCACGGGCGATGAGATGGCAAAGATGAACGAGCACGAACTTCACGCCAAGGTGGAGACGGCGAACATCTTTACGCGTGTCAACCCGGAGCAGAAGGAACACATTATTCGCATCTTGCGCGAGAACAAGCACGTCGTGGCGTATATGGGCGACGGCGTGAACGATGTCCTCTCTATTAAGGAGGCGGACGTTGGCATCTCCGTCAATAACGCAGTGGATATTGCCAAGGAAACGGCAGACATCATTTTGCTGCGCAAAGGACTCGGCGAAATCATCGACGGCATCGTGGAGGGCCGCAAGACGTTCGCCAACACGTTCAAATATCTGATGATGGCGCTCTCGTCAAACTTCGGCAACATGTTCAGCATGCCGATCGCGTCCGTCTTCCTGCCGTTCCTGCCGATGACCGCGCCGCAGATCTTGCTCAACAACTTTCTCTACGATTCGTCACAGCTCTCAATCCCGTTCGACAAAGTGGACCAGGATTTCCTCGCACGGCCCAAAAAATTCAACATCGCGTACATGAAGAAGTTCATGTACATCTTCGGTCCGCTGTCGTCGCTCTTTGATTTTGCCACGTTCGGCGTTCTACTCCTTGTGCTACATACGAATGGCATGGCGTTTCAGACCGGCTGGTTCCTAGAATCCATCGCCACGCAAACGCTTGTCGTGAACATCATCCGGAGCAAGTTTAACTTCTGGCAGAACGGGGGACCGAGCAAAGCGCTCGTCCTCGCCACGTTCGGCGCCGTCGCCGTCGGCTGGGGGATCACGTACTCGTTCCTCGGTCCCGCGTTCGGCTTCGCGAAGTTCGGGCTGTATCCGGTGTTGCTTATCTTGGTGATCGTTGCGGCATATCTGCTACTCGTGGAGTTCGTAAAAAAGTATTTCTTTAGGAAGTATGAATATTTGATAGAGAAATAAAAATACCCTAGGCATCTCGCTCCGACGTAAGCACGTCCACTCGCTCAATGCCTAGGGTATTTTTATTTCTCTCGCGGAAGCGAATTGACAAATAATATGGATATTCTATTATCCTCCATAGTAGCGGCACTCGCGCGGGCTCATCGGGATTTCGTTCCCGTGTCAGAGCATAACCCATGTCATGCCTTGGCTGTTCTCCATCCGCCATGTGCCACCGGGTTGCCTATCGCGCACCGACCGCGCTGAGGAAGGGTAGCGGATTACAGTTTATACCTTCAAACAGAACCACACGAGATGCACTTCCGCTTTGCATCTCGTTTTAATTTTATGCAGGTCGAGGATTATTTTTCCGTGTTCACCCCCTTCTCTAATACTTCCGAAACATTCAATTTTCGCAACAAGTAGAGCAATATCGCGAGCAGTACCGCCGCCGCGAACGCGAACTGCGTGAGCCCGATGCCGACGAGCGCGCCCACGGCCGCCGCTGTCCAGATGAGCGCCGCGGTCGTCACGCCGTGCGGCTGGTCGTTCAATTTGATGATAAGTCCTGCGCCGAGGAATCCGATGCCCACAACGATGTTTGCGATGACGGCGAAGCCGCTATTGAGCGCCGTGGCGTCCGGCAACGCGCCCTGCGTCGCCGCGGTGATGTACGGGAGCGTGAGCGCTATCATCGCAAAGATGGAAGCGCCGCTCGTAACGAGCATCGTCGTGCGGATCCCGGCAGATTCTTTACCCACCAGCTCCCGTTCCAAGCCGAGCAGCGCGCCGAGCACGAGCGCGATCGCGAACCGCAGAAACATTTGTTCAAACGTCAACATTGTATTAATATTAGCATAACGATATGAAAGAACGAATATATATAGCGGATTTGGCGGGCCACGTCGGTGAGGAGGTCGTCATAAAGGGTTGGGTGGATGTCCGCCGTGATCAGGGCAAGCTCATTTTTTTTGATTTCCGCGATATGAGCGGTTATGTGCAGGGCGTCGTTTTGCCGAACGCCGTCACGGCGCACGAGGTCGGCGCGAAGCTTCGCCCGGAGTGGGTGGTGGAGGTGCACGGCAAAATCAACAAGCGTCCGGATAAAAATATCCAAACGGCAAAGCAGAATGGCGATATCGAGCTCGAGATTTTATCCATCACCGTTTTGAACGAAGCGGAAACGCCGCCGTTCGACGTCACCGGCGACGGCCGCGACATCAGCGAGGACGTTCGCTTGAAATATCGCTATCTTGATCTGCGCCGCCCACGGTTGCAGCGCAACCTTGCGTTCCGCCACCGCATCATTACGTTTATCCGCCGCTACTTGGACGAGCGGGGATTTTTGGAGATCGAGACGCCGAACCTCACTCGTTCCACCCCCGAAGGCGCGCGTGATTATCTGGTGCCGTCACGAATCCAAAACGGGAACTTTTACGCGTTGCCGCAATCGCCTCAGCAGTATAAACAACTATTGATGGTTGCCGGCGTGGAAAAATATTTCCAGATTGCGCGCTGTTTCCGCGATGAGGATACGCGTGGCGACCGTCAGCCGGAATTTACCCAGCTCGATATGGAAATGAGCTTCATTGAAGAAGAGGATGTACTGCGGCTCAATGAAGAACTTTTGATAAAGCTTGTGCAAATCCTCGCGCCGGAAAAGAAAATTCAGGAGGTCCCGTTCCCGCGCATCACATACCGAGAGGCGATGAAAAAATACGGTACCGATCGGCCAGATATGCGTACCGACAAAAACGACCCGAACCTGCTCGCATTCTGTTGGGTGATCGATTTCCCATTTTTTGAAAAGACGGAAGAGGGTGGCTGGACGTTCACCCATAATCCGTTCTCCGCGCCGAAGTCGGAGTTCATGGATGATCTGCTCGCCAAACGGAATCTCGGCGACATCCTTACCACACAGTACGACGTTGCGATGAACGGATTGGAGATCGGGGGCGGCAGTATTCGCAATCATCAGCCGAAGGCGCTTGAGGCGGTTTTTGAGATCATGGGATTCGAAACGGATCGCATCCACAAGAACTTTGGCCATATGATCGAAGCGCTTGGGTTTGGCGCGCCGCCGCATGGCGGCATCGCGTGGGGGCTGGACCGACTCATCTCGCTCCTTGCCGCAGAGCCGAACATCCGCGAGGTCATCCCGTTCCCGAAGACCGGCGAAGGGAAGGATCCAATGATGGGATCCCCCGCGCCGGTGGACAAGAAGCAGTTGGATGAACTAGGATTGGAAATCAAGAAATCGGAAAAGAAAAATAAATAATTTATAAACCTAACAATGAAAGATATAGATTTTCCTATTTACAAAACAAAGTGCGAAGGCATTGCGCAAGTATACAACCTTAACGATCCTGTTCAGCGCAAGACTTATTTTGAAGCAAAACTTGGCCCTCAGGTCGCCGCCATTAAGAAGTTTCTTGAGAAAAAAGCTTTTGTTGCATTTTTGATCGGGAAAAAAAATACGGGGAAAGGTACATACTCGAAGCTTTTTATGGAAATTGTCGGCAAGGAACATGTTGGGCATTTATCGGTCGGTGATCTCGTGCGTGACGTTCACGCAGCGATTGGCGACGAAAAGAATAGGGCCGCGCTCGCGGCATTTCTCAAGGAAAACTATCGTGGGTTTAATACGATAGAAGAGATCTTTGATCTCATAGAGGGACGGAGCCAGGAAAAGCTTATGTCTTCGGAGTTGATTCTTGCGCTTATCAAATATGAAATATCCAAACGTCCAAAGCAAGCGCTTTTTATAGACGGCTTTCCTCGCGCGCTTGGTCAGATCAATTATGCCCTATTCCTCAAAGAGATTCTTGGCTATCAGGAGCATCCTGATTTCTTGGTATTTATCGACGTTCCCGAAAGCGTGATTGACGAACGTATCAAGTATCGGGTCGTTTGCCCTATTTGCAAGACACCCCGCAATACGCGGCTTCTCGCCACCAAGGATGTCGGCTATGACGAAAAAGAAGGCAAATTCTACCTGATGTGTGATAACCCAACCTGTAACAAGGCACGGATGCTTCCGAAAGAAGGAGACGAATTGGGCATCGGACCGATTCGTGCGCGTCTTGAGGCGGACGATCAGGTGTTTCGGCAGTTGCTTGGGTTGACCGGTATACCAAAGGCGTACCTGAGGAATTCTATCCCGGTTGCCAAGGCAAAAGAGTATGTTGATGATTATGAGATCACGCCGGGTTATGAGTACAAGAAAGACCCAACTACGGGCAAGATAACGACCATTGAAAAACCTTGGGTCATCAATGATGACAACGGCGTACCCTCTTACAGCTTATTGCCGCCGGCGGTCGTCGCGGGATTGATTGATCAGGTCGCGAAAATTTTACAGGAAAATGGATCTTGATCCACGGCTCCATTTTGTCACCGCGACCGCTGTCGTTGCACGGAAAGATGCGGACGGTGCCCTACGGTTCCTAATTGCCAAACGCGCGCCGACGGAAAAGGCGTTTCCGAACAAATGGACGTTACCCGGCGGAAAGTTGGTGCGGAGCGAATACGAATCAATTCCCTACAGCACCGCGTTCCCGCAATGGCGTAACATGATGGACTGGCTGGTGCGGAAAGAAACATTGGAGGAAGTGAATGTGGAGGTTGAAGATATAACATATCTCACCGATCTTGTGTTCGTGCGGCCTGACGGTTATCCAGTCGTCACATTCTCGTTCTGGTGTATGTACAAATCGGGCGATGCGAAACCCGGAAAGGACCTGACAGAGGTCGCCTGGATAACGGCGGAGGAGGCGGCGAAATATGACATGATTGACGGGATCCCAGAGGAGATAATGGCGACCGCGAAGATCATTGGGCTTTCTAAATAGCTTTCATAGTCTCTTATGGAACAAACCACCCTCTGCTTTTTATTGAACGATCGCGGGGAAGTGTTGCTTGCCATGAAGAAGCGTGGATTCGGCGTCGGAAAGTGGAACGGTATCGGGGGAAAGGTACGGGAAGGGGAGGACGTCGTTGCATCGGCGATGCGGGAAATAAAGGAAGAGATTGGTGTCATGGTTTCGCCAAGTGATCTCGAACCGGTAGGGATGCTGGAGTTTACATACAGCGATAGCCATGACTGGGATCAGGTGTGCAATTTGTTTATCGCGCGGCGATGGAAGGGTGATCCGTCGGAGTCCGAGAAGATGCGACCGCAATGGTATGCCCGCACGGCAGTGCCATTCGACGCGATGTGGATCGATGACCCGCATTGGCTTCCGCTCGTCCTTGCGGGGAAAAAGATCAAAGGAAAGTTCTTATTCGAAGACAAGGGCGGCTCGCTCATTAATTTCGCCGTTTCGGAAATTCATTCTTAATAATCAGCGCGAGCAGAAACAAAATAGCAATCCTGTTTTTGACGGTCATGTTCCGACGTGGCATTTCCGTCAAAAACAGGATTGCTATTTTGTTTCTGCGAACGCCTTCACGATCGGATCAAACTCGCCTTCCATGATCTTCTCGATGTTGTGCCACTTTTTGCCGAGGCGGTGGTCGGTGATGCGGTCGTCGGGGAAGTTATAGGTGCGGATCTTTTCCGAGCGGTCGGCGGAGCCGATCTGGTCACGGCGATCCTGGGCGATGTTGCCGGCGGCGCGGATCTGTTCTAATTCATAGAGCTTTGCGCGCAAGACGTCCATCGCTTTCTCGCGGTTCGCGTATTGCGAGCGCTCCTCGCGCGAGGCGACGACGATGCCGGTGGGCTTGTGCAAAATACGCACCGCAGTTTCCACTTTGTTGACGTTTTGTCCGCCCGGGCCGCCCGCGCGTGAGAACGTCACCTCGAGATCGTTCGGCGAGACGTTCACTTCGCGCGCTTCCACAATCGGCAAAATTGCCACGGAGGCGGTGGAGGTATGTACGCGCCCCGCCTTTTCCGTCTTCGGGATGCGCTGCACGCGATGCACGCCCGATTCGTGCTTCAAAGCTTCGTAGCAACCCTCTCCTCTTACCTCGGCGGTCAGGCTTTTATATCCTTGCGAATTCTCGCTCGCGTCTAGAATGGAAAAACTCCAACCTCGCCGCGCGGCGTAGCGCTGATACATGCGCGCCAGATCGCCGGCAAAAATAGAAGCTTCGTCGCCGCCGGCGCCGGCCCGTATTTCCACAATGATCTTGTTGGTGGTCATGGAAGAGGATTCGATTTTTCAGTCATTATGGTATCATATTATCAATGGCAGAACAAAAACTTATCTTGATCGTCGATGATGAGCTGGCATTCCGGGAGATCTTTGGCGCCAAGTTCGCCGCCGATGGATTCCGTATTGAGACCGCCGAGAACGGGCAGATCGGCATTGAAAAGGCAAAGGCGCTCAAGCCGGATCTGATCCTTATGGATGTGAATATGCCGGTAATGGACGGCCCTACCGCGGTGTTGAAACTCCGCGACGATCCGGAAACGAAGGGCCTGAAGGTGGTATTTCTTACCAACCTGGGCAATCCGCAGAAAGAAATGCAAGAGTTGAACCATAAATTTTCACAGGATTTCGGTGCGCAAGGATATTTAAAAAAGACCGATGATCTTGACGCTTTGAACGAAAGAGTAAAAGCATTTCTCGTATGAGAGAGAAACCGTTGATCCTTGTGGTGGATGATGAGCAGGACCTTCGGGAGATCATGGTGTTAAAGTTGAGCGCGTCGGGGTTTGAGGCGATCGTCGCTACCGATGCAAAAGAAGGGGTCGCCGCGGCAAAGCAATCGCATCCCGATCTCATATTGATGGACATCCATATGCCGGGCGAGTCGGGAACCGACGCGGCGCTTGAGATCAAACAGAATCCGGAAACGAAAGACATCAAAATCGCATTTTTGAGCAACCTCAAAGACCCATGGCCACGAACCGCGCCCGCGCGCAACGATCTGGCGAAGTCGCTCGGCATGGAGGACTTTATCGATAAAACAGAAGACTTGGATATTACTGTTGCAAAAGTGCGAGAAATTTTAGCACGCGCATAGCAAAAGACCCTTCTTCTTTTTGACGGTTACGTTCCTACGTGGCATTTCCGTCAAAAAGAAGAAGGGTCTTTTGCTATGCGCTTATTGTTTCTTCGGGCGTATTTTCTTCGGCTTCGGTTCAACCTTGGCGGCGCGGCGTGACTTGAACTTCTCTACGCGTCCTGCGGTGTCGATCAACTTCTCTTCTCCGGTGTAGAACGGATGGCATTGCGCGCAAATTTCAACGCGGATCTCTTCCTGGGTGGCGCCGGTCGTGAACGTGTTGCCGCAGGCGCAGATGACCGTCGCCTTCGGAAAATACTTTGGATGGATTCCTGTTTTCATGATGTTGTCTATTATAGGGGATAAAATTTGGTTCGTCAAATAACGATAAAAAGTAGATGAGCCTGTCGCAGATTGCGACAGGCTCAGGCGGGGTCACTTGTACTTCTTGGCCAATTCCTTCAGGGATAAGTGAACGAGATAGCTAACGGCCACGAAAACAATGAGTGATAGCCAGATCGGCGAGTTGTCGTAACCGTGATCGAAGGCTGCAAAAAGTGCGCCGATAAATCCGCTCGCGATCCATTCTATGATCGCAATCGCCAGTTCTCGCGGATTGGCGGCGGTTTTTTGGGGCTGCTCTTCTGGAGCAGGCCAACCCATTTTCTCAGGTTTATCCATAAGACCCCCTCCTTTGGGAGTGCTGGTGATATACTAACATATAATATCCGATATTGTCAATAGCAGGGATGCCCGGCCTTATATGCCTCTAGGCAGGTGACCGTTTGGTATACAGGCCGGGCATCCCTGCGCCCTATTGACACCCTGCCGCCATTTGCTACAATAGACCTCGTTGTATCGAGCTGACCTTTCACAATTAAATGGTAAGGAAAAAAGAGAGAGTTTTTTAGTTGTCCCAATTTATTCTTTTTGGCAACGTTAAGAAGTAATCAAATGTTGCAAAGCAAAAAACATAGGATCATCGTCTGAAGTTTTTGAGACTTCAGGCGTTATCTTTTATCAGAGGATTTGATCCTGGTCCAGGATGAATGCTGGCGGTGTGGATAAGGCATGCAAGTCGAGCGGAATTTATTTTGAAGAAGTTGCGATTACATCAAGACAACGGATTTATAAATTTAGCGGCGAACGAGTTAGTAACACCCTGGTACGTACCTCGAAGACGGGGATAGCTCATCGAAAGGTGAGGTAATACCCGATAATCTCGCAAGAGAAAAGTCGTAAGACGCTTTGAGATCGGCCTAGGTCCGATCAGCTAGTTGGTAAGGTAACGGCTTACCAAGGCTATGACCGGTAGGGGAGGTGAGAGCCTGACCCCCAACGACGAGACTGAGACACGGCTCGTACTCCTACGGGAGGCAGCAGTCGAGAATATTCGACAATGGGCGAAAGCCTGATCGAGCGACACCGCGTGTAGGATGAAGGCCTTCGGGTCGTAAACTACGGTAGTATGATAAGAATGCAAATGACTGTCATACGGAAAGAGGTGGGTAACTACGTGCCAGCACCAGCGGTAATACGTAGACCTCAAGCATTATCCGGATTTATTGGGCGTAAAGAGCATGTAGGAGGTTTCGCGCGTCTTTTGTTAAAGCCCACCGCCTAACGGTGGAAGTGCAGGAGATACGGCGGAACTAGAGGAGGTTAGAGGTGCATGGAACTCACGGTGTAGGGGTGAAATCCGTTGATATCGTGGGGAACACCAAAGGCGAAGGCAGTGCACTGGGACCTTCCTGACTCTGAGATGCGAAAGCGTGGGGAGCAAAAAGGATTAGATACCCTTGTAGTCCACGCCCTAAACGATGCCTGTTTGCTGTTTCGAGTATCGACCCTCGGAGTGGCGTAGCTAACGCGTTAAACAGGCCGCCTGGGAAGTACGGCCGCAAGGCTAAAACTCAAAGGAATAGACGGGGACTCGCACAAGCGGTGGAACATGAGGTTTAATTCGTCAGTAAGCGAGGAACCTTACCAAGGTTAGAAATCTATGATGAAAGCCGGTGGAAACATTGGCCCTCTCACAAGGACATCATGGACAGGTGCTGCATGGTTGTCGTCAGCTCGTGCTTTGAAGTGTTCCCTTAAGTGGGGTAACGAGCGCAACCCCTATTACGCGTTACATGTGTCGCGTGAAACTGCCCCGCCCAAAGTTCACAAAAATAATTTTGCGAATTTCGGGCGGGGAGGAAGGAGGGGATGACGTCAAATCCGCATGGCCCTTTGATACCTTGGGCTACACTCGTGTTACAATGGTCGGGACAATGGGTTGCCAACGCGTAAGCGGGAGCTAATCCCATCAAACCCGGCCCCAGTTCGGATTGAGGGCTGAAACCTGCCCTCATGAAGCCGGAATCGCTAGTAATCGCAGATCAGCCACGCTGCGGTGAATACGTTCTCGAGTCCTGTACTCACTGCCCGTCAAGCCAAGGGAGCCGGTAGTAGGTGAAATATCACTTCGGTGGTATTAACTTAAGATCGGTAACATGGGCTAAGTCGTAACAAGGCACGCGTAGCGGAAGCTGTGCGTGGATCAATTAAACTAATCTATAAAATTCGTTTTTATAGAGTCGAACTTTCTTCTCTTTGGCCAGCGAATCGATCGCAGGCGAAAGCGAGGGAGGTAATTGGGACAACTAAAAAGCTCTTTGTATAAATATGGTAGAATATATCTATGCCTGTTAATGCCAAAAAGATCATGATCATCGAGGACGACCGTTTTTTGTCGTCCTTAATGAAGGCGCGCCTTGAGAAGGAGGGTTTTGTGGTGACGCAGGCGTTTGACGGGGAGGAGGCGATGGAGATGTTGAAGCAAGATATCCCGTCGCTCATCATCCTCGATCTCATCATGCCGAAGGTCACTGGATTCGAGGTGTTGCAGATGATCTCGATCACGCCGCAGCTTGAAAAGGTGCCGGTCGTCATCGTAAGCAACCTTGCCCAGGATTCTGATATTGAGAAAGCACAACAGCTTGGGGCAAAAGAATATTTCGTGAAGGTAAGAGTATCCATAGACGACCTTATTGAAAAAATAAAGACATTGGTGCTATAATGACCGACATCCGCATAAAACAATGATCAGCGAAGAAATCCTCAAAAAAATAAAGCCGGGCGCGAAGGTCAAGGTGTACGAGGGCAAGACCCCGTTCGCCGGTTTAGTGATCGCACGCAAACACGGCTCCGAGCCGGGTGCGACGTTCACCGTCCGTACCACCCTTGCCGGCGTCGGCGTGGAGAAGGTGTTTCCGATCCACTCGCCATCCATCGTCAAGATCGATGTCGTTTCTTCGCCGAAGAAAGTGCATCGTTCCAAGCTGTATTTCGTTCGGAATATCTCCGCGGCGAAGATCCGGCAGAAGTTAGACGTTTCGATGTAAAGCAAAAATAAAAAGTATAGCCCTCTCGCTCCAACGTAGGAACGTCCACTCGCTTGAGGGCTATACTTTTTATTTTTTTCCTTTACAATAGGAGAAGAAAAGAATGCGCGGGTGGCGAAATGGCAGACGCACTACCTTGAGGTGGTAGCGCCGAAAGGCGTGGAGGTTCGACTCCTCTCCCGCGCACAAAAATAAAACAGGTCGGAATCATTGATCCCGACCCGGAGCCGTCATGCGGCTATTTGCCGTACTCTGAATTTTGCAGAGCCCTCAGATATCCCACCACCACGTTGCCATAGATGAATTTACCATCTTTCTCAACTAGCGGATGCGGAAGCCCAAGGTTGATCAGCTCAAGATCTTCATTCACGTGAGCATCCCTGAAACCTCTTTTTGCGAGCGCTTTCACGACAGGCATTATTTTCGCGGGAATCGCTTTGCGATTTTCCACGGGTTCAAAGAAGAGCATGGGAAGCTCCTTTCGTCCTCATTTCATTAAAGCCCATTGTGCCGTAAATATCAATTCGTAATCGGCTAACATCGTATATCAATAAATGCGGTATACTATAAGAACAAAAAATATTCGTGATTATCTTGCATAACGATGGAAACCGAGATCGAAGCAAAATTTTTGGACATCGATCCTATCGCAGTGCGCGCGAAGTTAAAAGCGCTTGGCGCGGCGCTCATCTATCCCGAAGTGTTGATGAAACGAAAAGTGTTCGATCATCCGACGAACAAGCAAAGCGATTGGCTCCGAGTGCGCGATGAAGGGGATAAGATCACGATGAGCTATAAGAAGGTCATCGATCGGACGGTGCATGGCACCAAAGAGATAACCATAAAAGTTTCCAATTTTGATGATGCGTGCGCGATCCTCTTGGCGGCACAGCTTCGGCAGGCGGCGTATCAAGAAACGCGTCGGGAAACATGGCGGTTGGATGAAACGGAGATCATGATAGACACGTGGCCGTGGATACCGACCTTTGTAGAGATCGAAGCGCCTTCCGAAGAAAAGTTAAAAGCTGCGGCAAGAAAATTGGGATTGCAATGGGGTGATGCGCTCTATGGCAGTGTGGAACCGGCATACCAAAAATATTACGACGTGACCGAAAAAGAAATCGATAGCTGGCCGGAGATAGTTTTTGGCCCCGTTCCCGACTGGCTCCTCCGGCGGAAAAAATGATTTGATGCGATCTCCAGAAAAGGACAAGCCCAGTACATTCTTTTGAGGGTATGCCGGAGCCGCGAAGGCGGCGAGGCGTAGCGATTTTTCAGTAGAAAAATACGCGACCCTCAAAAGAATGTACTGGGCTTGTCCTTTTCTGATGGTCTGTTATAATCATTTCCAATGAGGCGCCATCCAGGCCTATTTTTATCCTTTATCGTCATCCTCGCTATTATCGCGGGGGTTTTCGTGTATCCGAAAGGCGTGGGCGAAAAAGCGGAGCCGTGGAAGCTCGGGCTTGATCTTGTGGGCGGCAGCCATTTAGTCTATCAGATCGACCTTTCAAACGTCTCGTCGACCGACCAGGCTTCGGTGGTTTCCGGTCTGCGTGACGTGATCGAGAAGCGCGTCAACCTGTTCGGCGTCAGCGAGCCGGATATTTATACCTCACAAAGCGGCAATCAAGCCCAGCTTTTTGTGGATCTCGCCGGCATCAGCAATGTGAGCGACGCGATCAATGAGATCGGGCAGACGCCGCTCTTGCAATTTGAAACGGTGGTCCAACCTATCGGATCGACCGGATCGAGCACGCTGTTGGATACGCAATCATCCAGCACGCAATATATTCCGACAAACCTGACCGGGCAGTATGTTACCGGCGCGCAGCTGACGTTTGATTCAACGACGAACGCGCCGCAGGTTTCGATCTCTTTCAATAGCCAGGGTGCTACGCTTTTCCAGCAGATCACGGCGGCGAACGTCGGCAAGCCGCTGGCGATATTCCTTGATGGACAGCTTATTGAGGCGCCGACGGTGGAGCAGGCGATCTCCGGCGGACAAGCGGTCATCAGTGGGGGATTCACGGTCGCGACCGCACAGCAACTGGTGGAACGGTTCAACGCCGGCGCGCTTCCTGCGCCGATCACGCTCGTCAGCCAGCAAACGATCAGCCCCACACTCGGGAGCAATTCATTGAAGCAATTGATCATTGCCGGCATCATCGGCACCTTGCTTGTGATGCTCTTTATGATCTTCTATTACCGCCTGCTCGGTATCTTTGCCGCGCTTGCACTCATAATCTACATTGCGCTCACCCTCGGCGTCTTCAAGCTGATCTCTGTCACCCTGAGCCTCGCCGGCCTTGCGGGCTTCATTCTCACCATTGGCATGGCGGTGGACGCGAACGTGCTTATTTTTGAACGCGTCAGAGAAGAGCTCAAACGGGGATTGCCAAAGTCTTCCGCCATCGAGGAAGGGTTCCGGCGTGCATGGCCTTCCATCCGCGACTCGAACAGCTCCACCATCATCACCGCGATCATCCTTTACTTCTTTACCTCCAGCTTTGTGCAGGGTTTCGCGCTCACGCTCGGCATTGGAACGATCGTCAGCCTCTTCAGCGCAATCACCACCACACGCCTCTTCCTGCGTTTCTTCTTGAAAGACGATAAAGTACCCGCCAAAGTATAAATCATTTACCACCATGCTTAACATTGTAGGACACAAAAAAATCTGGTTCACGATATCCATCCTCCTGGTGGGCATTGCCGTCGTTGCCATTGCGGCGTTCGGTTTCCAGGAAAGCGCGGAGTTGAAAGGGGGAACGTTATGGGAGCTTAAGGTCCCCGGGCAAAACCTTTCCGCTGCCGCCGTGCAAACTTTTTTCCAGAATAGCCTCCACGTGCCCGATGCACAAGTGACGGTGGATAATGGCAACCAGTCGTTCTTGGTGGTCTTTGGATCGGTCAGCGAAACGGTCCATCAGCAATATATAAGTGAGCTCACTGCCCAGTGGCCATCATTTCAAGAACTGAGCTTCCAATCCATCAGTTCTTCGGTGGGGGCGAATCTTCGCAATGCGTCCATCATCGGGATCCTTCTTGTGTTGATTGGCATCTCGCTCTATATCGCGTTCGCGTTCCGAAAAGCGTCGCGGCCGATCAGCTCGTGGAAGTACGGGTGGATCACGCTGATGACATTGTTCCACGACGTGGCCATCCCGGCCGGCATGCTTGCCATCCTTGGCCATTATATGAATGTGCAGCTCAATTCGGACATCATCGTGGCCTTGCTCGTCGTCATGGGATTTTCCGTGCATGATACGATCGTGGTCTTTGATCGCATCCGCGAAAATCTTCTGAATCACCGCGGCAAGATGCCGTTCGCTACGATCGTAAACGACAGTGTAAACCAGACGCTTGCGCGTTCCATCAACACTTCGCTCACGCTCATTCTCGTGCTGCTTTCGCTCTATTTCGTCGGCCCGGCGGACCTTAAATATTTTGTGCTGACGCTGCTCGTGGGAGTGACGACGGGTATCTACTCGTCGATCTTCATCGCGAGCCCGGCGCTCGTGGCGACGAGCAGAAATGAAAGCGTCTAGTGGCGAGAGAGCAAAGTTATCCCCAGTTTCTTGACGGCGTTTGCAATTTAGTTTAGTATGAGTTACAATAGAACAGGATAAATAAGGTGGGAAGTCCAGTGAGGGATTGAGCACTTGACATTTATCTTAATATAATATAAAATATCCTTGATGTAAAAAATATGGCATCTATCACTAAAATCATCACTAATTCGCTGAATGGCCTTAACCCCCGTCAAAAGGAGGTTATCACGGCTCGTTTTGGGTTGGACGGCAAGACGGACGGGGAGACGCTCGCCGCGATCGGCGACCGAATGGACGTCACCCGTGAGCGTGTTCGCCAGATCGAGAATGGCGCAATCACGCTCGTAAAGGCGAATATCGCAAAGAATCCGGAAGCCGGCGCAGCGTTGGAGAAGGTCAAGAAGTTCATTGCCGCGCGCGGTGGGGTATCGGGCAAGCCCGATGTCGTCCGGTATGCGGCGACGCTTGCAAGCGGCGTACAGGAGAACCACCTCGATTTTCTGGCGGAAGCCTCCGGCGTTTTTAATCTTCACCGCGAGGATGATGCGTTTGAGCCTTTTTATTATGTGACCGACAAAGATCAGAGGACTGCAAGCGCGTTCGTGAATGGCTGGGTCGGGTTTTTGAAATCCCACAAGGAGAAGGTCTTTGCAGATTCATACCAGGTTCAACTCGCAAGCTTTTTGAAGACGAAGTCGGTCGCGCAGGAGATCGCCGAAAATTATTTGAGTATCGCGAAGCAAATCGATAAGAATCCGTATGGCGACATGGGTTTGAGCGAGTGGCCGGAGATCAACCCGGCGACGGTACGGGATAAGATCTATCTTGTGCTCAAAAAGAAAGCCGAGCCATTGCACTTTGAGGACATCGCTACGCATATCAACAAAGTTGGCTTTGACGATCAGAAGGCGCTTGCGCCCACTGTGCATAACGAGCTCATCAAAGACAGCCGTTTCGTACTCGTCGGCCGTGGCATGTACGGTCTGAAAGAGCACGGCTATGAGCCGGGAACCGCGCGCGAGGTCATCGCCAAGGTCCTGAAGACCAAGGGTCCGCTCAAAGCGAATGACGTTGTGACGCACGTGAACCAGCAGCGTTTCTTCAAGCAGAATACCATCCTCATTAACCTCCAGAACCGGAACTTTTTTGAACGTATGAACGACGGTCGCTATCGCGTCCGGGAATCCTAGGCCGGTTTTTACGGCCAGCGTTTTGCACTTTGTCGTTTCACGGTTGATAATAAGCATATATGGCTCATATCGTATCAGGCATTTTGGGAAGCATCCTCGTGGTGTGGGGAGTGGTATGGTGGTTTGTTCTGCCCCTCATCGCTATCCTGATTTTTTGGGAAGTGTGGCGTTTTCGTTTGCATTACCAGTTTATCACCGACATCAAATGGAAGCTGTTGGAGATCAAGGTGCCGAAGACCATCCTCAAAACACCGAAGGCGATGGAACAGATCTTTGCCGCCGCCCATGCGCCGTACTCGTACGGCATCGGTCCGTACAATAAATATTGGAAGGGACAGGAGGAATATTGGATGGTTTTCGAACTCATCGCCCGCGCGGGTGAGACGCATTTCTATCTTCGCGTGCCGTCGCAGTTCCGTAATATGATGGAGTCGGCGATCTATGCGGCATATCCGGAAGCGGAGATCACCGAAGCGGAGGATTATCTTGAAGAATTGCCGCATGTGCTTCCGAACGAGACGTTCGACATCTCCGGGTTCGAGGAAGTTTTGCGCCATGAGAATTATCTGCCGATCCGCACATACCCAATGTTCGAAGAGGCCGTGGAAGAACGCCGCATTGATACGATTGCGCCGCTCATGGAGGCGATGTCGAAATTAAAGAACGACGAGCAGCTGTGGTTCCAGGTGATCATCAAGCCGACCGGCGAAGATTTTCGCAAGGCAGGGGAGAAGGAGATCAAAAAATTGTTGGGCATCGAGGAGTCGAAAAAGCCGAGCATGTGGCCGGACTTTGATCTCGGTATCACGCTAGGCGAGGCACTCGCCGCGCCATTTCAGCATCCCGGCGAAGCGACGCCGAAGAAGGATCAGAGGGCTGAAAAAATGCCTCGCTTTTTAATGACGCCGGTGGATAAGGAACGCGCGGATGCCATCCATCTTAAAATTTCCAAGATCGCGTTTGAGGCGACATTGCGGTTCATCTATGTCGAGAAGCGCGAAGGCGCGGTGGACTCCGGTCATACCAATTCCATCCATGGATTTATCCGCCAATTCAACACGCAGAATCTGAATTCATTGAAACCTGATAGCTTGACCTCGACTGCGTCGTGGTCGGTCAAGTATATCTTTAAAAAGACGCGCCTTCGCGCGCGGAAGCGCTACCTCTACGAGAATTACCGGCATTTTGCGCCTTCGCATCACGAATCGATCCTTAATATAGAGGAGCTGGCGACCGTGTTTCACTTCCCGTTGGCGGTGGTTTCGACGACCGAGCTTGAAAAAGTGGAGTCGCGCAAGGGAAGCCCGCCGGCGTCGCTTCCTATTATCGAGGAATAGCGGGATAATCATTGTATGGCAAACGGAACACCACCAAACGACATCACGCCGATCGGTTACCATAATTTTCGCGGCAACAGCGACCAAAAATTCGGCATCAAAGCAGATGACCGTCGGCGCCATATATACGTGGTAGGAAAGACCGGCGTTGGAAAATCGACGCTCCTTGAGAACATGGCCATCGCGGACATCGAATCCGGTAAGGGTATCGCGTTTCTCGATCCGCACGGCGAGTCCGCCGAAAAACTTTTGGATTATGTTCCGGAAGAGCGTCTTGATGATGTGATCTATTTCGATCCGTCAGACATGGAATACCCGATCGCGTTCAATCCGATGGAGCAGGTGGGCACCGAGTTTCGGCATCTTGTTGCGTCCGGCATCATGGGCGTCTTCAAAAAGATATGGGTGGACGCGTGGTCCGCGCGTATGGAATATATCTTGAACAACACGCTGCTTGCGTTGTTGGAATTGCCCAACTCGACATTGTTGGGTGTTTTAAGGATGTTTGCCGAGCCGCCATATCGAAAGAAGATCGTGGACAATCTGCAGGACCCCGTCATTAAGGCGTTCTGGCAGAACGAGTTTGCGCGCTATTCACAGAAGCTTGAGACCGAGGCGCTCGCCGCCATTCAAAACAAAGTGGGACAGTTCGTTTCCAATCCGTTGATCAGGAATATTTTGGGTCAATCGCGTTCCACGATCAATATGCGCGAGATCATGGATACGGGAAAGATCTTCATCGTCAATCTTTCCAAGGGAAAGATGGGGGAGGATAATTCGGCACTGCTCGGCGCGATGATCATCTCGCGGTTACAGCTCGCCGCGATGTCTCGTGTGGATATTCCCGAAGACAAACGCCGCGACTTCTTCATGTATGTCGATGAATTCCAGAACTTTGCGACCGATTCTTTTGCGAGCATCCTTTCCGAGGCGCGCAAATACCATCTTTCACTCACGCTTGCGCACCAATACATCGGCCAACTCGTCACGAACGACGGCAACACAAAAGTGCGCGACGCAGTGTTCGGCAACGTCGGCACGATCATCACGTTCCGCATCGGCGCCGCCGACGGTGAGTTCCTTGAAAAGGAATTCATGCCGGAATTTTTACAGAATGACCTCGTCAATTTGGCAAAAGCGAACATCTATATCAAGCTGATGATCGATGGCGTCTCTTCCAAGCCGTTCTCGGCGACGACACTCATGCCGCATACCCAGCCATTGCAATCGTATAAGGACATCATCATTAAAAATACCCGCGAGCATTATGCGGTGCCGCGCAAAATTGTGGATGAGCGGATCGCGAGCGAGTGGAATGGCCAAAGCGATGCGGTCCTCAATGAGAAGATCGGGAGGCGCGACGAGAAATCGCTCGCGCAGGTCTTGCGTCCTGCGGCGCCACGCGCGGATGTTTCGCGTGGAGAGGTGGTGCGTCCCCGTATCGATGCTGGTGCGCGCGACCGCTATACGCCGCCGCGCACGTTGGCATCTTTGCCAACGTCAACACCCGCGCCTTTATTGCGGCCGGTATCAAAAGTGCCGGAAGTGCCGCGTATAAAAATCTCTGATCAGAAAACGCCGCCGCCGGCTGTTTCCGAGCCCACTTCCGCTATTTCCGATTCGACCCCGGCTCCAACGCAGGCTTCGGTTTCTGCTCCGGCGCAAGCACCCGCGCCAAAGCAGTTCGTCCGGCAAAAAGTGGACATAGAAGCATTGCGGCGTTCCATCACCGAATCGTTAAAGAATCAAACCGAAGATCCCTCGCCGGGGGCAACGCCATCCGTATCGGAGCTGACGCAAATAAACACGGAGCCACCAGGCAAGCATGCGAAATGATGCGGTTCCATATCGTCACTATTTTTCCCGGCATGTTCGATTCCTATCTTCAGGAATCGCTTTTTAAACGCGCGCAGGCGAAAAAGATCATTTTGGTGCGCGCGTACGATCTTCGCGCATTTACCAAAGATAAGCATAAAAAAGTGGACGACCGGCCGTTCGGCGGCGGTCCGGGGATGGTGCTCGCGGTCCAACCCGTCTGGGATGCGATAAAAAAAATAAAAAGCGCGCGGCGGAAATCATTAAAAAAATCTAAAACGCACATCATTTTATTTTCTACGCGTGGAAAGCATTTGGATGCCACGATCGTGCGGCGTCTGACAAAATATGACGATCTCATCCTGATCTGTGGTCGGTACGAAGGCGTGGACGAGCGCGTGGCGGAATACATTGCCGACGAGGAGATCTCGATAGGGGACTATGTATTGTCCGGCGGCGAGATCGCGGCGCTTGCGCTCATGGAAACGGTCAGCCGCCAGATTCCCGGATTCCTCGGAAAGGAAGAGTCGCTCGAGGAGATCAATGGTTCATTTCCGACGTACACACGCCCCGAGGTTTTTGCTCCCGCAAAAGGAAAAAAGTGGAGCGTGCCGCCGGTGCTGCTCTCCGGCGACCACAAAAAGATCGCGGAGTGGCGGAAGGGTTTGCGAACCGACAGGAAATAGATTATAGCGCGCACTGCCGGCGCGGTCCTTTTTTTGGAGCTGCGCCTTTTTTATATTCTTTTAATGCTGTGTGAGTATGATGGGTAGATGCGCACCTCCATCGGCACAAAGATGAAAATAGGGGACGTTTCTTTCGGCACCGCCGCCGCATTTCTTTTTGGCATATTCGCGGCAAATATGAGATGGAATATATTTTTGCTGGCGGCGACGGGGATCGTTATGGGAGGAATGGGGTTGCTGCTTTTTCCCCGCCGGCGCGGGTCGTGGAAATATTTCGCGCTATTTTTCTGCGCCGCCGGCGCAGGCGTCCTCTATTACCACGCATACGCACAATGGCAAACGGCGCATACGCATATGCCAACGGGAAAGAGCCCCGCGTTCTTTGGCATCGTGGCGGAGGCGCCGAAGGCCGCAGGAAATTACACGATGCTCATGGTATCGTTGCTGCGCCCATATGCCGATACGGTAGATATTTTTACATTTCCGGACAGCAGCCAATTCCATTATGGCGATGAATTATGGATCAGCGGTGCGGTGACGGCCAACGTGGGCGACGAAGACGAACCGCCGGCAATGTTCCTGCCGCAACTGCGCGTGGTGGGGCAGCATCAGGGATTTTGGTTGAAGGAAATGGTGATCAATATTGAGCAGAGCATCGTTCAAAGGATCGCGCAGGCGTTGCCGGCGGATCAGGCGGCGCTTCTCTCGGGAATCTTGCTCGGTACGAGTGGCACGCTCGGCGCGGTCCTCAAGGCGCAGATGGAGACGTCGGGCACGTCGTATATCGTCAACATGTACGGGTATAAGATCATCATCATTACGTTCGCGCTTACGGCAGCGTTGAAGAACCGTATGCCGCGCCGCGTGTTGTTATGGATCACGCTTGGTGCGATCGCGCTATTCGTCTTTATCTCCGGCGGCACGATCTCCGCCGTTCGCGCCGCGATCATGGGCTCGCTCGCCGTTGTCGCGCGCGGAACAGGCAGGGTATTCAGCGCGCGCAATGCCATCGCATTCGCCGCCGTCGGCATGGCCATCGCGAACGCGACAGTGCTCACCGACGCGGCGTTCCAGCTTTCATTCCTGAGCTTTATTGGTATCTATTATCTCGGTCCGCCCATCGAACATTATTTTCATTGGACGGATGAAGGCGCGCTCCAATGGCGGTCGCATGCGATGCTTTCGCTTTCCACTAACCTTGCGATACTGCCGATCGTGATGAACACGTTCGGTGATTTTTCGCTGACGTCGTTCATCTCCAACATTTTGATCATGATCCCGTGGCTCGCGGTGATCATATTCGGCGTGGCGCTCGCGATCTTCAGCTACGTCGCGCCGCCGCTCGCGTTCTGCGCGGCGCAGATCACGAGTGTGCTATTACAATACGAACTTTTCATCATCCATTTTTTTGCGACGGTCACTCTGCCGATGCCGGCGGTGTTCGGCTCGGCATTCGCGATCGCGCTCTACTACGGTGTTCTTATCTTATTCGCCCATTACTATGCCGCACCATCATCGCAAAAAAATTATTGATATCGTGAGCGCGATAGTTTTGCTCACGCTCATCGTGCTCGACGCGGTGTTGTGGAGGAATATTTTTGTTGCGCGGAGCGATACCGATGCCGCCGCCGCGCCGCGCATTTATTTTTTGCCGGTGACGCAGGGTGAGTCCGCATTGCTCGTTCTGCCGGGTGGCGTGACGGTGCTTACCGACGCAGGTTCCGATGGCAGTATTGTGGACGATCTCCAAAAAGTGTTGCCACCCGGCGCGCCGCCATACATTGACCTCGCGGTCATTTCCTATCCGCAGGCCGCCGACTACGACGGCTATCAATATTTATTGCAGCACTATCAGGTTGGCGCATTCGTCTATAACGGACGCGCCGATGTAGCGCACCGCACGGAATGGAATCAGCTCACGGCCGCCATCGCCGCAAAGCATATTCCGCTTATCACCGTCGGCGCGGGGGATCGCATTCGCTTTGGCGGCCCGTCTGCCACCGTCGCAGTCGCCGAGATCGATATCCTTTCGCCCGGTGCCGCGTTCGCGCGCAGTCCGGAGCCGAGCGATACGGGCATCGTCCAGCGCGTGATCACGCAGAAATTCACCGCACTACTCGCCGCGGATATCGGCGTCAACGTGGAAAATGCGCTGCTTGCGCAGAAAACAAACCTCCGCGCGAATATCCTCAAGGCACCGTTCCCGGGGCTCGGCACTGCGGCAGGGGATGCATTCTTGCGGGCCGTCGCGCCGCACACCATCGTTGTCATGCCCGGCGTTAAGAACACCGCAAGCGCGCCGACCAAGGCAATGCTCGCGTATTTGGCGTCATCCACCGCATTATCCACGAAAGCGGCAATTGTTTCCTCGGAGCCCGGCGTATTTTTGTTGTATAATAAGTAGGCATGACACTCCTTATTAAAAACGTCCAGCTTGTTGACGGTACGGATGACCCTCGCGCATCCGGCGACGCGTCCAATCGCGCGTGCGATGTCTTTGTGAGCAATAACAAGATCTCCGCCATCGGCAATTTTCCGAATAAAAAAGCTGATGCCGTCATCGACGGGCAAGGCGCGTATCTTTGTCCGGGATTCATCGACGGCAACACCTGTTCGGACCATTACCTTACCCTGTTCAATGACCGGAGCCAAGAGGATTTTTTGCGGCAAGGGGTGACGACCATCATGGGTGGCATGTGTGGCGCGTCGCTCGCGCCGCTGCTCTATGGCACGCTCGAGTCCATCCAAAAATGGGGTGATACGAACCGCATCAACGTAAACTGGCACACGATGGCAGAATTTTTGGCGGTGATGGACGAGCGTCCCACAACCGTGAACTTCGGCACACTCGTCGGTCACGCGACGATCCGCCGCGCAATCGTGGGCGACGCGCTCCGCGACCTTACACGCAACGAACTAAATGTGTTTGTGCGCACGCTCGAGGCCGCGCTTGCGGAGGGTGCATTCGGACTCTCGACGGGGCTTGGCTATGTACATGCGCGCAAAACGCCGTACGCGGAATTATGCACGCTTGCGGAGACGGTAAAAAAATACAACGGTGTGTACGCTACGCACCTGCGCCGCGATGCGGCCGGCATAAAAGAATCGGTGGAAGAAACGATCAAGCTCGCGCGTGAGACCGGCGTCTCCATTATAATAAGCCACTTTGCGCCGGTCGTCGGTGCGGAAAAGGAATACGAGGAGGCGCTCGCGCTCGTGAACGATCTGCCACCGGAGGTTGATCTGCATTTTGACATTGCGCCGTCAACGAGCTCGCTCGCACCGATATACACTTTTTTGCCGGAATGGGCGCAGACGGGCGGCGTTGGCGTCATGGTGGCGAATATAAAAGACGAATGGTCGTTGCCGCGCATCAAAAAAGATATCCCACAGTTCGATGAAGCTAATTTCATCGTTGCGCATGCACCAGGCAGTGAGTTTTTCGTCGGCAAGTCGCTCAAAGAGATCGGGGAGATGTATGAGATAAAAGATAGCCGCGACGCGCTTCTGCGATTGATGCAGGCGCTGCAGTTAAAGGGGAGTGTGCTCTATAAAAATCTTGATGCCGCGCTCATCGCCCGCGCCATCGCGTCGCCGCGCAGCCTCATCGCTTCCAACGCGCCGAGCGTTCCCGATGCGTTGTCCGGAGAAAAACACTTCAAGTCCGAACGGAGCACTTCCACATTCTCGGCGTTCCTTTCTCTCGTTCACGAAAATAAAATGATGTCGTTCGAGGATGCGATAAAGAAGATCACGCGTGACCCCGCAAAAAAATTTGGCATCGCGGGCAGGGGAGTGATCAAAGAAGGAAACATTGCCGACCTCGTGTGTCTGCGCGGCAGTGAAATAAAGTTTACCGTGGTGAACGGCCGCGTGGTGGAAAAAGAGAACGAGTTCCAGGCAGTGTTCCCGGGGAAAACGTTGCGTCATCCGGCACCAAGCCGGAGCGGTAAAAAATCAACCTAGCGTATGGCAAAGAACGGACGACGAACCAGCGCCGGTACTCCTGATTATTTTTTATTGGCGGCGCTGTGCATCCTGCTCGTTTTCGGGCTTGCGATGCTTTCGTCCGCGTCTTCAGGCCTCGGCAAACAGCTTTTCAACAACAGCTATTATTATTTGGAGCATCAGCTGGAGTTTGGGTTGACGATCGGACTCGCCGGATTTTTGGTGGGTTACTTTGTGCCGTATTATAAATTCAAAAATGTCGCATTCGTTTTACTGCTCGTCAGCATGGCGGCGCTGGTGCTCGTATTCACGCCACTCGGCACCGCGGCGAGCGGTTCCACGCGCTGGCTTCGGTTTGGTCCGCTCAGCTTCCAGCCCGCGGAACTGATGAAGCTCACCTATATTTTATATCTTGCCGCGTGGCTTTCGAATTCAAAAAAACGCGCTACCGATTTTCAATCCGGCCTGCTTCCCTTTGCGATCATTTCCGGCGTGATGGCCGTGCTCCTTATTCTCCAGCCGGCCACGAGCACGGTGGCAATTTTGCTTGGTGCGGGACTCGTCGTCTATTTTGTAAGCGGCGCGCCGTGGAAATATATTTTGGGCATCATCGGCATCGCGGCCGCGGCGGTCGTGCTTCTTGTCTTCGTCACGCCGTACCGCATGGCGCGCATCACGGGATTTCTCCACCCCACGCAGAATTTGCAGGGGCAGAACTATCAGGTCAACCAGTCGCTGATCGCGATCGGGTCGGGTGGCCTATGGGGCGTCGGATATGGCCAGTCGGCCACAAAAGATAGCTATTTGCCGACGCCGATAGACGATTCCATCTTTGCCGTCGTCGCGGAAGAGCTCGGCTTCATTGGTGCAGGGTGCCTTGTGGCGTTGTTTGCAATCGTCACGTTTCGCATGTTCTGGCTCGCGAAGCGCACGGGCGACCAGTTCGGTCGTATGATCCTGATTGGCTTCGGCACGGTCATCGCGCTGCAGGCATTCGTCAACATGGCGTCGATCTCGGGCATCATTCCTTTGACGGGCGTGCCACTGCCGTTCGTCAGTTACGGCGGTACGGCGCTCGCGGTATTTATCACGATGAGCGGTGTCGCGCTGAACGTTACGCGGTATAATTAAAAAAATATGGAAAAACTTCGCGTAGTATTCACGGGCGGCGGGAGCGGGGGGCACATCTATCCGATACTTGCGGTGGCAGAAGCGTTGCAGGCAAAATGCGATCAGCTTCACGCGGTGGTGGAATTTTCCTATCTTGGTCCAAAGGACGCGTATAGCGCACTCCTTTCGCAGCGCGGCATTCCGGTCTATCCGGTCGCGTCGGGAAAGATGCGGCGCTATTTTTCGGGGCAAAATTTTTTGGATGCACCAAAGTTCGTCATCGGATTTTTCCAAGCATTGTGGAAACTTTATTTCATCATGCCCGACGTCGTTTTTTCCAAGGGTGGCACGGGAGCGTTGCCCGTCGTCGTTGCGGCATGGTTCTACCGCATCCCCGTCGCCATTCATGATTCCGACGCCCAGCCCGGGCTCACGAACGTTACCTCCGGCCGCTTTGCCACGCGCGTGTTCCTGAGCTTCGCCCGCGCGGCGGCGTTCTTCCGCGCCGACAAAGTGGAGGTCACGGGATCGCCGCTCCGCACCGAACTGCTCGGCGAGCGCGTTTCGCGCGAGGCAGCCAAGGAAATTATGGGATTTGATAAGACCCAGCCGCTCGTTTTGATCATCGGCGGTTCGCAGGGCGCGCAACGCATCAACGAGTTCGTGCTCGCGAACCTGCCGCAGTTTATTTCTATGACGTCGGTGCTCCACCAAACCGGCGCGGGCAATTTTGCGGACGTGGAAAAATTATCGCGCGCCGCGCTCGCAAACGTGCCGATCACGTATCGCTATGTGCCGACGGAATATATTGGTGGTGGTGACATGGCCACCGCGCTCACCGCGGCGGACGTCGTCGTTGCGCGCTCCGGCAGCTCGGTGTGTGAGTTTGCGTCGTTCGGCCTTCCCGCCATCCTTATCCCGCTATCCACATCCGCTAACGACCACCAGCGCGTGGACGCCTACGAGTTCGCCGCCACGGGCGCCGCGATCGTCATTGAAGAGGCGAACCTCCTACCCGGCATCTTCTTCGCCCAGCTGACGAACATCCTCACCGACGCCGACCTGCGCGCCAAAATGAGCGCCGCGTCTTCCGCGTTCTTTATCCCCGGCGCGGCGGATAAGATTGCGGATGGGCTGATGCGGATGAGTGCGAGGTAGGGGAATATGATATTATTTTGAAATGAAAACAAGCAATCGAAAAATAATTTTGGATGTTAAGAAAGTAAGAGGAATGCCCGTTTTGAAGTTGCAGAAGATTATGAAACAATGGCAATCCAAGCTACTCTTGGATAAATGGAATTTGTCTCTGAAAATCGTGGAGTTCCGTCGAAAGGATGGGTTTAAGCAAAGTGGTGATATAAAAATTGACCTTAAAAATAAGAAAGCTATTCTTTTACTAACGGGCGAACCGTTCAAGGATGAGGAAGATGTCATAGTACACGAATTGGTGCACCTGCTTCTTTGGGATTATGACACGTTCGCGGAGCGTGTGATTTTGAAAAACTGCAAGAAGTTTGCAGGCGATCACGGGAGATATATGGACAAATTGGAAGCGACGGTAAAAAACATCACCGATATTTTGATAAAAAAAGGCGAGTAGGATGCGATCCTTGCTCGCCGTTGGTTGTGTTGAGAGTTAGCTTCCGCGGCAGCATGCGGCGCTACATACCGGCATCGAAACTGCCAGGCGGCGCGCCAAGATGAGCGCCGCGTCTTCGGCCTTCTTCATCCCCGACGCCGCGGACAAGATCGCGGACGAGTTGATGCGGATGAGTGCGAGATAAAGCTGCCAGGACAAAATAGACGTGTTTGCGTATCGTGGAAATTGTTCTAAAATGAAGGCAATATGGATAAAAAACAGTTGATCCAGCAGATAGAAAAGGCGCGGGGTTCGCGGGTGATTACATATCTAACGAGCGACCGGCAAGGGCCGTTCAACGCGCGGATTGCGGTGGATGTGATTCCGCTTATCAGCAAGCAGTTGCAGGTAATCGGCAAGGTGCCGAACATCGACCTTTTTCTCTACAGCGCGGGCGGCGACACGATGGTGCCGTGGCGTTTGGTTTCGATGATTCGCGAATATTGCGAAAAGTTTTCTGTGGTCGTGCCGTATAAGGCGCACAGCGCGGCGACGATGATCGCGCTCGGCGCGGACGAGATCGTGATGAGCGACCTC
>JBEKBG010000003.1:0-97005 GCA_050015515.1 Minisyncoccia bacterium
ATCAATAAGGGCAAGCCGACCAATTACCATTTTGTTCTGACGTACAAGGCGGAGCGGACCATTTTGATAAAACATCAGGTCTATGAATATTACGATCCGCGCAAACTTGATTCGAACACCGATTGGATATATTTTTCTTCCATCGCGGAGCACACGCTTCCGTTCCATAAAAAAGTTGCGGATTATTTAAAGAAGCACCCGGATATAAAAATGGGATTCAATCCCGGGACGTTCCAACTCCGTTTCGGCGCGGAAAAATTGCGCGATATATACAAACACACGTATGTTTTGTTCGTGAATCGCGAGGAGGCGCAGTTTATTTTGCACCGCAAGAACGAGGACATCATGCCGTTGTTCGAAGGGCTGCACAAACTGGGGCCGAAAGTGGTGGTGATCACCGACGGACCAAAAGGCGCGTACGTATCCGACGGGATGAACAAATATTTCATGCCGCCCTATCCGGATCCCAAGCCGCCGATCTCACGCACCGGCGCAGGCGACGCGTTCTCCACCGGATTCTTCTGCGGCCTGGTTTACGGATTGTCCGTGTACGACGCGTTGCGCTGGGCACCGATCGAATCCATGCATGTCGTGCAGTACTTCGGCGCGCAGACGGGATTGTTGTCAAAGCCCGCGCTCGTGAAGTTGCTCAATAAGGCGCCGAAAAACTATAAACCGAAAACGATCTAGTTTTTATCAAAAAATTATGAAATCCCTCCGTGAAGTTCTTGCCGACGCCGAAGCACGTCATGTGGCCGTCGGACATTTTAATATCTCCGACCTCGGCGCGCTGAAAGCGATCTTTGCCGCCGCACGAGAGTTGCAATTGCCGGTACTCATCGGTGTCTCGGAAGGGGAGCGCGAGTTCATCGGCGTGCGACAGGCGGCGGCGCTTATCAAAAGTTACCGCGACACGTACGACTACCCGATCTTTTTGAATGCGGATCACACGCATTCGATCGACAAAGCGAAGGAAGCGGCGGAGGCAGGATTCGACGAAATTATTTTTGATAATTCATCATCGCCGATGGAGCAAAATATTGCGAACACGAAAGCCGCGGTTGCCGCGATCCGCGTGATCAACCCGGAGATCGTGATCGAGGGCGAGATCGGATACATTGGCTCGAACTCTGAGGTCATGGACGTCGCGCCGACGGGAATCGCGCTTTCCACGCCGGAAGAAGCGGTGCGCTTTGTGACCGAGACCGGCGTCGATGTGCTCGCGCCCGCAGTGGGAAACATGCACGGCTTATTGAAGAGCATGACGACGGACGGCACGGGCGCCGAGTATAAGCATCTCGACATCCCGCGCATCGCGGCGATTAAGACGGCGATCGCCGGCACAAACGCAAAATTTATGACGCTCCACGGCGGTTCCGGCACCGACGATTCGGACTTTACCGCCGCCGCGCGCGCGGGCATGACGATCATCCATATTTCAAGCGAATTGCGCCTCGCATGGCGTCGCGGCGTGGAGGAAGGGCTCAAAGATCCGAACGAGATCGCGCCGTACAAGATTGCCGCGCCTGCGGTGGTCAATATCCAGAAGATCGTGACCGATCGGCTGAAGCTTTTCAACGGTATAGCATAGCTAGGTATAAAAGAACGAGTCTTTAAATTCTCACAAAATAAAAAACCCGCCAAGCAATTTTCTGCCGGACGGGTCGGGATAGGGACAACCCTATCGAAAAATGTGGCGCATCCGCCAAAGCCGCACAAGAAAGAACAGTTCAAGGGAGAAAAATACTGTCGCGGCGAGAATGCCCAGAATCATGACCGCTGCATTGGCTGGCCCAAACCGATAGAGGATAGCGGCAATGGCGACGAGAAAGATGCCTGTTACCGTAGCTTCTATCTGAACCATACTCCGACGTATTTCGTGTATTGTCGGCAGGAAACTATTCACAGCTTCGATTGGAACCATTGGTCTCTCTCCTGCGTATATTATATTAATAGCCAATAAATATGTCAATCCATGAGAGCCTACCAAATTAATACTAGCGGGCATTGGAGCATACAACGATGAAGAAAAAGACGGTCGGCCGCTCGTTTTCGGGCGGTCCTTTTTTATAATTTGCCTTTTCTCTATTCTCTGCTATACTTTCCCCTATGGATTTAGCGGTCAAAACGCGCGACGTATTGGGTAAAAAAGTGAAGGCGCTCCGCCGGGAGGGCCTTATTCCTGCCGAGCTGTATGGTCACGGCTTCAAGAATGTTCATCTCGCGCTTCCGGCAAAGGAATTCAATAAGGTGTTGAAAGATGCTGGCTCCACGTCGGTCGTTACGCTTCTGCTCGGCAAAGAATCAAAGTCGGCGATGATCCACGAGGTGGCGCGCGATTCGGTTACGAGTGAAGTCATCCATGTAGATTTCCATCAGGTGCGCATGGACGAGCTCGTCAAAGCGCGTGTGCCGTTGGAATTCGAGGGTATTGCCCCGGCGATCAAAGCGTTCGCCGCCGTCATCAATAAGTCCATGTCCGAGATCGAAGTTGAGGCGTTCCCGCAGGATCTTCCGCACAGCATCACAGTGGATCTTTCCGCGCTCGACGCTTTGGACAAGACCATTTATGTAAAAGACCTCAAGCGCCCGAAGGGAGTAACCTTCCTCATCGAAGATGAGACTGCCGTTGCCACCGCCACCGAGCCCGCACCGGAAGAAGTCGTCGCACCGGTTGAGACCGTTGATGTCTCCGCCATAACAACCGAAGGCGAAGAGAAGAAAGCCGAACGCGACGCCAGCAAAGAGACGAAGGAAGAATAACAAAACATCCCGCTCGCGCGGGGTGTTTTGTTTGTTCGAATTCACTCCCGTATACAGTTTTGTTATAATTCTTACATGAAAGATGAGTGGTTGGCTGCAGAATTTTCAAAGCAATGGGATGTGAATGCCAGTACCGGCAAGGGGAATCCAACACGACCAGAACAGTTGGATATTTTGACTTCGATCATCGCAAATAATTATCATCCGGGGAATCTTATCCTCGACCTCGGTTTTGGATCCGGGCAAGTTGAAGAGTTGATTTGGGCGAAAAAACAAAACATAAAAATAGTGGGCGTTGATTCGTCAGAACCTATGATCGAGCTCGCGAAGAAGCGCCTTACACCACATTTGCATAATCTAGAAATCATTAAGAAAAATGTTGCAGAATTGACCCGTTCGGACGTGCCGAAGGGGACGTATCAATTTGCGCTCAGCGTTCAAGTTTTCCACGAGCTTACCGATTCAGAAAGAACGAAGCTGTTTAAAGAAGTGTATTCCATTTTGGAACCGGGTGGGTCATTTCTCATCCTGGACAGAATTGCCATAGATACTAATATTTTTTCGGAAAGTTACGAAACTATTCGAAACCGATTGGAAGATTTATCGCCAGTGAAGAGTGAGAAAACCTATGAAGAATTTCGTCGAGGTCTCGCGGCAAAAGATGACCAAGTGATACCCGTCGAACGGTATGTTGAGCTCTTAGGAGGGGCAGGATTCAAGGCTACCATATTGCATTTGCATCTCAATAGGGCGTTGATTGTTGGCGTAAAGGCATAGTCGCCCATTCCCTCTTACTAGCCTTTAAAATCGTTCGAACATCGTCCAGTCAGACGCCCCTTGTGGATCCGTCCGGAGTTGCGCCGGAATCTGTCGATTGTCAAAAACGACCGCTCTACTGTTGAGCTACGGACCCGAATATTTGGGGGGCGTAGCCAGCTTAGCAAATTGTCCATTAAAACTATCTAAAACAAAAAGAGCCATTTAAATGGCTCTTTTTGCGACAATCGACAGATAGTCCGCAGTTCGTGCGGAGCAGCCGTTTCGCCTATTATCATACGCCGCGTTCAAGAAATGTCAAAAAACTTTTAATCATTTTTTAATCTTTCTTTCTTCATCACCTACAAAAATAAAACGTGGGGTTGCCCTTTCCTGTGCGGTATGTCTTTTCGGGGTATCGCGGAGGCACGAAGGTGCCGAGCGTAAGGGCGCGTTCAGTAGAACGCGACCCGTCCCCGAAAAGGCATGCATCACAGGAAAGGGCTGACTCCGCTTTTCTTTTTGCGTTATAATAGAAGAGCAATGAAACGACCTTTGAAACCGAGGGTGCTCGGCGACGTTTCTGCTAGAAAGCAGGGCGGTCGGAGCTGGAGCTCGTTCGGGCCGCTCGCGGCGCGCGTCGATCTGGCGGGCGAGCGAATCATTCGTATCCCGCTCACAAAAATCATGCGCGTGGCGATCATCGCAACGGCCACGATTTTTTTCATGTTCGGGGCCGCCGCCGCGCCGACGTTTTTTAATAAAGCGTCCGGTGATGCCGCGAACGGCGGCGGAACGGCGGCGAGCAGCACCGACCCCACCACTGCGCAACGCACTCAGCTTGAGTCCCAGCTCGCCCAGCTTGAAACGCAGATAGACCAGTATCAGGGGCAGATTACGAGCTATCAAACGCAGGGAAAAACGCTCAATGACCAGATCAGTATATTGAACGATAAGATCGCGTCGCTTAATTTACAGATCCAAGCCGTCAACCTTACCGCCCAACAACTGAACAGCAATATAAGCGAAGCGCAATCGCAGATCGCCGCTCTGCAGACGGCCGTCACCACCAAAAAGGTGGCGATGGAGGTGTTGATGCGGGACCTTTATCAAAACGACCAAGTGAGCCTTGTGCAAGCGTTTCTCCAAAATCCACAGATCTCAGATGTCTGGAACGATACAGAAAATATCACCCTTGCGGAGAGCAGTTTGCGCATGACCGCACAACAGGTCGCAGGCCTTCAGTCCCAATTGCAAAACGAGGAACAGCAGTTCGAGGCATCAAAGTCCGATGCGGCGAGCGTGGCGGCGTATCAGGCGGCGCAGGCGCAGGAGGTGGCGAGCACAAAGACGCAGGAAGCGCAGTTGCTCACGGCGACGCAGGGGCAGGAATCAAAATATCAGGCGTTGCTCGCGCAAACGCAGATGTCGGCGGTACAGATTCGCAACCAGATCTTCCAGCTGCTCGGCGGCGGCCAGTTGTCATTCGAGGATGCGTATCAATATGCGCAGGTGGCGTCGAATGCGACCGGCATCGATCCGGCGTTCATCCTTGCGATCCTCGATCGTGAATCCGCGCTTGGCCAAAATCTTGGCCAGTGCAACTATCAAACGGCGATGAGCCCGTCCGATCAGCCACTGTTCCTTGCGATCACCCAGTCGCTCAACCTCGATCCGAGCGAGATGTTGGTATCGTGCCCGAATGCGGATGGCGCGTATGGCGGCGCGATGGGGCCGGCACAGTTCGTGCCGTCCACATGGGATAGCTATTCCGCCGCGGTCGCGCAGATCACAAAAGACAACCCGCCGTCGCCATGGAATGACACTGACGCGTTTGTGGCCACCGCATTGTATTTAAAGGATAATATGACAGGATGTGAGACACTCTACAGCGCGCCGCTCGGCCAGGAACGGTGTACGGCGGCCAAGTATTACGCGGGCGGCGACTGGAAGAACTATCTATGGACCTACGGCGAAGCGGTCGTGGAACGCGCACAGAACTTTGCATCCGACATCCAGACGATCACGAATAGCACCAGTAGCGAACCAATTTCCAGTTCATGATAAAAAATCCCAAAAAAATCATTTTAAAGAACGGCCTGCGGATACTGTTGGTTCCCCAGCCGGAGAACCTCGCCGCCACGGTGCTCATTCTGGTGCGTGCGGGATCGGAATACGAGGTGAAACGTCAGAACGGCGTCTCGCATTTTTTGGAGCACCTGATGTTCAAGGGCACGACCGACCGGCCCGAGCCGGGGATGATCGCCCACGAGCTCACCGCACTCGGCGCGCAGTTCAACGCTTTCACCGGACAGGAATATACCGGCTATTATGCGAAAGCGCAGGCGGAAAAATTGCCGAAAATATTGGAGATCGTTTCGGATCTTTATCTCCATCCGCTTTTTAACGAGGCGGAGATTGAGAAGGAGCGCGGCGTGATCATCCAGGAGCTCAATATGTATGAGGATGACCTTCCGACGCGCGTGCAACGCGACCTTGCCCGACTGGTCTACGGCGATCAACCGGCGGGTTGGGATGTGGGCGGCGAGAAACCGATCATACGGAAGCTCGTGCGCGCGGATTTTATTTCGTATCGCAACCAGCGCTATGTGATGCCGGGGACGGTCGTCATCGTGGCGGGAAAGTTCGGTGAGACGGCCACGGTCGCGCAGATCAAAAAATATTTCGGCGCGCTTCCGCGACACGCGGCACCCGCGAAGAAAAAGACCGTGGAACGGCAATCGGCGCCGAAGGCCGTGTTACATTTTAAGGAATCGGACCAGGCTCATGTGGTGCTTGGCTTTCGCGCGTTCGACATGTTCGATGAGCGTCGCTATGCTCTGCGCGTGCTGGCAGACATCCTCGGCGGAGGAATGAGCTCGCGCCTTTTTACGCGCATCCGCGAGAAGATGGGCGCCGCGTACTACATCTGGGCGGCCGCGGATCTGTCGCTTGACCACGGGTTGCTCACTATCTCCGCGGGCGCGGATCGCAAGCGGACGGAAGAGATCATCCGGGCGATCCTTGAAGAGTGCACGGCGCTTCGAGACGTTGTGGTGTCGGAAAAAGAGCTGCAAAAGAGCAAAGACCATATGATCGGCGGCCTGGTCCTTGGACTTGAGACCTCGGACGATCTCGCCAGCTTTTATGGCGGCCAGGAGGTGCTGACCCACGGGGTTTTGTCGCCAACGGTATTAACGGATAGAATAAAGAAGGTAACTGCACGGGATGTGCAAAAGGTGGCAAAGGCGATCCTTAAGGATAAGGGGCTCAACCTTGCCGTCGTCGGGCCGTATAAAAGTCAAGCGGCATTTAAGAAAATTTTAACAATCGAAAAATAATCAACGATCATATTGTGAACGCCAGCGAAAAAACCACATTCGAGATCTCATGGGCAACGCTCTGGCGCGTGCTCGTTTTCGTGGCGCTCTTTGCCGTGCTGTATGACGGCCGACAGATCGTACTCGGGCTTTTTTTGGCGATCATCATCTCTTCCGGGCTGGAAGGGATCGTGGATTTTTTTGAGACCCGCATCAGCCTGCCACGAAGCGTGAGCGTCATTTTGATCTTTCTCATCGCGCTGATCATTTTTGTTGCGGTTGTCTATACCGTCATTCCGTTCCTGCTCGTGGAGATCGGCACGATCCTTTCCGGCGTCAATGCAGCGAGCCTCGGCGGATGGGGGATCTTGCTCGATCTCAAGGCGCCACAATCGGTGGGATCGCTCGTTGGGAAAGTATCTTCACAATTCATTTCCGGCAGCGCCTCGCCGCTCCAACTTTTTTCCCAGATGCTCGGAAGTTTCGGCCTCGCGGTGGCGGTGTTCGCGAGCTCGTTCTATTTGAGCATCAGCCATGACGGCGTGGAAAAATTCTTAAAGATCGTCGTGCCGCCGGATTACGACGAGACGGCAATGCGGATCTATAAGCGGTCCAAAGAATTGATCGGGTCGTGGTTTCGGATGCAGGTGGTGCTCAGCGCGATCATGGGATTTTTAGTATGGGGAGGATTGTCGCTGCTTGGCGTGCGGTACGCGTTCTTGATCGCCATTTTGGCGGCGATTTTCGAGCTGGTGCCGTTCCTCGGGCCGATCCTTTCCGGCGCGGTCGCCGTCGTTGCGGCGCTTTTGACCTCCGCCATACTCGCGTTCTGGACGTTGGTATTCTTCCTCATTGCACAGCAGTTCGAATCGCATGTCCTCGTGCCGCTTTTGAGCCGCCGGTCGGTGGGACTGCATCCGGTCATCGTCATCGTCGCATTGCTTATCGGCGCGGAAATGGGCGGTGTACTTGGGCTCATCATCGCCGTCCCGCTCGCGGCGATCGCGCAGGAGATAATTCAGGATTGGTCCTCAAAGCGCCGAGCAAAAGCTATGGCATGAGCAGTATGCTGTGCTGAGGCATGGAAGATTAAATGCCTCAGCACAGCATACTGCTCATGCCATAGCTTTTGCTCGATGGGTTGCAGAAAGAGGAGAAAAAATAGTACGCTATTGCAATGGACTCACGCGACGAATTTTATATCACGACCCCGATCTATTATGTGAACGACAAACCGCATATCGGCCATGCGTATTCGACGATTGTCGCCGACACACTCGCGCGCTGGCGCGAGACGCGCGGAGAGCACGTGGTGTTTTCCACCGGCGTGGATGAGAATGCGCAAAAGACGGTTGATGCGGCGAAGAAGACCGGCGAGGAGATCCACGCGTATACCGACCGCATGGCGGATATTTGGAGCGGAACGTGGGCAAAACTCGGTATTTCAAACACGGATTTTATCCGCACCACGGAGGAGCGGCATATCGAAGTGGTCAATGACATTTGGGGCCGCATGGAGGCCGCCGGGGATATCTATAAAGGACAGTATCAGGGATTGTATTGCAAAGGACATGAGGCGTTCATGAAAGAGGACGAGCTGACGCCTGACGGGCTTTGCCCTGAGCACAAAGTTGCGCCGGAGCTCATTACCGAAGAAAATTATTTCTTCCGTTTATCAAACTATCAACAGAAGTTGCTGGATTTTTATGAAACACACGGCGAGTTCGTCGCGCCCGCGCACCGGTTCAACGAAGTGCGCGCGTTTGTCGAGAACGGTCTGGAGGATGTGAGTTTCTCGCGCGAAAAGAAGGAGTGGGGGATCCCGGTGCCGGACGATCCCGGCCAGGTCATCTATGTATGGGCCGACGCGCTCGTGAATTACATCACTATCGTCGGCGTGGAGGGATGGGAAGAACATCCGGCGGATGTGCATGTGATGGCAAAAGAAATCGTGCGATTCCACGCGGTGATCTGGCCGGCGATGCTCATGTCCGCTGGGTTGCCGCTGCCCGGACAGATCGTTTCCACCGGATTTCTTACCGTGAACGGAACGAAGATGTCAAAGTCATTGGGTAACGGGGTGGACCCGCTCGATCTTGCGGCGCGCTACGGCAACGATGCGGTGCGCTATTTTCTCCTGCGCGAGGTTTCCTTCGGCGATGACGGCGATTTTTCCGAGGCCAAGATGAAGGAGCGCTACAACGCGGACCTTGCAAACGGGCTTGGCAACTTTGCCGCGCGGGTACTGACGTTGGCGGAAAAGGAAACGCTGTCCACGGCAGATGCCACGCTCGACGGTGATTTTGATATCACGATCGAGACGATGAAGCGAATGGTCTACGCGAAGTTAAAAGAGTATAAATTCTCCGACGCACTCGCCGCGATCTGGTCCGCGATCTCGTTCGGCGATCGCTATGTGAATGAGCGGAAGGTGTGGGAGATAAAAGACGACGCCACGCGCGCGGTGACGCTGTTCAATCTTGTGTCGTTACTTGAAGCTGTCGCGACCGAGCTCGTGCCATTTTTGCCGGAGACATCCCACAAAATCCGTGCGGCAATTGTGCGCGAAGGCGGTGTGTTAAAGACGAAGAAGCCGGACACGCTGTTTCCGCGGATAAAATAATCTTCGCCCGCAGGCTGTTATCGCCGCGTTTCGTCAAAGAGGCTTTCGTAGACGCGATTGATGTCGCGGTGGAAGTGTTCGATATCGTCGTGGTTGTTCTCGATCACGATCTCGGCGCGGAGTCCGATGTCGGGAATATCCACTTCCGTCCGCGCCTGTTCCTGCCGCGCAAAATTCTCCCACGTCGTCGCGCCCTCGCCGGCGCGGTTTCGCGCGAGCAGGCGGGCATAGCGCACTTTCGGATCGGCGGGAATATATATGATGATCGATTTTATTCCTTCCTCATTGAGATCGCGTAGCATCTTTTCGTCTCCAAGCCATCGTATGCCGTCCAGAATGGTCACGTCAACGTCTTCGTGCGTGATGCGGTTTTTCATCGCGCGCGCAAGCGCCCCATCCTTGAAACCAGTTTCCGCGTTCATAATGATCGCCATCTTTTGCTCGTTATCGCGCCCATGCGGAATGCCCCATAGGTCGAGCGTCTCGCGCAGGATCTCAGAGAACGTATGACGGCTCACCGAATAACCGTCTTCGATGAGCAGTTTTTCCAATACGTTCGCGCAGGTTTCCTTTCCTGCGAGCGGCGCGCCGACGATGCCGATGACGAGTTTCATATAATGGTATTGTAACAAAAAAATTGTGATAAGATGAATCTACTATGGCTGAACAACCCTATTTCCTCGACGCCCATACCCACGTGCAATTTTCCGGTTACGACGCCGATCGCGGCGCGGTCATCCAACGCGCGCTTGACGCGGGTGTCCGGAAGATGATCGTCATTGGCACACAGAAGGATACGTCGCGTTCAGCGGTGGCGTTGGCGGAGCAATATCCCGACAATGTCCGCGCTGCGATCGGGCTTCACCCCATCCACACGAGTCGGTCGTTCCACGATGCGCAGGAGCTCGGCGGCGGAGACGCGGCGCAGGCGTTCACCTCGCGCGGCGAGAGTTTTGATATGGACTATTACCGAGCGCTCGCGCGGGATCCACGGACGGTCGCGATCGGCGAATGCGGCCTGGATTATTTTCATTTCAACGACGACGAGCCGCGCGAGGTGCAGATCGCCCGGCAAAAAGATGCGTTTCTTTTACAGATCGATCTTTCTAAAGAAGTGAGGAAGCCGCTCATGGTCCATTGCCGCGATGCGTTTTCCGACCTTATCGAGTTTCTTCAGCCGCATGCGGACGATCTTACGCCCGGCGTCGTGCATTTTTTTACCGGCACCGCAGATGACGCCCGGCGTCTGCTCGACATGGGATTTTCATTTACCTTCGGCGGCGCGATTACGTTCCCGCCACGCAAAGGAAGAACGCAGGGCGACTATGACGAGGTGATCAAGCTGATCCCGATCAATCGCATCATGAGCGAGACCGACGCGCCGTACGTCGCTCCCGCGCCGTTTCGTGGCAAGCGCAACGAGCCGGCGTATGTGGTGCACGTGGTGGCACGGCTTGCGGAATTGAAAGGCGTCTCGACGGATGAGATGAAGGCGCAGATAGAAGAGAACTCGCAGCGGATATTTGGGATATAAAGGAAGATTGAGAAAACCTCGCGAAAGCGATAGAATGGGAGTACTGATGATTCCCTACGACCCAAAGAAGATCGAGGAAAAATGGAATAAAAAATGGCTCGAAGAGAAGGTCTTTAAAGCTGTCGACGATTCGGCGAAGCCGAAATATTATCAGCTGGAGACGTTCCCATATCCGTCCGCGGCGGGATTGCACATGGGCCATCCCAAGGGCTATACCGCGGAAGATATTCACGCGCGCTATATGCGCATGCACGGGTATGAAGTGCTTTACACGATGGGATGGGACGCATTCGGACTCCCGACGGAAAATTATGCGATCAAAGTAGGGAGGAATCCGAAAGAGATCGCGCGCGAGAACACGGACAACTTCCGCCGTCAGGTGCAGATGTTCGGCTTCTCGTACGACTGGGACCGCGAGATCGATACTTCCTCGCCCGAATATTATAAGTGGACGCAGTGGCTCTTTATCCAGCTTTTCAAAAAAGGACTGGCGTATCGCAAGAATGCCAGAGCGAACTGGTGCCCAAAGGATCAGACCGTGCTTGCGAACGAGCAGGTGATCGACGGCAAATGCGAACGGTGTGGGAGTGTGATCGAAGAGCGCATGATGGAGCAATGGTTCCTTAAGATCACCAATTATGCGGATCGGTTACTCGCCGATTTGAAGGGCCTCGACTGGCCGGCGGCGACGATCAAGCGCCAAGAGGACTGGATCGGAAAGAGCGAAGGGGCGCTGCTGAAATTTTCATTAAAAAATTCTGACGCGGCGATCGAAGTCTTTACGACGCGTCCAGACACACTGTTCGGCGCGACATACCTTGTTCTCGCACCGGAGCATCCGTGGGTGACGCTCGCGCTCGCCGACCAACACGATATTCTATTGAACAACGATGAAGTGAAAAAATATGTGGAAACGTCTTCTCATAAGACTGACCGCATGCGCCAGGAAGACGTAAAGGACAAAACCGGCGTGGAGCTGAAAGGGGTGATGGCTATCAATCCTGCAACGAAGGAAGAAATACCAATGTGGGTCGCGGATTATGTTTTAGGTTCGTATGGCACCGGCGCTATCATGGGCGTGCCCGCGCACGACGAGCGCGACTTCGAGTTCGCAAAGAAATTTGGATTGCCGATAAAAAAGGTGGTGGTGCCGAAGCCGATCATTCCTGGCGTTCCTGTCGCGAGCGCCGCGATGGGTGGCGCATCGCCGGAGTTGCGGGCAGAAGAGGATCTGTGGGAGGGAGTCGGTGATCTGATAAATTCAGGTAAATTTACGGGGATGAGCTCTGAAAAGGCCAAAGCGGAGATTGTTGCGTTCGTCGGCGGCGCGATGAAAACGCAGTACAAGATCCGCGATTGGTCCGTGTCGCGCCAGCGCTATTGGGAGGCGCCCGTCCCTATGATATATTGTGCAAAATGCGGGATTGTGCCGGTGCCGGAGAGTGAACTGCCGGTGGTGTTGCCGGATCTTGAAAACTATCGTCCGCAGGGGATGGCGCCGCTCGCCAGCTCGCCGAACTTCATCAACGTGAAGTGTCCGCAGTGCGACGGCGATGCCAAGCGCGATTCCGAAACGCTCGACACATTTGTGGATTCTTCGTGGTATTTCCTTCGCTATCCGGATCCGCATAACGCGACCGCGATCTTCGATAAAGAAAAAGTGGCACATTGGATGCCGGTGGATCTCTATGTGATCGGCGCGGAGCACACGGTGATGCACTTGCTCTACTCGCGTTTCATCACAAAGTTTTTGCATGACGAAGGATATCTCGCTTTCGTTGAGCCATTCAAGAAGATGCGGCATATCGGACTCATCATGGGCGCGGATGGCGCGAAGATGTCCAAAAGCAAAGGCAACGTGGTGAATCCCGACGAGATCGTCGCGGAGTTTAGCGTCGATGCCCTGCGAATGTATTTAATGTTCCTCGGCCCGTTCTATGAAGCGACGCCGTGGGATGCGAAGGGGATCCTTGGGGTCGAGCGATTTTTAAAGCGGTTCTGGAAATATTGCGCCGAAAATTTGGCGGGCGGAGGTGCCGCTGCCGGCGGCGCAGAGAAGCCGTCCGCGCGCGTTGCGCTCCATCGCACGATCAAAAAAGTAGGGGATGACATCGAGGCGTTCAAGTTCAACACCGCCATCTCGGCGCTTATGATACTCTTAAATGAGTTGGAGGCATCCGCATCGCTCGCACGCGAGGAACTCGCACCGCTCGTGAAGATCATCCATCCGTTCGTGCCGCATATGGCACAGGAGCTGTGGTCGCTCATGGGCAATGCGAGCTATGTGGATTTCGAGCCGTGGCCCGCGTACGACGCGGCGCTTATCGCAGAGGAGAAGATCACCATCGTGTTCCAAGTGAACGGGAAGACGAAAGACGTGGCATCCGTGGGTGCGACGATCGATGAGGCCGCCGCAAAAAAAATGGCGCTCATGAGCGAAAAAGTGAAGGCCGCGATCGCCGCCGCCGCGGGTAACGCGCAAGGCGCCGCTGTGTCGACGCCGAAACGCATCATCTACGTCGATAAAAAATTGGTCAATATCGTTATCTGATATGGGGAAGGTCGTATTCATCATTATCATCATCGTCGCGCTGGGCACCGGATTATATCTATACAGTTCCGGCGCGTTTGCGAACGGAGTGAAGGGGATTGATACGTTGTTCCCCGCGCCTTCCGGTATGGGATCATCCAGTGCAGGTTCTTCCTCCTCTTCTTCTTTAAGTTCATTCTGGAATGATCTTGGTTTCTCCGGCAGCGCCCATGCGCCCATCGGGCCATCGCTCACGCCTGCGGCGCCGGTGCAGCAGACGACGATCACTGCGCCATCATCCGGCGCGCCCGGTAACAATGCGACCGCGCCCGCCATCAATCCCGCCGATATTCCTGCGGGATATACCGCCGCCCAGCTTTCGCCATACTTCCATGACGTGCTATTCGGGAGCGTCTCCGCGGCGAGCTTCTATTCCTACGGCACGATCACGCTGAACGACGATGATTATAATTCAACGGGGACGATCGACATCACGGGCTGGCAGATTAAGTCGAACGACGGCGATGAATATGTTCCGCAAGCGGTCAATTTGTACGATCCCACCGGGCTCGCACCGGAAAGCGATATCAACGTCAAGACCGGCGATACGGTGTTCATTTATTCGTCATCCGCGCCGTTCAACCTGCGGCTGAACGAGTGCATCGGCTACGCCGCGCATGTTGCCAATTTTGTTCCTGCGCTGCCGCTCACGTGCCCGTATATCAACCAGTCGCAGCTCCAGGATTTTTCGGGCGTGTGCCAGAACTATCTTGATACCATCGGGCAATGCCAGATGCCAGTCCTGTCGGGCCCGCAGGTTCCGACCAACGATTACGCCTGCATGAATTACATCGAGAATAATTTTACGTACCGCTCATGCTTCGACCAGCACTCCGAGGACGCGAACTTTTTGAGCAACCAGGTATGGGTGTGGACCGGCAGCAGCCCCGTGAATCAGTATCACGACACGGTGCGTTTGCTCGACAAGAACGGATTGCTGGTGGATATTTATACGTACTAACAAAAAATAAGAAAAACTCCTCTCATTTTTTACGGTCACGTTCCTACGTGGTATTTCCGTAAAAAATGAGAGGAATTTTTCTTATTTCCTTTCCATCAATACCGCCTTTGCCGGGAATTGCTTTCCATCGCGGAGGATGAGCAGTTCGATCTCATCGCCGACATTGGATTCTTCCAGGAAATCGACGATGGGATGATCGCGGTCAAGGTGCTTTCCGTTGAACTCCAGAATGATGTCCTTTTCTTTGATGCCTGCTTTTTCCGCAGGACTCTCGGGAACCACGGCATAGTCGTGCTCGCTTTCGCGCATGACATAGGCGCCGTAGTTCACGGAGAGCCCCATTTTTTTCTTGAGCACATCGTCGATCATTGTGTAGCGGACGCCGAGCAGCGGACGGTTGATGCGGCCGAATTTTTTTATGTCATCGATATCGCGCCGCGCGGCGTTCACCGGGATCGCGAAGCCGATGTTTTGCGCGCCGGAGACGATCGCCGCGTTCACGCCGACGACGCAGCCGTCGCGGTCCACGATCGGGCCGCCGGAGTTGCCGGGATTGATCGCCGCGTCGGTTTGGATGAGACCGCGCATTTCCTGCGGCGGCGCGTCGGGTTCCGCCTGGGCGGTGATTGAGCGCGAAAGTCCGGAGACGATGCCGACGGAAACGGTATTGCGGAAGATGCCGAGCGCATTGCCGATCGCGATGAGCGACTGGCCGAGCTCCAGCTTCGTTGCGTCACCGAGCTTTACGCAGGGGAGTCCGTCCACGGCAATCTTCAAAATGGCGACATCGTTGATCGGATCGCGGCTTAAAATTTTTGCCGGGAAGGTGCGGCCGTCGGCAAGGATCACGGTGTATTCCGCTTTGCGTTCGCTCACCACGTGTTTGTTCGTAAGGATAAGCCCGTTCGGCGCGACGATGAATCCCGAGCCGCCGCCGGTCTGCACCATGCCTCGGTCGTCCACTGTCCCGTCCGGGATCGTCGGATTGAAGTCTTTCGGAAATTGCTTTTCAAGATCCGTCAGCCGCTCCGCGATGGCGATCGAAACGACCGAGGGCATGACCTTCTTTATGACCTTAATGACACGCTTGTCGTCCATAGGATTATTCTAACATGAAAAAAGAAAACCGCCTTCCCCAAAAGATTCAATTTTCTTGGGTTGGCGGATTTTGGTTATGGGGTTACGCAACTTTGCAACTTGCTCTTCCACCAGTAATAGGAACGAACGCCGATCGCGACGATGTAGACCGCATATACTATCACCATCGTGATCTGCGAAGGAATGGGGATGTCTCTCTGAAATATGACGAGAATTTCTCCGATCACGATGTAGGCGAGGGCGGTAAAAAAGAAAGCGACCGCACCACCTATGATTCCTACGATGAGTCCCAATACTGCGTTCAAAAGCATCAACTTTCTTTTCGACATATCGAACCACCCTCTATACAGAGATTAGCAGTGATATTTAAGGTTGTCAAAATTATCGGGAGATAATTCGCATCCGTCGCTTTGGCGTTTATTTCACGAACCGTACATATATTCCCGACGGCACTACGCGGTCGGATCCTTTTTCGTTAATATGCAACTCGCCAAATTCTCCAGCGATTTTTTTGCCCGTTGCGATTTCCGGGAAAGAGCTTTCCACGGCTTGCAAAAGCGATTGTGGCGCATATCCTGCGGCGTAGCCGTTCAACAAGAAGAACGAGCCGGGCTTTTGCGCGAAGATTTTTTTGACGGCGTCGAGCAGGGGAATGATATCCTCTTCGATGCGCCACACTTCGCCGTCCGGGCCACGGCCGAATGCGGGTGGATCGAGAGTGATGCCGTCATACACCGAGCCGCGCCGGATCTCGCGTTCCACGAACTTGAGCGCGTCGTCGGCGATGTAGCGCAGCGTGTTCGGCGGCACCGCCGAAAGTGCCGCGTTCTCGCGCGCCCACGCGTTGCTCTGCTTGGATGCATCGAGGTGTGTCACCATCGCGCCGTGCTTGGCAGCGACGATGCTCGCGATACCGGTATAACCGAAGAGGTTCAAAACTTTTGGTTTGTCAGCGCTTTGCTCCGCACGTTTTACAAGCGCGCTCACCCGTTCGCCAATCCATTCCCAGTTCGGCGCCTGTTCCGGAAAGACGCCGGTGTGCTTGAACGACCCGGTGCGCAGGGAAAAGCGCACGTCGCCGTGCCATGCAATATTCCATTTGTCGGGCACGTTTTTTCCGCGCCACGATCCCTTATCTTTGTCGAACTTGAACTCCGCCCCGGCCTGTTTCCATAATTCCGGATGGAGCGGTTTCCAGATCGCCTGTGTTTCCGGACGGATCAAAACATGCGAGCCGAACTGCTCCACTTTGCGGTTATCGCCGGAATCGAGAAGCTCGTAATCGGCCCAGCCGTTCGTCGCAAGATCAATATGTTGCATGGGTATAAGAGGATTATATCAGAAATCAAAAAGACCGTTCTTTCGAACGATCCTTTTGAAAATGGTGCTTACGGCGCCACATTAGATCGCCATCTTGATATCTATAGTACTCGGATCTCTATGGACGTCAAAGTGCTCCCGGATGCCGCACGCTCCATTGATACAAAACTACCGCGGCAGACACCGACGCGTTCAGCGATTCCGCACGCGCGTTCATTGGGATACGCAAGCCGACGTCACAGCGCTCCATCGTTTTTTGTCGGATGCCGTCACCTTCGTTGCCGACGATGAACAGCGCCGGTGCGTCGAACTTTTCATCAGTAATATTTTGTGACCCGTTCATTACTAAACCGTACGTGCGGAATCCCATTTTCGCGAGTGAATCTACCGCCTGGTTCACATTGCCGATCAAGACGAGCGGAACGCGGAACGCCATTCCGGCGGATGTCTTTACGACGGTGCCGGTGATCGGCGCCTGGTTGTGGACGGGGAGCAGCACGCCCGCCGCGCCGAACGCGGCGGCGGAACGGATGATCGCGCCGACGTTATGCGGATCGGTGAGCTCGTCGAGTAAAACCAGCATTGTGTTTTCCGTCGGACGCAGCTCGGCGAGAAATTCTTTGAAGTCGAGGAGCAGTGATCCTGGATCGGTCACGGCGATCACGCCCTGATGCGCGGTCTCGCGGCCGACCATGTGGTCCATCTCGCGCCCTTTCAAAACGCCGGGCGTGAGGTTGAGCTTTTTTAACAGCGCGCGTAGTTCAGCATCGTTCATTTCCGGCGACAAAAAGACCTTGCGCACCGTGTGCGGCGCGTGGGCGAGCGCTTCCATGAGCGCATGCTTGCCATAGATGTAGATCTTCTCGTGCGAGCCGTGCGCGGTATATTGCTTCGGGTGCGCCCCGCGGGAAGAGCGCTGGCCGCGCGAAGGGCCCTGGGAACGAGCCGAGTGCGATGAGCGGCGTGAGCGCATATCAAGATGATTTAAATTCCGAGCCCGGTTTCCACGGCACGCCAAGCCAGGGGAGCAGCCACCGGTCGAGGCCGAGCCATCCGGCGTTGCGCCACGCGAGGATCAGGAATAATTCAATGAGCAACAGCAGTGGATTCACGCTGACCGTTCCGGCAAAGAGATAATTGAGATTCATGAACGCGCCGAAGAACGCGGCGATGCCGGTGAATGCGCCGAGCACCAACCCGACACCAACGGCGAGCTCGCCAAACGTGATGAGATACGAAAAAATCGTGACGTGAGGAAGTGCGACGCTATGAATGAACCATGCGTACCATGACGTCACCGCCGGATTGGTGCCCGTCGCTTTCGCCGCTGCGGCGGAAAGGAATCCGCGGAGCGTGGTCCCTGCTTGCGGACCGATCCACATGCCACCCGTCGCTTTTCCCCATCCCGCCGTCACCCATTGGTAGCCGACGTAAAGGCGGAGCAGAAGCCATACCCATGCCACCCGCGTGTCGGCAAACAAAAATCCCGCAAGCTTCGGCTCGGGAATCACGACCGATTTGTGCGATGGGCTTTCGGACATGAAGTTATTATAACTTATTTGCGGCGGAGGGGGTGGGATTCGCCCGCGGCTCAAATGCTCGCCGTCGCTCGCATTTGGCCTGGGCACCGCCTCGCTGATTTTCTCTGCTGAGAAAATCAGCTCCGGCGTTCGAATCCGCACATTCAAACAAGCAATAAAAAGAATATCCCTTTCTGGCGAATTATTCTTATCACGAGCCAGAAAGGGATATTCTTTTTTTGTTGTTGGCGGAGGGTGCAGGACTCGAACCTGCAAGTCCCTTACGGGACCCCGGTTTTCAAGACCGGTGCCTTGCCATTCGGCGCAACCCTCCTCTTGAACTTTATACCATCAACTTGTAATGTTTTCCAATCCAGCTTCTGGTTAGGTAATGCTCTTCAGAGTGGCAATTGGGGCAAATCAATTCAAGGTTACTCAACTCATTATTCTTTCTATTTCTGTCTTTATGGTGTACATTCAAAATCTCACGTTTATTATAGCCGCACCTTTCGCATTTTCCACCCCGAATTTCAATCAACCTTATTTTTAAGAGTCCCGTAGAAACGATTTTATCTTTCAATCTACGCCCGGTATATTTTATGCCTGCCCTATTCTTATTCGCGCAACTTCTGCTGCATGTCTTTTTATTTAATCTTGCGGCGATGGGCCTTTTGCAAATTACGCATGGATGCTCTTTGAGTATGGATTTGCCGTAACAATCCATACTACAAAAGACATTTCCTTTGTTGATCGATATTTCTTTCGGTCTCCGATATATCGGCTTCCGACAAATTTTGCATTCAATGTTTGGGTTTCTCTTGTACGTTTCCATTCGCGTACTTTATCGCAACACACAATAGATTTCAAGAGAAAATTTTAGAATTTTTTAATCTTGTGGACCCATGGGGAATCGAACCCCAACCTCCTCCATGCCATGGAGGCGTAATACCATTTTACTATGGGCCCTTCGTATAACAATCTTTCGATTGCCTGCCACTCATTCTATATATATTGCAGGCATTGCGTCAATCATCTATAGTTTGTTCAACGCCCTCGTAGTTCAATGGATAGAACGGCTCACTCCTAACGAGCTGATAGAGGTTCGATTCCTCTCGGGGGCACCCTTGAAATCGCGTCGCGTTTCTGCGACCATAGAGTGGCACGTATGCAAAGCGGTGAGGTGGCTGAGTGGTCGAAGGCGCCGCACTCGAAATGCGGTGTACCTGAAAGGGTACCGTGGGTTCAAATCCCACCCTCACCGCTTTGCATGTGAAGGTTATTGCTTATTGCGCAATCCCATTATTTTCGCTATATTTTCTTGTGGCGGCGCCACCTTAGCTCAGCTGGTAGAGCAGTGCTTTCGTAAAGCAAAGGTCCCCGGTTCGAATCCGGGAGGTGGCTCAGAAAAGTGATATAATCAAGATATCATGAAACGCGAACAAATTTCTTCGCAGGACGGTCCAAGCGAGCCGCAGATTCCTCAACAACGGAATTTTGATTTCGAGGGAGCGGCTAAGAAAGCGGCTGTGGAGGCCAAGGCGATAGAATTGCGGAAAGTGAATGATTGGACGCTACCCTACGCGCGCGCCATGGCGAGTCAGCAATTAAAAAAAGAAGAGTGGGAAGAGAAAGCTAGCCAGAAAGAGAAATCCAATTAGTTTTTTATGAACCGAAACGAACCACTTCAGGAACTTACAGAAGAAGCTCGCCAACTGGGCGAGCGTCTTTGACCTCGCGGCGAAACAAAAACGGATCGTGGAATTGGAAGCGGAAATGTCATCCGCTGGTTTTTGGAATGATCGGCAAAACGCCGATGCCAAGATCCGCGAGCTTGGCGAACTGAATGATGTCATTGCAAAATATGAGATCATTCGCACCGGTATCGACGGGCTTAAGCTTCAGTTCGATGAAAATAATTTCCACGATATCAAGCGTGCATTTCGCGAGTTCGAGCTGAAACAACTTTTTACGGGCCGTTACGACAAGCAGTCGGCGGTCCTTGCGATCTATCCGGGCGCGGGAGGCGAGGATGCGGAAGACTGGGCGCGGATGCTCGGCGCGATGTACGAAGGCTACGCGCGCGAGCGCGGCTGGAAAGTGCGCGAAGTGGACGATAATCCGCGCTCGCGCGCGATTGAAATAAGCGGCGCGTACGCGTACGGCTATTTAAAGAACGAGCAGGGGGTGCACCGCCTTGTGCGTATCTCGCCGTTCAACACAAAGCACTCGCGTGAGACATCCTTTGCGCTCGTGGAGGTCGTGCCAGACCTCCCGGCACTCGACGAATCGAAGCTGCAAATTCCGGAAGCCGACCTGCGGTTTGAGTTCTCTCGCGCCGGCGGTCCGGGCGGCCAGAACGTGAACAAAGTGGAGACCGCCGTGCGGGTAGTACATATTCCAACGGGCATCGCGATCAGTTCGCGCGCCCAGCGCTCGCAGCAGCAGAATCGCGAACAAGCGCTTAAGATCTTGAAGGCGCGGCTGTTCCAACTGATGGAGCAGGAAAAAGTGGAAGAGGTTGGTGCGTTGCGCACAAAGGTAAAGCCAGAGTGGGGGAGCCAGATCCGTTCGTATGTGTTGAATCCCTATCAAATGGTAAAGGATCACCGCACCGATGCCGAAACCTCGCGTGTAGATGACGTGCTGGCGGGAAATATCGATATGTTTATAGAAGCCATGCTTGAGCAAAAATCTCCTGAAAAAAAGGATTAAAAAATTGTTAAAAAGTTTTTGACTTTTATCTTGTGTGGCCTATGATTTGTGGATGATAAAAAAACCAAAAGAGAAAAAAATAACAATCGATAAATTAGCCATTATGGTCCAGGAAGGGTTTATGGCAATGGCAAAGCAGGAAGATTTACTTGCGTTGGCCGGGCGATTGGATAAATTTGAAGAAAGCATCAATGTCCACTTCGATAAGGTAGATAAACATTTTGGCGAGATGTCTTTAGAATTGAAAGAGATTCGTAAAGAGGTTTGCGTCAACGAGCTGAAAAATCGTGGCGACGTTGCCAGTCTCGATTTCCGCGTAAACAAGTTAGAAAAGAAAGCCGGATTCTAGTGTTTGGTTCTTTTTGAAAAAATGTTATCATTAATTACGTGATTGTTTTTCAAGGAGTTTCCAAACATTACACGGGCCACGGGGTCGCGCTTGAGGATGTGAGTTTTGAAATTGATCCCGGGGAATTCGTTTCCCTTGCGGGTCGCTCAGGCGCTGGAAAGTCCACGGTTATAAAATTACTGATCGGGGAAGAAAAACCGTCCAAGGGCCGTGTTTTTTTTGGGCAGTATGAAGTGAATAAATTGCAGGATAACGAGCTGCCCGCGTTCCGCCGCCACATCGGCGTCGTGTTCCAGGATTTTCGTTTGCTTCCCACCAAAACGGCATACGAAAATGTTGCATTTGCGTTGGAAGTGGCCGGGCGGCCACAACATGAGATCGCGGAATTGGTTCCGCAGGTGCTCGATATGGTGGGGTTAGGGGATAAGATGAAAAACTTCCCGAATGAACTTTCCGGCGGTGAACGCCAGCGCGTCGCGATCGCGCGCGCGATGATCCATCGTCCGGAGGTCGTGATCGCCGACGAGCCGACGGGAAACCTCGACCCGTTTCACACATTTGAGATCATCAAGCTGCTCGAAAAGATCAACCAGCTCGGCACCACGGTGGTGCTCGCCACGCATGATAAGGAGGTCATTAACAACCTCGAGAGAAGAGTGATAACATTGGATAAGGGCCGCCTCATCCGCGACGAGAAGAAAGGCAAGTACATTCTAGTATAATAAAAAAATACCAATGTTCACCATTATCTCCAGAATTTTCCATTTCGGGTTCAAGAACTTCTGGCGCAACGGCTGGCTGTCCACGGCGACGATCGCTATCATGACGCTCGCGTCCATCGGTTTTTTAGGGCTTATCATGTTTGGCGTCATCACGCACGCTGCCGCGGCGGCCATCCAAGATAAAATAGACATCAGCGTTTATTTTAATACCAACACGTCGGAGGATGAGATCTTGAATATTCAGCAATCGCTCGAGGGGCTTTCGCAGGTGGCAAGCGTGAATTATATTTCACAGGATCAGGCGCTCGCTACGTTCCAACAAAATCATGCGAGCGACCCGACGGTCAGCCAGGCCATCAATCAACTCGACACGAATCCGCTTGAGGCGTCGCTCAATGTCACGGCGAAGAATCCGAGCGAGTACGGCGCGATCAACGATTACCTGAGTTCGCCCGACCTTTCTCAGTATATTGACACGATCAGCTATGCGCAGAACCAGGACGTGATCAACCGCCTTGCGGCGATAGTGCGCGATGTCTCGATTGGCGGATGGATCCTGACCGTCTTCCTCGCGCTCGTCGCGGGACTCGTCATGTTCAATACGATCCGCCTTGCCATCTATTCCAATCGCGAGGAGATCGGCGTGATGCGCGTGGTGGGCGCGTCGAACAGCCTCGTACGCGGGCCGTTCGTGGTGGAGGGAATGCTGTGGGGACTGATCGCTGCGCTGATCAGCCTCATTGTGTTTGCCCCCGTGCTCTATTTCGTCTCTCCCTATCTGAACGAGTTCATTCCAGGGTTGAACATCTTCCGGTATTTCTACACGCACATCGTCCAGCTGTTCGTCTATGAATTATTATTCGGCGTGGTGATCGGAGGACTCTCCAGTTTCTGGGCGGTGCGCCGTTATTTGAAGAACTAGAGCTTATTTTAAAAATAGGTATATGAGGATTTTGAGTCGATTTCGAGCGAGGAATGCGTATCGTGACGAAGGAATAGCGGTCGCTATTGCGAGGAGCGATACGCATTCCGCAGCCGAAATCGGCCAAAAGAGTCGTATGATCTATTTTTAAAATAAGCTCTACTTTGAACGACATCAACCCACAAGATATGCCGCCATCGCCTCCGGTGATGGAAATACCGCCGCCGCCTTCGCCTTCGCACGACGCGCCCGCCGCGTCGCGCAAAAAAAAGGCGCGGCGACGGCTCATCATCATCGCCGGCGTGGTGGTGGTCGCCGCCTGCGCCTTGTGGTATTTCCAGAAATCTCTTTCTCTGCCGTTACAGAGCATTGAGTCGTTCGCGAACCCTACCACTCCTGCAGCAACCAGTAGTCAGTCCGCGCAGAATTTTCTCGCGCCGACTACGTCGATACAACAGGCCACGAAGGTCGTGCCAAAGAAAACAAATGCGTTGACGGTCGCGGGCGTGATCGCCGAGACGAACGCCGCGCGCGCCGCGAATGGCGACCTGCCGCCGCTCGTGGAGAACGCGACGCTCGACGACATCGCCACGCTGCGCCTTGACGATATGTTTACCCAGCAATATTTCGCGCACGTCGGGCCGCAAGGAGAAGGCGCAATCACTGTGGCGTCGAGCGTCGGATACGATCACCTCGCGCTTGGCGAGAATCTCGCGCTTGGCAATTATGCCGGCGACGCCGGCGTCGTCACCGCGTGGATGAACAGTCCCGGCCACCGCGCGAACATTTTGGACACGCATTACACGCAGATCGGCGTCGCCGTACGCGAAGGGATGTTTGAAGGCGACGAGACGTGGCTCGCGGTGCAGATCTTCGGCAGACCGGCATCGGATTGCACCGCGCCGGATGCGAATATGGAAAACAGCATCAATCTTTCCGAGCAGCAGATCAGTTCCACATCCGTCGAGCTCACCGATGACAAGGCCATCATTGATGCGATGTCCCCGCAATCCGGCCCTGCGTACAACGCACAGGTGGAGGATTACAATAATCTCGCCGCGCAATACAACACCCTTGCCGCCGAGACCAAGACCGCCATCAGTGTCTACGACGCGCAGGTGACCGCGTTCAACGCGTGTTTGGCGGAATAACTAACGGGCGTGATATAATAATGATATAAATTTCATGACAACAAAATTTCTTTCATGGAGCTTCAGCTGGCGTCGAGTATTGATCATCGTCGGCGTTGGCGCCGTTGTCCTGCTTTTCTTTGCTCTTCTCGTTACGTATCTTGCCTCCCGGGGAATGTTGACCGGTATGTAACGCCATGCGCAACGCTTTCACCCTCATCGAGCTCCTGGTCGTCATCGCCATCATCGCCATCCTAGCCGTCGTCGTGGTCCTCACCCTGAATCCCACAGAGCTTCTCCGTCAGAGCAGGGATGCGAACAGGGTCTCTGACATGGCAACCCTCAATTCTGCCATCAATCTCTACAATACGGATCAGTCAGGAAGCATAGGATATACTCTCGGCAATGCCTCAAGCGTGTATGTCTCTCTCACGGATACCACAAGCACCTGTGCCAATCTTGGCCTTGCCACCGCTCCTACGGGATATACCTATGCCTGTGCCTCTGCCACTTCATCACGAAATATCAACAATACCGGCTGGATCCCTATCAATTTCTCCACTATCAGTGCAGGATCTCCCTTAGGGTCCCTTCCTGTGGATCCAACAAATGCCTCTTCCTCAGGCCTCTACTATACCTACAGTACGAATGGCACCCAATATGAGGTCACTTCCTTATTTGAATCAGCTAAATACAAGGCACAATACGGACAGAGCCCCATGGATCCCAGCTATCCCGAGGTCAATGCCCAGGGAAACTCCTTGTCCGTTTCCCCGCTCTTCAACCCCTCTGGGCTTGTAGGATGGTGGCCGCTCACCGAAGGATCTGGATCAAGCTCCATTGACCAATCAGGCAACGGGAATAACGGGAACTGGACAGGCACCGCATCGGGCACCAATGGCACTTACTATGCCGGGGGAAGGGTGGGAAGCTGGGCGGGATACTTCAATGGGAGCACGGATGCTGTGAATACTGTTTCTAATCCTAGTCCAACGGGCTCTTCAAGGACAGTTTGTGCATGGATAAAAACTACCACAACCTCTCGTGGGGGTATTATCGATACTCGGGGTAGTGGTAGTGGTGGGTTTTTCTTTTCGGTAAATCGTACCACTGCGGGAAATCTAACCTATGCCCATAACGGAGGAAGTGCTGTTGAGATTGCTGCTGGTGTAAATAATGGACAATGGAATTTTGTGTGTGCAGTGTACAATGTTTCTTTGGCGGCAGCTAGTCTTTATGAAAACGGAACCATACTTGGAACAATCTCCTCTTTCACGGCAGAACTTACTACTACGTCTACGGTTCAAATAGGAGAAGATAGCACCGGCGGTGACCTATTCTCTGGTCTCATTGATGACGTCCGCATCTACAACCGCGCGCTTTCGGCGGCGGAGATTATGGCGATATATAACGCAGAGAAGTAATCCGGCGCGCTGGTAAAACCTCCATTATTTTGTTATCATTGCGGTGTGTTATGTTGAACATCTCTCTCAGCGCTGAAAAAGTTTTTTCTATCGGATTGTTCCCGGTGACAAACGCCCTCCTGATGGCGTTTCTTGTTTTGGTGTTGATCGCGATCATTGCCGTCACGTTGAAGAGCAAGCTCAAGATGATCCCCGGCATGCTGCAGAATGTCGTCGAGGTGATGCTTGAAGGCGCACTCGGCCTGATGGATTCGGTATTGGGAAGCCGCAAGGAGTCGGAAAAATATTTCCCGCTCGTCTTCACGATCTTTATCTTCATCCTGATCTCGAACTGGTCCGGGCTCATCCCCGGCGTGGGATCGGTGATGATCGGCCAGGGTGCGAATGCGGTACCGCTCCTGCGGTCGCCCGCGAGCGATCTGAACTTTACCCTCGCGCTCGCGCTCATCGCCGTCACCATGGTAAACGTGTTCGCCACCTCCATCGTGGGATTGCGCGACCGCGTTTCCGTTTTTTTCAACTTTTCGAGCCCGATCAAGTTTTTTGTCGGCATACTTGAGCTTATCTCAGAATTTGCTAGAATTATCTCGTTCACGTTCCGTCTTTTCGGCAATGTGTTCGCGGGCGAGGTCCTCCTTGCCATCATGGCGCTCCTTGTGCCATATCTCGTTCCGCTCCCGTTCATGTTCCTCGAGGTATTCGTCGGATTCATCCAGGCGTTCATTTTCGGGATGCTCACTCTGATATTCGTGGCATTGGCCATCACCCCTCATGAAGGCGAGGAGGCGGGTCACTGATACCATGGATGGAAAGGTCGTAGAAAAGATCATCAACAATCACCATTATTAAATAATCATTATGGATGCTACTACTATGCGGCTTCTTGCCTCCGCGATCGCGATGGGCCTTGGTACGCTCGGTCCGGGCGTCGCGATCGGATTGATCGGCGCGAAGTCGGTCGAAGCCATTGGAAGGAATCCGGAAGCGTCGTCAAAGGTGCAGACCATGGCAATTCTTGCCATCGCGTTCGCGGAAGCCGTCGCCATTTACGCGCTTGTCATCGCGCTCATCATCAAGTTCGTGTAGTCGCGGAATAACGTTCGGTTCGCGCTTTCGCGCAGTACGCCTGCGGCGCACTGATAATCTATAAACATGCAGCAACTATTAAGCAACTTAGGCATCAATTGGGAGCTCCTGCTCAGTCAGGCGGTCAATTTTGCGTTGCTTCTGATCGTGCTGCGTATTTTTGTGTATAAGCCGGTGTTGAAGCTGTTGCACGATCGGCGCGAGCGGATCGAAGGGGGATTGGCGAAGGCCGACGAGGCCGAGCGCCGTCTCCACGAGGTAGATATCATTGGCGCGGGGAAGATCAAAGAAGCGGAACATGAGGCGATCAATATTTTGAAGCGAACGGAGCTGGAGGCGAAGACGCTCGAGGAGAAGCTTCTTGCCGAGGCGAAGCGCCACGAAGAGGAAGCGGTGCAGAGCGCCGCCATGCGGTTGCGCTCGCAAGAGGAAGAGTCGCGGCGCGTGTTGGAAAAGGAAGCGGCGGGGCTTGTGCGCGCCGCCATCGTGAGAACGGTCGAGCTCTCGCCGGAAAAGATCGATGACGCGCTGATCGCAAAGGCGGTCGGCGAGGCCGCACACGCCGCACACGCCGCATGAAATACGCACCGCACGTGTATGCCAAGGCGCTCGTAGAGGTGCTGTCCGCGCCCGCCACCGAGTTGGGTACTGGACCGGGCAAAAAGACCGACGACGAACTCGCAAAGAATTTCCTTGCGCTCGTGCGCAAGAACGGCGACGAACGATACTTGCGGAAGATCCTCGAGGAAGCGTCGCGGTTCGCGCGCGGCAAGAGCGGCGTGCGGAAGGTGACGATAGAGTCGGCGCGCGCGCTCATACCGTCGCAAAAGACCCTGATTGCGCACTTCGTAAAGCCGGGCGACATGGTGGAGGAGCGGATCGACCCCGATCTCATCGCAGGGATCAAGATCATCCTGAACGACGAGATGCAGTTCGACGGGTCGCTGAAGAATAAATTGAACAAGGTATTAGGGAGTGCGTAGGCTCGTTGCCGCCATTTCAACTATCATATGTCATACGAAATAATCGAAAAATTAAAAAAGGATATCGAGGGATATAAAGAAAAGCCCGAATGGAACGAGGTCGGCCGCGTCATTGAGGTCGGCGACGGCATCGTGAAGATCCTCGGACTGCGTAATGCGGTAAGCCAGGAAGTTTTAATTATTGAAACAGTGCACGGTGAACGTCCGGCGCTCGCTTTGAATCTTGAGGAAGAATCCATCGGCGGACTCGTGCTCGGCGATTTCCTTTCCGTCGCCGTCGGCGACACCGTGCGCCGCACCGGCGATATTCTTTCCATTCCGGTAGGCGACGAACTTATTGGCCGCGTGGTGGATCCGTTGGGCGAGCCGCAGGATGGACTGGGGCCGATATTCAAGGCTGGAAATAAAACCCAGCGCAATCCTTTGGAAGCGCGCGCGCCGGGTATCTTGGAACGCGAAGGAGTCAACACCCCGCTCCACACCGGCATCAAAGCCATTGATGCACTGATCCCGATCGGTCGTGGACAGCGCGAGCTCATTATCGGCGACCGTCAGTCGGGCAAAACCGCCATCGCGCTCGATGCTATTTTGAATCAAAAGAACGACACCGGCCGCCGCACGCCAATCTGTATCTATGTGGCGATCGGGCAGAAGGAATCCAAGGTGGTGCGCATCGCGGAGACGTTGAAAAAATTCGACTCGTTGAAATACAGCATCATCGTTTCCGCATCGGCGGGATCGCCGGCGGCAATGTGGTATCTTGCGCCGTACGCGGGATGCGCGATCGGCGAATATTTCCGCGACAAAGGGATGGACGCGCTCATCGTCTACGACGATCTTTCCAAGCACGCATGGGCGTATCGCCAGATCTCGCTCCTGCTCCGCCGGCCGCCGGGCCGCGAAGCGTATCCGGGCGACGTATTTTACCTGCACTCCCGCTTGTTGGAGCGCTCGGCAAAACTTTCAAAGGAAAAGGGCGGGGGATCGCTTACCGCTTTGCCGATCGTCGAGACCCAACTCGGCGACGTGACGGCATACATTCCGACGAACATCATCTCCATCACTGACGGCCAGATCTATCTCGAGACGGATCTTTTCAACCAGGGTCAGCGCCCGGCGCTGAACGTCGGCATCTCGGTGTCGCGTGTCGGTTCCGCCGCGCAGACGAAGGCGATGAAGAAAGTGGCGGGCAAGCTCAAACTCGCGCACGCACAATTCCGCGAGCTCCAGGCGTTCGCGCAGTTTGCCACCGACGTGGACGAGGCCACGCGCAAGAAGATCTTGCAGGGCCAGAAGATCAACGAGATCCTCAAGCAGGACGACCAAGCGCCGCTCCCGATCGAGGTGCAGGTGTGCATGTTCTACGCCGTGCTTAATAATTACTTCGAGGGCGTTGCCGTGGAGGAGGTCAGGAAGAAGCAGAACGAACTCATTGATTACCTTTCCACGTTACACGAAGAAGATATTCTGAAGCCGATCCGTGAGACGGGATTGTTCGATGAGATCGTCGAGAATAAATTAAAGGAGGCACTCACGCACTTCCTCGTAAAATAATCGCGCACGCGTAAACGACACCATGGAATCCGGACAGAGCCTCAAGCGACGCATGAAGAGCGTCCAGAATATCGGGCAGATCACGAAGGCGATGGAGCTCGTCTCTGCCACGAAGATGCGCAAAAGCCAGGAGCTCGCGCTCAGTTCGCGTCCGTACGCGTACGCCGCGTTGCAGCTGCTCGGTATTTTATCGTCGCTCAAGGACGTGCCGACGCCCGCAATATTCCAAAAGCGCACGGTGGAGAAAGAGGCGTTCCTCTTGATGATGTCCGACCGCGGCCTCGCCGGTTCGTTCAACGGCGCGGTCACCCGCGAGTTCGAGAAGTATATGAAAGCGAATAAGATCGATATCCTCGACCCGCGCTATTCGTTCATCGCCATCGGGCAGAAGGCAAAGAGCTATCTCGAGCGCCGCAAGGCGCACGTGATTGCATCGTTCAATCGCGTCGGCGACGTCAGCAACATCCTGGAGGCGGAACCGATCGCGGACTTTTTGATCGACGGCTACGCGCGCCGCGATTTTGACAGTGTCATCGCGTTCTTTACCACATTCGTCACCGCACTCCGGCAGGATCCCGTCGTGCGCGAATTTTTGCCGGTGAGCTACGACACGATCAAGCAGTCGGTAGAGGAAACGATTCCGCGTGCGGGCCGGTATGCTGATTATGCAAAATCGGAGACATTTTTGGATGGCAAAGAAAAGGAATATATTATCGAGCCGTCGCCGAAGGAGGTCCTGGACGAGCTTGCGCCGAAGTTGTTGAAGATCCGTTTGTATCACGCCATCCTCGAGGCGAATGCCTCCGAACATTCCGCGCGACGCGTGGCGATGAAGAACGCGTCGGACAACGCTTCGGAGCTTTCCGAGTCGCTTACCATGAGCTACAACAAATCACGCCAGGCGGCGATCACGAACCAGATCATCGAGATCACGAGCGGGGCGCAATCGTTGCAATAGCAAAATCCTCTTAGGATTATCTTTTCGGGGACGGGTCGCGTTCTGCTGAACGCGCCCTAACGCTCGGCACCTTCGTGCCTCCGCGATTCCCCTCAAAGACAATCCTAAGAGGATTTTACTACTGCAGCGATATGCTAATATTAAGGTAATGAATAGGCGAGGCTCTGTGATGCTCGTGGTCGTACTGATTATAGTGGCTGTTTTGGTTGCTGCGGGTGGGATTTGGTATTGGGAGGTTCACAAATCCTCAAGCCCGATCGTTGCGGACAATAATACCGTCGCTGCAAGTAGTAGCAACAGTCAGGCTGATTCCGGTTCCACAAATTTAGGATTGGCGACCTATCAAGACCCTGAGTTCGGTTATTCGTTTGAATATCCATCGAGCTCTGATTACAGTATTCGAACCGAAGGCGCGCACGACTTTGCCATCGTCCAAGCGGACTCAACGGGACAATACGCAGCTCATTATGTGTACGCAGGTGACTACACCTATTTTATATCTAGCCAATCAGAGGTTGATGCATATCTTAATAAGGAAAACGAATCCTATCCTTACAGTGGAACGGAAACCATCAATGGCAATCTTTGGAAAATATACGGGAATAGTTCTAGCAACGAAATCCAATATGTCTCTTATAACGATGGGCTTCTTGTGACGTTGCGCAGTACCGATTCTATTGCAAGCTCCTCTTTCTCTCCCCTAGGGGATATTTTAAACACATTTCAATTTGCGAAATCGGCCGTCAATCGCATAGATACTGTCTTTAATAATCTCAAGGTGGGTGATGCGGTAAATGGAAATATTATAAATTCAATTCAGCAGGGCTCTGGACCTGAGTCGCAACGTGGTCAACCTTTATCTGGTATCCAGACAGTAGTGGGATTTGCCGGATCGTTCACTTTAACTGGTTCTATTCAAACCGAAGATAATCCTAATGGTGATGGTCCTCTGGTGAGTTTTTTGCCGGACACTTTGGGGCTGGCGCAACTCCCACTGCTCTCAACGTCATCCATTGTGTTGGATGCAAATATTTCAGTTGGAAATACCTCACCCATTTTTGCTACTTTTCCAAATTTGGGAAATACTGTTCAATCAGAAACGACCACAATAGTTATAAATAATTTTCAAGAGACGCTTACTAGCAATGGAGTAATCGAGCTTGCCGGCGAATTTGTAAAGGCGTCTCCTTAACAATATTTTTTGCCGATTACGAAGACAGTTCTATTGAGTGCGGATTTGGCTTGAAAGTGAAATCTTTCCGATCCTTCACGCTGGAAACAACCGGGATGACTGGGTTAGGGCCTTACCCGGAGCTATGCGCGGTGTGGTACTACCCCTTTGATTGTTATCAGTCAGGAGTTGCGCCTCGTACTCTCCCTCCTCCTGCCTCAAGCACTTGCTCGTTGGCTTAGACGGTGGCGTTTCAGCCGCCGGCGTCAGGTGTTCGGAATCACCCTACTAGCCACGGGGGAGATGCCTTATCCCATACCACGGGGATTGTTCAGCCATTATTTCCAGCGTGAAAGATCCGAAAAACTTTTGAACTCCTTAAGTGTAGTGCGAGAAAAATTTTAGTCAAAAAGTTTTTCATGATTTTTTAATGTTTTGAAAATCGCTCAAAATTGGTTTAGATCTTTTTAATTTGCGCTTGCTATGCTTGGTGGAAATGAAAAAAGATTTTGATGGCTGGAACATTCAGAAAGAAATTTTGCATAATAATTTTAGTATCCCTTTTTACAAAGAGCGCGATATCTGGTTTTGTTATTTAGGAGTAAATATCGGTCGTGAGGAGGATGGCAGTCCATCCACATTTCTTCGCCCAGTCGTTGTTTTGAGGAAATTCAAAAATGGCACCTTCTTTGGTGTTCCACTCACGCATACGCCACGATTTGGGAGAAATTATTTTACGGTCATCGACCGCCACGGGACAAGCTTCGCCATGCTTGCGCAAGGACGTATTCTAGATGGAAGAAGACTTTATTATCGATCGAGGGTTATGCCCCAAAATGATTTCGAATCACTGAAGTTGCGCTTTCTTTTGGGCATTCTTTAAAAATTAACCCCCGTCGCGAGGACGGGGTCGGCCCGAAGGCAAAAGGGTCTCACGGACCCTGCCTTAAGGATACCCTTTCGCTAGAGCACGTCAAATAACCTTTAATGATTTTTTAATATGGTATTTCTATAATGATAGTTATGAAAAAGAAAAAAATTACTTATGAAGAGGCGAGAAAAGTTCTCATCGAAAGAAATCCTTATTTATGCGGCATTCTTGATGAAATCAATAAAAAGCTGGATATTTTAATAAAGAAACAAAGAGAGTGGATAGAAGCCTTTGATAAAAGGCAACGATAAACATTTGCAGCCGTCCCGGGAATTTGCTACAATTCCAACTATTATGGCTTCAATAAACACACTCAAAAAGGGGAAAGTAACGCAGATCATCGGGCCGGTCGTCGACATCGACTTCGGCGAGGGGACGGTATTGCCACCGATCTATAACGCGGTGCACATTAAAATGGGCGCGGCGAAGGGCGGTGCGGGCGAAGCGGTCGCGACGACGATCACTGCGGAGGTGGTGAAACACCTGGAGCCGGGCAAGGTTCGCGCAATCAGCATGGCGCCGACCGACGGCCTCGCGCGCGGCGCGGAAGTGGAAGATACGGGCAAGATGATCGAGGTTCCGGTGGGCGAGGAGACGCTCGGCAACATTTTTGATGTTTTAGGCAAGCCGCTCACGGTGCCGGCCAAGCCGTTTAAGAAATATTCTCCGATCCATCGCGAGGCGCCGAAGTTTACCGATCAGTCCACAAAGACGGAGGTGTTTGAGACGGGCATTAAAGTGATCGACCTCATCTGCCCGTTCATCAAAGGCGGTAAGGTGGGTTTGTTCGGGGGTGCCGGTGTCGGCAAAACTGTGCTACTTCAGGAGCTTATTCGCAACGTGGCGGAGGTGGGCGGCGGCGTTTCGGTGTTTGCCGGCGTCGGCGAACGCACGCGCGAAGGCAACGATCTTTATAACGAAATGAAGGAGTCAGGCGTCATCGGCAAGACCGCGCTTGTCTTCGGGCAGATGAACGAAGTGCCGGGCGCCCGAGCCCGCGTTGCGCTCTCCGCGCTCACCATGGCAGAATATTTTCGTGACGAGGAAGGTAAGAACATCCTGCTCTTTATCGACAACATTTTCCGCTACTCGCAGGCCGGTTCCGAGGTGTCCACGCTCCTTGGCCGTATGCCGTCGGCGGTAGGTTATCAGCCGACGCTCGCGTCCGAAATGGCCGAGCTTCAGGAACGTATCACGTCCACCAAAAAAGGCTCCATCACGTCGGTGCAGGCCATTTACGTGCCGGCGGACGACATCACCGATCCCGCGCCGGCGACGACCTTCGCGCACTTGGATTCCACGATCGTGCTCTCGCGTGCGCTCACCGAGATCGGTATTTATCCGGCCGTGGACCCGCTCGCGTCGTCATCGACCGCGCTCGACCCAAAGATCATCGGCCAGGAGCACTACGAAGTGGCGCGCGATGTGCAGGGCACGCTCCAGCGCTACAAGGAGTTGCAGGACATTATCTCTATTTTGGGCATCGAGGAACTTTCGGACGTCGATCGCCAGACGGTGTACCGCGCGCGCAAGATCCAACGCTTCCTTTCCCAGCCGTTCTTCGTCGCCGAGGCATTCACCGGCGCGGCAGGCAAGTATGTTTCGCTGAAGGATACCATCAAGAGCTTCCGCGATATCCTCGACGGCAAGTATGATGACCAGCCGGAGGATGCGTTCTATATGAAAGGCGGCATCGAGGAGGTCGGTGCCATGAACGCGGCAAAATAATTTCGCGCGAAATCTTCATGAAACTTGGCGTTTACTCATTAAAGAAAGTGTTGTTCCAGGGCGATGCCAAGTCGGTGAATTGCAATACGCGCTCCGGCGAGATCACCATCTTGGACAATCACGAGCCGCTCATCTCTATCCTGGAGAAGGGGACGATGACGATCGTTGATGCAGAAGGGAAGGAGGTTTTCATCCCTGTCAGTTCCGGATTTTTGGAAGTTGACTCGGGCAGCCAGGCGAAGATCCTCGTGGAGCAGGAGAAATAAAAAACTATGGCAGCGGAACCGCTTGTTAAATTTGAATCGTCAAAAGAACATTATGCCGCGAATGCGTGCGTCGTGTGGTGCTTCGATGACCGTTTTTATAAATTATTAAAAGCATTTGGCAAACAGGAGGGATTTGCCCATATTGATCTCGTAAAGATCGCCGGCGGTGCGAAGGCGCTCGCGTCCACGGCCGGTGCGTCGCCCGACCGTGATTTCGTTTTGAACCAGATCAAGGCGTCCGTGCGGCTTCACGGTACCAAGCGCGTGGTGTTGATGCTCCACCGCGATTGCGGCGCCTACGGTGGTTCGAAAAGTTTTGCCGATGCCGATGCGGAAAAAGCGGAGCTTATCAAGCAGTTGCATCAGGCGCAGGATCTGGTGAAGAAAGAATTGCGCGATGTGGATGGACTGGTGGTGGATACATGCTTTGCGGATTTTGACGGGCTGTACATGTGTACGATCTAAGAAAGCGCTAGACATTCTTTTTAAATAGAGTATACTTTCCTACGGTTCATCAAAATCGTGAGGGAAAAATGTCCGCAAAGCTTTCCGAGAGAGACGAGAAGCTCATCAAGGAGCTGATCAAGGCGAGGGTGCTTCAGGATATACAAGAGCATCTCATCGACCAGGGCAACGGGGTGATATTGATAACGTGTTCCGACGGGGATCGGTTTCCCGAAATCTTTTTGCATCAAGTTCGCTTACAGGAAAAATGTCGACCTGACCCGCGAATCCATACGCTGGCATGGAATGGCGGCGCATTGGCGTGCGCGCCCAATTCGCCGATCAACAAGAGCAATGGCGATGAGCAAATATTCCTCGACCAGATCGCCGGCGCGCGTGAGTTGAAGAAGATCGATCAGGCGGTGGCGGAGGTGCATTGGCCTTGCGGAATGGCAACTCGTTTTCATTTGGCCATCGAAGAAGTACTCGCACTTCTCGTCGCCGCCAAGGACGAGATCAAGCTATACAATCCTGGCATGAAGGTAGCATGCTTTTTCCCCGTGGATTTCGGCACCAAACAGCGCACATTCTTCTTTTCCCGCAGAGATTGGAAGATCTGGGCGGACCGTCATGGGGTTATCTACCATGCGGGCTGTTAGGTGAGTTAGTGGCGGACCCAAGCTATCGGGTCCGTTTTTTTATCTTTCGACAACGCGCTGAGGGGTGCGATATAATAGTGGTATATGAAAAAGCATCCGCCAAAATCCTTCACCGAAAAAGTCTACGCTGTCGTCGCGAAGATCCCGCGCGGGAGCACGATGACGTACCAAGAGGTCGCGCGCCGCGCCGGGCGGCCGAACGCATATCGCGCGGTAGGGAACATCATGCATAACAATCCGGACACCGCGAAAGTGCCGTGCCATCGCGTGGTGCGCTCCGACTGCACGCCGGGCGGCTACGCGCGCGGCATGCGCCGCAAAATAGCGATCCTGCGCCGTGAAGGGGCGTGGCCGCTCAAGTAGCGCCGCCATGGTGCCTTTGGTATAATAGAGGCATGAACGCTTTGGCCGCCCTGAAAGTATTGGTCATCGTATTCGCCGTGATCATCATCGTCCTATTCGGTGTACTTTTTTTCTATAATCCCGCGAAGGCGCCGCAGCTCCCGCCGGACAACGTCGTCGGTGCAAAGATACTCCAGCCGACGATGTCCGCGGACGGGCATCTTGGCGTGACGGCTCCGCAAGCGGGCGCGTTGATCGCATCGCCAGCCACCATCATCGGCACCATCACGGACGGCGGCTGGTTCTTTGAGGGATCGTTCCCGGTAAAGATCGTGGACAGCAACGGCGCGGTCATTGGGCGCGGCGTCGCGCAGGCGCAGTCCGACTGGACGTCCACGAGCTCGGTGCCGTTCACCGCAATCGTGCAGTTCAGCGCGCCGCACGGCGCCACGGGCACCGTAGTGCTCTCCAAGGATAATCCCTCCGGCGCGCCGCAGAACGACCTATCACTCACCATCCCGGTAAGGTTTAAATAAAAACATGCCTCACGAACAATTACAAAACAATAGCGAGCGGGACGACGTATTCGAAACTCCAGAGGCACTCGGTGCGCACCTGCGTGAGCTCGGGTGGGCGGAAGATCAAGTAGCCGGATTTATCGTAGCGATACGAGCCATGCTGGAAAAGATGTCCGCCAATACTATAGAACTCACCGTCAAAACGGATGAGGGCGGGGAAGAAATGGCCGAAGTGACGCTTACGGGCGAAGGGAGCGGGCTTGATGCCCCACAGCTTACCGAGATCGCCGCCAAGGAGGAATTTCCCCTGGAGATCCTTGATAATGCCGATGTGGAATTTTTTGCGGGAGAGAACAAGGTCATCCTGCGGCGGAAGAAGGACCGGAACTCTGATGGATTCAAATCGATAAAAAGAAATCCCCGCCACAACTGAATTTGTGTGACGGGGGTTTTAGAAGGGGAGTGCCAATTGCGGGCTCTCCGGTAGCGTATCTTGCGATACTTCTTGCTTCTGTATTTTCGCTTCTCTCTCCTGCTTCGCTTTCTCGCGGTTTGCGATGGCCTGGTTCGCGCCTCGCGTTCCGAGATCGCTGCAGATATCCGAATACATTCCCTTCCTTACTGAATCATCAAAGATCCCGTGCCCGTCAAGCACCAGCCATACTGCCCTGGGTACAGGATAATGATGTTTGTCGTGAAGGGCCGCGGCTTCGTCAGCAAGCGTTTTTATCCTTTCAAGGTACCGCTGGGTTTTCAAGGTTCGCTCCCTCCTCTGCACCATCATTTTAACATAAAGTAAAGTATCAAGCAAGTGCCTTTTGCGCCCGATTTTGCTTATAATAGAATCTACCATGATTGCAGAAAAGGACCTTCCCTATTATAAAAAGCGCTGGGCCCAGATCGCAAAGACCTTACATAAGCTCTTTCCGGACCCAAAGATTGCGCTGACGTTTGGGAACAGCTGGGAATTGCTCGTAGCGGTCCAGCTCTCCGCGCAGTGCACGGACAAGAAGGTGAACCAGGTGACGCCCGCGCTGTTTAAGAAATATTCCACGCTCGATGCGTATGTGAAGGCGGGGAAGACAGCGGCCAGTATCCAGCAGTTTGAGAACATGATCCACGCCTGCGGCTTCTATCGCGCCAAGACGCGCAACATCCTGGCGGCGGCAAAATATATAAAGGAGAAGTGTGGCGGCAAGCTCCCGCGCACGATGGCGGAAATGGTGACGATCCCGGGCGTCGGTCGTAAGTCGGCGAACGTCATCCTCGGCAACGCCTATGGTGTGGTGGAAGGGATCGCGGTGGACACGCATGTGATGCGCCTGTCGCACGTGCTGGGCCTGTCGCGCGAAAAGATGCCGGAGAAGATCGAGCGCGACCTCATGGCCATCATCCCGCGCAAGGACTGGTTCGCGGCCACTTATATGATCATCGACTACGGCCGCGCGTATTGCGTGGCGCGCCCACATAAGCACGACCTGTGCCCGCTGACGAAGGTGCTGGGGAAGGGGGCGGGCAAGTGACACCGCTGGACTGGTTTTTAATGTCGTTATGGTAGAATGCGCCCATGGCAAAAAATTATGCTATGGCGAGAAAAGAAGCGCAGGAATTATATGGCACTTTTACAAGCGTTGGTTGTCCGGCATTCGGAGGTGAATTGGTTTATTTTACCTCTGAGGGATTTAATCATTTGATCTATAAAGGAGCCGGAAAGGAGCGTGATCCAAGGGTCCAAATAATGAAATTTGAACTTTTGCCCAAGGCGCGGCTTATCATAGAAATGTCATCTACATTTCAGGAGTATGACGAGGGATTTGAATATCGAGTCGTGGAAAAATATGGAAAGAGGATTAAGGAAAGCGTCCTCGTCCGATGTTGGGGATTGGTAGCAATCATTCAAAAGTTTCGGGTAAAAGTGGTGATACGGCAGATCGGGAATGGGAAGAAAGAATTTTATAGCGTCATTCCGGCGTGGTTCACCAGGCAATATCGAAACATGAAAATTATTGAGACGTCCGCGAGGGGTGGATTGCTCGAGGAAGATGATGCCGAGGCACTAAAAAACGCCACCAAGAAGAGTGACGCTCTTTAGTGTGGTCTGTTTCCGGCTCAAGATTTGGCCAGATAGGGCTGACGCCCCGCAGTCCACGTTTCTATAGTACGCCGCGTTTTGGAAAAAAGCAACAAGGGCGGATATCCCCATTTTGACATCGCCAAAACTGTGCTAGAATGGATATTGTTAGTTAGAAGAAAGACCGCTTTCCGGTGTGAGGCTGGAACGCGGTTTTTCGTTTTTATGGAGTTGGTTAAAAAGATATTTTAGAAGTATATTGAACTAATGGATTGTATTTTCTGCAAAATCGTGAAAGGAGGGGCGCCGTCTCATAAGATATGGGAGGATGAAAAGCATTTGGCTTTTCTCTCTATTTTTCCTAACACGGAAGGATTTTCAGTCGTTATTACCAAAGAGCATTTCCCCAGCTATCCATTTAATCTGCCGGAAGATGTATTGATCGGGTTATTGTTGGCAACAAAAAAAGTAGCAAAGCTTTTAGACGCGAAGCTTGATGACGTTGGTCGTACCGGAATGATATTTGAAGGATTCGGTGTTGATCATATCCACGCAAAACTTTTTCCGATGCATGGCACGAAGATGCTGGAATGGAAGCCTATAAAATCGAACGTCGATAAATATTTTGAAAAATATGAGGGGTATATCTCTTCACACGACTATAAGCGAGGGGATGACGAGAGGCTGTCCGCGCTTGCGAAGAAGATAAGAGAATAGCACATGGGCAGTTTTTTATTTTTGACTCTTTATTAAATTTCCATTAAACTGGTCTGGCAGGAAAGAATCGCATGAGTACCCCCTATAGCCCCCGGGCAAGGGGCACTTTGCTGATTGCCCGAGGGCGTCATTATAAATACAGCCATGAACCACTTCGAGATCATATCCGATAACCAGCCCGCAGGGGATCAGCCGAAGGCGATTGCATCGCTTGTTTCGGGTTTGCGCTCGGGTCTGCGCGACCAGACCCTGCTTGGCGTGACCGGCTCCGGCAAGACCTTCACGATGGCGAACGTGATCCAGCAAATGGGCAAGCCGACGCTCGTGATCGCGCACAACAAGACGCTCGCCGCACAGCTCTGCAACGAGTTCCGCGAGCTCTTCCCGAACTCGTCCGTCAATTATTTCGTCTCGTACTACGACTACTATCAGCCGGAGGCATACATGCCGTCGAGCGACACCTATATAGACAAGGAGGCGCTGATCAACGACGAGATCGACAAGTTGCGCCACGCCGCGACGATGGCGCTCCTCACGCGGCGCGATGTGATCATCGTGGCGTCGGTATCGTGTATCTACGGCCTCGGCGCACCGGAGGAATATGCGAAAAATATTATTCGGTTTAAGGTAGGCGACCCGGTGGAGCGCCGCGATTTTTCGCGCAAGCTGGTTTCATTGCAGTTCAATCGTACCACCGCCGATTTGAAGCGCGCCACGTACCGCCTGCGCGGCGAAAATTGGGAGATCATGCCGGCGGACCGCGAGGTCATTTATAACTTGGAGGTATCGGGCGGCATCATCCGCGCCATCTACGAAGTAGATCCGGTGAAGGGATTTCAGCCGGGCAAGACGCCGCAAATTCGGGACATCTTGTTCGCGCCGGCGAAGCACTTCATCACCGCACCGGCATCACGCGAGCGGGCGCTCGTTGAGATTAAAAAAGAATTAAAAGAGCAGCTCGTGAAGTTCGAGAAGGAAAAGAAGTTTCTGGAGGCGGAGCGCATCGAGCGCCGCACCAAGTTCGACCTCGCCATGATGGCCGAGGTGGGATACTGTCACGGTATCGAGAACTACTCGCGCCATCTTTCCGGCCGAGCCGCCGGCGAGCCGCCGGCAACACTACTCGATTATTTCCCGCACCGCGAGGACGGTTCGCCCGATTTTCTCACCATCATCGACGAGTCGCACATGACCGTGCCGCAGCTGCAGGGGATGTTCAATGGCGACGCGGCGCGTAAAAAAACTTTAGTGGAGTATGGCTTTCGTTTGCCGTCGGCGATCGACAACCGCCCGCTCCGGTTCGAAGAATTCGACGCGCGGATCGGTCAGGTCATCTATACTTCGGCCACGCCGAGCCCGTACGAGATCAAAGTGAGCCAGCCGCCGAAGGGCCAGGTGGTTGAGCAGATCATCCGCCCGACCGGTCTTGTCGATCCCAAAATCACGATCAAGTCCGCGCGCGGACAGGTGGAAGACCTTATCCCGCGCATTCAGGAGCGCGTGGCAAAGCACGAGCGCGTGCTTGTAACGACACTTACCAAGCGTATGGCGGAAGATCTGAGCGCATACTTGGAAGAGAAAAAAATAAAGGTGAACTATCTGCACAGCGACGTGAAGACGATGGACCGCATCAAGATCCTGACCGACCTGCGGCGTGGCAAGATCGAAGTGCTTGTCGGCGTGAACCTGCTCCGCGAAGGCCTCGACCTGCCGGAGGTTTCGCTCGTAGCGATCCTCGACGCAGATAAAGAAGGATTCCTGCGCAGCGAGGTTTCTTTGATCCAGACCATTGGCCGGGCCGCACGCAATGTGGAAGGCGAGGTGGTAATGTATGCGGACAACATCACTGGTTCCATCGAGCGCGCCGTCCGCGAGACCGACCGCCGTCGTAAGATTCAGGTTGCATATAATATAGAACATCACATCACGCCGCGCACGATCGTACGGAAGATATCGGATATTTTGTCGAGCATCGACATCGATGAGATTCTAAAACTCGAAACGATGCCGGTGCCACGGTCGAAGACGGCGCTTCAGCGGCTGATTATGGAAAAGGAAAAAGAGATGCGCCTTGCCGCGAAAGATTTGAATTTCGAACTTGCGGGAATATTGCGCGATGAGATACGGGAGTTGAAAAAGAAGGCGGCGGCGGTGGAGGAGGTGATGAAGGACGCGAAAATCATTAAAAAAAGATGAAACACGACAAAATCATTATCAAGGGCGCGCGCGAGCACAATCTCAAGAACATCAACCTTGAGATCCCGCGCGATAAAATGGTCGTCTTCACCGGGCTTTCGGGCAGCGGCAAATCGTCGCTCGCGTTTGATACCATTTTTGCCGAAGGCCAGCGGCGCTACATCGAATCGCTTTCCGCGTACGCGCGGCAGTTCTTGGGTCGCCTTGATAAGCCGGACGTGGACGAGATAGAGGGACTTTCGCCCGCCATTTCCATCGATCAAAAATCCCACTCCGCGAATCCGCGTTCTACCGTTGCTACCATTACGGAAATTTATGACTATCTTCGCGTGCTGTTTGCGCGCGCGGGAAAGCCGTATTGTCCTACGTGCGGACGCGAGATCAAAAAATTGACGAATGAGGAGATCGTGGATGTGGCGATCGATATTTCGGACAGCAATAAAGACAAAAAGAATTTCGTCATCCTCGCGCCGGTGGTGCGTGGCAGAAAGGGCGAGTATTACCAGATGCTCTACGATTTTTTGAACGCGGGATTCTCCGAGGTGCGCATCGACGGCAAATATCATTCGCTTCGCGATCGTGTTGAACTTTCGCGTTACAAGGCGCATGACATTGACCTCGTCGTGGATCGCCTTCCGTCGGGGATGAATTTCAAAGATAAAGACAACCGTTTGCGTCTTGCTGAGGCCATCGAGAGCGCGCTCAAGTATGGCAATGCGGTGGTGACGCTTATCACGGATAAAGAAGTTTCGCTTTCGGCAAAGTTCACCTGTCCGCACGACGGATTTTCGTTCCCGGAAATCGAGCCGCGCCTGTTCTCGTTCAACAGCCCGTATGGCGCGTGCCCGGAGTGCCACGGCTTGGGAACGAAAGATATCTGGTCGGAAGAGATCTGTCCGGTGTGTGCGGGAAAACGGTTGCGTCCGGAAAGCTTGAACGTTTTGATAGATGAAAAAAACATTCACACCGTGACGGCGCTGTCCATCGAAACCGCGCACGCGTTCTTTTCTGGTTTAAAATTTCCCATGGGATCATTGAACGAAGTCGCCGAAGCGCCGCTGCGTGAAATTAAAAATAGATTAAAGTTCATGATGGACGTCGGTTTGGAATATCTTACGCTCGACCGCCGGGCGGGATCGCTTTCCGGCGGCGAGGGTCAGCGCATCCGGCTTGCGTCGCAGATCGGTTCACGTTTGGTGGGAACGCTCTATATATTGGACGAGCCGACGATCGGTCTGCATCAGCGCGATAATGCGAAGCTGATCCAGACGTTGAAGGACCTGCGTGACCTCGGCAACACGATCATCGTCGTGGAGCACGACGAGGATACGATCCGCGCGGCAGATTACCTAGTGGATATCGGACCGGGCGCAGGCGTACACGGCGGGAACGTGGTGGCGCAGGGGCCGATGCCGGAGCTGATCAAGGATATGAAGCAGAACTCGCTCACGTTGCAATATCTGCGCGGCAAGAAGTTCATCGAGGTACCGGAGACGCGGCGCAAGGTGGTATTGCCGGTGGAACGCGGAGAGAAAGGCGCTAAGGGTGGTGGGACACAACAGGAGTTTCTGAAGATTCGCGGCGCGCACGCAAATAATCTAAAAGATATTGATGTGGATATTCCGTTACGGCGGTTTACCGCAGTGACCGGTGTGTCCGGTTCCGGCAAATCATCACTCGTATACGATGTATTGTACAAAGCCATTGCGGACAAACTGAACCATGCGAACTTTAAAGCGGGCGGATATAAATCTTTGCTTGGTTTGGAGTACATCACGCGCATCATCAATATCGATCAGGCGGCGATCGGCCGCACGCCGCGCTCCAACCCGGCCACGTATGTGGGTGCGTGGACGCACATCCGCGACCTGTTCGCCGGCACGGAAGACGCGCGCGTGCGCGGCTACAAACCGGGTCGGTTCAGCTTCAACGTGCCGGGCGGGCGATGCGAGAACTGCGAAGGCCACGGCACGATCGCGATCGAGATGCATTTCCTGCCGACGGTGTACGTCACCTGCGACGTCTGTAAGGGCAAGCGCTTTGATCGCGAGACGCTCGCCGTGGAATACAAAAGCAAAAATATTTTCGACATCTTGCAGATGACGATCGAAGAAGCGGTCAAGTTTTTTGAAGACATCCCATGGCTGATGGATAAGCTGACGATATTAGAGGAGGTTGGTTTGGGATATCTGGAGCTTGGCCAGTCTGCCACGACGCTTTCCGGCGGCGAGGCGCAACGCATCAAGCTGTCCGCGGAGCTCGGCAAACGCGACACGCGCCGCACGCTCTACCTGCTCGACGAGCCGACGACCGGCTTGCATTTTGCAGATGTGGATCAGCTTCTCAAGGTGCTTCAGCGCCTCGTTGATCGTGGCAATACGATCGTCGTCATCGAACACAACTTGGACGTCATCAAGTGCGCCGACTGGGTGATCGACCTCGGGCCGGAAGGCGGCGCCCGCGGCGGCAAGGTCATCGCCACCGGTACGCCGGAGGAGATCGTGCGCAAAAAAGCGAGCGTGACGGGGGAGTATTTGCGGCCGGTACTACAGAAGTAGTATTGAATGGTATAATAAAATCATGAAAATCTTCGACAATAAGATCTGGCGGGACGGGCAGAAGATCGCGTGGATCGACGGCAACCATATCCGCACGGATCAAGGCGGCGAAAAGCTCGGCTATTTTGAGAATAACTTCATCTATAACATGGCGGGGCACAAAGTGGCATATATTTTTGAGAACGAATTGCGATTTGAGAATGGGGGCGACGCGGTCCCGCTTGAGCATATCAACGAGGAGATAGAAGGCGCGGCGCCGTTGCTCGAGAAATGCGCGGTGCATGTGCTGTTGCAGGATTAGCGGATAACGATGGTGAAAACTTCCGTTCCGTACAAAAATTTTCCCGAAACGCCGGGTGTTTATATTATGAAAGACGCCGCCCGGCGTGTTTTGTACGTGGGCAAGGCGGGAAATTTGCGCCGACGCGTGTCGAGTTATTTTGAGCGCCCGCACGACGTGCGCATTCAGACGCTCGTCAGCAAGATCGCGCACATTGACTTTGAGCAGAAGGATACCGCGCTCGAGGCGCTGATCCGCGAGGCGGAACTGATCAAGACGCTCGTGCCGCCGTTCAATGTGCGCGAGAAGGACGATAAGAGTTTTTTATACTTTGAGATCACACGCGAGAAATTTCCGCGCGTGCTACTGGTGCGCGGGAGTGGAGTGGCAAACGAAGGCCGTGGCGGCGTGGGCGGCGGCGTGGTTCAAGGCAAGCGCTTCGGTCCCTTCACCTCGGCGTCAAGCGCGCGCGAGGCGTTGCGTATTCTGCGGCGGATCTTCCCGTGGAGCACGCACGATCTGGACGAGATCGGCACAATGAAGCGGCCGTGCTTCAACTACGAGATCGGACTTTGCCCGGGTACGTGCGTGGGAGTGATCACCCATGAGGATTATATAAAGAACATCGACCGGCTTAAGCTGTTCTTCGAAGGAAAGAAGGCGCGCATCATCCGTGCGATCGAGAAGGATATGAAGGCGGCGAGTAAAAGGGAGGAGTTCGAGAAGGCAGAGGTTTTGAAGCGGCAGGTGTTCGCTTTGCGGCATATTCAGGACACGGCGCTTATTTCGGACAACGACGCTCTCGTGGCGGGAACTATCGGTTTCGGAAACACTCCATTGAAGGTGGGCTATCGTATTGAAGGCTATGACATCTCGAACATCTCCGGTACGTCCGCCGTCGGATCTATGGTGGTGTTCGAGGACGGCGCGCCGAATAGGAGCGAGTATCGCAAGTTCAAGATCCGCAGCATTTTCCAACCGAACGACGTTGGAATGTTAAAAGAGGTCTTGGAGCGGCGCTTTGCGCACGCAGCGGTGGCGTCTGCGGCTGAATCAAAGTCAAAAAATCAGTGGCCGATGCCCGACCTTCTCCTCATTGATGGCGGTCTCGCGCAGGTGAACACCGCGCGCCGCGTGTTACTCCGTGCCGGGATAAAGATCCCCATCATCGGCATCGCAAAAGGGCCGCGCCGTGATCGCAACGACGTCATTGGCCTCGTACCGAAGGGCGTGCAAAAGGCGACGCTCATCAAAGTGCGCGATGAGGCACACCGGTTTGCCATCGCGTACCATAAGGCCTTGCGGCGTGTAAGAACGTTCGCATAGCATGGTATTATGAGATGATGATCGCCGACGAGATAAAACAATTTTTCCATGGCGACGTGGCCGCCGACGACGCGACGCTCACGAAGTTCAGCCGCGACTATTCGCTCTTTAAAGTGCGCCCGCAGGTGGTGGTATTCCCGAAAGACGTCGATGATATAAAAAACTTGGTGAAGTTCGTCGCGCAAAAAAAGGCGGCGGGGGAGGACGTTTCGCTCACCGGCCGCTCGGCCGGCACGGACATGACCGGCGGCCCGCTGAGCCAGGGGATCATCGTCTCGTTCACAAAATATTTTAATCATATCGTGGAGATCGGGAGTGACGAAGCGAAGGTCCAGCCCGGCGTCTACTTCCGCGATTTCGAGAAGGCGTTGACCGAGAAGGGGCTTTTATATCCGGCATTTCCCGCATCAAAGGACCTGTGCGCGTTGGGTGGTATGGTCAACAACAATTCCGGGGGCGAAAAGACGCTCGCGTACGGAAAGACGGAGGATTACGTGCAGGCGGTGAAGATCGTTCTGGGCGATGGCGAGGAGCACACGCTGTGGCCGCTCTCGGGCGATGCGCTCAAAGCAAAGCTGGCCGAGACTAGCTTCGAGGGCGATATCTATCGCAAACTATATAAGCTCATCGAGGACAATTACGACGTCATCAAAGCGGCAAAGCCGGACGTTTCAAAAAACTCCGCCGGATATTATTTATGGAATGTGTGGAATCGTGCGACCGGCGTATTCGACATCACGAAAGTGATCGTCGGTTCGCAGGGGACGTTCGGCATGCTCACCGAGGCGAAGTTGAAGCTCGTACCGCTCAAAAAACATTCGCGCCTGTGCGTGGTGTTCTTGAAAGACCTTGCGCCGGTCGCGGACCTTGTGGAGGCGGTTCTACCATTCAAGCCGGAGAGCATCGAATCATACGACGACAAGACGATGGAGGTAGCGGTCAAGCTGTGGCGACAAGTGATCGGTTCCATGAAGGGTAACGTGATCACGCTCGGGCTCCAGTTCCTGCCAGAGGTATGGATGGTGCTTCGCGGCGGCATGCCGAAGATGATCATGCTGGTGGAGTTGACGGGTGATGATGAGAAGGCGCTTGTAGCGAAATTGGTGATGCTGGGCGACGCGGTGAAGAAGTTCGCAAAGACGCACGCCGGCATTCAGGTGCTTGAGCTTAAAAATGAAAAGGAAGAGCAGAAATATTGGACGATCCGCCGCGAAAGTTTCGCGCTGTTACATAACAACACCACCGGTAAAGATACCGCGCCGTTCATTGATGACTTCATCGTCAAGCCCGAATATATGCCGGAGGTGCTTCCTCAAGTGAACGCCATTCTCGATAAATATAAAAAAGACCTCATCTATACCATCGCCGGGCATCCGGGCAACGGCAATTTTCACATCATTCCGCTGATGGATCTCAAGAGCGAGCGCGTGCGGGCGCTGATCCCAAAGATCTCGGAGGAGGTCTATCAGCTGGTGTTCAAATACCATGGTTCGATCACCGCGGAGCATAACGACGGCCTGATCCGTACGCCATATCTGGAGGAAATGTATGGGCCGAAGATAGAGGAGCTGTTCGTGGAGACAAAAAAGATCTTTGACCCGTTGAATATCTTCAATCCCGGCAAAAAAGTGGGCGGCAGCCTGCAATACAGCGAGGATCATATAGCGCCGTCACAATAAGAAGTGAGACCCCTCCTTTTGTGCGCTCACCGTCCTTGTGGGGCATTTGCGCACAAAAGAAGGGGCTTCACTTCTTATTGTAGGTAGAGCGTCTTTAATATTTCTTTAATCCGGTTTTGGTATGGTGGATGGGTGAAAACACGCGCCCGCGCCGTCTCATATTTTTTATCCATCGTCGCCATCGCCGTGATATTCTTCACCATCGAGTTTGTCACGGAAAAATTTTTTTATCCCAACGATGAAGTGGTGGATATACTTGCCGCGATCATCGGCGCGCTTTCGTTCGCGCGGTGCAAGCGGTTCTTTGACGTGGCGACCGACCGGATATTTTTCCGCGGCCCGCGCGACGAGCGCGCGGAATTCATTTCCAATATTTCCCATGAGCTCCAGACGCCGATCGCCATCCTGCGGGGCAATGTGGAGGTGTTGCAAGGCGGCCGTGCCACCGACGCGGAACGGGCAACGGCCGAGCGGGTGATCGTGTCGACGCTCGACGGCATGTCGCGCCTGATCGGCAATGTTCTTGAAAGCGCAAAATTAAAATTTTCCAAAAAAATATTATACGAACAGGATATTGCCGTGGGGATGCTCTTGCGCGAAACGCACGAGGATTGCCTATTGCTCGCGGAAGATAAGGGCATTCGTTTATTGCTTGAGATCGACGAGCGCGCGGAAGATGATATTTTCGTGCGCGGCAACCGCGACCGGTTGAAGGAGGTATTGTTCAACCTTATCAGCAATGCGCTCAAACACACGCCGTGCGGCGGGGCGATCGCGTTGCGTGTGGAACGGGCCCGCGCCACAGGCGCCACTGGCGTCGCGCGCATCACCGTCGAAGATTCAGGATGCGGCATCGCGCCGGAAGAATTGCCGCATATCTTCGAGCGGTTCTATCGGATCGAAGAACGCACCACCGACGGATCAGGCCGCTCTGCCGTGCCTGGCACTGGCATCGGCCTCAACATCTGCCGTGAGATCGTGGAGGCGCATAAAGGAACAATCACTGCTGAAAGTGCGTCGGGGAAGGGGAGCCGATTCATCATCAGCCTGCCGTTGTCGCCGCCGGCACGCGCACCCGCTTCCCACGCCGTTTCTGCTATAATTAATTAATGAACACCATAACTATGCCCTCTAAAAAACTTTATTCCCAGGCCTCATCCGGCGATCTCGTGCTCGACAGCGATGGCGAAAAAGATAAGCGATATGTTTTAAAGCTACGCGACCTTCCCGCCGACGAAAAGCCGCGCGAGAAGTTGATCAAGTATGGGCCGTCGGTGCTTTCGCTCGCGGAGCTTTTTGCAGTGGTGCTGAACGTCGGCACGAAAAAAGAAGAAGTGCTCACGATGTCGCGTCGGTTATTAAAAGAATATGGTGACAGCGCGATCGTCAACCAAAAAGATCCGGCGAAGATCAGAGAGCTGCTTGATATTCCGATAGGCAAAGCGTGTCAGGTTGTCGCGACCTTCGAGCTCGGCCGGCGATTCTTCAAGACACCGGACGGCAAGCGGCCGCTCGTGATCCGCACCGCGAGCCAGGTGTACGCATATCTTAAGGACATGCAGGATTTGCCGAAAGAGCACCTGCGCGGGTTGTATCTGGACGCGCACTATCAGCTGATCCACGACGAGGTCGTTTCCATCGGCACGCTCACGTCGAATATCATCCATCCGCGCGAAGTGTTCCGCCCCGCGCTCGAGTATTCTGCATCGGCAGTGATCCTCGCGCACAACCATCCCTCCGGCGTGGCAAAACCAAGCGACGCGGACATTCTTATTACGAAGCAGATCGTCGAGGCCGGAAAGATCCTCGGCATCTCGCTCCTCGACCATGTGATCATCACCAAGAACAAGTTCGAGAGCGTGCCGGTGGAATATAGCTAGGGGATAGTAGTGCTATAATTGAGCATGGTTATAATTCTTAATTTCGGAAGTCAGTTTGCGCATCTCATAGCTAGGAGAGTTCGAGAACTCGGCGTCAAAGCTGAGATTTTACCCTTTGACGCATCGCTTAAACAAATAGCATCGCTTAGTCCCGTAGGTATTATTCTTTCTGGTAGCCCTGCTTCAGTTTTAGAGAAAGGAAGTCCGCGCCCCAGCAAGGGCATTTTTAATTTAGGAATTCCGGTGTTGGGGATCTGTTACGGAGAACAAGTGATGGCGTATATGTTCAATGGCAAAGTTCAAAAAGGCGATCACAGAGAGTTTGGTAAGGAAACGCTAAGGATTTCATCAAATCCGTTGTTTAAAGGATTAAATCACAATGAAGTAGTATGGTTCTCGCACGGCGATCAAGTAACGAAGTTGCCGAATGGGTTTATCGCTATCGCTTCAACTAACGGATGTCGTTATGCAGGAATGACGAATATAAAACAGAATCTATTTGCGATTCAATTCCATCCCGAAGTGACTCATACACAACACGGGAAAACGGTTCTTTCGAATTTCCTTTTTCAAATATGTAACGCGCCAAAAGATTGGAAGCTCGGTAAGGTTTTACCGGAACTTGAAGCGTCTCTTAGCAAGACGGTCGGAAAGGAACATGTGGTAGTTGGCATTTCTGGGGGTGTCGACTCTCTTGTCGCCGCGACTCTTTTATATAAAGCTATCGGAAAACAATTACACGCAGTGTTTGTTGATACGGGATTGCTTCGTAAAAACGAAGTTGAAGCAGTCTCCCGCTCTTTGCGTAAACAAGGATTTAAAAACCTTCATGTGATTGATGCGCGAACCATCTTTTTAAAAAGATTGAAAGGCAAGATCGACCCGGAAGAGAAACGGAAAATCATTGGTCATACGTTTATCGAAGTATTTCAAACAACGATTAAAAAGGAACTTAAAAGATATCCAATAAAATTCTTAGCGCAAGGAACTATTTATCCCGACCGCATTGAGTCGGCTGAAGCGTCGAAAAACGCCTCCAAGATAAAGAGTCATCATAATCTAACTCTTCCAGAAACATTGAGCCTAAAAATTCTTGAACCATTAAAGGATTTTTATAAGGACGAAGTAAGGGAGTTGGGCGCATTGCTTGGATTACCAAAAGAACTTCTCTGGAGGCATCCCTTTCCTGGACCTGGGCTTGCCGTGAGGATTGTGGGAGAGATAACGCCTGAACGTTTGAATATTTTACGAGAGGCGGATGCCGTTTTTCTTGATGAATTGAAAAAAGGAGGAGAATACGAAAAGATTTGGCAGGCATTTGCCGTTCTTCTTCCTCTGCGAAGCGTTGGTGTAATGGGGGATTCAAGGACATATGAATATATGATCGCTTTGCGGGCGGTAGATTCCGTGGATGGTATGACTGCGGATTGGCATAAAATCCCTCCCCAATTATTGGAACGCATTTCCAGTCGCATAGTTGGAGAGGTAGGGGGCGTCAATAGAGTGCTCTACGATATTACCCAAAAACCTCCCGCGACGATTGAATACGAGTAATCTTCCCCTCCTCTTTTTTGCTATAATTCCCTCATGGTGGGTTTCTCACGTCTCACAAAGATACAGAGAGTGATTCTCGTGCTCTTCATCTTCGTCGTCTTTCTTTATTGCTTCAATCAGTTTGCGAGTGCTGACACTTTTTACGATTTGCGGGCAGGGCAGCTGATCTGGCAGACGGGACAGATTCCTCACGCCGACGTTTTCTCTTTCACCGCTACAGGCGCGGAGTGGATTCCCCACGAGTGGCTTGCCCAGCTTATTTTTTATGGTGTTCAGTCGGCAATAGGGTTTTGGGGGCTTATGGCATTTGTGGCGGCACTTGCGGCTGGCGCATATTATCTTTTGTTCTCTCTTGCGATGCGGAAAGGAGCCAATTTTTATATTACTTTGCTGGTGCTTTTTGCAAGCGGAGCCGCCGGATTTACGTTTTGGATCCCGCGTCCGCAGTCGATCGTCTTCCTATTGTGCGTTGCGCTCGTTTATCTGCTTGAGCGCTACCGAATCCGTCCGCGTGTAAGATATCTCTATGGAGCGGTGCTTCTCGTTCTCTTATGGGCCAACATCAATGCGAGCGTTATGCTCGCGATCGGCATCATCGCACTTTTTCTCGTCGCGGGCATTGCCAACGAACGGCGATGGTCACCGCCGCTAAAATATCTTTTATGTACGTTGCTTGCGTCGGTGGGCATGGCGTTCGTGAATCCAAGCGGCTATAAGATATTTACGTATGGGCTTATTATCTTGCCTTCTATCAAAGCGTTCGGTGTCTCCGAGTGGCAACCACTCACCGCGTATTGGGCTGGATGGGATACGAAAGTATTCGTTGTAGCGATCATCGCGGCGGCGCTTTTTCTTGTTTGGCGGCTTGGCAGGAAGGCGCCACGCGACTGGGTTTGGATCGCGCTTGTCGTCGCCACGGCCATCGCTCCGTTCATCGCCGCACGTTATCTTATCTTCTGGTCGCTCTTTGTGGTTCCGCCACTTGCATGGGTCGTTTCCGATGCGGCAAGAGATTTTCTTAATAAGATATCCCCGAAGCTATTTGTTGTTGCGGCGTTCATGATACTTGCCGTTTTGCTTATCGTTCGCTATGTCACATTCCCCGGCAATTATGTCGATGACGTTGCTTTGCCGGTACACGCTGCGAATTTTTTGGCAGAGAACGGCGCGCAGGGGAACGCGTTCAATGTGTATGCCCAAGGTGGTTATCTTTTATGGCGACTATGGCCGCAGGTAAAGATCGCAATGGATGGGCGGTCGGAAGTATATCTTGGCGCGCCCACCGAGGAATATTATGCGATCCTCCATGATGCGCCGTCCGCGGCCGGACTCATCTCTCAAAAGTACAACATCCAATATTTTATTTTTCCCTATGATCCTGCGTTTCTCGCCGGCATTCATCCGCTCATTTCCTATCTGGAAAAAAATAACTGGCGACTGGTATGGTGGGACGACGGTGCGGTCGTTTTTGCAAAGGACGATCAACAGAACCAGACGTTTATAGCGAACTATGCCCTGCGGTACGTCGGTCCGTTCACGGATCCCTCGACGATCAACGCGACGGACACGCCGCTCGCGGTAACGGAACTACGCTCACTCATTGACCGCGCGCCGGATTCCGTAGTGGTAGCAGATTATATCAGCAGTTTTTTGGCAAGCCATCCGACGGCAGGGCTTTCACGATAATTTAATTTTTGTTACCATAGAGCCATGGTTGAGTTCTCGCATCTGACGAAAGCCTATAAAAAACGGGTGGTCGTAGACGACTTCACGCTCTCCGTGGATGTACCGATATTCGGGTTTTTGGGGCAGAACGGGGCAGGGAAGACGACGATCATGAAGATGATCGTGGGACTGCTCGAGCCCACAAGCGGCACAATCACGATTGACGGGGCACTCTCGTCGCATCCTATTTTCAAGAAGAAACTTGGCTACATGCCGGAGACGCCGTACTTTTATGAGCGCATGACGGGCATAGAGTTTTTACGTTTCTGCGACGAGCTTTTTGATAACAATAATAGCGGTACGAGCCCGGCGGCGCGAACTTCTCACTATGAGGAACTTTTAAAGAAGGTTGGCATCTTTGCCGCACGCGATGCGGAGATTCGCACGTATTCCAAGGGCATGCGCCAGCGCCTCGGCTTCGCGCAATCGCTCGTGAACGATCCGGAATATCTTTTCCTCGACGAGCCGCTTGACGGGCTTGATCCGATCGGCCGCCGCGAGATGAAAGAGGTGATGCTCGGTCTCAAGCAGGAGGGACGCAGGATATTTTTAAACACGCACATCCTCGCTGACGTGGAAGAGATCTGCGACGAGGTGGGGATCGTGCATAAGGGAAAATTATTATACGCCGGTTCGGTAAAGGCGTTCTGTGCGGGCAAGCCGCTCGAGGAGCGATTTATGGAAGTCGTGCAGGCACACGAAACAGAGGCGCGTCTTGGACCATCCAAAAAATAATCCGCACCATGAGAAATATCTTCATCATCGCAAAAAATACGCTCAAGCTCGAGATCCGCGACAAGATCCTGTACGGCATCATCGTGTTCGGCCTGCTCTACGTGTTCTTCACGCTTTTTCTTGCCGACCTTGTGTTGAAAGAGCCTGCGATGGTCAAAGCCTTTGGGCTGACCGGCATCTATTTCTTTAACGCGATCATCGCGCTCTTCCTCGGCACGACGTCGTTCTTTAAAGACGTGGATCGTAAGGTGGTCTACTTCATCCTTTCAAAGCCGGTGTCGCGTGCGAAGTTCGTGCTGGGAAAATTCTTTGGGCTGTGCATGGTACTGCTCCTCACGAGCGCGATACTCGGCGTGGCGTACGTGGGCGTGGTGATGTATGAACACGCGGGATTTGACTGGATCGGGCTCACCGCCATCGCGATGCAGTTCCTCGAGATGGCGCTCTTCCTCGCGTTCGCAATATTCGTCTCCACGTTTGCGAGCTCTTTGCTTTCCATCGTGTACACGTCCGGCGTATTCTTCCTTGGCCACATCGTAAGCCAGCTCGTAACCGACGCAAAGGCCATCGGCCTCGGCGGCATCAAGTTGTGGCTTGTGGAGATCCTCTATTATATTTTCCCGAACTTGGAGAAATTCGACGCCCGCGATTTTGCGATCCATGCGGTGCCTACGCCGTTCACCTCGTTTGCTTTCGCCGTCGCGTATGCGGCGGTGTACATCATTCTTTTGCTTTCCGCCGCCGTGTGGATATTCGATAAGAAAGAAATTTAAATGGCGCGGCTCAATAATCCGTTCGCGAAAATAATAACAGTGGGGTTGCTGCTCGCGCTCATCACGCTTTTGCAGCTTGAGTACGATGCGACGAAGATCACGCTGCCCGCGTCGACTGTGCAGGAAGTGTCGCCGTTCATGGTGCGTTTGCTCGACATGGGATTCCATCCCGCCGTCGCGTCGTTCCTGTGGGCGACGACGATGCCGGAAATTTTGGACCTATGGAATAAAAAGACGGAATATTTTTCCGACCTCGCGTTCGTGAACGCAGTGGACCCGAAATTGAGCTACCCGTACGCGTTTTCGGTGCTGACGCTACCGGCGGTGCCGCCGGCCGATGATCCGCAGGCGGTGGCGCAGGCGGATGCGATCGGCGCGCAGGGGATCGCGCACGGCGACGCCGATTGGCGCATTCCGTATTACATGGCAACGAACGAATTTTTATATGCCAAGGATGATATCGCTGCAGCGAAGTATTATAATCTTGCTGCCGAGACGCCGGGCATCCCGGCGTATGCGGAGCGGTTCTCCCTGAACTTTGGCATCGAGACGAACCAGCGGCAGAAGACGGAGCAGCTCTGGGAAACGATAAAGGATTCCACGAATGACCCGGACACGCAGGCGCGCGCGCAGGCGTACATCGACCACCTGCAGGATTTTGATTATCTGGACGCCGCGTCGGCGCAGTATAAAAAAGAGTTCGGCGCATATCCCACATCCACGGCGGAGCTCGTGGCGAAGGGGATCATTCCGTCCGTGCCCGTGGATCCGTTCGGGTTTACGTTCATAATTCAGAAGGACGGCACGTCGGCGATCGATCTGAACACGTTGCCGGCGTATATGTCTACGAGTACACTACAATAATGAAACTCTCTCTTGGCATCGTCGGCCTTCCGAACGTGGGCAAATCCACGTTGTTCAAGATTTTAACGAAGCAGAATATCACGATCGCCAACTATCCATTTGCGACGATCGATCCGAACGTCGGCGTCGTTGCGGTTCCGGACGAGCGCTTGGAAAAACTGAACACACTCTCCGCGTCAAAAAAGAAGATTCCCGCCGTCGTGGAATTCTTCGACATCGCGGGCCTCGTGAAAGGCGCGAACAAAGGCGAGGGCTTGGGCAACGCGTTCTTGGATGATATCCAACTGACACAGGCCATCGTGATGGTGGTGCGCGCGTTTGAGAACCCGGACATCATCCATGTGGACAATTCCGTGGACCCGGTGCGCGACATCGATGTGATCAATCTGGAGCTGATGCTGAAGGACCTCGCCGCAGTGGATAAGCGCCTCGTGCGCACGGAGGCGGAGGCGCGCGCGGGCAAGAAGGAGGCCCTGCACGACAAGGATCTTTTGGAGCGATTGAAGAAGTCGCTCGAGGGCGGCGTCCTGCCCGTGACCGACGTGGACCTCGTGCACGACGTCAAGCACGAGCCGCGGCTGAACGACCTGCGCCTGCTCACGATCAAGCGGCAGCTTTATCTTATCAACGGGAAAGAATCAGATGTGTCGCCGGAGCTGCTCGTGAAGATCGCCGCGCTCGGTGCGGATTACCTCGTGAGCGACCTTTCGTCGCCGGAGGTGGAGTCGGTGGAGATCCCGTTGCTCGTCAAGAAGGCGTATCACGTGCTGGACCTCATCAGTTTTTTTACGACCGGCGAGGACGAGACGCGCGCGTGGACGATAGAGCGGGGGACGAAGGCGCCGCAGGCGGCCGGCGTCATTCACACCGACTTTGAGGAGAAATTCATCCGCATGGAGGTCGTCCCGACGGACAAGCTGCTCGAAGCCGGTGGTTGGAGCAAGGCAAAGCAAAAAGGATGGTTGCGCGTGGAGGGAAAGGAATATGTGGTGGCGGATGGGGATGTGGTGGAAGTGCGGCACGGGTAGAATAAAAAAAGAGCCCACAACCATTATCTGGTTGCAGGCTCGGGAGCGGATAAGCATGAATAGCGTTGATAGTCTCCGTCTTGATCTGCGTATCAATAGAGACGTCGCACTCTTCTTCCGCCAATGACGATGCATCGATTTGGGACGATACGATGAGTCGCTCGTCGGCGGCGACCGTGTTCTCTTTTACTGCCACACTGAGCGCCTCGTGCGCAGCTTTCTTCGAGCAGAACACGATGCTGTGCTCGCCGGTCGCGGTAACAATTCTGCCGTGATGCTCGCATCCGCAAACCTCAAAATAGGCTGCCGAACGAATGAGCATTCCTCCACCTCGCTTGATGCAATATAATATATTAGAAGTGGTATGTCAAATTACGATTACGCGATGGAACTCGTTAAGCGTCTGCTATAATTCTTCTATGCGCGCCTTTCCAAAGTCGGTCATCAAGGAATTTCCCGATGAGTTTTCAATATTCAAAAAGCTGCAGAGCACTGCTGCCATCCAAGATTTTGTGAATGGGCTAGAGATGAACTTCACCGGGCGGCGGCACACGTACGCGTCGCCACTCGTGGTGTTAGAAACCGGAAAGGCGCATTGCATGGAAGGTGCGATGCTCGCCGCTGCCGCGTTGTGGCATCTCGGCTATCCGCCGCTACTCCTCGATCTCAAGACCACCGCGCATGACGACGATCACGTGGTCGCGCTCTTCAAAGAGAGTGGGCGATGGGGCGCGATCAGCAAGACAAATCATGCCGTCTTGCGGTACCGCGACCCGGTCTACCGCGACCCGCGCGAGCTCGCAATGTCGTACTTCAACGAATATTTTTTGGACTCGGGCGTAAAAACGATGCGCGGCTACTCCGCGCCGTTCGATCTTTTGCAGTGCCGCGCGGCGCACGGCGACGAATGGCTCACCTCGCGCGGGGATCTTTCTGCGATTGCGGAAGCGCTTGATTTTTCTCGCCATTTTGAGATTTTTAAAAAAGGCGCCGCGCCCCGTTTGCGCCGCGCCGATCGGATTGAGATTGAGGCGGGTAAGATCGTAGAGTGGAAGAATAAGGGTTAACTATGCTCGAATCCCGGAAAGCGTTTCCAACGGATTCAGCACCGCGTCGGCGGATTACAATGTGACGATTAATATCGCGCCAATTTCGATCACTGCGGTGGCGGACAATAAGGTGTATGACGGGACGACTAACGCCTCGGTGACGCTTACCGTGAACGGCGCGGTGCTTGGCGATGAGCTGACCGCGACCGGCACCGCTTCGTTCGATACCGCCGATGTCGGCGTGGGCAAGACGGTGACGGTGAGTGGCATCGTGCTCGAGGGCGCGAATGCATCAAATTACGCCTATAGCGATACGGCGACCACGACTGCAGATATCACGAAGGCAGATCCGGTGGTCACGGTTATCCCGTATTCGGTGGATTACGATGGCGTCCCGCATTCTGCTTCCGGCACCGCGACCGGCGTGCTAGGAGAATCCCTGGACGGACTCAATCTCTCGAGCACTACGCACACCGCGGCAGGGACGTATAATACGGACCCGTGGACCTTTACCGACGCGGCTGGCAACTACAATGACGCATCGGGAACGGTCTCCGATGTGATTGGCCAAGTGACCGAACCGGTCACCCTAAATGGGCTCAGCCAAACGTTCAATGGCGCACCGGAATCGGTAAGCGCATCGACCACATTAAACGGCCTTCAGATCGATGTGACCTACAACGGCTCGACAACGGCGCCGACAAACGCGGGCAGCTACGCCATCGTCGCGTCCATCAATGATCCGAATTACACGGGTACCGCGACGGGAACGCTCGTTATCGCGCCCGCGATTCCGCAAGTTGTCAATATCGGCGGCAGCAGTGGCGGCGGCGGAGGAGGTGGTGGGGGTGGGGGTTTCTTTAACCCCACAATTTCCACCAGCACCAACAACGGAGGCGGATTGGTTCTCGGCGCTTCATCCACGAACACCGCCGGACTTCTGCAAACCCTTTTGAATCTTGAGCAACAGCTCGTTGTCCTTGAGTTCAAAGCAAACAGCTGCTCCGTCAGCTTCAATAAGAACCTCTCAAAGGGGATGACCGATCCTGACGTGAAACATCTTCAGATGGTGCTTAATTTCACCTCGCTTACACAGGTGGCGGCAACCGGCCCCGGTTCTCCGGGCAATGAGAGCACATATTTCGGTAGCGCGACAAAGAACGCGGTGATCGCCTTCCAGAATATCTTTGCCGATCAGATATTGACGCCGAACGGGCTCACGTCCGGCACCGGATATGTCGGTTCCGCCACGCGCGCGGTACTGAACAATCTTTGCGGAGAGTAAAATACCGAGAAGTATAGAAATAAAAACAGGCAGCTCGTTTTCGAGCTGCCTGTTTTTGAGCGGGGGATCCCGATCAGAGATCAGCGATCTCCTTGTGCGCAAAATCTCAATTCCTTCTGTCCATCGCCGCACCCAGCGTCTCGTCGTCCGCGAATTCGATCTCGCCACCGGTGGGAAGGCCGCGCCCGAGCCGGCTCACCCGCTTGGCGAGCGGTGCGAGTTCTTTCAATAAGAGCGATGCTTGGAAGTCGCCGAGCGTGGTGGGACTGAAGCCGAGGATGATCTCGTCTGCCGCGCCGCCGAGGGCATCTGCGATATATTTTTTCAAACTGAGCAGGCGCGTCTTTTGCCACGCCTCCAAAAACCCCGTCTTCGGCACCGGGCCAACGATAAAATAGCGCCCGGTAAACTTCTTTGTGTTCTCAAGCGAAAGATAATCCGTCTCTTTTTCCACCACCATGATGATGCGCTGGTTCCGCGCCGGGTTCGCGCAGACGTCGCACAGCGTGCCCGCGTTCTGATGGATGAAAAAGCACCGCTCGCAGATCTTAATCAAGCGGAGCGCGTCAATGCTCTGCGCGAGCACGCGCAGATCCTCTTTCGGCCGCCCGATCAGATAGAACGCAAGCCGCACCGCCTGTCGCGGTCCGATGGAGGGGAGCTCCGCAAGTTCGTCCACCACCTTCTGCACCGGCTCCGGGAGTTTCATCATGAGATAATTATACAACTAAAACCCGCAGAGCGGGATAAAGTTTATTTCTTTATTTCGAACAAAATTTGTCTACCCCCCCCTTACGATCTTCCAAAAGAAAAACCATTATCTGCATAGAGATGTATGTATCCGAAAATTACCAAAATAAGATAAATAAGGGAAAGCACGATATCAATGACGCCGATAGTTATAGTTATGTTGGCTACTCTGCGAGCTGTCGAAAAATTCTCCGCCGATTGCAAGGCTATCCTACCGCTAATAAATGCAAATACTCCCAAGAAAAAGGCGGGCAATGAAATGAGCCACACGGGGATAATACCTCTCCAGAGCCCATTACCTGCAGCCATAGCAGTTGAATATGCCTGCATCGCATACAGAACAGATGACGGAATGCCGCAGATGCCCAAAAAAAGACCTGCCCAAGAAAGCTCTGAGGGCATTTTTTCTTTTGGAACAATATTCGAATCCATACTCAAATTATAACACAACAATAGCCGAGTCCACGGTTGAGGGAGGGATTCAAAAAACGCATGGCCCTCTGAGGCATTCCGGTTTGTCCTGAGGGGAATCGCGGAGGCACGAAGGTGCCGAGCGTTAGGGCGCGTTCAGCAGAACGCGACCCGTCCCCGAAGGGCATGCCGGAATAGCTCAGAGGGCCGGCAGTTCCTCGTATCTTTTCTCTATCGTCTTGAAGCTCGCGCGTTCCGCGTCGAAGAAGAAGTCGAGGTCCTTGAGCGCGCCGTTGCGGTGCTTGGCGATGCGCAAGTGGACGGTGTTGTCGATGGACGACGCCGTGTCGTTCGGGTTGTGCTCGTCGCGCCAGAGGAACATCACGATGTCCGCATCCTGCTCGATCGCGCCCGACTCGCGGAGATCAGAAAGGCGGGGGATTTTGTGGTCACGTTGTTCCACGCCGCGCGAGAGCTGGGAGAGCGCGAGCACCGGCACCTTGAGCTCACGCGAGAGCGCCTTGAGGCCGCGCGAGATCTCGGTGATCATGTTCACCATATTGTCGCTGTTCGTCCGCGGGCGGATGAGTTGGAGATAGTCCACAATGAGCAGATCGAGCCCGTGCTCCACCTGAAGCCGCCGCGCCATGGAGCGCATCTGGAGCACGTTCAGTGATGGCGAGTCGTCGATAAAAAGCTTGATCGACGAAAGCCGGTCCAGCGCGCCCTGGATCATGGAGAACTCGCTGTCGTTCGAGATGCGGCCGGTGAGGATGTTCCAGAGCGGTACCTGCGATTCGGCGGCGATGATGCGGTCCTGCAACGACTCACGCGACATTTCAAGCGAGAACAGGCCGACGGTGAACCCCGCCTTGCCCGCGTTCCGCGCGATGTCGAGCGCGAGCGACGTCTTGCCGACCGACGGCCGCGCGCCAAGGATGACCAACTCTGATTTTTGGAGTCCCGAAAGTGTCTCGTCGAGTGCGGGGAAGCCGGTGGGTACGCCACGCAACTTTCCGCCACCGGCGTGAAGTTGCGCGATGCGTTCGTACGCGCTCGTAAGATCGTCCTTGAGCGATACAAAATTCTGCGGCATGGATTTCTGCGAGATCGAAAGGATCTTCTGCTCGACGTCGTCAAGCAGGTCTTCCACCTCGCCGCCGTTCGAGAACACATCCTCGGAGATCTCCGCCGACGCCTTGATGAGGTCACGCAAGATCTTCTTCTCCTTTACGATCGTGGCATAGTGAGCCACGTGCGATGCGCTCGACACGTGGTTCGTGAGGTCCGCAAGGTACGCCGACCCGCCGACCTCTTTTAAGAGCTCGTGCTCTTTGAGAAAATTGGTGAGGCTCAGTACGTCGATCGGCTGGTGCTTTTCATAGAGCGTAAGGACGGCTTGGTAGATCCGTTCGTGCGTCGGCGTGTAAAAATCTTCCGGCGACAAAATATCCGCCACGCGGAAGATCGCGTTCTTATCAATGAGGACGGAACCCAACACCGCCTGTTCCGCTTCCAGATTCTGCGGCGGGAGTTTCAGTTGTGATTTTTTGGTGACCGCCATCGTTTTTAATGATTATTTAAAAGATTAAAAAAATCTTTTTCTGATCCGGGAACCGTCCTTGTCATCCCTTATGGAATATCCTAATGCTTCTATCTCTTTTCTCAAAGCGTCGGACTGGATAAACTGTTTATTGCCGCGCAAATCGGCATATATTCGGGCCATTTCCGCGATTTTGGGATCGTTTCCGGCCGCGCTCGCGTTGGCAATGGCGTTCTCCAACCCGAGTCCTAAGATTTTATCACTCTGCTTGACGAGTGCAAGTTTCTCTTTCGGATTGCAGCTATCAGAGAGCATTTCGTGGAGTATGGCAAGTGCCCGGGGCGTGTTCAGGTCATCGTCCATCGCCGCGCGAAAATCGGCGAGATACTGTTTGGGCGATTTTTTTGGCGCTTTCCCGTTCGCCGCCGGCGCGCTTTCTTCGTAGAGATCGTTCGCCGCTTCGTAGAGCCGTTCAATGCCACTTCTCGCCGCATCCAAACTTTCCCAGGTAAAGTTCAGCCGCGTGCGATAGTGCGCGCCGAGCACGAGATAGCGATAGACGAGGGGATGATAGCCTTTTGTTTCCAGCTCCGTGAGCGTAAGGAAGTTACCTTCCGACTTTGCCATCTTGCCGCCGTCAAGCAGAAGATGCTCGCCGTGCATCCACACGTGCGCGAGCGGAACATCGTACGCCGCCTCTGATTGCGCGATCTCGTTCGTGTGGTGCGTGCCCACAAGGTCGATGCCGCCCGCATGGATGTCGAACGGCTGTCCAAGAAAGTGCCGCGCGATCGCGGAGCACTCGATATGCCATCCGGGAAATCCTTCACCCCATGGTGACGGCCAATGCAGGAGATGTTTTTTGAATTTTCCTTCCAACTTGAACCAGAGCGCGAAGTCGGCGGGGTTGCGCTTATCGTCGTCAACGATCACTTCTTCGCGCGCGCCGGTCATTTTTTCCGCGAGCGATTGTCCGGAGAGCGCGCCGTACGAGGGAAATGTACTCACGTCGAAATAAACGGCGGCGGCCGTATCGTACGCAAACCCTTTTTCGAGCAATATCTGAACCAGCGCGATCTGCTCGCGCACGTATGCGCTCGCGGGCGCGATAATGTCCGGCTTTATGATATTCAGCTTCGCAAGGTCTTCAAAGAACGCATCGGTATAGAACTGTGCGATCTCCTCCACGGATTTTTTTTGCGCCGTGGCGGCGGTCTCGATCTTGTCGTCACCCGCGTCGGTGTCTCCGGTAAGGTGGCCGACGTCAGTGATGTTCATCACGCGACGCACGGCGTAGCCATCAAAACGCAGGGTCCGCTCGAGGATGTCTTCAAAAATATAGGTGCGGAGATTGCCGATATGCGCAAAGTTATACACGGTCGGCCCGCAGGTATAGAGACCGACCCAGTCCGGATGAATGGGCTTGAGCGGTTCCTTCTTGCGTGAAAGCGTATTATAGAGCGTTAGAACCATCCTTTTCGTTTGAAGTAGACGGTCATCACGACCATCCCCACCACCATGATGGCGAGGACTATCCAGAACGCGTAGGGGAGTCCGATGATCGGTGTGCCGCGCGTGTTCATGCTAAAGAGCGCCGCGATGAGCAGGAACGGGAAGGTGAGGAACGAAAGTGAGGTGAATGTTTTCATAACACTATTGATCTTAAGGTTCATCAATTGATTGTTGGTATCCTCAAAATCGGAGATCGCCTCGCGGTAATCCTCGAGCTGGTTCACCACTTTGAGCTGGTCGCCGATGAGGTCGTTCAGATAGATCTCTGCGTCATCCCCCCAGAATTTTTTTCCTTTTGAGAGGAGCGAGCGCAGGATCGGTTCCTGGAGGCGCACCACAATGCGGTACTCGGAAACATCGCGCTTGACATAGGTGATGCGCTCCAGCACCTCCTTCTCTTTGTCTTTAAATATCTCCTTGCCGACCGCTTCCACCTTTTCGCGGATGTGGCGCAGTTGCCGTTCCTGGAAATTGATGAGGTGTTCAATGAGGGCGTACATCACCGCGAGTGAGGAATCGCATTCCGCTACGCCAAATCCGTCCATTACGCCATCCAGCCCGTCGTAGTGGACGGTCGCCACGCTGTCTTTGGTAATGATGAAGTCGATCTCGGTGCGCGTCGATGCCTCGTCATCGCGATCATACACGGGGAAGTAATAGATGAAATAAAGATAATCTTTATATGCTTCCACGCGTCCGCGCGCCGAAGGGCCGCGCAGTTCCTCCACGATGATGGGGTGGAGTTTATATTCCTTTCCGAGCCACACCAGATCTTTGTCCGTCGGCTTCTCCACGTCGACCCACTGGACCCCTTTTCCTTTCTTTGTTTCCATAATGATATTTTAACATACTGCCGATCGATTTGGAGACACTATTCAATTTTCACCCAGCGGTCGAACAACGCAACAACGTTCGATCGCATTTTTTTGTTAAAAAAGCATGAACTGGCACTCTCTTGACTAGATTGCTAATTCGGCTAAAATAAGAGTGTATGACCGATCGAACAGCACAAATTTTGGAAGCGGCGATTCAAGAGTTCATCAACACCGGCGACCCGGTGAGTTCGGGGTTGCTCTACGATCGATACGACTTTGGAATAAAACCGGCGATGATACGGCTTGAATTAGACGAGCTTGAGGACGCTGGGTATCTCGAACAGCCGCATCATTCGGCGGGTCGCGTGCCGACGAACAGTGGGTATGAATTTTTTGCAAAACGGATGCTGGGCATCGCGAACGTGCCGAGCGAACGCTCCGTCGGCGCCGCGAAACAAAATGATCTTCATCTACTCCTTAAAGAGCAGGCGTGGCCGGATCTTTTGAACGAGCTCTCGGCGCAGCTCGGGTTGCTCTCCGTCGCCGCCGACCTCGCGCGCGAGTCGGTCTACAAAGCGGGGCTCCAGCATCTCATCGATCATCTTGACTGGCAGGACCAGAGCGGCATCCGTTCGGTCATCCGCGATTTCGAGGAAGTGGACGAGCGAGCGCCGCGCGCGGCAGAGCATATGGGCATCGGCCCGCAGATCTTCATCGGCAAGAAAAGTCCGCTGACGACGAGCGATAATCTTTCTGTCGTGGGTGGGAACTATCAGATCGGCGGTGCGACCATCTCCATCTTTGCCATCGGCCCCAAACGGATGGATTACAAAAAGGTCATACGAACATTCAAAAATCTTTAATCAACTTTCATAAACCAATGGCAGACGAGGAAAACAAATTACCTGAACCGACGGTCGCCGACCTCAAGGATCAGATAGAAGAGATGACGACCCAGCGTGACGAGTATTTTGCCGGGTGGCAGCGCGCGAAGGCGGACTTCATCAATTATAAAAAAGAAGAAATGGGGCATTTGGAAGAGGTCGCGCGGTACGGCAGTGAGGATTTGATAAAAGACCTTATCTCCGTGATGGATAATTTCGACCTTGCGCTGCGCACGATCGAAAAGGCCGGCCCGGTGGAAAAAGGCATTTATTTTATCCGGACGCAGATAGAGGATATTTTAAAGAAGCGGGGGTTGGAGAAGATCGACATCAAGGAAGGCGACGAATTCGATCCCGCGATCGCGGAAGCGCTTGCGGAAGTCGCGTCGGATAAATCGCACGGCATGGTTGTGGAGGTGATCGAACAAGGGTATCGTCTGCACGAAAAGGTCTTGCGCCCAGCACGGGTAATAATAAGCAAAGGAACATGAGACATAAACAGACGGTAGAGGAATTGCATCATTTTCAGTGCGGGAAGTGTAAGAAGTGGTGGGCTATCGGTGATACGCCGCGAGCTAAAAGAAATTGGTTCTGTCCGTGGTGTGGGAGTGTGGAAGGAGAGATAAAAAAGTCATTAAATAATAAATCTATAAAATAAATAACATGCCAAAGATCATAGGAATCGATTTGGGGACAACGAACTCGGCCGTCTCCGTCATGAAGAACGGCGAGTTGCAGATTTTGGAGAATGCCGAGGGCAATCGCACGACGCCGTCCATCGTTGCGCTTTCAAAGAGCGGGGAGCGGCTCGTGGGCCTGCTCGCCAAGCGGCAGTCGGTGACGAATCCGACGAACACGATATTCTCGGTGAAGCGTCTGATCGGGCGCAAATTCACGGATCCGGAGGTCCAGCGCGACAAGACGTGGCTTCCGTATGAGATCCGCGCTGGCGCGACCGGCGGCGTTGAGGTGAAGATGGGCGATAAGTGGTATTCGCCGGAGGAGATCTCCGCGTTCATCTTGAGCAAACTGAAAGCCGATGCCGAGGCGAAGCTCGGCGAGAAGATCGACGAGGCGGTCATCACGGTGCCCGCGTACTTTGATGATTCGCAAAGACAGGCGACGAAAAACGCCGGCGAGATCGCAGGCTTGAAAGTTGACCGCATTCTGAACGAGCCGACCGCGGCCGCGTTCGCGTATGGCGTCAATAAAGAAAAGAACCAGAAGATCGTCGTCTACGATTTCGGCGGCGGAACATTCGATGTGTCCGTTTTGGAAATGGGCTACGATGCCGACACAAAAGAGCAGACGGTGGAGGTTCGCGCGACGGGCGGCGATACGCATCTTGGTGGCGACGACTTTGATAAGAAGATCCAGGAATATCTGGTTGCCGAATACAAGAAACAGGAAGGCATCGATATCTCGAAGGATCCGCTCGCGGTCCAGCGGTTGAAGGAAGCCGCCGAGCGCGCCAAGCACGAGCTTTCGACCGCGGTGGAGACGGAGATCAACATTCCATACATCTCGTCCGACGCGAACGGGCCGAAGCACTTTCAGATCAAGTTGACGCGCGCGAAGCTCGAGTCGCTCGTGCAGGAATATATCGATCGTTCGATTCAGCTGACGAAAGAGACGGTGACGTCGCCCGCGCCGAAAGGCGCCGGATACCAGCTAAGTGAGATCGCGGAAGTGATCCTTGTCGGCGGGCAGACGCGCATGCCGGCAATGCAGGAAGCGGTCAAGAATCTTTTCGGCAAGGAACCGCATCAGGGAATTAATCCGGATGAGGTGGTGGCGCTCGGCGCGGGCATCCAGGCTGAAATTTTGGCGGCGAAAGCGGAAGGTCGCAAGACGGAAGGCGAGGTAAAAGATATTTTATTGCTTGATGTGACGCCGCTCTCGCTCAGCATCGAAACGTATGGTGGCGTGGCGACGCCGATGATCCCAAAGAACACGACGGTGCCGACCGCGAAGTCGCAGATTTTTTCGACGGCGGCGGACAATCAGACATCTGTGGAAGTACACGTGCTCCAGGGCGAGCGCCCGATGGCCGGCGACAACAAGACGCTCGCGAAGTTCATCCTTGACGGCATTCCGCCGTCACCGCGCGGAGTCCCGCAGGTGGAGGTCACCTTCGACATCGACGCAAACGGCATTTTGAACGTCTCGGCTAAGGATAAAGCGAGTGGCAAAGTGCAATCGGTCAAAGTGGAAGCGTCGAGCAACCTTTCAAAAGAAGAGATCGAGAAGTTAAAGAAAGAAGCGGCAGAACATGCGGTGGAAGATGAAAAGAAAAAGGTGCTCATCGAGATGCGCAATCAAGCGGAGTCGCTCATCTATCTTGCCGAAAAATCGATAAAGGATGCGGGTGATACATTGCCGGCGGAGGTGAAGGCCGGCGTGGAAGAAAAATTGACGGCACTGAAGAGCGTGAAAGATGCCGAGGATGTTGCGGCCATTAAAGCTGCGACCGAGGCACTTTCGACGGAGATACAAAAGATCGGGCAAGCGGCGTATAATAAACCCAATGAACCTCAGGGAGATCATGACGGGCAGCAGCCCGATGGACCTGCAGAACCAAAACCTGATCAATCCGTCTAAGATCAGCACCACTCAGCGCCCATCGGGCAGGTGGCGGTCGCTTTGTCTTGATGTGGTGGCGGTGTTTTCCGCCGCACTGTTTGGTTATTGCTACTATCGCTATCTCACGCAGGGATGGTCGGTGTGGTTCTTATTTGCGGCGCTCACGTTCTTTGGGGTGGTATCCGTCATGGAGGTATTTTTGTCCAAGAACGGATGGCGGAGTATGCTCGTTATTTTTCTTGAAACGGCAGCGATGCTCGGATTTTTTTGGCGGGACAATGTGACGGTGCTTGGTATCATCGCCGCCATTATGGTGGTGATGCTCGTGTGGGGACATATGAGCGCCCGCACGCTTGTGCGGAACGGGATCGAGATCCCATTCTTCGGCGCGAGCGGGGATATGTTGGGAAAATTCACGACCGGGGTCTTACTTTTCATGATCCTCGCGTACGTTCCACAGATCGCCGGCAATGCGCTTGTCGTTTCGGCTCAGAGCTTCCGGACGTTCTTTGACTGGACCTCGGGTCTCGTAAACAGTTTCTATCCGGAGCTGTCACTCAACGGCTCGTTCGGCGATTTCGCGCAAAGTGTTTCCAAGATGGAGCTTGCGAACAATCCCAGCTTCCAAAGCCTGAATGCCGCCCAGCAGAATATCGCACTCCAGCAGGCGACCACCCAGTTCACGCAGAACTTTTTGCAAAACGCCTCCGGCACGGTTGCCACGTCGTCACCCGCGAGCGACGCGTTCTATAATGTGCTGAACGGCGTGCTGAACGCATGGCAGAGCCAGTCGTCGGGATGGTTCGATATCGGCTGGGTGACAGTGCTCTTCATCGGCCTGCGCACGCTCGGCATTCTCTTCGTATGGTTCGCGCAGTTCATATGCCTCGTTTTTTACGAATTGTTGCTCGCATCGGGATTCATGAAGATCTCCGAGGAGCCACACTCGCGGGAGGTCATCGGATATTAATAGGCACGCAATAATGTATTAAATTTTTATGAAAGATTATTATTCAATTTTAGGAGTGCAAAAAACCGCCTCGGAAGAGGAGGTCAAAAAGGCGTATCGCAAGCTTGCGCACCAGCATCATCCCGATAAGGCCGGCGGCAACGAAGCGAAGTTCAAGGAGATCAACGAGGCGTATCAGATATTGTCGGACAAGAGCAAGCGCGCGCAGTACGATCGTTTTGGCACGGCGGATCCGATGGGTGGGTTTGGCGGTGGCGGCGCGCCGGGCGCGGGCGGCGCGCAATGGAGTGGTGGATTTCCGGGCGGCGGCTTCGGCGGTTTTGATCCGTCGCAATTCGGCGACCTCGGCGACATTTTTGAAACATTCTTTGGCGGAGGGATGGGTGGCGCGTCGCGGCGCAAGACGTATGAATCGGGATCCGATCTGGAGATGCATGAACAGATCACGTTGGAAGAAGCTTTTTCCGGAACGGTAAAAACGGTGCGGTTGAAGACGTTCGTCCAATGCGTGAAGTGCAGTGGAAAAGGCGCGGAGCCGGGCAGCGGTTTTGAAAAATGTTCCACGTGCGACGGGCAGGGTCAGGTGCGCGAACAGCGCCGGACGATGTTCGGCAATTTTTCGCAGGTCAAGGCGTGCGCAAAATGTCATGGCACGGGCGAAGTGCCAAAGAAGCCGTGTGGCGTGTGCCGCGGCGCGGGGCGCATGATGGCGGATCGCGAGATCAAGATCGACATCGTGGCGGGCATTGATGACAACCAACTTATCAAAGTGAAGGGGATGGGCGAGGCGGGTGAGCGTGGCACGACCGCGGGCGATCTCTACGTGCGCGTGCGCGTGCGGCCGAGTGCGGTGTTCACGCGGCACGGCGCCGATCTCGTCGTCACGAAAGAGCTCAAGCTCGTTGACGTGCTCCTTGGCAAAGCGATCGCGGTGCCGGTGGTTTCCGGCGGCACGATCACGGTGGAGATCCCCGCCGGGTTCAATCTTAAGGAACATTTAAGGATCACTGGCCAAGGTATGCCGCATATCGGTTCGCGCGCGCGCGGCGATCTTTTGGTGAATTTTATTATCAAAGCGCCGAAAAAGCCGGGGGCGACGGCAAAAGAACTTCTTGAAAAATTAGAGAAAGAGCAGTAGCATTTTTATGGAGCGTGGCATTGTCATTTCCGCCGATAAAAATTTCGTAAAGGCCGCCGAGGCGGCGGCGCTGTACATCGAGCTCGGTTGGGGGACCGCGAAAGAATATTCCACCGCGCGGATGCGGCGCTCGCTCGCGCATTGCGACATCGTCGTCTCCGCGCGGAATAGCGCGGGTGAGCTCGTTGGCATCGGGCGTGCGTTGAGTGACTTTGCGATCGATACAAAGATCCTCGATCTTATCATCGCGCCGGAATATCAGCGCCAGGGTTTGGGCCGGGCGATGATGAAAAAGATCGCGGCCGCCGCGCGGGGCACATCCATCTATTTTGAGACCGAGCGGAAGAATTTCGCTTTTGCCGCAAAATGCGGATATACAAAGCGCAACGGGTTGACGGTGTTCAGGAAGAAGGCATAGAATACGTGCGGGGCGGTATAGTTAATCAATTAAGAGTTACGAAGGAGAAATCTATGCCTCAGAAGACCATCTTTATCGGACATCCTATCGGCGGCGACATACAGGCCAACGTCAAGAAGGTTCTTAAGATATGCGCGGAGCTGCATACCAAGGGAATCATCCCCGTTGCTCCCTACCTCGTGTCGCTTCAGTATTTGAACGATGAAGTTGCTGAAGATCGCGAACTTGGGATGGAGGCGAACCACGAATGTTTCCGTCGCCATTATATTGATGAACTTTGGCTTTTCGGCGAGCGTATCTCAAGTGGCATGAGGAAGGAGGTTCTTCTCGCAAAAGAGATGGACATCCCCGTCATTCCGAAGACCGAGGGGACAAAGCGCGATTTGGAAGAATTAGAAACCGAACTTATCCGCCAGAAGTGATTGGCGGATTTTTTATCCCGCCCTGGCACGGTTGAAATATCGGACCGTTTTCACTATCATTAGCAGGAATTGCCCCTATAGCTCAGTCCGGTAGAGCAGCTCCCTTTTAAGGAGATGGTCCCAGGTTCAAATCCTGGTGGGGGCACCAAAGATTGGGATCAAAGTAGGATCTCTTTATCTGCTTTCTGAAAAAGTAGATAGATGAATTTTTTATCCTCTTCAGAATTAAAAACCTTAAGTCCTAAGCGAAAAGCTTCCTCCAATAACCCATCGCGAACCTTTTTGGCATCCTTTTTTGTTTTTGCTGGACGTTCCGCTTCGTAAAAGAAATAATTTTTCGGTGCGCGTACTAAAGACCATTCCACACCCTGATAGGTATATACATCGCTTGAACGCTTTATCTGCAACGCTTTATCAATCCCGACCGCCTTCACGACTTTTTTCGCTGTTTCCAGATTATTATCTTTTAATGCAAGGGAGATCTCCTCCCGCGCTTCATTATTCTTAGAGACCTTCTTTTTTACCATAATCTCGCAGGTGCCATTGGTGTTTCGTAAACGAATATCAACCGTCCGCTCAAGCGGATCATGGGCATATCCCGGATGGCCGTAAAGAAAAAATGCCTCTCGGTCCGTGTGTCCCATGAACTTTCCGCGCTTGGCAAGGAAGCGGCGCAGGTGTTCATATGCCTGCTTGTCGAGCGACCCTCTGATTTCAACCTCAATCATTTTTCTTTATTTTATCACATACCGTCTTTATTTGTATTTCCATTGGATTGGTGCGACAATATTTTTTATGAGAATCTACGTACTCGGCAGCAGCTCATTCAAGGAAGAGATGGTGAGGACGACGAATAAACTTAAGGAACTTGGATACAATGCTTGGATCCATCCGGATTACGAAGCTTTTGTGCGCGGAGAGAAGAAGGATATTATAGAGCGATGGCATAATGGGGAACACGCGGCCATTAAGCGGGAAAATAAATATCTTGAGCAGCATTACCGGGGAATTTTGGAAAGCGACGCGGTGCTTTTCGTCAATGCGGAAAAAAATGGAATAAAAAATTATATTGGCGGAAATGTTTTGATCGAAATGGGGCAGGCATATGTGAACAATAAAAAGATATTCTTCCTGTACGACATGCCGAGCCAGCTTCCGTATATGGATGAGATCGAGGCCATGGATCCGATTTGCCTGAACGGGGATCTTGCCGCCATCGCTTAATATGAAAAAGAAAAAGATAATCACCATCTGCTCGAGCGCTGCGTTTTTTAAACAGGCGTTGGAAGTCGAGAAACAGCTTACCGCGATGGGCTATGCCGTGAAGCTGCCGTACACGGCGATGAAAATGAAGAAGAGCGGCGACTATCGCGTGAGCACGTATAAGACGTGGTTCGACGATCCAAAGCAGTATGCCCGCAAGACGTGGCTTATCAAAAATCATCTGCGGAAAGTAAAAAGCGGTGACGCCGTGCTCGTGCTCAATTATGAGAAGAAGGGCGTTCCCGGTTACATCGGCGGGAACACGCTCATCGAAGCGGCTATCGGCTTCGATCGCGGCAAACCGGTCTACATCCTGAATCCCATCTCTCCCGATCTCGGTTTCAAAGAAGAGATCTACGGTCTTCAGCCGATATTCTTGAATGGCGATATAAGCAAAATCCGTTTTTGATCCATCCATGGCGCAACCGAAAGAGGGAAGAATAAAAGATGGGAAGCAGATGCATTTTTCGGTGGGCGCCCTCATTGAGCAGGATGGGAAATATCTTTTGATCGAACGCGCTGTGCCGCCGCTCGGGTTTGCCGGGGTTGCGGGGCATGTGGACGAAGGCGAGGATGAGCGCCACGCCGTCGTGCGCGAGGTCAAAGAGGAGGTCGGTTTTGAGGTGCGCGACCCAAAGCTGCTTTTTGAAGAAGAGCTTGACTGGAACTGGTGCAGTAAGGGAGCGACCTCGCACTACTGGTATCTTTTCCATTGCCCCGTTTCCGGGGATCTCGCGCGGAGCATGCGAGAGACAAGATCGGCGGGATGGTATTCAAAAGAAGAGATAAAAAAATTGACGTTGGAGCCGGCGTGGGAATATTGGTTCAAGAAATTGGAGGTTATATGAATATGAAGCAAACGGGAGTGCGGGTTTCCGGCCTCATCTACGATTTAGAAGATCGCTACGTCGGTAAAAATATTTTGCTCGTTTCCCACGGCGATGCGTTGCAGATATTGCAGACGTTTTTCGAAAATAAGCCGTCGTCCGCGCACCGCGAACTCCGGCATGTACAGGTGGCAGAGGTGAGAAAGCTGTCCTGAGGGACTATCTTGGTCGTCACGTCCGCAATCGCACTACATCGGAGAATGTGCATGTGCATGGAGCGTGATGGCAGACATGGCAATTATCCCGATACATATTGCTGAGCTCTTTTGCAATATTGATATGCGCAGAGTTCGCGACGCCGAATATGCAGGAGACGAGGTCGGCAAACTCCAACTTCACTTCGTCAAACTGCTCCACCCGGTGCTCGCCGAGATAATTATGGATTGCCTCGCTCACTTCCCCGATCTCTTCCGCTAAATGGACGCCTGCGTCAGCGATGGTCCGCTTGTCGGCCGGATAGATCGTTTCAAACATTGATTGCATATCAGCCAATGTTCTCGGCCGGACGCTTTCATCGGCGATTATCGTAAGCCGCGCCGATGGCTTGATCGTTTTGCAGGAGCACGGCTGTTTTCCGCAATATGAGCAGAGTCGCGGAAAGCGTCGCCACGTTTCCTCGTTTATATCGACGTGCAGTCGGTTGGCGATGGACATCAGCCATGAAAAAGAGATAAGGAGATTGTGTTCAAGTTTTTGCATATCATCCTGCCGGATACCTTTGAGCGCGCGCATGGCAAAGCGCTCTTCCTGAACAAGAAGATCCCATAACGAATAGATCCGGTCATCCGGTACGGCATAGACCCCTTCCACAAACCTTTGCAGGTCGCTCATCGTGCCATCGGGAGGGAAGTTGAACTCCATACCGCCATTATAATCCATCGTGGTAGAATGAACATACTATGGATGAAACGACATTGCCCCCTTCGCCGCCATCGCCGCTGACGCCGCCCGCGCCGATCTGCCCGCGTTGCCACTTTCCCGTAAAACCGGAATATTATTTTTGTCCGAACTGCGGTGCGAAGCTCACCGAGGCGCCGCTCGGCACGGGCGTCGTCGACCAGCTTCTGCTCTATGCGTTCAGCATCCTCCTTCCGTGGATCTTGTATCTTGCAATCACCAAGTGGCAAGGAATCAAGTATCTTCGCGCGCCGGACAGGAACGCAAAACAGATTGGCCTCATCGCGCTTATCCTGCTCGTCGTTTCGAGTATTATAGCCTTCTGGATCATGGATATGTGGGCGCAGAACCTCTTGCAGAGTTTTTCACAGTCGCAAACGAACGATCTTAACGGCCTGGGATTTTAATGGCGGCGTGGCGCGAAGGGACACAATGGGTTGTCGGTATCGATGAAGTGGGTCGTGGGGCGCTCGCAGGGCCGGTGACGGTCGCCGCCGTCATGCTTGCGACCGATGTGCGCGGCCGCGTCAAGAATACCCCGTTCCGTAAATTAAAAGATTCTAAAAAGCTGAGCGTGCCACGGCGGGAATTTTGGGCGGGGGAGCTTCGGCGGCATCCGCAAGCGCGGTTCGCGATCGCGCGTGTCTATCCGCGAGGGATAGAACGGTCAAATATTTCCGTCGCGGCGAACCGCGCCGCATTAAGCGCGCTTTTGCGGTTATTAAAAAAATATAAATTTCCGCCGCAGACGCCGGTTTTTCTTGACGGTGGACTATATCTTGGCAGCAAAACTCGCCAGCAAAAGCCTTCTGCGGCCTGTGGCGCGGCAAAGATCAATGCAAAAACCGTTATAAAAGCCGATGAGAGAATCCCGGCGGTCGCCGCGGCGTCAATCATCGCAAAAGTGTCTCGCGACGCGTATATGCGGCGGTTGGCAAAAAGATATCCGCAATATGGCTTCGACGTCCATAAGGGATATGGCACGGCAGCGCACCTTCGCGCGATCAAAAAGCATGGTCCGTGCGACGTCCACCGGTTGACTTTTTTGGGTAAGCGCCCTAAAATAAACAAATAAATTAACTTTTTATTAATATCATGGGTGGCGTACCAACCAAGCATCATACGAGGAGCAAAACGGGCAATCGGCGTTCGCATCTTGCCATGAAGAAGCAGAAGCTGATGGTTTGCAAGAATTGCGGAGCTCCGCGTCGGGCGCATCGGACGTGCGCGCAGTGTGGAAAAATGTAGCATCGTAATAGCATGAGTCAGTCGCTCTTTGCAGAAATTGTTCTTTCCTAATAATGGCCACACGGCACTTAATCCGAACCGTCGTCCTGCAGTCACTCTACGAGTGGGATTTTTATAACCAAAAAAAGGACATTACCGAGATCCTTGAACGGGATATGGCCGAGTTTGCGCCGGGTGTGGACGAACCCGAATTTGGCTGGAAGATATTGCAGGGTGTCGCGGTGCATTTGCACGATATCGACACTGTCATTCGCCGCTCCGCGCCGGAATGGCCGCTCGAAAAGATCGCGGTGATCGACCGCAATATTTTGCGTATTGGTTTGTACGAATTGCTCTACGCCGATCCGAACGAGGTGCCGCCGAAGGTGGCGATCAACGAGGCGATCGAACTCGCAAAGAACTACGGCGGCCCGAATGCCGCGCGGTTCATCAATGGCGTGTTAGGGACGGTCTACCGGGAGAAAGTACCTGCTGCATCATAATGGCTTCATCATCAGACGAATTAGAAAAAAATATCGGGATCACGTTTTCAAATAAGGATCTTTTGACGGAGGCGCTCACGCACCGGTCATATCTCAACGAATATCCGCGTTGGCCTTTGCCGCACAATGAGCGGTTGGAATATCTTGGCGACGCGGTGCTTGAGCTGCTCGTCTCCGAGGAGCTGTTCGCAAAATTTCCGAGAGAGCCGGAAGGGCAGTTGACGGTGTTCCGCGCGGCACTCGTGAACTATCAGATCTTGGCAAAGGTGGCCGAACGGATCGGCATGCAAAAATTTATCTTGATGTCGCGTGGCGAAAAAAAAGATATCGGCAGGGCGCGCGAGGTCATTTTGGCGAATGCGATGGAGGCGCTGATCGGTGCGATATATCTCGACCAGGGGTTCGAAAAAATGCGTCCGTTCGTGCACGAGTTCGTGATGAGCAATCTTGACGAGGTGTTGAAGAATAAAACATACAAAGACGCAAAGAGCGAACTGCAGGAGGTGGTGCAGGAAAAGTTGAAGCTGACGCCGACATACAAAATGATCGAGGAGACCGGTCCGGCGCACAAGCGCATTTTTACGATGGGCGTCTATTATGGCGTCAAGTTGATGGCAAAAGGGTTGGGCCTGTCCAAGCAGGAAGCCGAGCTTGAGGCGGCAAAGAACGCGCTCAAGAAGAATAAATAGGCGTCTCGCCAGAATTTTATCATGTCAGAATCCCATTTTCTCAAACGGCTCGAACTGAACGGCTTCAAATCTTTCGCGGGAAAGACGGTGTTGGAATTTCCGGCGGGGATCGTGGCGGTCGTCGGGCCGAACGGCTCCGGCAAGTCGAATATCGTGGATGCCGTGCGATGGCTGTTGGGCGAGCGCGACGCAAAGAACCTTCGCGGCGCGCGCGTGGAGGACCTCATCTTCGCCGGCACGCAAAAGCGCGCGCGCGTGGGCATGGCGCAGGCGAGCCTCTATTTTGAGAACAAGAACAAGTTCTTTCCGGTGGATTTTGAGGAGGTGGTGGTGTCGCGGCAGATCACGCGTGACGGGCAGAGCAAATATTATTTGAACAAGTCGGAAATATTGTTGCGCGACCTTATTGATTTTTTTGCAAAAGCGCGGCTTGGTTCACGTGGGCTCATCGTCATCGGGCAAGGGGACAGCGATCTTTTTATCCGCTCGTCGCCGCTCGAGCGCCGCGGGATGATCGAGGAAATGCTCGGTTTGCGCGAGTTCCAGATCAAAAAAGCGGACGCCGAGCGAAGATTAAAAAACAGTAAAATAAATCTTGACAAAGTGACGGCGCTGACCCTCGAGATCGAGCCGCATTTGCGTTCGCTCAAGCGCCAGACGGGCCGCTGGGAACGCCGTGGCGCGTTGGAGGAAGAGTTGCGTTCGCTTGAGGATCAGTTTTTTGGTTCGCAATTGCACGAGCTACGCGCTAAGGGCGAGCAGGTGAACGGGCGCATCGCCGCGCATGCCGTAGTGTGCAATGTTTTGGAGAAAGAAAAGCACGCGGCGGAGACGCGCCAGGCGGCAATCGAAGAAAGCCAGCCAGAGGAGCGTAAGCGCCTGGCAAAGATCAAAGAGGAAGTCACCGCGCTCATGGACGCCCGGAGCCGGCTACAAAAGGATGTCGGTCGCATCGAAGCACAGATCGAGATGGCGAAGCATTCAGTCGCCGCAGGCGCGCACGGTGGCGCGAGCGATCGCTCGGCGGAAAATCTTATCGATGTTTTGGAAAAAATAAAAGCGGAGCTGGAGTCGGTATTGAATGAGGAGCCGCTCGCGGTGCAGGCCGCCATCGAGACGGTGCTCGAGGAGATAACGTTTGCGCTTGAAGAAAGGGACGAGCCGCGCTCTGCCAAAGCGGCCGCCGTAACGGCACATGTGCCGGATTCGCTGCGCCGGGAATTCGAGGAGGCGGCGAAAGACCTGTCCGATCTTGAAAAAAATATCACATCGCTTCGCGCGCAGGAAAAAGCGCTGGAGTCCGGCCAGGAAGATTTTTATAAAACATTCAAGGGAGCAGTTGCCGATGTGCAGGCCGCGCAGGGCAAGCTTGATGCGTGGGAGAAGGTCAATCGCGAGCTGTTGCTTGAGAAGGAGCGGCTCGATCTTCGCCGCGACGAGGTGTTGCGCCAGGTGGACCAGGCTGGCCGTCGCGCGGAAGAATTCCGCGACGTATCGATCGCAGAGACGGTTGCCGCAACGGGCGCGGACATAGAGCATCGCATCTTCCGCCTGCGTGGCGACCTCGCGAGCATCGGCGAGGTGGATCACGCGCTCATGAAAGAAGCCGAGGATACGGCCACGCGCCATGCGTTCTTGGTAAAAGAATCGGAGGATCTCAATAAGGCCGTCGCGGACCTCACCGCGCTCATGCGCGAGCTGAACGAGAAGATCAAGACGGAGTTCGACAAGTCGCTTTCAAAGATCAATGAAGAGTTCGCAAAATTCTTTGCGCTTATGTTCGATGGGGGATCGGCAAAGCTGAAAGTATTGAAGCCGAAAGGGGAGCGCGCGGCGGATGAGGAAGAAGATGGAGAAGAAGGCGGCGACGTAAAGGAAATGATCGAACAAACTGAGGACGAGCTCTATCAGGAAAAGAACGGCGGCGTGGACATCGAGATAAAATTGCCGCGCAAAAAGACGACGTCGCTCGATATGCTTTCCGGCGGCGAGCGGTCGCTCGTCGGCATTGCCGCGCTCTTTGCGATGGTGTCCGTCAGCCCGCCGCCGTTCCTCGTGCTCGACGAGATCGATGCGCCACTCGACGAGCGCAACACACGCCGCTTCGGTACGATGCTTAAGGATTTCTCCAAGCACACGCAGTTCATCGTCGTCACGCACAACCGCGCCACGATGGAGGCCGCCGACATCCTCTACGGCGTCACGCTTGCGGAGGACGGGAGCTCCAAGGTGGTGTCGCTCAAACTGGAGCCGGAAGGGAAGGGATTGACAGCAAAGAGCTAAAGATATATAAAAGAGCAAGATTCATCGAAGTGTGCGGAGGAAGTGAGGGAATATGAGTCCACAAGAGGTTGATTCTTTTACGAGGCCTCGTATAAAGAGGTGCGACATGGATGAACTGCGAAAGAATGTCGAGAGGAAATTCGGAATAGAACTCTTTCGGTATCGTCTTCTTCTTAACAAGGAGGCCCGGGAAATAAAAGAAGAAGACATTCAGGAGACCATCAACCGCGAACTATTCAAGGAAGGATTCGCCGTCGGCCTGTTCGCTTCTACGGTGAACAGACGTGATGCTCTGTATCAGATCTATACCGGCGCCAATTCTCATCTTGCGCCGCGGGCAGAAGTAACTCTCTGGTATTATTGGTACGCGCCGGAGTGTCAAAGCTGACTGAGGGGAGGACGAATCGTCCTCTCTTTTTATTATTGTGGACCATATCGGCGGACTTGTCGGACCATGGAACACGATGATAATCGAAAAAAACCCGGACGAAAAACTTCGGGAACATCTTGAGGCGCAGTATCCAAATCTGAGCGAGGAGGAGCTTGAAGAAGCTCTTTGGAATCTCAAAAGATATCTGATACTCGCCGGAGAGGTCGCCCAATCAGAATAGCCCCCCCGCGCCTATTCTAAGCCCTTGATACCGCCTGAAGAGGTAGGGCGAATTGTCGTTTTGGACAACGTGGATATGACTTTAGAATCAGTGGTATAGCTCGCTTTAATTTGATAAACTAGTGGTATGGAAAGACCCCCAGGGGAGGATGAATCAAGAGAGCAACAAGCGAAGAAGCTATTGGATAAAGAGAAATCTGGAACGGGCGGTTTTAAGAGCAAGAAGGCTCGAGAGATAGCATTAATGATGCTAACCGTCTCAGGGTCCATTTTAGGGTATGAACTCGGGAACTATGTTTCCCCGGACGTCGGCAAAATTACTCAAGAAATCAAGCAGGAATATAAAGATTTTCAGCATTCGCAGGAGGAGGTTCACTACTGCGAGACAGTAGTAACAAGCAAGGAGTATGTTCCCGGAGGCGTAACAACGACTGGGGATATGCCTATGTCTCAATCAGAGGTATGGTGGGTGGGTTTCATGATCGATGGGAGCGAACAGTATGCGCCGGTTGATCAAAAAACGTTCGATGAATATCAGGTAGGGGAGAAGATTGCGGTACAGTACAAAAAAGATATCACGGCCCATTATGACCAAATCATCTCGATAAGTCCTGCACAATAATATGGCGACTTTCTTAAATGATCTCGCTCAATTAGTTGAGCACTCTCAGCTATCAAGCACAAAAAAGATCGACCTCATCGCTTTTCTAAGAACCATCAGCGAGCCGAATCTAAAATTGATTTGGGAGGCGATAAGGGATGACCCAAAACTCATTGAAGTGTTAAGCACCAATTATGAATCAAAGCGATTTCTCAGTGCTTCGGATACTGAGGCCTGGGAGAAGGCGATAGTGAGTGAGGAGGAATACCTTTCCAAATTAAAAGAATAGGTTGGTAAGAACCCGATGGAGTTGCCGCAAGCGGCAACTAGTCCTGTCTAGCAATTTCTGACGCCAGCATTACCATGCATAATGGTAGGGCCTAAGCCCATTTCTCACGGGCTGTGTTGAAATGCGCCGAAATGCAAAAAAAGATGGTGTGGACCCAGGGAGAATCGGACTCCCGCCTCAGCAATGCGAATGCCGCGTAATACCACTTTACTATGGGCCCTTTGCTCACTGATTATAAAGAAATGGCTGATAAATTCAAGTTGTGCCACCCCACTTTGCTATACTTAAAGTAACAGTTAAAAGGTCGAGGGAAGAAAAGCAAAGGAAGCTTATATAATTAACAGTCATTTAATAATCATCATGGTTGTACAAAGTTGGACGGATGTGGTGGTGGGTTCGCTTCAGAACCTTTGGTGGGGAGTCGTCAACTATCTGCCGAACATCATCGGCGCGTTGGTCGTGCTGATTATCGGCCTGATCGTCGCGGCGGGATTGGGAGCGCTCGTGGAGAAGATCCTCGAAGGAATCCGCCTCGATGTGTTTCTGGAGAAGATCGGGTTGAAGCCGATCTTTGAGCGCGCCGGGCTCAAGCTGCGCGCGGCGTACTTTTTCGGCAAGCTGGTGTACTGGTTCATCATCATCGCGTTCCTGGTGGCGATCGCGGATAGCCTACAGCTCTACGCGCTATCGGAATTTTTGACGTCGGTGTTGAACTATCTGCCGAATGTGATCGCGGCGGTGCTCATCATGCTCGCGGCATTCGTACTCGCGCACTTTATGCGCAAGCTCGTGACTGCGTCGGTGATGAGCGCAAAGTTGCACTCGGGACCGTTCCTCGGTACCGTCACGTACTGGGCGATCGCCGTGTTCGGATTGTTGACCGCGTTCGCGCAGTTGAACATCGCGACGGCGATCATCCAGACGATCGTTACCGGGTTCATCGCGATGCTCGCCCTCGCTGGTGGTCTGGCCTTCGGTCTCGGCGGCAAGGATTACGCGAATCATCTTCTGAACAAACTGAAGGACCGAACGGAGAATCACCTATAGGCTGGTCATCTTCGGTCATCTGCTGGAAAAGTCCCGCACGCTGTGCGGGACTTTTGTTTTGACTCCGCCAGGAGTTCGTAGTAGGTTGAAAGCGAGAGGTGGCGGTATGAACTTTGTCATTGATTTTCCGAGAATGCTCGGGCGCGTCCCGGGCGTCACGTTCTCGGTCATTAAGAACGGACCGGCGATGTCGGAGCATCCTGGTGCCGTAGTCGTAGAGGTTCATGCGGCGGGGAATCCAGGGCGGAACGTGATGTTTGTGGAGTGTCCCAATCATCCCTGGCTCTATCACCTGATCGTTCCTGAGGTCTGGCGGCACGTGTTGAACGGGCCGGATATAAACCTCCTCGGGGATTCTGCAACCGGCGATTGCGGCGCGGTCGCGACGTTTAGGATCTGCGTCATTGAGGATAATCCTTCACGGCTTGTCCGGTTTCTGGCCGCGCTCAACTGAACCGGCATATGTCACGAAGTTTTTGCGGCTCCTTCCACCATGGAAGGGGCCGTTTTTCTACCAACGGCACTTCTTGACCTTTCGTGTCTATTTAGTATAATGGAACGCATGTTGGCCATTAAATTACAACGCATAGGAAAGAAACACCAGCCGAGCTATCGGATGGTGGTTACAGAGAAACGCTCAAAGATGGCGGGGCCGCCGGTGGAGGATTTGGGTGCATACGATCCGCGCACCAAGACGACGACCGTCAAAAAGGAGCGTGTTTTGCATTGGGTCAAGATGGGTGCACAGCCGACCGTCACCGCGTACAATCTTTTGGTAAAGCAGGGGACGCTTACTGGCGCAAAGATCGCGGTCAAGATGCCGAAGGCGGTTGCCAAGGTTCCGATAGAAGACAAATCTGCCGTTTCGGCAGCGAAAGCTGTCGCGCCGGAAGAGGAAGCGGTTACAGAAACCGCCGCGTAGCAGGCAGATATTCCTTACTGATAGCATTTCCGACATAACGAAAAGGTCGACGGTTCGAATCATCGAACGAAAAGTACATACCGAAAATCAATGACGAATACATCTTCAGCAGATCAGGAGTTCCTCGAGTACTTGGTAAAGTCGCTCGTGGACCATCCGGATGACGTGAAGGTCGACCGCAAGGTCGACGAGATGGGCGTGTTGCTCTCGCTTCACGTGAATGCCCAGGATATGGGCCAGGTCGTCGGTCGCCAGGGCGCAACCGCGAAGGCCATCCGTTCGCTTTTGAGGATCGTCGGCGTCAAGAACAACGCCCGCGTGAATCTCAAGATCGAAGAGCCGGAAGGCAGTACCCGCGCACCGCGCGTAGAACGGTCGCCACAGGCGGAAGAACATACTGAGAATTAAATCAAAAGAGCCCCTCTTGTTTTTGAGCATTTAATCTTCCATGCTCAAAAACAAGAGGGGCTCTTTTGATTTACATTGGTTAGAGTAGGTGATACTATCCGCTTAGAACCTTGTCTTTATAATTACGCTGGCGGACAAGGCATGATCGAAAGGGAGGTTCTATGAACCGATGGAGAAGTTTGGCCGTAGGCGTTAAGGAGGACTGGATGGCTCTAGTAATGGGGCTTTTCCTTTTCTCTGTGGCGTTAGCGGGCGCTCTCGCAGGTCGGGATGCGCTTGGATGGGGAATCGGAGTAAGTGTTTGGACGAATGTGGCCAAGTCGCTCGCTCCGTTATCAAAGGGCTATGCGTGGATGCCGGGTTTTCTCTCGGCGTTTTGCACATATCTTTTCTTGTTGGCCGTCATGTTAGCGGGTGCGAAGCTGTTGAAGTATGACCTAAAGCGATTCGCTGCGGAGTTCACGGCGATCTTTTGGATCAGCTTGGCGGGATTGTTCATCGGCAGCTTCGGCTATATCGCCGCCACTTCCAATCAGCGGAAAGGCTTCGGTATCGGATGGTCTCTTGGACTTACGAGCGAAGCCGGTCTTGTCCTGCTACTTTTGGTCGGACTCGCTTTCAGAAATCGCAAATTCTTTTCTGCGACCACTGGGAAACCGTTGCAGGCTTTGCAGGCGGATCTGTACGTTAAGATCGGGCTCATCTTGCTGGGTGCCTTTCTTGCGGTGCAGGTTGCTGGCGCGAATAGCGCTGCGCAACTAGGCCTTGCAAAAACCATTGGACTTCGAGGATTTGTTGCGGTCGTCGTCGTGTACCTGATCGATTGGATCTTGGTATACGTCATCGTGCGCAAGATTTTTCACCTGTGTCCCGAGGACGCCGCGGTGTTCGCAACGGCGATCTCGATCTGCGGCGTCGCTGCCGCAGTTGCCATCGGCGCGGCGGTCAAAGCTCGTCCTGCGGTCATCGCGATGGTCTCATCGCTCGTGGTCTGCTTCTCCGTTCTTGAGGTTGTGGCGCTTCCCATGGTCGCCGGTGAGTTCTTGTACAAGGAACCGCTGGTTGCCGGAAGTTTCATGGCGATGTCGGTAAAGACCGACGGCGCGGCGGTAGCAGCGGGCACGATAACCGAGGCAGCTGTCCAGGCGAAGGCCATCGCCGTTACGGGCGTGGGCTACGTGAATGGGTTTATCCTTATGACCACCTCCGTGATGAAGCTGGAGATAGATCTCTTCATCGGGATCTTTGCAGTCCTCCTGGCAGGCATCTGGACGCTTCGATCCGGCGCGGCATCCGGCAAAACGATCGGAGTGGGCGAGATATGGACGCGCTTTCCCAAATTCCTTTTTGGGTGTGTTCTCACATTCGGGACAGTGTTGTTCCTTTCGTTGCATTCGCCCCAATTCTTCCACGCGGCAAAAGTTGTGGCGTTGGAAGCAAATGGGTTCCGCCTGCTGTTCTTTGCGATGACGTTTTTTTGTCTTGGCCTAGCGGTCAAAGGCAAAGAAAAAGATTCGCAGGAAGAAAGTTTTGTAAAGCTGGCGGTGGCGTATGCGGTCTGCCTCCTCGTAATCATTTTGCCGAATTCGCTTTGGGCTGCATGGATGACCTTCCATGGTATCCTGCCGCCGCCGCGATAGGCGTGAAGGCAAAAAAAATCGCTTTAGCGCACATCTGCTGATCACCAGCATTTGTGCGCTTTTTTATGCCGGTTTTTTTAGATATATTTAATGCGCGATATGGCACGATGGCTGAATGTCATATCGCGCATATCGTCGTCGCGCAAAAATTTTCTATAAAACATTAATGAGCGTTCCATCTCCGCATCTTGACGGTGCATACGTTGTTTTCAATAACATCGGATTCAAGCATCTTATCAGAAAAGCAAAAGTCAGGTCAAAAAAGGAACAAATGAAACGATTTAACCTCTTGCGCACCGTGCCCGATATTCTTAAGGATTCCGACGCAATCGTTTCTTATCGAAGCGAATTTCGCGACGGCCGAATGGTTCATTATTGGGCCTTTAGTAAAGAAAAGGAGGGTAGGGAAATAAGAGTGGTTGTTCGCCAAGTTGGTAATGGGATAAAGCATTTTTATAGTGTCATGGATGACCGTTAAAAACAAAAAGCCCCGTAACCGGGGATTTTTGGTATGCCCGACATCAACTACAATGTTGATAAGGGGCTTTCGCCCCACGGACATAATTCAATTGTAGTTCTTGTACCGGAGGTGTCAAATCCAATTTAATGATTTTTTAATCTTTTGCGGAGTTATTTGGAGGGGTTGCAAAACTATCTTTTTCCATAGTATCATATTACCGACATGGCGCTCGCATATACCGATTTAACCAAGGGAGTTCTCTTCATTATGGATGGCGCGCCGTACGAGGTGCTTGAGACGCACTTTTTGCGCATGCAGCAGCGCAAGGCGGTCGTGCAGACGCGCATCCGCAACCTCATCACGGGCAAGCTTTTGGACCGTAACTTCCAGGCGAGCGATTCGTTCAACGAGGCGGAGATCGAGCGCAGGCATGCGATTTTTATTTATGAGAGCAAAGGACAGTACTGGTTCCACGAAGAGAACAATCCAAAGGCGCGGTTTGCTTTGGAAGTCGACGTCGTCGGTGATCAGGGGCGGTTCTTGAAGCCGAACACGCGTGTACAGACGATGGTGTTTGAAGATAAGGTGATCACGATCGAGATCCCGGTAAAGATGGAATTCAAAGTGGTCGAAGCGCCGCCGGCGCTCAAGGGTAATACCGCGCAGGGCGGCAGCAAGGTGGTGACGATCGAAGGAGGCGCAAAGATCTCCGCGCCGCTCTTCGTGAACGAAGGCGACATGATCCGCGTGAACACGCAGACGGGGGATTACGTGGAGCGGGTGTAAAATGAAGAAAATAGTTTTCGTCGGGATGTCGGGCGGCGTGGACAGCTCCGTCACGGCGCATTTGCTTAAGGAACAGGGCTACGAAGTCGTGGGCGTTTTTATGAAGTGTTATAACATCGACGGTTGTGCTGAGGCCGACGCCGAGGACGCGCGGCGCGTGGCGGAGCATATCGGCATCCCGTTCTATGTTTGGGGTTTCGAGCAAGAGTATAAGGATCGCGTGGTGCAGTATATGATAGAGGGCTATCGCGCGGGAATCACGCCGAATCCGGATGTGATGTGCAACCGCGAGATCAAGTTTGGATTGTTCTTGGAGAAGGCGCTCGCGAGTGGTGCGGACTATGTTGCAACGGGGCATTATGTAAAGATCGAAAAATCTGCGGCGGCCGGCGAAATTGACGATGGCGTTTTTAAATTATTTGAAGCTGCCGACCCAAATAAAGACCAGTCATATTTTTTGTGGACGCTTGGACAGAAACAGCTTGCGCACTGTCTGTTCCCGCTTGGTAGCTATAAGAAGCCCGAAGTGCGCGAGATCGCACGCCGTGCCGGATTACCGACGGCGGAAAAGAAAGATTCTCAGGGCATCTGCTTCTTGGGGAAGTTTTCGCTCGATGATTTCCTCAAGCAATATATTCCGGAGAATCGCGGCGTTTTAATGACCACGACAGGCGAGAAGATCGGCGAGCATGCTGGCGCGGAATTTTATACCATCGGCCAGCGGCACATTGGTGCCGACTTTGCGTTCCCGAAAAACGGCGTTGCCGGCGCCGGGCGCAAGCCGCTCTACGTGGCGTCGAAGGATGCGGCGACGAATACGGTTGTGCTTGCGAAGGGAAGTGACGATCCGGCGCTGTATCGCAATGAGGTCGAGCTGACCCAGATGAATTTTATTTCGGGAGCGGCGTCGGAAAATGCAGTGCCCGTCCGTGCTCGCGTGCGTTACCGTCAGCCGCTCTCCGATGCAACGCTTTTCAAATTAGGAAACGGAAATCATAAATTAGCATTTGCCGCGCCGCAGAAGTTCGTGGCCGAAGGCCAGTCGGCGGTGTTTTATGACCCCGACGGCGAGATGCTTGGCGGCGGCATCATCCTTTGATTCTCTGCGCCGTGAGTGCTAAAATACGCCTATATGCGCCAATCCCAGCTATTCTCGAAGACCGAGCGGAATGCCCCAAAGGACGAGGCGATGGTAAATGCACAGCTTCTGGCGCGGGCGGGGTTTGTCTCCAAATTGATGGCGGGAGTGTACAGCTATCTGCCGCTTGGGTTGCGGGTTTTGAATAATATAGAGAACATCGTTCGCGAGGAGATGGACGCGGTCGGCGGCCAAGAAATTTCCATGCCGATCATTCATCCGAAGAGTATTTGGGCAACGACTGGCGGCTGGGACAAGATCGATGTATTGTTCAAAATAAAAAGCCGAACGGAAAAGGAGTATGCGCTTGGTCAGAGCGAGGAGGAGGTGGTGACGCCGCTCGTTATGAAGTATGTAAACACGTACAAGGATTTGCCGAAGGCGGTGTATCAGATCAACTGGAAGTTTCGTGACGAACTGCGCTCAAAGTCCGGTCTCATGCGCGGTGTGGAATTTCTTATGAAGGATATGTACAGCTTCCACGAGACGCAGGAGAATTTTGAGCGGTTCTATGCGGAGATGAAGAAAGCGTATTTCAAAGTATTTGAGCGGATGGGGCTCGTCGCAAAAGCGACCGAGGCGTCCGGTGGCGCGTTCACGCAAAAAATTTCGTATGAATTCATGGTGCTCACCGATGCGGGCGAGGACGATATTTTATATTGCGACGCATGTGACTTTTGCGTAAATATAGAGATTGCGAAAGAGAAGGAGGGAGAAAAGTGTACGCGGTGCAACAAGGGAACACTCGCGCAGGCGCGCGCATCGGAAGTGGGAAACGTCTTTGACCTTGGGCAAAAATTCGCGAAAGATTTTGATGTGACGTATGCCGACAAGGATGGCAAGCGGCAGTATCCAATTATGGGGTGTTTCGGCATCGGTATCTCGCGCGCCATGGGGGTGATCGTGGAAAAATATCACGACGAGCGCGGCATCATCTGGCCGGAGTCGGTCGCGCCGTTTGCGGTGCATCTGCTCGCGCTTGGTGGTGCCGATGGCGAAAAAGTTTACGATTCTTTACAAAAAGCGGGCATCCAAGTACTCTATGACGATAGGGAAATGTCTGCGGGCGAGAAGTTCGCCGAGGCTGATCTGATAGGGATTCCCTGGAGAATCGTGGTCAGTCCCAAGCTGGATAACGGCACGGTGGAGATCAAAAAACGCACAGAAAAAGAGCCTCGCATAGTGGACATGAAAGAAGTATTAAATCTTATTAAAAAATAATGGCACTCTTCGACAATGTATTCAAAGACATCGGTATCGACCTTGGCACGGCGAACTCTCTCATTTATTTGAAAAATAAAGGAATCGTGGTGAACGAGCCGTCCGTCGCGGCGATCAATACGAAGACCAACCACGTGCTTGCGGTCGGCGATGAGGCGAAAAAAATGTTGGGCCGTGTACCGCCGCATATCAACGTCGTGCGTCCGCTCGTGAATGGCGTCATTTCCGATTTTGAGATGACCGAAGAGATGCTTCGCCATCTGCTCAGCCGTCCGAAGGCGAGCCCGATCATGTCGTACCGCCGCGCGATTATCGCGATCCCAAACAACCTTACCGAGGTAGAGCGCAAGTCCGTCGAGGATGCCGCGTTGAACGCCGGCTGTTCAAAGGTATATCTGGTCGAATCGACGACGGCGGCCGCGCTCGGCGCCGGATTGCCGATCATGGCACCGACGGCGAGCATGATCATCGACATCGGTGGCGGTACCACGGACATCGCCGTCATCTCGCTCGGCGGCACGGTAGTCTCGCGAACACTCAAGGTGGCGGGGGATAAGTTCAATGAGGATATTATCCGCTACGTGCGCGACGAGTTTCATCTCGCGATCGGCGAGCCGACGGCGGAGTTCGCCAAGATCGCGGTCGGTTCCGCGATCCCGCTCGACGAGCGCATGGAAGTGCCGATCCGCGGGCGCGATTACACGAGCGGCCTTCCGCGCGAGATAGGCATGAAGAACAATCATGTGCGCATGGCGATCTCAAAATCACTCCGCCAGATCATTGATTCGGTGCACGAGGTGATAGAGGAAACGCCGCCGGAACTGGCGGGCGACGTCCTGCGCGGCGGCATCGTGCTGTGCGGCGGCGGCGCACTCTTGCGCGGCTTGGACGAGTTGCTCGAGAAAGAGACCGGCGTGAGCGTGACCGTGGCCGACGATCCGCTGACGTGCGTGGTGCGTGGGTTGGGCCAAATGGTGGACGATTTCGATGCGCATCGCGAACTGCTCGACAATCCGCTGAAACCGCTCTACATCAATTTATAATGAAGCCGATATTCAATGGGGCGAGAGCGTTCATCAAATAATCGTTGGGTCTCCGGCGCTCTCATCGTCATTTTTTTGTTCCTTATTTTTTTTATACCGTCTTTTGGATGGACGCTTCGCACGTGGTTGAGCCCCGCGCTGGGGGGCTCAACTGAAAGTAATAACGCGAGTACATCGCCGAACGACAGTCCGTCGCTCGCGGCACGGAACGATGCGCTCCAGGCGCAGCTCGCCACCTTGCAAGTGGTGGCGTCGCAGTTGCCGACGTCCACGCCGAACGCGATCCGCGCCATGGTGTATTCGCGCTATCCGATGAATTTCCGGAACGAGCTGCTCGTGAACGCCGGATCCGATGAGGGCGTGGCTTCCGGGAGCGCAGTGACATTTCAAGGGATGCTGATTGGCCAGGTGCAAAAAGTGTTTGAGAACGATGCATTGGTCCAAACGATCTTCGATAATGATCTCAAAATGCCGGTGCGCATTGGCGCGAACGGCATCGACGGCCTTTTGCAGGGCGGCGCGGATCCCGTGGTCGGATCGATCGCGAGTACGGCGGCGATCGCGCCGGGCGACGTCGTATATTCCGCCGCGCCGGGCATCCCGTACGCGCAGCCGATCGCGGAAGTGGTGGCGACGAGCACTTCGGCGGACAGCCTTTTTCAGCAGGTGACACTCAGCTTCCCGTACGATATCAATAATGTCGAAACGGTCCTTATCATGAAATAATATGCGGCGATTGCGATCCATCCTTGCCATTCTCGTCCTTCTCCTCGCGTGCGCGCTCCAGTTCTGGTTCGCGTCGGCAGGCGTGTTCATCAATTTTATCCTGGCGGCGCTCATCGTGTTCGCATTCTTTTTTGATATTTGGGAATTGCTCGTATTCATTCTTTTTGCGATCTTCGTGATCAATTGGTCTCCGATCATGAGCGTGGATATCTTTCTTTTTGCCATCATTCCCATCGCGGCATACGCGTTCCACAAAGTGTTCGCGTGGACGGGGTGGGCCGCCGTGCCGGTGGCGATCGTCTGTGGTTTCATCCTGCTCTATCTTGCCATCGCACCGGCGACGTTCCTTGCGAACTGGAACGTATTCTTCATCGACCTGTTTGGTGCGCTGATCTTTGGGATTTTGGTTTTCCTTACGCTCGATCGGCTGGAGGTCAAATAATTTTTCGATCAATTTTTTGTTATGAAAAAAAAGCCGGAGATCCCGTTTGAGGATTCATTGAACGATGATTGGGGCCACGACCTTGATATGGTGGAAGTGCCGCTCGGCACCCGCCCGGTCGTTATCCTCGGCGCGGTCATTGCGTGTATTGCGCTCATCATCCTCGGGCGAGTGGCGTATTTAAACTGGATCGGCGGGGCGTATTACGCCGCGCGCGCGACCGACAACGCAGATCAGGCGCAGGCGACGCCCGCGCCGCGGGGCATCATCTACGACGCGGAAGGCGATCCTCTCGTCACGAACAAAGCGGTGTTCGACGCGGTGCTCGATGCGCGCCTTTTCATCTCCGACCCGTTATCGCAGAGTTCGACGATCGCCGAAGCGCAAAGCATCCTCGGGGTGCCGTCGTCCACGGTGTGGTCGCTCCTTGATCAGAGCGAGGCGCAGGATTTTTCGACGCCCGTGGTACTCGCACAGGATCTTGATCAGTCGGAGCTGGTGAACCTGCAGGCGCTTGGCGCGTCATCAACAATAAAAGTTCAGGGCGATTTTGAGCGGTATTATCCGAACGGTCCGATATTCTCGTCCGTCGTGGGATATGTCGGCCGCGTGAGTGAGAACGACCTCGCAAACAATTCAAAACTTACCGCAGATGACTTCGTCGGTAAGATGGGCATCGAAGAAGAATATGATACGGCATTGCAGGGTGCGCCGGGCGTGGATATCAAATTTACCGACGCGCATGGAAAGGTGTTGGGCGAAGAACAGCAATCAGCTTCCACCATTGGCGGTTCGGTGCATCTGACGATCGACGGCGGGTTGCAGACGGAGATGTATGACAGCATCGCGCAGGAGCTCGCCGTGCTTGGGCGGCAGGTGGGTGTGGGACTCGCCATCAACCCGCAAACCGGCGCGGTGCTCGGGCTTGTCAACCTGCCGGGATTTGATAACAACGCGTTCGAAAATCCCGCGAGCAGTAGCGCAGAAATTCAGGATTATCTTATATCGTCGGAGAAGCCGTTATTCAACCGCATTATCTCCGGGCAGTACCAGCCGGGTTCCACGATCAAGCCGCTCGACAGTGTCGCGGCGCTGAAAGAGGACGTCATCACGCCGGATCGTGAGCTCTATTCTCCCGGTTATCTGATGGTGCCCGATCCATATAATTCTTCGACACCGACAAGGTATGCGGACTGGGAGTCGCATGGCTATATCGATCTCGCGTCCGCGCTCGCGCAATCATCCGACGTCTACTTCTATATTGTGGGCGGCGGATCGCCGGAATACACCACGCCGCCGCTCAACAATCCGGTTGATTACGGGATCAACGGTTTGGGCGCGGCAAAATTATATGACTGGTGGACGACGTTCGGATTGGGGAAGCCGACCGGTATCGACCTGCCGAGCGAGGCGGCGGGATTTTTGCCGACGCCCGCGTGGTGGAGCACCGTCTCCACGCGGCCGTGGTCGCTTGGCGATACGTATAACGTTTCCATCGGGCAGGGCTCGCTCGCTGTCACGCCGGTCCAGTTACTCAGCTACATCGATGCGATCGCGAACGGTGGAACGATCTATAAGCCATTTCTGAATGCGAGTGACACGCCGGTGGTCAGCGAGAACCTCACCTATCTTTTGCCGCAGATCCAGGCGGTGCAGCAGGGGATGCTCGCGACGGTGTCCGACCCGCGCGGCACCGCATATACGATGGACAACCTTCCGGCACAGGCATGCGCAAAGACCGGCAGCGCGCAGGTGCAAAATAACCAGGAGGAGAACGCGCTCTTCGTGGGCTATTTCCCATGCACCGATCCGCAGATCGCGCTTTTGATTTTGATCGAGAATTCCAAGCAAGGAAGCCTCAATGCTGTCCCAATCGCAAAGAATGTCTTTGACTGGTATTATTACAACAGGATCGCTCCTGGCAAGAATGCCACGAGCACCGCACAATAACATGAGCGAATTACGGCAAGACTTAACTTCAGGGGATTGGGTGTTGCTGGCACCGGGGCGTGCATCGCGGCCGAAGTTTTTGGACAAAAAAAAGCCCGTGCGAAAACCGACGCTAAAATCAACCTGCCCGTTCGAGGATCTTAAAAAATCCGGCAACTGGCCGCCCATCCTTGCGTTGCCGAGTGAAAAAAAATGGGAGATTGTGGTGTTGCCGAACAAGTATCCCGCCATCGCGCGCGGCCCGATATGTTCGATGGCGTTTCGCCATGGCATCTATCATGCCCGCACCGCGGTGGGAACGCACAATCTGCTCGTCACCCGCGACCACGACAAGCACTTCGCTGATCTCAGTAAAACAGAAGCGGCGAAGGTGTTCGAGGTATTTCAGGCATTGCATCGCATGGCGGCAAAAGACCGATGCGCCGCGTACGTTTCGTCGTTCTATAATTACGGTCCGGAGGCGGGCGCATCCGTATGGCATCCGCACTATCAGATATTGACGTTGCCGATCATTCCGCCGCATAACGTACGCTCACTGCGCGGCACGAGCGATTACTATAAAAAATTCGGGCGTTGCGTGCGATGCGACATCATAAAAGTGGAGAGCAAAAAGAATACGCGCGTGATCTTTGAGAACGAGCACGCGATCGCACTCGCACCATACGCGTCCAAGCGGCCGTTCGAGGTGAGCGTCATCCCCAAAAAACATTGGGCGTCGTTTCGGGAGACATCGCCTGCCGCCGTGCGTGATGTTGCGCACGCGCTCCAGTCGGTGATGCAGTGGATAAGAAAATACGTGAACGACCCTGATCTGAATTTTTTCATCCATGATACGCCGCTTGATAACAAGGATTATCGGCATCACCACTGGCACATTGAAGTGATCCCGCGGACCTCTTTTGAGGCCGGGTTCGAGTTTTCCACGCAGATCGATATCAACGTGGTCGACCCGGACAATGCCGCCGCGATCCTGCGGGGCCGTGGAAAGAAGACGAAGTTTGCGATACCGCATTGACGCCATGATCAAAAAAATATCAAAGCATCGCTTGGTGAGCTTATTATCGCTTGCGTCGCTCGCGTTCGCGGCGGGAGGATTTTTCTGGGCGCTCGGCGCGCTTGGCGGCGCGGCATCCGGACCGTTCATCCTGCACTTCAACGACCTGCAGGGGATCACGAGCATCGGGAGCTTTGGCAATATCCTATGGATGGGCGTGCTCGGCATCGCCATCGTCGTCATGAACTTTTTTATCGCGTTGGACCTCGAAACGCGGGACAATGTTTTGGGAAAAATCGTCGCCGCGATGACGCTCGTCATGGCCATCTTGCTTTTTTTGGCCTTCGCGGCTATAATCAAAATCAATTAAATCCTATTAAAAAGGTATTAACATCATGGCAAACGATTTTGCAGTAATAGAAACAGGCGGCAAGCAGTACCGCGTCTCCGCCGGCGCGAAGCTTAAAGTAGAGAAGTTGGACGTGAAAGCGGGCGATACGGTGGTTTTTGACACCGTCCTTTTGACGTCGGTCGGCGATACGGTCAAGGTGGGCGCGCCGTATGTTGCGGGCGCAAAGACCGAAGCGAAGGTGATGGGCGATGGCCGTGGCAAGAAAGCGATCGTCTTCAAATATCACCCCAAGACCCGCGGACGGAAGAAAAAGGGACATCGGCAAGAGTACACAGAAATAGAGATAATCAAGATATAAGGAAAAGCCCCTTCTCTTTTTTAACGGAAATGCCACGTAGGAACGTGACCGTTAAAAAAGAGAAGGGGCTTTTCCTTATATCTTGGTAACCTTCAACTATGGTATAATAGAGAGCATGAATATCCTAAATTCGGGCTTGGGGGCGGGGTTCGGCACGGTAGGCGGCGTGTGGTTGGTTGTGCTCATTCTTTGGAGCCTGCTTTGGAAAGGGCTTGCGCTGTGGCACGCCGGCCGCCGCGGGCAGCCGTGGTGGTTCGTGATCATGCTCGTCGTGAACACCGTCGGCATTTTGGAGATCATCTATCTTTTTGCGGTGTGCAAGTTGAAGTTTTCGGAGCTATTTAAGAAATAATTTCAGATGGGGGGGAGGAATCATTCTGAACGCGTGATTGGGGGCACTCCGGAAGAGCAAAGACTTGCGATGGAGGAGTTGCAGGGGGTTTTTGATGAAACAGATCCGAAACTTGTCGGGTACGAAGTGGAGAAGTCCACGGATGAGAAGGCAATGATCGAGAAGGTCGAAGCCATCGTAGATGAGATGGTTGAAAAGTGGGGCGGTGATCCAAAACCCGTTCCCTTAAAGAAAATACAGGTGTTAAAGCCTGGCGCGGTGGACGCGACAAGTGATGGATCGTATGGAGGTCGGGGAGTTCATAAGCCATTGCGCGCCAATATTGGAGTTGAGAGAACAGGTTCGAGGGTAGGGTTCGGAAGCGTCTTAGCGCACGAACTGTTTCATTTAAAATCCTATAAATCCGCCCAGATAGATAAATGGACGAAAGAGGTGGATCTTTATAGGAGTGGGTTTTCTATGATCGATCGAAAAAATCCGCCTGGCGAGTTCGGAAAGAAGCGAGAATATTTTTCCGACCTTGAAGAAGGAATTGTGGCCGAGTGTGCAAATAGATTTTTTGACAGGATGAAGAGCGAGCCGCTGTTTGAAAAAGAGATGGCGGCGAACGAAAAGATAAAACAGTGGGTCCTGAATGCCTGCCGTAGGCGTGAGATGCCGAAAGAGAAATTGCGGATTCTTGAGCGCGAATGGAAGTATATCCCCGATGCCGAAAAATATGCGCAACAGATCGAATCTTTTTCAGAGGTTGAAACAGAGAGAGAAGATTTCGCGTGGGGAACCTTTTCTTATCTTTATGAAAATAATAAAGTCGAAATTCGGGAACGATATTCACAAAGGAACAGACTATACCAGCTTTGCGATGAAATATGTGCGAAATCCGGGGGCAGATTTGTAGATAGCGAAGCAGTGTTCAACGAGTTTGCGAAAGCGAACTTTACGGGGAATTATCTGACCATCGGACGCGTCGTTGACGGCGCTCTTGGTAAGGGTTCTTTCAGAAGATTAGCCGAAGAGACAAGCGGCGATCCAAGAAATAATGACGCTCGTAAGCCTTAGTTTATATAAAACACATCCGCACTCGGTGTTCCCGCCGGAATGCTGCTTGTCTGGTTCGGCAATAGATAATGGATGTTCGCCGTCGCCGCATCGCTCGTGGTGAAGGAGTGCGTGACGAACATCGTCGTCTCCGCCGGCACCGGGATACCGCGCGCCAGTACGCCGCCGGCATTCACGACGACGTACTTCGGCGTGCTTATCGGCAGGGCGTTGATCTCACGGCCGAGCGTCACATAGTCTGCGTTGAATGCGCCGGGGACGTTGGGGTTTTGTGCCCACACGACAAAGTAATCGTAGTAGCCCCAGCCGGCAACGATCACGAGGAAGACGACCATGAGTGATTTTGCGAGCGCCGCGCTCCAGTGTTTTTTGATCGCGCGATAGAGCCACACGCCGCCAAGTGTGGCGAGGATGAGTGCGGGTGCGAGCGCGAGGATGGAACGCAACGCGTGCGGGATGCCTTCATCCGACGCGGCGGCGGGCAGGATGCCGAAGACGAGCCACGTGAAGACGAGGAGGGTGCCGAACAGCGGGAATAATTTTTCATTCTCCGCCGTGATATATTTTTTCCGCGCGCGACGCACCCAGAAATAGATCACGAGTGCGATGCCGAGCAGGAACAATATGCCGACCGGCCAGAACAGTTCCGGCGCGCCGCTCACATTCTGCCGCCAGTTATAGTCGCCGTGATAATTGAACATCAACGCTTCCTTCGCGACGTTCACCGCAAAATCGTGCACGGGGCTCGCGGCACTCGTGACGCTGATCTCCGCCGTGCGGCCGAAGAAACTTCCCGGCGTCGTGGCGAAATACCATCCAAGCGGCGCGGCGACGATGAACGTGACGATGATAAAGAGCGCGGTGCGTTTCCAAAAGCCAGCCAATGTATAGAAGAAGGGGATGAACAATAGGAATAATATGGGCGTGACGCGGTAGGCGATGTAGGTGTAGAAGCCGAGGCCGTAGATGATGCCGGCGGCGAGCGCATACCACAACGCGGCGCGTTTTTTATCTGCGCCCGCGCGGAACGTTTTGACAAGCAGCCATAGCGTAAAGACGAGGGCGAGCGGTGCCAGAATCGCGCGGAACCCGATGCGCGAGAAGATAATTCCCCAGAAGCTGGTTGCCAATAAGAAAGCGGCGAGCAGTCCCGGGCCATCGCCAAAAAGTTCGGCGACGAGCAGATACAGCCCCAGCACGGTGAGTACGCCGGCGACGGCCGCGGGCAAGCGAACGATCCACGGCGCGGTGTAAGCATGGGAGATGTCCATCGTGACGGCGATGATATTCACATAGAGCCCTTCGCGCCCGTTGTCTTCGGGATAGAACACCGGGAAGTGGTTCGTTTCCGCGGCCTCGACGGCGTTGTTGCCATCCATCGCCTCGTCCGGGTAGAGCCCGGGCGGCGTGCTGGTGAAATGGTAGAAGCGGAGGAAGATTGCTATAATAAGGATGCCGAACAGGAGGACGTTCCGCTGGGTTTTGGACATTCCTTTTATTATATCAAAAATGGATTCATCATCATCGTTCGAACATGTATTGGAGGCCGACATGAAAACGCTTGCGGCGGAAATTCACCGCACGCAGGAAATGAAGGATGCAAAGAATGCGGAAGGGTTGGATGCGGTGAAGGAGGCCATTCGCGCGTTTCCACAGCTTGGTCACGGCGCCGCGGAGGATAACGGCGTGCCCGTGCCCGCAACTGATGCACAGGCATTTTCAAACAGCCCTCTGCCCGCCTATGCGCAAAACGCCGCGCCGGAAATTCGCTTGGAAATAGAATATTTGCTCGACATCGCGTTGCATAAAGGCATCAGCGCGGCACTTTCCGAATCCGCAAAGTCGCCGTACTTCGTGCAGGACGCGTTCCATGACGCGCTCGCGGGGCGGCTCTACCCGGAGTTGCAAAAGCGCGGCCTTATGAAGTAGCGAAATACCATGCCGACATTTTATTTATTGCTCGGGATCGTGGTCGGTGCCATCATCGTGGTCGCGGCGTTTTTTATCATCCGTGCGCTCGCGCGGCGGCGGATATTCAACTCATTACAGACATCACTTTTTTTAATAAAGATTCCGAAGGCGCAGCCTTCGGATCAGTCGAAGCAGGGCGGGGAGGGCGGCGACTTCAAAACGGAACTTGCGCACTTTGAGCAGCTGTTGAACGGCCTCACCGCCATCAAGAGGCCGATCGTCTTTGAAGTTGCGGTGCCGCACATCGGCGAGGAGATACACTTTTACATCGGCGTCCCAAAGTTGTCTGCTGAGGTCGCCATGAAACAAATTCAGGGTTTGTGGAATGGCGCGAGCGTGGAGTTGGTGGGTGACGACTTCAATATTTTCAATGCGAACGGCGCCACGGCGGCGGCGTATGTCGCGCAGAAGGAACATTATGCGCTGCCGGTGCGGACGTACGCGGAGCTTGGCGTGGATTCTTTCGAGTCCATCGTGGGCGCGTTCGCGAAGATCAACGAGATCGGCGAGGGAGCTTCGCTCCAGCTCATCGTGCGGGCGGCAACCAGCGGCTACAAGAAAGAGATCTATCACTACATCGAGGCGCTCAAAAAGGGTGAGCCGATCAAAAAAGTTTTGGGCAAAAATATTATTTCGGGCGTCAGCGTTTCCGGCGTGACGGATGTGTTCAATCCAAAAACAAAAGAAGAGCAGGCGGAAGAAAAGAGCAATCGCGTGGTGGACGATGAGGCGGTGAAGGCGTTACAGCTTAAAGTGGCCAAGCCGCTCTTTGAGGTGAATCTCCGGCTCATCGCGTCCGCGGGATCGCCGTTCCAGGCGAACGACATCCTCGACGGTCTCACGGCGGGATTCAGCCAGTTCGGCAGTCCGATGCGCAACGATTTCAAGATCGTCAAACCGCGCAACCCGAAAAATATCGTGAACGATTTCATCTACCGCATGTTCGATGACGGTGAAAAAATGTTGTTGTCGAGCGAGGAGATCGCGAGCATCTATCACTTGCCGATCTCTTCCACGGAAACCCCGCGCGTAAAATGGCTCAAGTCAAAGGAAGCACCGCCGCCGGAAAATCTCCCGACGAGCGGTATCCTTATCGGCGATGCCATGTTCCGCGGCGTGGCGAAACCGGTGTATATCACGGATGACGATCGCCGGCGGCATATTTACGTGGTTGGGCAGACCGGTACCGGTAAATCCACCCTGCTCGGCAACATGATCATCGAAGATATCCAGTCCGGCAAGGGCGTCGCGATCATCGATCCGCATGGCGACCTCGTGGAGAACGCGCTCGGCTTTGTGCCGAAGGAACGGCTGGACGATGTCATCTACTTTAATCC
>JBEKBG010000004.1:0-55669 GCA_050015515.1 Minisyncoccia bacterium
GTTTTCCCGTGCGGCGCCGTCATCCTGCGGCATCAGCTTTACGTCTATTACGGCGGCGCGGATAAAGTGGTGGGCGTCGCGTCCATTGATGTGGATATGCTCGTTGAGGGATTGGTGCGGGAGGCGGGATTTGGAGGGAATTAGGCGTGAAAATCCTGCCGGGCGCACGCGAAATAGCATTGATATTGCATAGAGAAACGGGTGTGGGGGAAAAAGAAAAAAGCGCAGATCTCTCTGCGCTTGTGGTCGGAATAGTGATCCTCACGATCGAGGACCGAATTTGGGCAAACAACGGATGAGGGATGGCGGCGTAAGCACCAGCCCTACAAATAATCCGATGCCGCCCACAAGAATCCCTGTTGCCCAAACGAACGCCATACCGTCGCCCCGCTGTTTTCTCACGTAGGCGATGGTGCTATCGGGTCGAATCAGGTCGATGCACATCAAGATGAGCCCAAACACGAACCATCCGATCAAAAATCGTGTCATGCGACAATCTCCTCTCTATTCAATAGAATACGCAACAATCAACAAATGTCAATGATCAATAGCCCAAAAAATCGTTTGAAAATCGTCCATGGCTCGAACTTTTTAGCTCTCAAAAAGTTCTAATACAGGTACACGTCTGCCGTTATCCCCAGTTGACTTTGCGTACTCTTCCGCGCTAAAATAGTTAAGTAACCTAATAGTTATTATGCCGAACAAACAGGCCACCATGGAGGAGCTCGTGTCGCACATATTCATTATGGGGCGGCTGATGCGCGATAAGATGCACAAGCATATCGGCGCCGGGCAATGCACGCTGATGGAATTCGAGACGCTCAAATACGTCAAGGACGCGGGCAAGCCGCATATGCATGATGTGGCAAAGACATTCCACATCACCCCGCCTGCGGCGACGCTCATGATCGACGGACTCGTAAAGGCAAAGCTGCTCGCGCGGGTGCTCGATCCGAACGATCGTCGTTCGGTGCGCGTGGCGATCACGCCAAAAGGAAAACAGCTCCTTGAGCGGGGGCTCACTAAAAAGGTGAAAGAGATGAAAAAGACCTTCGGCGTCCTTACCTCTTCGGAGCGCGCGCAATTTATCGCCATCATCAGAAAAATAATAAAAAACAACTCATAATCTATTTTTATCACGCGCATGAAGAAATTTTTTGCAAAAAATTATATCGCGGTTGCGATCATCGTCTTGCTTGCCGCCGCAGGCGGGGCGTATTGGTATGTCAGCACGGCAACCCCGCCGACGTTTGGCGCGGTGACCGTAGCAAAAGGCAACGTCGTCCAGTCAGTGGATGAACCCGGAAGCGTGCTGGCAGAGAATAGCGCGGTAATGTCGTTTCAAGAAGGCGGACAGATCGCGCAGGTAAACGTAAGCGAGGGCAGCCAGGTGGCAGCGGGCACGGTGCTTGCCGATCTTGATTCGGCGCAATTGAGCGCGGCGGTGCAGCAGGCACAGGCGGCGGTATCTCAGGCGAACGCCGGGCTTGCAGCCGCGCAGGCGCAGCTGAGTCAGCTCGCGAGCGGCACGCGGCCGCAGCAGATCACGATTGACGAGAGCGCCGTCGCGAGCGCGGATCAGACGCTCGGCATCGCCGTCGGCAACGCGTACAGCGCGTCCGATGACGCAGTGCGCAATCAGCTCGACAATATGTTTTCCAATGCGCAATCAAATAATCCGGCATTTCTCGTGCCGAGCAACGACGCGCAGGGAACGGTGAATAGCATTCAGAACCAGCGTGTGCAGATCGGCGCGGCACTTGCGGCGTGGTACGCGTCGTTGAACGCGACGAGCACCGGGTTTGATCCCGCATCGCTTTCGGCAATAGCGACGGCCAATCTTCAGCAGATACAATCGTATATTGATACCATCGCGCTCGTGGTAAACAACGCGAACACAAGCGTGTCAACGCCAGCTGCTACGCTCGCGCAATACAAGGGCAATATTGCGGCCGCGCGCGCGGAAATCGAAGCGTCCAACAGCGCGGTTTCCGGAAACCAGTCCGCGCTCACGGCGGCGCAGAACGTGCTCGCGCTCGCGCAGGCAGGATCGACGTCGCAGGCGATCGCGGCACAGCAGGCGGTGGTGGCGCAAGCGCAAGCAGCGGTGGCACAGGCGCAGGCCGCAGCGACGAGCGCGCAGGTGGCGCTTGATCATTCCTCGCTTGTTGCCCCGTTTGGGGGAACGGTACAGAATCTCACCGCACAGGTTGGCCAAGTGGTCTCGCCGGGCGTGCCGATGATGACGCTCATCAACGCGAGCGGGCTCAAGATTGAAACCTATGTTTCGGAAAAAGATGTGGCGAATATAAAATCCGGCGATGCGGCGCAGGTGACGCTTGACGCATTCGGCACCAGTACGACGTTTCCCGCAACGGTCGGCACCGTGGACGCGGCGCAAACGCAAATAAACGGCGCAGCCGCATATATGGTGACCTTGCACTTTGTGAATCCCAATGGACAGATCAAGGACGGTATGACGGGGAATGTGCACATCATTGAAGCGGAACATGACAACGTCATCGCGGTGCCGAGCAATCTGGTGATCAACGATAACAATGCTTACTTTGTATTGGTGCAAAAAGGGAGTGTCGCTGAAAAAGTGTCCGTGCAGATCGGGCTCGTGGGTGCGAGTACAACGGAGATCACGTCGGGATTGAACGTCGGCGATACCATCACTAATTTTTAATCATCACTATGCCTGAAAACGAAAAAAAACCATTAAGTGGTGGTCGCGGGAAATTAATGGTCTGGGTCATTGGGATACTTGTGGTCATCGGTGGTGTCGGTGCCGGATTATATTATTATGTTTCGTCAAAGACGGTCTATATCGATCTGTCGCAGATCCAGGCGCCGCTCATTAATCTTTCGCCGGCAAATTCCGGCGTGCTTCAGGCAATGTATGTAAATCCTGGAGACGTGGTAACAGCGAATGAACCGATCGCGCTTGTTGGCAATCAAGTGGTGGAAGCGCAAACCGCCGGCGAGATCGTTACCATCAACAACAATATTGGCCAGTATATGAATACCATGACCGGACAAGGAACGGTGGCGACGATGATCGACCCGACCCAGCTTCGCGTCGTGGGGAATCTTGACGAGAACAAGGGATTGGATAATATTCAGGTCGGCGATTCGGCGACATTCACGGTGGACGCCTTCGGTGGGCAAACATTCAAGGGTGTTGTGGACGAGGTGGCACCGACATCGGAGCAGAGTAGTGTTGTGTTCAACATTTCCGACCAGCGGCCGACGAACCAGTTCGCCGTCTACGTGCGCTTTGATCCGACGCAATATCCGCAGCTGAAGAACGGGATGTCGGCAAAGATCTGGGTATATAAGCAGTAAAAATGAGAGGCTCCTTCTTTTTACACGCAAATGCCACGTAGGAACGTGAGCGTGTAAAAAGAAGGAGCCTCTCATTTTTATCAATCCAATATATGCAAGAAGAAGAAATAAAGACAAAACCGAGCAACGCCCGCTGGTGGGTGTTGGGTACCGTCATCTTCGGGACTTTTTTAGGCCGCCTTGACCAGACGGTGGTCAATCTTGCGTTGCCGAAGATCATCGGCGATTTTAGTATCAGCGTTTCGGACGCGGCGTGGATCTCCACGGCGTACATTCTGGCGAACGCGGTGTTCGTCCCGGTGTGGGGAAAGCTCGGAGACACCGCCGGACGAAAGAAAATATACCTGATCGGATTCATCGGCTTCATCATCGCGTCAGGATTGTGCGCGGTTGCGTGGAATCTTCCTTCGATGATCGTGTTCCGTATCATCCAGGGGTTTGCCGTGTCTGCGGATTATCCGACCGCGATGGCGATCATCGCCATCACCTTCACCGACCTCAAAGAACGGGCGCAGGCGCTCGGTATCTGGTCCGCGGCGTTCGCCGTGGCGTCGGTATTCGGTCCGCTCATCGGGGGTCCGCTTATCGACAATTTCAACTGGCGTGCAGTGTTTTTCATCAATATTCCGCTCGGCATCATCGGGTTGTTCCTCGCGCTTACCTTTATTGACGAATCGGTGGGGAAGCAGCGCCACGCGCGCTTTGACTGGTGGGGGGCGAGCTCGCTTGCCGCCGCGCTCTTTACCCTCACTTTTGTATTGGACCAGGGGCAGACGTGGGGATGGTCGTCCGCATCGAGCATCGCGTGCTACATCGGCACCGTCGTGTTTGCCGCCTTGTTCTATATGATCGAAGTGCGGCAGGAAGAGCCGATCGTAGATTTTAAATTCTTCAAGATTCCCGCGTTCGTAAATACATTAGGGAACAACTTCATTGTGTTCATGGGAATGATCGGGAGCATCTTCCTGATCCCCATCTTTGCCGAGACGTTTTTGGGATACGATGCGACGCAAACCGGCTATCTTTTTATCCCGATGGCGGCGGCGATGATGTTGGCGGCACCGCTCGGCGGCAAGCTAATCGGAAAAATAAAACCGGGATACGTCATCTTCGCAAGCACGTTTGTGGCGGGCATCGGGCTTTATTTCTTTTCATTCATCGACGCGCGCTCGACCGCGATGGCCATCATGTTCCCACTTGTCATATTGGCATTCGGTCTCGGTTTCGGTATGCCGCAGCGTACCAACATCATCGCGCAAGTGGTGCCGAAAGATGAGATCGGCGAAGCGTCGGCGGTACTTGCGCTCGTCAGGAACATCTCCGGTGCGTTCGGCGTCGCCATCTTCAGCACCATTCTCGATAACGTCGTCAACTCGAATGTGTTCTCGATCGCACGCCAGAGCGTTTTGAACGGATCGGGTGTGCAATTGATGAAGCAATTCACGGCACTCATCATTCTAAAGGCCGAGGTCTCGGGGTATGCAACGGTATTCCTCATCGCGTCGGGGGTTGTTTTCGCCGGGTCGTTCCTCGCATTTTTCATCCACGTACCAAAGGAGGATATCGGAGAGCACGTAATGATTTTGGACTAGCCATCTTGTTATAATTATTTATCATATGCCCATTGCCGTCATCGCAAGTCTTATCGTTTTCGAAATATTGCTCGTCATCGTGCATCTTGCGGTATACGCAACGCTTGCGGCAGCGTTCGGCATCGGCGGTGCGTGGTTGAAGATCCTATTTGTCATCCTCGCGCTCACGTTCGTCTCGGCATCGGCGCTTGCACATTTTTATAAAGGCGCGGTGGTGGATCGGTATTATCAGTTCTCGGCGTACTGGTTTGGGCTTGTGCATTTTCTCTTCGGCGGCGCGGTGATATTTTATTTCACACTCAATATTTTTTATGCGCATGACGTGTATGTGTCGCCGGCGCTTGTCGGCGGCATCGCGTTCGGTGTGGCGTTCTTGTTGCACCTTTATGGTACGGTGCATAGCCAGCGTCCAAAGGTTACGAGCGTAAAAATTCCTCTTGCGTCGCTGCCCGGATTCCGCGCCGATTTTTGGAAAGGCAAAAAGATCGTGTTCGTGAGCGACCTCCAGCTGGGGAATATCTATCGGCAAAAATTTACCGCGCGGGTGGCTGCAAAGATAAACGCGCTTAACCCGCATGTGGTACTGATTGGCGGCGATCTCTACGACGGCGTCGTGTGCGATGAAGAAAAATTGATTAAGCCGCTGCGCACGCTGCATCCGCCCGGCGGCGTATACTTCATCACCGGCAATCACGAATATTATCTGCCGGACATTCCGCGTGCATTGGCAACAATCCGTGCCGCTAGTATCACCATATTAGATGACGAAAAAGTAGACATTGGCGGTATCGAGGTCATCGGCGTTGACTACCGCTCGGCGCATAAAAAAGAGGATTTCAAAAAAGTATTGGAGCGCATCGGCGTTGATCGCGCACGGCCGAGCATCCTTTTGAAGCACGAGCCGACCGATCTTGACGTTGCCGCCGCCGCCGGCGTTTCGCTCACACTTTCCGGTCACACGCATCACGGCCAAATATTTCCGCTTATGTTCTTTACCTGGCAGATCTATAAAGGATTCGACTACGGACTGAAGCGCCTTGGCGGCATGCAAGTCTTTACCTCCAGTGGCGCTGGTACGTGGGGTCCGCCGCTAAGATTAGGAACGAAGTCGGAGATCGTGGAGATAAATTTTATTGACAAATAAATATTATTATGATAAATTGTTTATCGGTAATTTCCAATACCTTGGCTACTTGGGTTAAGTAGCGGAAAGGCGGCTGGTATGCTGCTTAGCTTGAAGTTACGAGCATTGAATGCAAGATTCTTGCAGTTCAATCGCAAGGTTGTTTCAATGCAGGGTTCGCAAACGGACGAGCTCGTGCAGTCGGGGAAGATCATTACCCCGTATCCAAAAACCATTTGCACGCGTCATTTTCCGCTCCGGCCGCGTGATGAACAAGTGTTGGCTGTTATCGTTCCAAATTTGGATGATATCGAAGCGTTAGGGCTTTCTCGCCCGACCTTTGAACAGGCGATTCGCTTTGTCTCACAGCTCACACCGGGGGACGCGCATAAAGAGAAGACTCTTGTGTTCCCTTCGGAAAAGCCGTTTTCTGGGGACGTTCTGCCCACCATCCCATGCTGGCTCACGCTAGTGTGGAGATCTAAGCGTGAATTATCTGAGCTCTGCCTCTACTTCATTGAACGCGGTGCTTGGCCGGAGAACACCGAAGTCGTCGCTTTCGCCACCCTGTAGCGCCTTACGGGTCTTTGCCCCGTGCTGGAAATATTTCAGCACGGGCTTTTTTATTTCTTCTCCGCCGCCGGCCGGTGCAAAAGCATAAAGCAGAGGATCAGCGCGAATGCAGTGAGCGACATTGTGGGGATGGTGATATAGCCGTACGTGATGAAATAAACGTAAGAGCAAGTCGGGCCGATCGCCGAACAGGGGACGAGCGCGTCGCCGCCGAACTGGAGATACATGTGATACGCGGCGATAGGGAATCCGATGGCCGAGAGCGCGAGGCATGCCTTTTGGGTGAGGTTTTGAAATCGGCGCACATGCTCTTCTTTCCGTGCAAACAGTGCGAGGAAGAGGATCACTGCCTGCGTGTAGAGCAACCCGCGCTGGATCCAGCAGAGCTCGCATGGCGCAAAGTGCGCGAACTCGGAATAGAACAAGCTGCCCACTACGGACGCGAGTGTCACCAAGAATGAGAGCATTATCGCGCGCCTTCCGACAAAGTCGTCAACTTTTTTGCCCCAGCCATGCTCGCTGAGCGGCGTAAGGATAATCGAAAATAAAAATATTACAACAATATCTGATGCGATCGTGCCGAGCGAAAGGATGTTGGTGACGAATTGGACAAAAGGAGTCATGGGGAGATGTTAAAAGTAAATTAATTATATCACAGTGCACAGCCGGTCTTCGTGGCGAGCGTCTGCGGCGTTTGCACGCCCACCAACCGCGAGCCATCGGCAAAGACCCACGTCGGATACTGTGTGATGTTGTGGCCGATACATACCTGCACCTCGCTTCCGCCGGAGCCGCTGCTAGCACTGCCGCTCGGCAGCGCACATTCCATGTACGGAAGATATTGCCCGCCGGTGCCGAACTTGGTCTTTTGCGCCGCGCAGTGTGGGCACCAGGATGCGCCGTAGAACGTGGCGTCGCTTTGCGCGATACACTTTGCGAGCGCGTCATACAAGTGCGCCGGCGGCGGCAATCCTTGCCAGTACACAAATGCCGCAAGTGCGGCGCAGATGGCGAACATCACAATGATGGCGATCCGAATTTGGCGCAAGCTCAATTTTTGCTCTTCGGTGGCACCGTTTACCATCCATCAATCGTACTACTTTTTATGAAGCGACGGAAATGGGATAATGAAATAAATCCCGGGGGCGGCTGTAATAAAATCACAGGCGTCCAATGAACACCATGCCCGAAATGCCCGAACCCGAACGAACCGACGAGGAGGTCGCCGCCCTGGTGCAAAAGGGCGATATTGATTCGTTCCGCATATTGGTGGAGCGGTACGACGCCAAGCTCACCCGGTATGCCAAGCGATTTTTCTTTCATGGGGATGATGGAAAGGATCTCGTGCAGGAAGTGTTCATCAAGGCGTACGTGAACATTAAAAGTTTTGATACCGCGCGGCGCTTTTCACCGTGGATCTATCGCATCGCACACAATGAGTTTGTGAACAATATCAAGAAGCGGCAGAAGGAGCGCGATAATGTTTCCATTTTTGATTTTGACACGCTCTTTCCACACCTCATAGCAAAGGAGACCGCCGATGACGGATTCAACAAGGCGGAGGTTAAGCGCATGCTCGAACGATCGCTCGACACCTTGAGCGAGAAATATAAAGAGCCGCTCGTATTGTATTATTTTGAGGACATGGACTATCGCGAGATCGCGGACATTCTTCATATTCCTGTTTCCACGGTGGGCGTGCGGCTGCAGCGGGGGAGGATGATGTTGAAAAAGATTATAAAAGAATAAAATGAAAAACGACAGCGACGAGATCATCAATACCATAAAGAGCGGCGAAACGAAGATGCATTCGCGCGCCTATTTTATGGCGCGCGCGGCGCTGGTGCTGCTCGCTGCCGTGTTGCTATTTTTACTGATCCTTTTTGTGGCCACCTTCATCGTTTTTGCCTTGCAGGAGAACGGCGGATTTTTTGCCACCAACTTTGGGCCTGCCGGCTGGGGCGCGTTCTTTGCATCGTTGCCATGGACCTTGTTATTGCTTTCCCTCGCGCTTGTCCTTATCCTTTGGATCGTTCTCCGACGCTATTCGGTGGTATATCATCAGCCCTTCCTTTATATTCTTCTTCTCCTGATCGTGATGGTTTCGCTCTCATGCGTTTTCATATCCGCAGGCTCTATTCACGGCGGGATCTATCGCTACGTATCAAGAAATCCGATCCCGGTGATATCGGGCGTCTATGAATTTGAGACCGCGCCGGCAGGCGGCGTCTATCGTGGTCAAGTGGTGACGCTTTCTACAAGCAGCTTTGTCTTGGAAAATATTTTGGGCCAGACCTCAACGGTGCTTGTCACGCCGGTCGGGATCGATCCGGGAGATTATGTCATCGTATTCGGTCACGGCGTGGCGACGGCCACGATCCAGGCATCCGGCGTGGAGACGATCGTGGATTATCAGTAGTGAAAGAAAGCCTGTAGCGCAGTGTAGTAAAGGATAGGTAGGCAAAGGTCGCAAACCAATCACCATAAAATATATGCATCGCCACGGGGCGAGATAAATAAAAAGAAAAATAGAAATCATGCATAAATAGAGCAAACCCTCCCTCGCTTTCGACCCGAGTGGAGGGTTGCTGTTTCTCGCATGCCTTTTCGGGGACGGGTCGCGGCCTGCTAGCCGCGCCCTAACGCTCGGCACCTTCGTGCCTCCGCGATTCCCCTCAAAGGCATACGATAAGCAGCAACCCCGGGATTAAGGGTGCGAATCCATTCTGGCGCATAAAATAAAAAAGCCTCATGCCGGGGCACAAGGCTTTTGCTTTCAAGATGATCTTGCGGCTCAAACTTTATTCTTCGTGAGGGTGACAATGCATTGCCATACAAAGAAGGAACCAGTGATCACGGCCAGCGCGTAGCCTATTGGTTGTAAATAAGGGAACATCCAGAACCCCCAGGTTCCCGCAACGGCCGTGATAACGTATGCCGTCATCTTATAGCCCAAGGGATCCGCTGCGGCTACCGTGACGATGGCGACTATGCCGACGAGGGCTATTACCCAATTACTCCAGAATGCGGCAATAATCCCGACAAACTGGAGAGCGAACATGAACAATATGATCTTCTTTGCCATACCACACCTCCAAAGAACCGCTCCAGGGTTTACTCTAGAATTATTTATATAATCCGTCAATTTAATGGCTATTATGGCATTTACGTGGTACTGTTAGCGCATATGGAATCATCTTCGCATTCAAGTCAAGGGTTTTATGGGTTGGGCATCGCCCCGAATATTTTGAATATCATCGATAAGCTGGGGTTCACGACGCCGACGCCTATTCAGATGAAAGCGATCCCGCCAGGGATCGAGGGAAAGGACGTGATGGGGCTCGCGCAAACCGGCACGGGGAAGACGCTGGCGTTTGGTATTCCTTTGATTCAGGCGGCGTTAGCTGGGAAACACGGGCTTATCATCCTTCCGACGCGGGAACTGGCTCTGCAGGTGCAGGAGACGATAAATAAGGTGGGCGGACCTCTTGGCATCCGCACGGCGCTCTTGGTGGGCGGAGAATCGAATTATAGGCAAGTACAGGCCATCCACCGATTGCCACAGATCATCATCGGCACGCCGGGCCGGATCATGGACCACATGCAGCAGAAAGTATTGAATTTGAATAAAACGAACATGCTGGTGCTTGACGAGGCGGACCGTATGCTCGACATGGGATTCGCGCCGCAGCTCAAGCGGATCATGGTGGGCGTTCCGCACGAGCGGCAGACGATGCTTTTTTCCGCCACGATGCCGCAGAGCATTCTTTCTTTGGCGCAATCGTATATGAAGCTGCCTTTGCGTATCGAGATCGCGCCGTCGGGCACCACGATCGAGAAGATCACGCAGGAATTGTATTTCATCTCAAAGCCGGACAAGTCGCGCCTGCTTGAAAAATTGTTGTACGAGTATCGCGGCTCGGTGCTCGTCTTCTCGCGCACCAAGCATGGCGCAAAGAAGATCGCCGCGTCGGTGCGCGCGCTCGGCCACACCGCAGCCGAACTCCACGCCAACCGCTCGCTCAGCCAGCGCCGCGAAGCGCTCGATGGATTCAAAAACGGCAAGTATCGCGTGCTCGTGGCAACGGACATCGCCGCGCGCGGCATTGATGTAAAAGGCATCGAGCTCGTCATCAATTACGATCTTCCGAACAACGCCGAGGATTACGTGCATCGCATCGGTCGCACCGGACGCGCCGGCGCCGCGGGCCATGCGATTTCCTTTGCTACGCCGGATCAACGCGGCGACATCTACGGCATCGAACGTCTCATGCGCACGAAGTTGCCGTTGTCCAAGACTCCGGAGTTGCCGCCGGCGCGCGCCGAGCAATACATTCCGCGCGAGCCGTTCACGCCGTATCATGGACGAGGGGGAACACGGCCGGCATATAGTGGCGGTGCTTCATCTTCGCGCCGTCCGGCGTTCAATCGACCTGCATATGGCAGTAGTAAGCCATCGTATGGCGGTGCTTCACGCCCGGCATTTGGGGGTCCTCGTCCGGCGGGAGCTTCACATTCCGCCTACTCTTCGCGCCCGGCATCGTCCGGATCTGGCGCCGCCGCCCGGCGTCCTTTTCATAAGCCAGGCGGTTTTGGCGGTTCGCGCCGCCCACGATCTGGTTCGTCCAGCACAAGCCGTTATTTACGGAGGTAAAAGGAATTTCGTAATTATTTACGTGACCTTGATGTAGTAGTAGTGGAGTCGGCTGCATTATGAAACCTCGCAATAAAAAAATTATCTGGTTAGTGGTGTTTGCAAAACCGCGTCGGGCGATACGATTACGATCGTTCTGATCAACGGCAAGTGGTATCTTCAGGGCGACGGGCCGGGCGTGTGGTAGTGGCAGGGGATAAAGCTGCGCAAAAAAATTGCCTACTCCACTACGTCGCCTCCGTCATTTTATAATCCTCCGCAAAGAAATACTGTGACATCTTGAAGATGCCGTAGGTCATGTACGGCGCCGCGAGCACATCCATCGTGTAATGGATGTGGGCAAAGAGCACGGCGATGCCGAATACGATGGAAAGAACGATATACGCGTATCGCCAGAATTTTTTATTCCAAAGGATGAGTGCCATAAGGAGCGGCAATCCGGCGTGTCCGGAGAAGAAGAATCCCGCTTCCAATCCGAGGCCGGTATAGATGCGGTCAAAAAATCCGACGTCGGGATTGATCTGTCCAGGATAGATGCCGATGTGCGTCACGGCGATAAACATCGCGCGCGTGGCGATGAAGATCGCTCCGGCCTTCAGGGTGAATAAAAGATATTGCGGTTTTGCGAGAATGAGAATGACGCTGAGAGCAATGGCGGCAAGCGCGCCCTCGACAATAAGGAAGTTGAGATTGACGACAGGGAGGATGCCGAGAAAAAGATCGACCGCCGGATTGCCGGGGGTGCGATCCACATAAGCCGATGCATAAAATTGAAACACGGTGGCGAGCGCGAGGAGGATGAGGGCGTTCACAAGCGATCGGACGTGCTCGCGGGTCCAGAAGCCCTTATAGTTGAAGTATTTCATGGGGGATTGGGACGGGATTTCCCATTATTCTAGCATTTTTTGGGCGTCTTTGGGGCGTCCCGGCATATTGTCAAGGTTGTCCACAGTTACGCTTGACAGTATAATTTAAAGGATTAAACTTTAACTATGCATACCATACAACAAAAATTATTAGCGCTGGCGGAAAAGAAAAACTTGGGTAATTACACCCTGCGGGAGATCGGAGGGTTTGTGGGCGAGACGTCGCCGCAGAAGATAAAACATCACCTTCAGCAACTCACAAAGCACGGATTCATCACCATCAATAAAATGGAACACACAATAACAACCATGAAGCAGCAGGGCGCGACGGTAAGCGGGATATTAAAAAATGCTAAACTTTTATCCATCCCGATCCTTGGCGCGGCGAACGCCGGGCCGGCCATGGTCTTTGCCAATTCCAACATTGAAGGCTATCTTCGCGTGTCGAGCTCGCTCGTGCCGCGCCAGCGGTCAGCGCATCGCTTGTTCGCGCTCAAAGTGGATGGCCCATCCATGAATATGGCGTACGTTGGTGGCAAAAAGATCGACGACGGCGATTACGTCATCATCGACAGCGAGGACCGCGAGGCGGCGAACGACGACATCGTGCTTTCCGTCATCGAAGGCATGGCCAACATCAAAAAGTATTATGTAGATAAGGAGAATAATCAGATTCTTCTCATGTCCGAATCCACGCACGATTTTCCCGCGATTCATATCCACGAGAATGATGAGTTCGCGATCAACGGAAAAGTGATTGGGGTGATCAAGACACCGAAGAAGAAATAAACCTACTGCTGTTTCGCTCCGACGTAAGAACGTCCACTCGCTCAACCGCAATAGGTTTATTTCTTTAGGGAGTTGGGATATTTGAATGCAGGGCTGGGTGCGCAGGCAGGTAGACAAAATAATTTTGGTGTGGTATTCTTACCCGAAGAAAGGAGTTTGCGATGGCAACGGCAAGCATTTTATTCATCGGCAAACCGGAGATGCTCGGCGGTCTGTCGAATGAGGAACAGCTGGTCAAGGAATGTCCACCCGAGTTTCATAAGGATAATCCTTGGTCGAATTATGCGAGTGAGCTTTTTTTCAAAGGAGGCAAGATCGCCAACTGGAAATGGAAGTCTGATGATCCGACGGAGCGGCGGCGGCAAATGAACTGTTTTGACGGACTTCTCGGCACCTTCGGCATCGGGCACAACGAGAAGGAGTCTGTTGCGGGCTGGATGCTTTCGGAAATGCTCGCCGAAGTTCCCGAGTACGTCCCGCCCGAAAAAAATGACCCAGCGAGATAAGATCAGGTGCAGGCCTCGTGGGCACTAACACAATAAGAGTCCCTTAAACAAGGACTCTTTTTTATTAAAATTATTTGAAGTCAGTTATTCCGGTGCAGGGATTAAAAAATCATTAAAAACTTTTTGACTTTGGAAAAGAGAGGAGTACTATAGTTTATGAAGACAGCGATCCGCTGAAAACGGACTCAATCTGCTTGGCGTATAAATGACCACCTATCAGTGGTCATTTATATTTTCATACCGTATTTTTTAAATAGTTTTAATGCCCTCTATGTTATGGTGCTTTTGCCTGCGGATGATGGGCCCGTCTTCTGTATAGTAGGATGCTGTCTTTGCCAAGCGGCGAACCGGGCGCACTATAAGTTTTTTGGCGGCGGATTCACAAATAAAAAAAACCGGGCATCCTCATGTGAGGATGCCCGTTGCGCGTCATTGGACCATGACGTGCATGTCTGCCGGGCTGGCGGGCAATGCGTTCAGCATCGCCGTGGCCTTTCCGAAAAGAGCAAGCAGGAAGCCGACGAACGCGTTCAGTACCGTAGGCAGAAAGATGCCGAGTACGATGATCAGCGCTGCCAGGCCAATGGCTCTTCGCATGATAGTGCGCGCAGGCAAGGAGAGTTAGTTGAACAGCTCGACTTGCTGCGCCGCACTTTGTGCGGCCATTCCTCCTGCGGAAAACTTCGCGTGGTGATCGTGCGAGGCTTGCCGCAGGAGGAAGAGATTGTGAAGGATCGTAACTATTATATAGCATCATTGTGTATGGTCGTCAAATATGAGAACTTGATGGAAAGCGAAATAAATATTACAATAGGATCGATGTATTTGGAGGAAAAATGTTGTTCGATTTAGTTCTTGCAGCTATTGTGATTTTTCTGGGGCTCATGACGCTTCCTAATAACCCCCAAAATAAATCGTCGGAGGCCGATAGCCTGAAATTGTCGGCATGGCGCAACGAGAAGTTGGCGGAGTAATCCAAACCATCATCACCCGGGCCGTTCGGAGAGATTTTTTCTCCGTGCGGCCCATTTTTTGCCTTCGCATTCCAAATGCGAATTACTTGCAAGTTCATTGACGGGCGCGGGCGTTGCTTCGTATACTGAACAGTAATGAAAAGAACCACGTGGATCGGTATCGTTGTTGTCGTTGCGATTGTTATTGTCGGCGCGATGGCGGTGTATTTATTTGTTAGATCCGGCGGTGCGGGTCAGTCGGTGGGCAACGCGCCGGGCGGTGCCATCAGGATCGTCGTGGCGGAAGATTTTTACGGCAACATCGCGCAACAGCTGGGCGGCAACAAGGTATCGGTGACGAGCATCCTTTCGGATCCAAACGTCGATCCGCATGAGTACGAGTCCGACGTGCAGGACGGGATCGCGATCACGAACGCGAACATCGTCATCGAGAACGGGCTTCAATACGACACGTGGATGGATAAGCTGCTCGCCGCGTCGCCGAACGCGAATCGTATTGTGCTCACCGCGGGCACGATTGCGCCGGACCCGCTGCCAGAAAATCCGCACGTGTGGTACGGCATCGATAATATTTCCGCAATCGCGGGAGCTATCACGGACGCGCTCGTGAAGACCGATCCGGCGGATGCGGCGTTCTTCCAAAATAATTTAACAACTTTTAATGATTCCTTGGCGCCGATTACGGCAAAGATGAACGAGATCAAGGCACAGTATGCCGGCACGCCGGTTGGGCTGACGGAAACGATCTATCTCTATCAAACACAGCCGATCGGGCTCAATGTACTTACGCCGTTCACTTTTGAGAAAGCGATCGCGGAAGGTAACGACCCGTCGGCGCAGGACGTAAACACGACAGACCAACAGGTTGCCGGCAAAAAAATAAAAGTGTTGATCTATAACAGCCAGACGGTAACGCCGATCACGACGAATCTGCAGAACGCGGCGCAGGCGAACGGCATTCCGGTCGTGCCGGTTTCGGAAACGATGCCGCCGAGCGATACCTACCAGACGTGGATGATGAATGAGCTGAACGCGCTCGAAGCTGCACTTGCGCAAAGCCACTAATGGTAAATTAGGGTAAAATATAACGATGGATACGAACAAGGTAATTTCGCTTGACGGCGTCACGGTAGAATTAGGCGGCCGCGTGATATTCAACAACGTCAGCTTTGCCGTCGAAAAAGGGGAATTCGTGGCGGTGCTCGGGCCGAACGGCGCGGGGAAGACGACGCTCTTGAAATTATTATTGGGATTATTGAAGCCGACCAAGGGCGACGTCCGCGTACTGGGCGCCGTGCCGCATCGTGGCGATGGCAATATCGGGTATGCGCCGCAACACCGCGTTTTGGAGACCGATCTCGCGCTTCGCGCGCGCGACGTGGTGGGGTTCGGATTGGATGGCAATAAATGGGGGATTGGATTTGGCAGTCGCAAGCGGGACGCGCTGATCGATGCGGCGCTCAAAGAAGTGGACGCCTATCGGTTTGCAAATGCGCCGATAGGGCACCTGTCCGGCGGCGAGCAACAGCGATTACTCATCGCACAGGCGCTCATCACCGATCCAAAAATATTATTGCTCGACGAGCCGCTGTCCAATCTGGACATCAATCACGCGCAGGAGATCATTGCTCTGCTGACGGAGATCGCAAAGCATCGAGGGGTGACGATCATGCTCGTGTCGCACGACATCAATCCGCTTCTGCCGGCGGCGAACCGCGTGCTCTACTTTGCGCGCGGGCACAGTGCGATGGGTACGCCGGATGAGGTCGTGACGAGTGCGACACTTTCCCGGCTCTACGACACCAAAGTAGAAGTGATACGGAGCGGCGGCCATGTCTTCGTGGTCGGCGCGGAAATATAATGTTTTCAATCTTCCAGTATTCATTTATTCAGAACGCATTCCTTGCCGGAACGGTGGTTGCGATCGTGGGCGGCTTCGTCGGCTATTTTTTGGTGACGCGCGGGCTTACGTTCGCCGGCGAGGCGCTGTCGCACATCGGCTTTGCGGGTGCCGCCGCGGCGTTGTTCGTGGGTATCGATCCCATCGTTGGCCTGCTGACCTTTACGATCATTGCCGGTATCGCCATAGGTATTTTTGGAAAGGACCTACGCGAGGAGGATATCAATATCGGCATCGTGATGACGCTCGCGCTCGGCCTCGGCGCGCTTTTTATTTCCTTGTATAACGGTTATGCGGAACAGGCGTACAGTATTTTATTCGGGACTATTTTAGGGATCAGCCATACCGATGTGCTCGTTACGCTGATCTTCGGCATTGGCACGATCGCGATATTGGTGGCGATCTTTCGGCCGCTATTATTCAGTTCGGCGGATCCGGAAGTGGCGGAGGCACGTGGCGTACCCGTGCGTGCTCTCGGCATTTTATTTTTGGTACTCGTTGCCGTTGCCGTCTCTATGTCGGTGCAGGTGGTCGGCGTGCTTCTTATCTTTACCCTACTTGTCGGTCCCGCCGCCACCGCCATTCGTCTCGTTCATAATCCGCTTGGCGCGGTATCAATATCTATCGCGCTTGCGCTCGCATACACATGGCTTGGAATATTTTTGGCGGCGACGGGTAGCTGGCCGGTGACATTTTACATTGCGACGATTTCGTTCCTGGTGTATCTTCCGGTGCGATTATTGACCGCGCGAACATAAACTATTGCCACCCACGAATATTCATGAATAATTTCATTGATCTAGTGCAACAATCCTTCGTGGAGAACGCGTTCATGGCGGGAACGCTGATCGCGATCGTTTCGGCAATCATCGGCTACTTTGTAGTGCTGCGCGCACAGGCGTTCGCCGCGCACGCGCTGTCGCATATCGGCTTTGCGGGTGCGACGCTCGCGGCAGTCCTCGGTATCAGCGGATTGCTCGGCATGTCGGGATTTACCGTGGCGGCGGCGCTTGGCATGGGCGCGTTGGAAAAGCGCATCCGCGGGCGCGACGTAGAGATCGGCATGATATTATCCTTCGCGCTCGGTCTTGGTGTACTGTTCCTGCGGTGGTATACCAATTCATCGAGCGAGACGGTAAGCGTACTCTTTGGTTCGATTTTGAGCGTCACCCATGCGGATATAATCCTCACACTCGTGTTCGGGATCGGCACGCTTGTCATTCTTGCCGCCATCTTCCGCCCATTGCTTTTTAGTTCGATCGATCCGGAAGTGGCGGAGGCGCGCGGCGTGCCGATAAAAATACTTTCGATACTTTTTATGTTTCTACTCGCGATCACCGTGGCGGAAGCGATCCAGGTGGTGGGGGTCCTGCTCGTGTTCGCGCTGATCGTGGCGCCCGCGGCGGCGGCGCAACATCTGACGCGCAAGCCGTTTTCGGCCATCGCCATTTCCGTCGCGCTCGGCGTCGCCTTCACGTGGGGCGGTCTGCTCCTCGCGCTCGCCACCAGCTGGCCGGTTTCGTTCTACATCGCCACGCTTGCGGCGCTCACGTACTTTATCGCTGTGAGAATTGCGCACTTCGCGCGACCGCATGCGCACGCCACCCATGAACATCCGGACGGAGAATATATAAAAGCGACGTGATCCGATTTCGACCGCAATAAAAAAAGCCGCAGGGGATGAGATCTCTCTGCGGCTTTGCGCTTTGTGCGCGCCTCGGATTCTTTCATTGTGTCTTGAGCTTTCCGAGGCAGTCGTTGTAAGCCTCCTTCATCTTTGCGGTCACGACGATATTCCAGACCTTTTCGCCCCTCTCTGTGCCGACAAGCCGCGCTATCGGTGCGGAGACGCTATCGTCGATGACCACCGTAAGCTTGTCCAATGACGCCTCGTCGTGGGCAATCGTCTTGTGGTCATCCAGGTAGTAGAAGAGGACGTATTCGTTGTTTGGCGAATATTGCGTCGTGGGCTCGAAGATAAAATAGGTCTCCTTCGCGGCGCAATATTTCATCTCTCTATACCGAGGATTCGGGTTGGTAGGCACAATTCCAAACTCGTGGGTCGCGAGCACCACGGTCGGCACCTGCGCGTTGATAGGTTTTGGCGGGGCGCTCGCGAAAAGCACGAGCGTCACGATTGCAATGGACAAAGAGCAGCGGATGCTCATGACTCCTCCTGGTTATCCTTATATGACAACGTGGGAAATTTGTCCAGCCCGATGATAAATTATCTTATGGCGATGGTACAATACTAGTATGCATATCACAAAACTTGGGCATTGCTGTTTGGTGCTGGAAGAGAACGGCGTGAAGATCCTCACCGACCCCGGTTCGTTCACGACGGAGCCGGTCAAGGCGGTGACGGGGATCAATATCATCCTCATCACGCACGAACACACGGATCACTATCATATCGAGTCGATCGAAGCGGTGTTAAAGAACAATCCGGGCGCGGTCGTGGTGAGTAATGGCGCCGTTGCAAAGTTACTGGCAGAAAAGAACATTCCATGCACGGTGGTGGGCGACGCGCAGTCCGCGACCGTCGGTGCGGCAAGTGGCATGGCTGCAGGCGGCGGCATATTGATCGAAGGATTCGGCAGGGATCACGCGACGATTTACGGCACGATGGGGCTCGTGGAAAACACGGGATATTTCGTTGCGGGCAAATTCTATTTCCCCGGCGACGCGTTCCACAACCCAAAGCGGCCGATCGACGTGCTTGCGCTTCCGGTCGCCGGACCATGGATGAAGATCAGCGAGGCGATTGATTTTGCAAAGTTGGTAAAGCCGCGCATCGCGTTCGGCGTGCACGACGGCATGATTATTCCCGGATTCGGTGCCTTTGCCGCAAAGATGCTTCAGAATTTTCTCAAGCCGGACGGCGTCGATTATGTGACGCTGGGAGCCGGGGAGGGGAGAGAATTTTAAGGGATGCTGGGGGGCTTGGAATCGAACCAAGATTCGCCGGTTCAAAGCCGGATGTCCGACCGTTAGACTACCCCCCAATCAACGAAAAAAGTTTACCACGCCGCGCGTCCATCCTGCAATCTGGCGATTTAATGAAGAGCCTGATTTTACATATACATTAAGGGTGCCGTGATAAGAATTTCCAGTGTTCCTTCTGATTGTTTTTGGATTGCCTTTTTTATAATACACGTGTGCGATGACATCTTCGGGACCATTAATAATACTTGTCCAGAATGATACGATTTCATCCGTTCGTTCGCGCTGCAAATCATGGATATAAACACTTATAACAAGATCATCGAATGTTTTGTGGTAGACTTTTTTCAACCAGAGAAGAAACAACCGTATCATATCAGGATCGGTGTTACTAAACTGCATTTTGCCGCTCGGCCGATATTCTTTTTCTTTCGACCCTTCCGCCCAATAAAGCATCACGCCCATAAGCCAAAGTTCGCGACGGGTGATGGTGCCGATGTCTTTTATCGCGTCCGTCATAATTTTTTCGGTTGCTGCGATGCGCTGAGCTCTTTTTGCTGCACCGCCTTTTCCGATCGCTTCCAACTTCTTTGCGGTCAATCGCTGCTTTTGATGTTTCGATAGTCCGACCGAATGGAGCCAATCCGAGAGCGTTGATTTTGCTATGGGGATTTGTGCCATGATCTCGCGATAGGTCAAACCTCGCCTCCTAAGTTCGATTGCTTCCGCTTTAAGGATAGATTTCATATGGTTTTGTTGTAGTAATAGTTATCGACGCTATAACCATAACAAAACAACATTAAATCTATGTTAAAATATAATTAACAAGCAGCCGTAAAAAACAAACTAATTAACCATATTAATTTCTTATGAAATACGAACTCCCAAAACTCCCCTATGCCTACGACGCGCTCGAGCCGTACATCGACGCTAAAACGATGGAGATTCATTACACGAAGCACCACCAGACGTATGTCAACAAGTTGAACGAGGCGTTGGATAAACATCCCGAAATCGCGGACAAGCCGCTTGAGGAGCTACTTGCCAACCTGGACGCGGTGCCGGAGGATATTCGCACGGCGGTGCGCAATCATGGTGGCGGCCACGCCAACCACTCATTCTTTTGGACGGTCATGGGACCGCAGGGCGCGGGCGTTGGCAAGGAACCGGAAGGCAAGATAGCGGATGAGATCGTCGCCGCGTTCGGCGACGTGGCAAAGTTCAAAGAGGAATTCGCCATGACCGCTGCCGGTGTGTTCGGTTCGGGCTGGGCGTGGCTCGTGATCGGCGCAGACGGAAAGCTCGCGATAACTTCAACACCGAACCAGGATAGTCCGCTCACGAAGCATCAAAAGCCGCTCCTTGGGTTGGATGTGTGGGAGCACGCTTACTATCTGAAGTACCAGAACAAACGTCCGGATTATATCGACGCCTGGTGGAACGTGGTGAATTGGTCGGCGGTTAACAAAAAGTTTTCGGCTTCTGTCCCTCCTCCTGTATTGTAACCAATTTTAGCGCCCCGCCGTCCATCCGCGCTTCGAGCAGTTTTACCCGCTTGCCGTTTTGTAGTGTCCACGCGCCGGGTTCGGGATTCAGCGCGTTGATGGTCCGCACGATCAGTTCCGCTTTGTCGCTATTTCCGGCAAGCGCCGCGTCGAGTTCGGATTGTTCGACGAACCCGTTGTCGGTGATGAATTTTTTTGTGAAGCTCGCGCGGGATTCGTCCTGTGTGCGTGGCACGGCACTGCCATCCAGCAGTGCGGGGATGGTTTTTATTAACAGCCGCGCAGAGAGCTTGGCCAATTGTTCTTCGAGGGTACAATAGTCCGTGGTAAGCGCCTCCAGTGGGATCTCTTCCTGCGCGAAGATCGCGCCATGATCCATCTTTTCATCCATGGCATAGATAGTTGATCCGGTTTTGGTCTCGCCGGCAAGAATGACGGATTGGATAGGCGATGCGCCGCGATATGCAGGCAGGAGCGAGGGGTGGGTGCCGAGCGTGCCGAGCCGGGGCACCGAAAGCACGGCATGCGGAATGATCTTTGCGTACGCGGCGACCACGAAAAAATCTGGCTGCAGTGCGCGGAGCTGCGCCACCAACTCGTCATCCAGCTTTTCCGGTTGGAGTACGAGCGTTGATAGTTTTTTATCCAAAATGAGCTGCTTTGTTGGCGGGGGAGTAACGATCTTTTTTCGGCCAAGCGGCCGGTCGGGATTGCACACGATCGCGGCGGGAACAAAGTGGTCAGCGATCAAGTCGCTCAAAACGATCTCCGCAAAACGCGGTGTCCCGAAGAAGACATAGTTCATGTTTGTTCGGATGTGTAGAGCTTCTTTGCCTTATCAATAAAAAGTTTTCCATTCAAGTGGTCGATCTCATGCTGAAAGACGCGCGCGAGCAGGCCCCACGCCTTCACTTTTACCTTCTTTCCCATCTTGTTATAGCCGCTGACAACGATGGTCTCCGCGCGTGTCACTTCGCCCCACTGCCCGGGGACGCTCAGACATCCTTCCTCGAAAGCGATGGTGGCCTTATCCGCTTTTTCAAGGACAGGATTGAACACCGCATAGAACTTTGTGCCGCCTTGCGCGTCCGGCACCTCGGCAACGAAGACGGAAAATTCCAACCCGATCTGATTGGCGGAGAGTCCGATGCCGTTCGCCGCGTGCATGATGCGCCGCATCCGCGTGATGAGCTCATTCACTTCTTTCCGCGTAAATTTTTTGAAATCAAACGGCACGGTCTTTTTCCGTAAAAATTTCTCATCTTTTTTCTGCGCGACGGTGACGATCTCGGGAATCATATTATTTGAATTTTGATGGTGGCTTTGGTTTTGGCATTGCGCCAGGTTTGGTATTTCGCTCTTTAAGCATCGTCATAAAATATGCACCCTTGTTCTTTACGTTCGCCCGCTCGGCGATGTCCTTTGCAAGACGCATCAGCGTTTCGGCATCCTGCTCTTTGGCGAGTTTAATATAGAGCGCTTTGTGCTTTTCATCAGCCAATATTTGAGAGATCTCAAGGCCGAGCAGCTGGTATTTTTTGTAAACATGCGACTCCTTACCACGACGCTTGAGCTCTGCCACGTATTTCTCCCGCATGCGTGCCATGGCTCTATTTTAACGCATTTTGAGGTTGTTGGCGAATTTTATTTTAGATAGTTTTAATGCCTTTTTCTTTTATCTTGAAACTCTGCTAAAATGAACCCAATGACAAAAGAGCTGAAAAAGAAGATATTGAGCATTATCGCAATTGTGGTGCTCGGGTGTGTCCTCATTGGAAGTGGCGTGTGGATTGGTTGGACGGCGGGGCGGAACCATCCTAAGAACATCGTGATAAGCGAGGCGACGAACATCACGCCGAACGCGTCCACGACGAGCGCGGACTTCAACACGTTCTGGGCGGCTTGGGCTGATATCCAGAATGAATCGCTCTGGACGCCGAGTACGACGCCCACCCAGCGCATGTACGGCGCGATAACGGGCATGGTCGGATCGCTTGGCGACCCGTACACGGAGTTTTTCACACCGGAGGACAGCAGCCAGTTCCAGCAGGACATCACCGGCAACTTCGGCGGCATCGGCGCCGAGCTCGGCGAGAATACCAGCACACAGATCGTCGTCATCTCCGCTATCAGCAGCACGCCGGCGTTCGCGGCGGGATTGAAGCCGGAGGATATCATCACTTCCATTAATAGTAGCTCGACCGCAAGTATGAATATTGATGATGCGGTCAATTTGATCCGCGGTACGGTGGGCACGAACGTCACTCTTGGTATTTTGCGCGACGGTTGGAGCGCGCCGAAAAACTTTACCATCACCCGTGCCAACATCCAGGTGCCGACGGTGGAGTTTTCTATGAAGGGCGATATTGCGTATATCCAGCTGAACGAATTCACGCAGGACGCCGACGATTTATTCTTCAAGGCGTTACAAAATGCAGTGAATGCTAACGCGAAAGGAATTGTATTGGACTTGCGCGGCGATCCGGGAGGCTATCTGCAAGTGGCGGTAGATATTTCGGGATACTTCCTTAAGCCGGGCTCGCCAGTGGTCAAGGAGGTTGGCCGCACGGTGCCGGAGCAGGATTACACAGCGACGGGCAGTGGCGCGTTGGACACCATGCCGATGGCGATCTTGATCGACGACGGCACCGCGTCTGCGGCGGAGATCCTTTCCGGAGCGCTGAACGACGATCGCAACGTGCCGCTCGTCGGCGCGAAGAGCTTTGGCAAGGGGACGGTGCAGGAGCTCGAAAATCTTCCCGATGGTTCGTCGCTCAAGATCACGGTGGCGCACTGGGTGTTGCCGTCCGGGCGCATCTTGGACCACGACGGATTGCTGCCGAACTATCCGGTGGCGATCACCGACGCGCAAGTCACGGCTGGCAAGGATCCTCAGCTTGATGAGGCGTTGAGTATCGTGACGGACGAGATCAATGGCACGCCGCTTCCGCCTTCTGCGGACACGAGCGCGGCGGCAGCAGCAGCCGCTACAGCCGCCGCAAACGCCGCGGCAAGCAGCACCGCGAGCGGGCAATAATTAATCATTAAAAATCCATGAAAGTAATCTTCCTCGATGACGTGCGCAATGTCGGCAAAAAATACGAGATCAAAGATGTGAGCGATGGCTACGCGCGGAATTTTCTTTTTCCGAACAAGCTGGCGGAGACCGCCTCGCCCGAAGCGATAAAAAAACTCGAGTCCATGAAGGCGGCGCATGAGAAGGAAGACAAGGAGACACTCGCACAGCTCGAGGCGGTCGCGCGGAAGATAAACGAGACGAAGATCGAGTTTGCGGTAAAAACCGACAAATCCGGCGCCGTGTTCGGCTCGGTCAATAAAGAGAGTATTTTGAAAGCGCTTCGCGAGCACAAACTGATCGGCACCGAGCGGATCGATATCGATTTGAAATATCCCATCAAAGAGCTGGGCGAGTACGCCGTGCCGATCGATCTCAGAAAGGGCGTCGTGGCAAAACTTGGCGTCCTCGTAGTAAAGAGCGAGTAAACTCCTTTACCTGTTCGAATTCCTCCCTCTCCGTAAAGATTGACAATAATATCATCGCATGTTATCTTCTGCGCTAGGAGGAACAGCCAATGCCCAACACCAACGAGGTAACGTGCAGGGAGTGCGGGCTCTCTTTTACTCCTTCCTTTGCATTCGACTTCTATCCAGACGGAAAAGACCCAACGGTGGGACGCTGTGAGAACTGCTTCATGGCGAAAGCGTTTAGCGCTCCGGCGGCGACCAACAACAATAGGCCGACACCCATTTCCGAAGGCCATGCGAAGACCGTGTGCAAGTTCGGTCAGCGGGCGGCGACCTGCAGCTTTCTGGGTATGTCAGACGGATTCCACTGCTTGAAGGGAAGCGAATTCGAACCCAATATCAAGCAACGCCGGGGAGAAGGCTCCATGGGGGCGATGGGAGACAACTGCTCTGGGCCACCAGATTTCGTCGTCGGTTGAATGTGAATCTCGCCGAGAGATGCAATGACAGCCTGTTTAGGGTAAGACCTTACAGGCTGTTTTTATTTGTCCTTAGAAATTGTCGAACCCAGCTTTGGATCAACTTTGTTCCAACTTCGTCCCACACTGCACACATCAAAAAAAACACCGATCAAATCGGCGGTTTTTTTGAAAGTCTTTTTTCTTATGCCACTACCTGCACCACCGTCGCTCTACGACGTGAACCATCAAAGTGCCCTTTCATCTTGGTGACAAATTTGACCGTGCCGTTTTTTCCGGCAAAGAGCGTGTCGTCGGCAGCTCGGATGACATTGACGCCTGGAGTGTACTTGGTGCCGCGCTGGCGGACGATGATCTGGCCGACCATGACTTTTTGGCCGTCCTGAAGTTTGACGCCGAGGCGCTTGGCGACGGAATCGCGTCCTAATTTGGTAGAGCCGATGGCTTTGGTATGTGCCATAAAATAATTAAATAATGGTTAAACGCTATTTCTAATGTCATTCCATTTTATGTTAGAATACGGGTAATGTCAACCACCAACAAGCTCGTCATCGATATAGAGACCATTGGCGAGGATTTTGATGCGCTCGACAAGGCCACGCAGGAGAACATCACCCGCTGGATCAAGCGGGAGTCCGGGAGCGAAGAGGAGTACAAGATCGCGTTGGAGGACCTTAAAAACGGTCTCGGCTTTTCGCCGCTCACCGGCGAAATCGTGGCGATCGGCTTGCTCGACTATCACAAGAACGAAGGCGCGGTGTATTACCAAGCGCCCGGGCAGAGGAACGCAGAGGTAAAGGAGGATGGCGTGAGTTTCAAGCAGATGACGGAAAAAGATATGCTCGCAAAGTTCTGGGAACTCGCGGAGCGGTACCAAGTATTCATCACGTTCAACGGTCGCGCGTTCGACATGCCGTTCATTATGATCCGCTCCGCGGTCCACGGTATCCGGCCGACGAAAGATCTGATGCGCGGGCGATATCTCTATCAGAATAATCCGGAGGCGTTGCATATTGATCTTGCGGAGCAATTCTCGTTCTACGGGGCGACGCGGCGGAAGGGGAGTTTGCACCTATGGTCACGTGCGTTCGGTATCCCGAGTCCCAAAGCCGGCGGTGTGACCGGCGACGATGTCGGTCCGCTCTTCAAAAAGAAAAAGTTTTTGGATATTGCAAAGTACAACGTTCGCGACATCCGCGCCACGCGGGAGCTGTATACAAAGTGGGAGAGCTACTTGCAGTTTTAGATAGTTTTAATGTGCAATGTGCTAGCATCGCTTTGTGGAAAAGATAAAAATTTATATCGTGGCGCACAAAAGGGAAGTCGCCTTTGGTGTGATCCTATTTTTCGTGGCGTCGCTCAGCTTTGCCTTGGGCTATACCGCCAGCCGGCAATTCAACCACGAGCCGATCATTATAGAGAAATGCGCATAGAAAAAACCGCTAGCACAAATATGCTAGCGGCTTTTTCTTATTCAAACGATTTCTACTTCTGCGACGGCGCGGCCACTGCGTTCGCTACCGGCGTTGCCGGCGCGGGAACGTTGCTGCTTGCAATCGGCTTTGTAAGAGTGGAAGTGGTCTCGCGGGAGAAATTGACGGTGGTTGTGGAAGTAGCGATTGGGGTCGGAGCTGATTTAGGCTTTCCCGATCCCGCCGCACCTGTCGAAACCGTGCGCACCGGTTCTTTCTTCTCCGGCCAGAACAAAATCGCGAGAATCGCGATGACGAGCAGAACGATCACAATGGTCGGCCAGTGAGCTTTGGTAAAACTCCAAATGGACGATGCCTGCGCGGTCTGCGGCACGGCGTTGTTCGTGATCGCTGGCTGGGTCTGCGCAACCACCGTCGTGGACGGAGTTTGCGCGGCTGCCACCGATGGCGGCATGTTGTTTACTGCCACTGGCGCGCTGGCTGGCTGCGTAGCGGCAATCGGAGCGCTGTTCGCTACCGGGCTATTGCCGCTGTTCGCGACGTCGTTCGCCATCGCAACGAGCGTGCCCTGCATGCCGTTCAGCGTTGCCTGCACTGCCGTTTCTTGCGAAGGCGTCAGTGTCGTATTAGTGGCAAGCGAAGCATCCAACTGCGTAAGCGTCGCTGCGAGCGCGCTCAACGTTGTCTTGAAGGCGCTGATCTGCGCAGCGGAAAGTTCGGTGGTTGCCGCTGCGACCACCACCGGCGTCGCACTCTGCGAGCCGGTTCCCGCAATCGATGCGGGGATCGTATTTGGCGTTCCGGCATCAACCGGAGGAACAATGCCCGCCTGCATCTCCAGATTTGCCAATGTGGCGTTTGCAACATCAAGTTGCTGCTGGATCGCTGCGGTTTGCGCCGGCGTAAGCGTCTGTGCGTGTGCTACCATATTCCCTCCAATGCTCCCTATTGCGACTATCAGTGCGGCGAAAAAAAGTAATTTTTTCATCATAAATGACAATTTAATGGTTAATTAATGAATCTAAGTGCAATAATGACGGCCTTGAAAAAATATAAGGCTGTCAAAGAGCTGGAGAAGTTGTTAAGTTTCTGCCTACAGTATACATATAATAGGGGAAAATTGCAAGTGACGTCCGGGGAGCGGCTATCCTTCTATTCCTCAAGCCGCTTCAAATCGCGCAACACTTCTTCGGCGTGCTTTTCGGGCTTGACGTCGGTATAGATCTTTTCAATCGTGCCGGTCGGATCGATCAGGAATGATGAGCGGATAACGCCCTCGTGTTCGCGTCCCATGAAACTGAACGATTTCTTGGCCCACACGCCATAGTTCGTGACCACTTTTTTATGCACGTCGGAAAGCAGTGTGAACGGCAATGAATATTTTTCCGCAAATTTTTTATGGCTCTCCGGCGAGTCCACGCTCACGCCGAGCACTTTAATATTTAAACTTTCAAATTTTGGGAATGCGTCGCGGATCGAGCATGCCTCTTTGGTGCATCCCGGCGTGTCGTCCTTGGGATAGAAATAGAGCAGCACCCACTGGCCGCGATATTCTGAGAGCGAATGATCCACGTCATCCTGGTCGGGGAGGGTGAAGTCCGGCGCGAGCATGTCTGGCTCAAGCGGGTTCATGGGATTGTATCTTTATAGTAGCACAAACGGTCGAGCAGCATAAATGTTAAAACCCTTCTTTCTCCGGGACGATGTGCTATAATTGAGGTATGGTAGAAACTCCCGAGAAAGAGAATAGGTCAGACGTTTCCACTCAAAACGAAGATTCAAAAAAAGAAGAAAAATCTACAGCGCTTTCGCCGTTGGTTATTATTGTCGTAGTCATTGCAGTTATCGTATTGAGTTTTGTGGCTAGGCTAGTATGGTTTATTATCGCGGGTCCTCAGAATTTCTAGGGTGTCGTTGCTATTTCTTCCCGTTTTTATTATAATTCTGGTATTCAGGCCGAACACCGTGCCACGAGGCACGGCTTCTGTTTGTTAACAGAGTTTTAATAATCATATGGACCTCCGAAACATCGCCATCATCGCTCACGTTGACCACGGCAAGACGACCCTCGTCGATGCCTTATTAAAGCAATCTGCGAGCTTTAAGCAAAAAACTGCCGAGAACGGCGACCTTATCATGGATTCGAACGAGCTCGAACGCGAACGCGGCATCACGATCTTTTCCAAGAACGCGTCGGTCATCTATAAAGATATAAAGATCAATATCGTGGACACTCCCGGCCACGCGGACTTCGGCGGTGAGGTGGAGCGCATCATGCGCATGGTGGACGGCGTGCTCCTGCTCGTGGACGCAAAGGAAGGCCCGATGCCGCAGACGAAGTTTGTTTTGCGCAAAGCGATCCAGGCGGGGCATAAAGTGGTCGTCGTTATCAACAAGATCGACAAGCCGGACGCGCGCGCCGAATGGGCGCTGAACGCGACGTACGATCTTTTCTTTGAGCTTGATGCGACGGAGGGGCAGATCGATTTTCCGGTCATCTATGCCGCCGCGCGTGAAGGCAAAGCCGGACTTACGAACGATCTTTCAAAGATGACCGACATCGTGCCGGTGTTCGAGACGATCATCAATCATCTTCCGCCACCGCAAAAAGGGGAGCTTGAAACACTGCAGTTCCTTACCGTCAACCTTGCGTACGATAACTATAAAGGCAAAATTGCCATCGGACGACTGTATTCCGGCGAGCTCAAAAAGAACATGACCGTGGCGCACATCGATCGCGCGGGCGAGGTCAAAAAGGCGCAGCTTACCTCCGTAATGTTATTTGACGGGCTCGGCAAAGCCGAAGTGGAGACCGCAACGGCGGGGGACATCGTCGCCATTGCGGGCATTTCGGACGTATCCATCGGTGAGACGATCACCGATGTGGAGCATCCGGTGGCGTTGCCGACGATCCACATCGACGAGCCGACGATCAAAATGACGTTTTCCGTGAACACGTCGCCGTTCCGCGGCAAAGAAGGAAAGTTTACGACCTCGCGTAACTTGAAGGATCGGCTTGAGAAAGAATTGGAAACCGACGTTGCGCTCGCGGTAAAGCAGACCGAGGCGAGCGATCGCTGGGAAGTGGCCGCTCGCGGCGAACTTCACCTTGCGATCCTTATCGAAAAGATGCGGCGTGAAGGATTTGAACTAGAGGTCTCCAAACCGCAGGTCATCTTTAAAGAGGAGGATGGCAAGAAGACCGAGCCGATCGAACTCGTTTCCATCGAAGTTCCTGAAGCGTATTCCGGCACGGTGATCGAGATGTTCGGTAAGCGCATGGGCGTCATGAAAAATATGCGCGTGGACGACAAAGGAAATTCATTCATGGATTTTGACGCGCCGACGCGCGGACTTATCGGCATCCGTAATAAATTTTTAACCTCAACAAAGGGTACCGGCATCATGAACACGATCTTCCTTGGCTATGAGCCATATAAAGGAGATATCACTTCGATCCCGCACGGCTCTATTGTTGCCACGCAGAACGGCATATCAAACAACTATGGCCTTGTGACGGCACAGGGTCGCGGCACGCTCTTTATCAGCGCCGGCGTGGCGGTCTATGAAGGCATGGTGGTGGGCGCGAATGCAAAAGAGGGGGACGTCCTCGTTCACGTCGCGCGCGAGAAAGAGCTTACGAACTTCCGTGCAAAGAACGAAGGCCTCGCCGACCAACTTGAAGTGCCGGTCATCATGGGGCTTGAGGACGCGCTTGACTACATCAGCGATGACGAACTTGTGGAAGTCACCCCGGAGCATGTCCGCATCCGCAAAAAATATCTGAACGAGAACGATAGGAAGAAGGCGGGAAAGAATTGGTAATACAAAGAGCTCATCTCTTTAAAAGTACGGCGTTGCACTCTGTCGAGTGCGCGCCTCGGCTCTCGCCGCCTTCGCGGCTCAGAGACGCCTTTTAAAGAGATGAGCTCTTTGTCTTTTTCTTGAGATGAATATATTCGTGCATGATCAGGCCGATAACAACGATGTCAAAGATCGTAATCAACCACAGAAAGAGTGACGGATGGTTGGTCAGCGAATAGATCTCGTATCCGACGAACACCGTGAAGACGATGGCGGCGGTCGGGTAAGCCCACAGATAATTTTTTAACAACGCCACGGAGAGCGCTAATTTTATTATGCCGTGCGTAAAAAATAGCAACCCCCAAAACGAATTGCTGGATAGGGAGATAGAATGCCACTGGTTGATGAAGAATTGCCAAAATGCATCCCGTGGGCTTTCCGCGATCTCTTCATGGAATACGGAGAAAAGGATCCCATTGATTATGGTATAGCCCGTGAAATAAAAGAAGACACCGCCACATGCCTCAATGAACCCGTCAACGGCTTTTACGAGAATGCCGATGCGGAACAGCTGGCGGTAGTCTTTTTCTGGCAGTAGCTTCATGGCTCCAGTGTATCACATGTAAAGTAGGCTTGACATCATCGATGCACACGCTATAATGGATGATATGAAGGATGCGGTGCAAAATAAAATTTACGAAATACGGATGCGCGCGGACATCACCCAGGAAAAACTTTCGGAAAAGATCGGCGTGAGTCGCCAGACGATTATCGCGATTGAAAAAGGCAATTATATTCCGTCGGTCTTGCTTGCGCTCAAGCTGGCAAAATTCTTTAAGCAGCCGGTCGAAGAACTATTTTCTTTACAATAATTATTTTTATCATGGCAAAAAAAGAATTATCGGTGGGGGTGGGATTGCTCGTGCTCTTGTTTGTTATTTTTAATCCATGGAATTTATTCATGCCGGGGTATGCGGTGATGACTCTGCTCGTCGGTGCGGTAGTGTTGTATATTTTCTTCGCCACGTTCTTGTGGCGCGAGGGGAGTGGCGATGAGCGCGAGCGGTTCCATCGGCTTTTTGCCGATCGCATCGCGTACCTGGCAGGCTCGGCACTTTTACTGATCGGCATCGCCGTCGGCGAACTCCAACATGCCCTCGACCCATGGCTCATCTGCGCGCTCGCGCTAATGGTGATCGCAAAGATCGGTGGGCTCATTTACGGAAAGAGCAAATTATAAAATAACTTATCGCTCCCCATGGTCAACATTCCTATCCTCGCCGCTTTCTTTGCCGGCATCGTATCGTTCCTTTCGCCGTGCATCCTGCCGATCATCCCGGGATTTCTTGCGTACTTGGCGGGGGAATCATCGTCCAGTGCTGCGGCAAAGCCGTCGCGGCTTGAAATATTCTTGAACAGCTTCTTTTTTGTGCTGGGATTTTCCATCGTGTTCGCCCTGCTCGGGGTGCTGTTGAACGGCGTACTGGCGCATGTGGCATACGCGGTGCAATCGTGGTTGGCATGGATCGGCGGAACGATTGTCATCTTTTTCGGATTGTATCTTATGGGATTTTTTCACCTCCGATTCCTGGAGCGCGACCATAAAATGGCGATGACGGCAAAGTTCCATTCGCGTTATCTTACTTCGCTCCTCTTTGGTTTCGCCTTCGCGGCGGGATGGACGCCCTGCGTCGGTCCCGTGTTGGGCGGTATCCTCGGCATCGCCGCATCCGCACCGAGCGAGGCGTTTTGGCTTTTGCTTTCCTACGCGATCGGGCTTGGCATACCGTTCCTTATTGTCGGACTGTTCGTCGCGCAGAGCGCGGCGGTCATCAATCGTTATGCGGCAAAATTGGAGTACGTAAACCAGATATTCGGTGCCATTCTCGTCGTGCTTGGCGTGCTCGTTTTTACGCAGGACCTTCCGCTCATCGCCAACTTCGGTTTTGTAAACGACCTGTTATTGAAATTTAAAATATAAAAATAACATTAATAAAAATATTCACCATGAGCACCAATAAAAAAATAACGTTCATCCTCCTTGTCCTCGCCGTGATCGGCGGCATCTGGTATCTGGAAAGTTTGAAGGTCTATCCGACTGCGTCGGGGCACGGCGGACAGGCGATTGACGTGAATTCGTTGCTGGCGAATGCCACGAGTACAGGCAGCGCATTTGCCGCGACGGGCACGAATGCTGGCGCGACCGATACGACAAATGTCGTGCCGGTGACCCAGCTGAGCAATAACGAGAAAGCGGCGATCGCTCAGCTTGCCATGGCGGACAAGGCGGCGGGCGATCAGCCCGCGATCGAGATCGCAGATCCAACGGGATTCATCAATGTGGCGCCGGGATTCAAACTGTCCAGTATCATTGGTCAAAAAGTGATCTTGTTGGATTTTTGGACGTACAGCTGTATCAATTGCGTGCGCACGATCCCGTATCTCAACGCATGGTATCAAAAGTACGCGAGCTCGGGACTCGAGATCGTCGGCATCCACACGCCGGAATTTGATTTTGAAAAGAACATCACAAATGTGCAGAACGCCGTCGCGGAATACGGTATCCATTATCCGGTGATCCTGGACAACAACCAGGGAACATGGAACGCGTACAACAATCTTTATTGGCCGCACGAATATCTGATCGATATGGCGGGATACATCGTGCACGATCAGGTGGGCGAGGGAAACTATGACGAAACCGAGGCGGAGATCCAAAAGCTGTTGGCACAACGCGCTCAGATACTCGGCACGAGCGCAGTGGTAATCCCGACGTCGACCGTCAACATCGCTCCGGCGAATTTGAACGAGATCCAGAGCCCCGAAACCTATTTTGGCGCTGAGCGGAATGCCCTTCTCGCCAACGGAACGACGCTCACGAATGGCGATCAATCGCTCACCGCACCGGCGGCGAGCACGGTTCAGCTCAATCAACTTTATCTTGGCGGCACGTGGGATTTCGAGGATCAATATGCCACAAACCTTAACGCCGGCGCCACGATCACGTATGAGTATAATGCGGGCAATGTTTACATGGTCGCCGCCGGCGCGGCAAACGGAACAGTGGTGGAAGTGATGCAGGACGGCCAGCCGATCAGCGCGGCCGATGCGGGGAGTGATGTTCATAACGGGCAGATCATCATTTCGGACAATCGACTCTATAATTTAATCAAGAACGCGGACGGCGGCGGTGAGCACACTCTCCAGCTAATCGTCGAAACGCCGGGATTGCAGGCATATACATTTACTTTTGGATGAAATATGAATAAATAAAAATATGGAAAACAAAAATGAGGTGGCGGTCTTCGGCGGAGGGTGTTTCTGGTGCACGGAGGCGGTGTTTCAGGAACTGCGTGGCGTGATCAGGGTGATGCCCGGCTACACTGGCGGCACGGTGCCGAACCCGACGTACGACACAGTCTGCACCGGCACGACCGGTCACGCGGAAGCGACGCGCGTGGAATATGATCCATCGCAAATTTCATTTCATGATCTTTTAACGGTATTTTTTGCCACGCACGATCCGACCACGCTCAACCGGCAGGGGAATGATGTCGGTACGCAATACCGCTCGGCGATCTTTTATTCCACGCCGGAGCAAAGGGCAGACGTGGAGAAGTTCATCGCGGCGCTCGAGGCATCCGATCTCGGTGGCAAACCGATCGTCACGGAAGTAGCCCCGCTTGGCGAATTCTATAAAGCGGAGGATTCTCATAGACAATATTTTAAGAACCATCCCGATGCGGGATATTGCCAGGTCATCATCGAACCGAAGGTCGAAAAATTGCAGAAGCAGTTCGCAAACCTATTAAAAGAAAATTCAAAATAATATGAAAAGTGACGAGCAGCTTAAAAAAGAATCGCCGGGGCTTTATCATATAGCGCGCGAGGGTGGCACCGAGCCGGCATTCGCTGGAAAATATGTGGACAATCACGAAAAGGGCATGTACAAGTGCGCCGTGTGCGGCACGGAGCTTTTTTCTTCCGGTACTAAGTTTGATTCCGGCACCGGCTGGCCAAGCTTTACCGAACCGACCAATCTCGCGAACGTCGAGCTGCGCTCCGACGACAACTTTGGCATGCACCGTACGGAAGTGATCTGCAAGAACTGCGGTGCGCATCTCGGTCACGTTTTCGACGATGGCCCGGCCGACAAGGGCGGCAAGCGCTACTGCATCAACTCGGTGTGCTTGGAGTTGGAGAGGAAAGACTAGAGCGCCGCCAGATCCAGCGTGTAATCTATCTTTATCTGCTTCACAAAGTCCGGGACGTGACTGACGAGGATCATCGCGCCCTCGTAGCGGTCGAGCGCTTTTGCGATGATCGGAATATGGCGAAAGTTGATGTGGTTGGTTGGTTCGTCAAGAATGAGCAGGCCGGGAGCTTCGAGCGACAGCTTGGCGAACGCGACGAGTCCTTTCTGACCTTCCGAAAGCGAACCGATCTTGGCGCGAAGCAGTTCGGCGTCCAATAAAAATCCCGCCGCGGTTGAACGCAATCGGTCCTGGTCGCCCTCGCGCATAGCGCGTGCGAGCGTGTCCCAAACGGTGGCGTCGAAGTCGAGCGTGGAAAAATCCTGGCGATAATAGCCGATGCGAATGCCGGGTTCGACGACCTCGCCCTTTGCGTGGCCGGTGGCAAGCGCTTCCAATAAAGTGGTCTTGCCAATGCCATTTGGTCCAACCAAGTGCAGCCGTTCGCCGCGTTTCAAAATCACTTTCACCTTCTTCGGGGTCGCCTTGTGGTTTTTGATGACATTGACCGAGCTGAGTTCGAGAATGCGCCCACTGATCTCTTTCTGACAGGGGATGATAAACCCGCGGATAGTCTTGTCCTCATGGCGAACATCGACGACCTCTTCCTCAAGCTCCGCGATCTTCTCGTTCATCTTCCGTGCAACGTCGCGCATGTGTCCGCCTTTTTGTGCAAAGAAGTTCACCTGTTCTTTCCGATGCAAAATATCGCGCTGGAGACGAACGTTCTTCATACGCTCGCGCTCGAGCCGCTCGGTGATCGCCTTCAAGACGTCAAAATAGTTGCCGGTATACTGCTCAACTTTTTTCGTAAAAATATCCAAGTACAAAACGCCTTGCGTGAACGAGTTCAAAAAGTCGGCATCGTGGGAAATGACGATGCACGTCTTCTTCGACTCCTGTAAAAACTTTGTGAGATGTTCGATGCCGCCCTTGTCGAGGTTGTTCGTCGGCTCGTCGAGTAGGAGCATGTCCGGATCCTGGATGAGCGCGTGCGCAAGAAGCAGCCGCGCCTGCTGACCACCGGAAAAGCTCTTAACGATACGGTCGAGCGGCGCCATAAGGTTTACCACGTCAAGCACTTTCTTGATGCGCGGTTCGATGTCGTAGATCTTTTTGTCGGGGAATGCGCTCGTAAAAAATTCTAAAACGGTCGAGTCGAGCTGGTCGCGGGGGATGACCTGCTTGGAAACCGCCTTCGTCATGCCATCCTCTATGATCACGTTGCCCTGTTCGGTGGGCAGGTCGCCCATGATCAATCGGAGCATCGTACTTTTGCCGGCGCCATTCTGACCCATCAGCGTCACTTTCGCGCCGCGGCGCACCGAAAACGTGGCCTCGTGGAGAATAGGCTTTTTGCCGTATTCGAACGACACATCATTGAATCGGAGGATTACTTCGTTGTTTGCCATGACATAATAAGAACGCGCGGGATGCGCGTTGTCTGAACAGTATAATACTTTTTTGGGGATTTGACCAGCTATTTCTTCGCCTGGATCGTATTCAAAAGTTTCTGCACGTTCTTGATGCTCTCGTCGTCAATGATGGAAATTGCGATGACCTTCGGGTCTATTTTTTTTAGTTTGGTCAATGTTGCCTTCAGCGCCTTCTCATCTGCCACATCCGATTTTGTTAAAAAAAGATGCTCGGGTTTTTTGAGCAACGCCTTGCTGTACGCGCCAAGCTCGGCGCGGATCGTCTTGTAATCGGCGACAGGGGTAGGGGATTCGGCGGAGATAAAATGGAAGAGTGTGCGCGTGCGCTCGATGTGGCGTAAAAATCGCGTGCCAAGTCCTTTGCCGGTGGAAGACCCCTCGATCAATCCCGGAATATCCGCGAGGATTAGCGAATAATAGGTGCCGAGGTTCGGCTCGAGTGTGGTAAAGGCATAGTTCGCCACTTTGCTGTTGGCGTTCGTAAGCTCGTTCAACAAGCTGGACTTGCCTACGTTCGGCAGGCCGACGAAGCCGACATCGGCGATGAACTTCAACTCCAGGCGGAATTCGAACGACTCGCCGGGCAAGCCGGGCTGGGATTGTTTTGGCGTCGTGTTGCGCGATGAGCGGAAAAGAAAATTGCCTTTGCCGCCATTGCCGCCCTCGGCGAGCAACACCCGCTCGCCGACGTGGTCAACCTCAAAATCAACGCCCGTCGTCAGGTTGTGCGCAATCGTTCCAACGGGAACTTTCAAGGTGAGATCTTTACCGTCATGACCGTCGCGAAACTGGTCGCGGCCATCGCGGCCGTTCTCTGCGGGAAATTCTTTTTTGAACCGGAACTGCCCAAGCGCGGAAAGATCGGAGACGCCAACGGCCACAACACTGCCACCCGTGCCGCCGCTTCCGCCGGCGGGGCCGAGGCTCATCATGTTTTTATTAAAAGCCACCTTGCCCGCGCCGCCGTGTCCCGCCGAGATCCTTACTTTGACATCGTCTATTAACATGTACCCATCATACTACATCTCCGCTTCCGGCGCTTCCGATTTGATCAATTCCAAGATCTTATCCGCCACTTGTTCCGGTGTGTCCACCTCCAAACCGCGTGCACGAGCCTGCTCGGCGTATGCCGCAGCGGCTTCGGGTCTCGCATTGACGGAATTCTTACCAAAGCTCGTCGCCGTCATCTTGGGATGGAAGACGCTTACAATGATATGATCTTTCTTAAGTTCCTCGCGCGCGGTCAGAGAGATCGCGTTCAGCGCATACTTTGTTGAAGCGTACGCCGAAAGGTTTGGATAATAATTTTTTGAAACGCGCGAGCTGATATTAAGGATCATGCCGCCGCCCTGCTCGCGCATCTTCGGAATCACGAGTTGCATCGCGTATAGCGGACCGTATACATTCAGATTCATAATGTGTTTGTACTTATCAATGTCGATGGTTTCCGCCGGACCCATCATGCCTTGGCCGGCATTATTGATGAGGATATCAACGCGGCCGTCGATCTCCATCGTACGGTCAATGAGATTTTGGATATCCGCCTGCTGGGTCATATCGGTATGTACGGCAACCGAACCCACGAGCTCATGCGCGAGCTTGGCAAGCTTCTCGTCAGAACGCGCGGCGAGCACTACCTTTGCGCCGGCATGTGCCAGTTTCCGCGCCACCGCCTCACCGATGCCGTCCGAGGCGCCCGTCACGATGATTACTTTATTCTTTATTTCCATAGGTTGTTTTTATTTAATTTATTTTTCCGCCTCCTCTTTTAATCTTACATCGCCATCTGTAACTTCTTTCAATTCCGGTACGGGAGCGCCTTCCAACAGTGCGAATAATTTATTCTGGATGATCATCGCCTCGGCGGTGCGATGGAGCTCTTCTTCCTTTCGCTCCGGATAGCGGAGCTTGAGCTGCGCTATCAAAGAATGAATATCACGGTCGTCGGCGCTAAGATTTTCTTTTTTGCGGATCTCCTGGACGACCATGCTCATCCGCAGATCATCTTCAATGAGCGCACGCTCATCTTTTTCCAATTGCTCCGCCGTCTTTCCAATCTGCTTTAAATATTCATCGAGCGATAGTCCGGCGGTCTTGAGCTGCTCATCGCGATCGATCAAGAATTCATAAAGCTCCTGATCCACGAGCAGTTGCGGAACTTTCAGTTTGGCATGTTTGACGATCTCTTTGATCGTTTCCTCGCGACGACCGTCCTTCATGTGTAACACTTTTTCCTGTTCCAGTTGGCGCTTGAGCTCCGCACGGAAATCCGCCACAGTCGCGAAGTTGCCGAACTGCTTGACGGTCTCGTCGGTGAGCGGGGGAATGGGCGCGTCCTTTTCCGTGCCGGGTTTCATCGCGCTCATGATCATCTTTTGTATTCGTGTCGCCGCCTCATCCACTTCTTTTTCACTTACATCGGTCGGATCCCTGCGCTCAAAAATGGTCTTGCCGATCTTTTTATAATCGGGAAGCGAGATGTCCGGAAGGAGCGCATAGCGGATCTTGAATTCCAGCGGATTTTTCGGTGCGATCTTCACGATCACGACCTGTGGCCGCCCGATGACGTTCAGCTTCTCGTCTTCGGCGATCTGAGCCATCGCATCACGAAGCGCCCCATTGGCGGCATCCTCCAAGAGCGACATCTCGCCGATGTGCTCGCGCACCTTTTCCTGCGGTACCTTACCCTTGCGGAATCCCGGAAGCGCAAAATCCTCCGCCAGCTCGGCAAGCGCCGCGAGCGAATATTCTTCCAACAACTCCACCGGCACCTCCGCCTGAAACTCGATGTCTCCGTTCTTCTCGCTCAGCTTTTTAAGTTTTGTATATGATTTTTCCATAGCCGCTTGATTGTACCGCAGGATCGCAATATCTCCAAATTTTTATTGACATGAAAAACAGAAGAAGATAGAGTGACAGATGGCACACCACACAGGAGGATCAACAGCATGGCATCCCAGGCGGTACTGTTCCGCCGCAAAAAGAATTTGGCATCGGAAGATTGTGCATTCTTTTATTGTTTGCGCAAATGCAAACGTTCTCTTTCTGAAATAATTGAAATCGCCGAGAGAGAACGAAACCCAGAGTACCTGTATCACCTGGTCACGTGCGACGACTGTCGTATGCATGTCCAAGAGCGGGACCCAAGTTCCTTCGAAGCGGAAAAGATCGTATTGCTCTGCGCGGCCATCAATCGCATCGAGCAAATGATCGAGCGGAGAAATGAAGCCCGAAGCTTGCGCATCCAACGCAATCTCGCGCGCGCGCAAACGCGTTGAGGCTCTCGCATGGCATCGTCCTGAACGGATCGTGCCATTTTTTTACCTCACCTCAACCACTTTATATTCCTGCGTTCCACCCGGCGTTTGCACCGTCACCACATCGCCCGCGGCGCGCCCGAGCAATGCGGCTCCGAGCGGTGATGTGTGGGAGATGCGTCCGCGCCCAGGATCGGTTTCCGATGAGCCGAGGATGCGAAATGTCTTCCGTAATAATGCGCCGTCCTTTTTTATTTCCACGATCACCGTTGAGCCAAGCTGTATCGTTCCCATAGCGTCGGCGCCCGAAGGGATGATCACCACGCGCTTGAGCTGATCTTCGATATTGAAAATCTGCCCGTGTGTGCGGCGGAGGATCCCTTTTGCCTCTTTATATTCCGCGTTGTCGGAGCGGTCACCGTACGCCGAAGTGCGTGACGTTTCCGCGATAGCCGCAGGCAGTGACGCTTTCAGCCGCTCAAGTCGCGCTTTCAACCGCGCGACGCCCTCCGGCGTCAAATACACCGGTTCATAGTTCGGTGGCGGACGGCGGCTCCATTGTCTGCGGGGGATCTGCATATGGTAATATTACTCCATATGGCACTCGTAAAAAAACTTATCCCGTTCCTGATCATCTTTGGGACGATATTCTATTTTATCCGGACGAGCAGCTTGTATGATACGCGCCTTCTGCTTTCCAATATTGACGAGACCCCATACCTCTACGCCGTCGTCGGTACTATCTTCGGCGTACTCGCCGGTTTTGCGATCCAACAAGAATGGGAGGAATGGAACGCGCTCACCGACGCGGTGCGCGGCGAGGTGGACGGCTTGGAAAAACTATATTTATGGTCCAGCAATTTCCCGGAAAAGATAAAAGATGCGATCCACGCCGAGATCAAGCGTTATCTTGAACTCATTATAAAAGAAGGTTGGCGGTATAGTGAGAAAGGAGAGAAGAGCAAGGAAGTGGAAGACATCATCACCGATCTCAACAACAGCATCTATAAAATTTTTGACGAGGCGCCGCAGCTTATGCCGACCTCATTCGCGCTGCTCTCAACCGTGTTGAACCATCGCTCCGCACGACTCCAGCACAGTGCCGAACACATGCCGCCGCTTTTGCGGAACACCCTGCGCTTTGCCGCGTTCCTGCTCATCGCGCTCTCGATGTTCATCGCCATAAAAGATATCTATCTCGCGTTCGTGTTCACCGCAAGCATCGCTTCGCTTGCATATGCGATCTTCCTCGTGCTGACCGATCTTGATAATCCGCTGAAGCCCGGCGATTGGCACCTTACCACGAAGGACTATCGGGCGCTGCTCGCGAAGATCGCGTAGCTGTTATTGATACTGTATATAGCTCGGCTGCGGGCTAAGCTGCAAAACTTGAGCCGGCATAAGCATCCCGGTGCTCGGTGACAGGAGGTCGTTCTTATAGAACAGCTTGAATCCGGTGAACTGCACGGGCTCGGCGGCCTCAATGCGTTGGTACGTGTTGATCTTTTTCGCCTGCGAACCCCAGCCGTCCATGTCCATCACAATCTGCACCTGCGGCAGGGGCGCAATCTTTTGATAGTTTGTCACCATATCCTCGGTAAAGCGGTGCACTACCAAAATTTTTGGCGGGAGGTTGTTTTGATTCACGATGTTCGCCAAAAAATTTGCGGCGAAGTTGATGTCGCTCGCGTCCATCGTGCCGATCTCATGATCCGGCTTTACGCCGAGTTCCATATCGAATTCCGGATCGAGCGAGAGCTCCACGTTCGGCAACTTTAAATATGGCGCGAGGAGTGGCACTTCCGTCTCGACGTTGCTCCATCCCACTTGCACGTCCAGGAACACGAGGCCGTTCACCGAGTTTGCGAGTGTGATCGCTTTTTGGATCTGGCTCGCAGGCATGCGTAAGCGATATTTCCCATCAGCGCCCGCGCTGCCTTGTGCCGTCACCGCAATGTAATCGAGCGCGGGGATGACCGGCGTTGACGGATCTGCTGCGCGCCACTCCGCGGTTGTGGAGGCGAGCATCGCCATCATCTCATCCGGCGGATATTCGCCGAGCACGCCCATCTGCGTGGAATAGAAGTTACCATAGTACGCAACGATGCGGTTGAAGGGAAGCAATGCGCCAGCGTCCGGCAAAACCGTTTTCACAGGCCATGCGCTCGTACCCGGAACGGTTTTGGTAACCTTTGATGTTGCGATCGTGGTCGTGCCGGGAACGGTGGACGTGACCGTCACCGTGATCGTGCGCGGTGGCACATTCGCGATTGCCAATAGTTTTGCATTGTATGCGCTGACGTCGATCGGCGTCAGCGCGGAGAGGGAAGTACTCGTGCTGTCAACGGCAGATGGGGAAGCGGTGCTTTGCGATTGCCCGATACTTCCTAAAACCTTATATGTTCCTAAAAATATATTGGTAAGAAAAGCGCTATAAAAAAAGACAACAACTATCCCGATCGCGACGATAATAAAAAACACCGACCATTTGTTCAAAAAATTACGCATCAATAGCGTTAGGATACCATATCCGGCGTGGGGTTAGAACTCCGCGGCGTGGCGCTAAAACTCCACCGTCGGCCGCGCTTTCGCGCCTTGCGCGAACGGATGTTTGATCTCACGCATTTCCGTCGCAAGGTCGGCAATGTCGATCAATTCCTGCGCCGCACCGCGCCCGCTCAGGATCAAGATGCGGTTATCGGGATAATCTTTGACTGCGGCGATAACCTCTTTGACGGTAAGCAGGCCGAGCGAGATTGCCACGTTCACTTCATCAAGCGCGATCAAGTGCCAATGCCCGGAATTCTTTTCCTCCACGAACATATGGAGCGCCTTTCGTGCCGCCGCTTTATGTTCTTCGATCGGTAATTTATCACCAAGGATGCCGACGAAGCCTAGCCCCATCTTTCGAATGGCGAACCGGTCGACGGGAAGATTGCTCGCGGCGGCAAACTCGTCCTCGCCGGAGATCCACGGCCCTTTGATGAATTGGATCATCAGCGCCGACTTCCCACGCCCCAGCACGCGGACCATTTGTCCGAGCGATGCCGTCGTCTTTCCTTTTCCGTTGCCGGTGAAGAGGAGAATCATAGTGAAAGCGTAGCCTTTTGTCATAATAAATGCAATGATTAAAGGAATGAAGCGGCTCGTTTTATATATCGTCGGGGGCCTTGTCATTGTCATCGTATGCGCGATCGTGGGCGGATATTTTTTTGAAAGATCCCCGGTTGGACGATCTACATCGACAAGAACAATAACGGCATTCTTGATCCGGGCGAACTTTCGACCGTAACCGATAGCCATGGCAATTATCGCTTTACGAGCCTCCCCGCGGGAACCTATATCATCCGCGAGGTGAATCAGCCGGGATGGATGCAGACCTATCCTTCCGGCGGATCATACACTATCGTCCTGGCAGCCGGGAAGATTTCAAAGAAGGATAACTTTGGCAACTTCAAGCTTGGCACGATTTCAGGCATGAAGTTTAACGACCTGAACGGAAATGGCCGCAAGGATAACAATGAGCTTGGTTTGTTAGGATGGACGATAACGCTCACAAAGCTTCATTCATCCTTCGCAACCACGACCGTGACTGACGGGAGCGGCAACTATTCCTTCACAAACCTCGGTCCCGGTACGTATCAGATACGGGAGGTTCAGCAGACCGGCTGGATACAGACAACGAATAATCCGCCGAATGTAACCGTACAATCCGGGACTGTTTCCAAGAACGATAACTTTGGGAATCATCTCGGTCCGGTAAGAAAGGGCGAAAATCGTGATGGATCCGGACTGACCAACGGTTATAACTTCGGTTTTGGCCAAGGAAACAACCATTAGCCGTTAGGTTCGTGTCCCTCGGATTCTTGTGGCCTTGGGAGTAATCAAAACCCCGCCTCGTAAGGGCGGGGATTTGATTACTGGTGTTATCCTCGCGGAGCGAGCTATTGATCGAGGCTGGCAGTCTTGGACGATATTCGAACAGTATTAAAAATGTGAAGCGGGCAGATCTTTCGACCTACCCGCCTGAATATTGCAGTTACTGATACTGAGAGGCGACACGCCGGAAATCGTCGGGGGATACATACAGCTTACCATCCGGTGCCACAGGAAGATTTCCTTCACGCTTGGCCATATCCCAAACGATGAGAAACTTGTTCCAAATCGTCGTCGCTCGTTCTTCGAGGTCCCAGCGTTTAGGAGTCAGCCTGTTGATCTCGTTGTACGCATTGACGACAGCAATGGTGTGCGTGTCACGAATGCGATCAAACTCCTCGATTTTGGCGAGGACTTCGTCGCGTTTCTTGAAGATTTTCGTTGAATGCCTTGCTCCTTCGAGAAGCGACTCGTGAAGATAGATCGTGATATGGGCCGAATAACTTCCGAACCGCACCACGAGGAACCACCACAAACGGAAAAGCCACATAATTCCCTCCGCTACGAAATATCGCTAGAAGAGTTCAGGATTCGCGGTCCAGAATTAAGGTTCGCGGCCTTAATTCCTTTTCGCTCTTCTACTCCGGATTTCCAGAGAGCTGAATATATAATATATTAAAATAATACACCTGTCAAGTGCTGCTGCCGGACTTGGATTCGAACCAAGATTGATGGATTCAGAGTCCATATGCCTACCATTAGCAGATCCGGCAATTTAATATTCGCGAAAGGCGATGAGTTTTTTTAGCCTTTTGACCTCCGCCTTTCTTCTTATCCGTATTGCATTATTGCGTATTTCTGGATGAAATTCAAGCCGCCGCAAAATATGTTCAACGATATTTAATAAATACGCATTATGGTTTGAAAACGAAAAATTATAGGTGCATGTTGGCAAGTGAATACTAAGCGAGCCTTCCGCCTCAAACAGTCCTCGAAGAAATCTTATAGAAAATATGTCATTATTTTCTATCCAGTTTGGAAGCGTATAAGGCGTATCTTTTCTATTGCCACTGGCAATCCCAAGCCGTTCTGAAATATATTTTTGATATAAGCTGATTCGGAAAGCATTTACATTCCTGATCTTTGTAGTTGTGGGCTTCTTATTAAACAATAGATGAGTGAGTCGCGCATATCGTCGAATGAACCCTGGGTTATTACTATTGCCCACAATTATCAGCCGTTCCGTTCTTGGGCACGCTTCAATATTTCCATCTCCCAATACCACACCAATATATTCTGCAAGATCGCCGCTGTGCGGAATGAGTGCGTAGCGAACGCGATGACTGTCGCGCCAATTTTTAAAGTTATCAATTTTTCTCGCCTTCATCGTGCGAGATATCTTTTCAGAGCGGGAAAGAAATGGCTTTTGCATATAACCTTGTTCGGATTATATGTTCCCGACATTAAATCTTTATTAAATGGCGAGGAAAACGGCGCGTCTACCCCAGCTGTTCAACCAAGGCTACTTCGAGCGGGACGATGGCAAATGGCGAGTAGCGCATCTCGGCGTATGCGCGGATGAGCGCTTTGATGAACTTAACGAGCATGGCGGTGTCGGCGGTCGCGCCGAGCGCGATGGCGCCCGCGACCTCGTCGCGCGTGAGGTCGCGCTCCATCACTGACTTGAGCGATGGATTGACCTTGAGCGACAGCACTTTTCGTAAATAGTGGATGAGGTCTTTGGTGAATTGCACCAGGTTGTGGCCGTCTTCGTTCAACTCGTTCAAATTGGCGAGCGCACCTTTGACGTCGCGCGCGACGATGAGCGCCGCGAGCTCGTGTACTTTCTTGAGCCCCGTGCGGCCGGTGACGCGCTCCGCGTCGGCGAGCGTGATGCCCTTCATCGCACTCCCGAGCGACGAGATCTGATCGAGCAGCGACTCCGCATCACGGAAGCTTCCTTCCGCTGCCGCGGCGATGAGCTCGATCGCCGACTCATCGATTTTTATCTTTTCCTTTGCAGCGATCGTCGTCAGTTTTTCAATGATCGTCGCTTTGGTGAGCTTCTTGAACACGAACCGCTGGGCACGTGAGGTGATCGTCGCCGGAAGTTTTTCAAACTCGGTCGTTGCCAAAATGATCACTGCGTGCTTGGGCGGCTCTTCTAAAGTTTTTAGCAGGGCGTTGAACGCCGCGCCGGTGAGCATGTGTGCCTCGTCTATAATATAGACCTTGTGCTCGGCGGAAGCGGGCGCGGTGCGGATGCTCTCCTTGAGGTTGCGGATCTCGTCGATGCCGCGATTGGACGCCGCGTCGATCTCCACCACGTCAAACGAGTTCTGCGCATCGATCGCCAGACACTCACGGCATTTGTTGCACGGTTCGCCGAGCTTGGCGAACTCCGGATCAGTGCGCCGCTTTTCGCAGTTGAGCAACTTGGCGATCAGCCGTGCCGTCGTCGTCTTGCCCGTCCCGCGCGCGCCATAAAAAATATACGCCTGCCCGAGCCGGCCCGCCTTCGCCGCGTTCTTTAGTATTTCAACGTTCGTCTCCTGGCCGAGTACGTCGTCGAGCTTCTGCGGGCGATATTTGCGATAGAGGGCTTGTGCCATGTACGTCTATTATACGCTGGAAATGTGGCATTGACAGGGGCTTGACAGGATTTGTGGATATGCTATACTGTCCATAGTTTCAAATCGCCTATCGGGTTTGAGATGCCAACTCGTTGGCATGGACAGGTAGGTCGTCCCCAAGCCGTTTCTGCGGGCCGGGAAGGAATCACAGTGGACGTCTGATTCGAATGCCCGAGTTAGATTGATTTTTCTAATACCCGGGGAGTTGTGGCATTACAACAATCCCCGGGTTCGCTCCAAAAAAGGAGCGCGCGTAGTCCTTCGCGGGACGACTGGAAACCGCGATTGTAGGGCGCCGACCATAGTCGGAGCGTAGCCCTTTTCTTCTTGATTCGGGATCACAGCGCAAATGCGCCTTCTGAGAAAACCCAGTCTCTCAGATGTCCCTCCCGGCCTCTTCGTTTTACGAAGAGGCCTTTCCATTTTTGTAGACAACTCTTTCTATTAAAAATTCATTAAATTCTATTTGACTTTACTTACAAGAAAACTATCCTGATATGAGGACCGAAAAGTCCTATTGCTCTCCCGCCCCGTAGATGTCTGGCGCGCAGACCGGGCGGCAGTAACGTTTTTATAGAATATTCAAAAGAAAGCGAAGCTTGAGCGATTCGAACGCATCTTCCGCCATAACCGCCGAACAATATTTAAGACGTCGGGCGTCAAATGCGCGTCCCTGCGAGAGCATAGCAAATCCCACGCCGTGATCGTTGATTATCGTAAAATATTCTTTCCCAAATCTGGGCGTGCGCGTGAGAGGAACGCCAAAGAACATTTCGTCCGAAAGTTTCTTTAAAATAATCACGGGTCGAAGAAATTTTTTAGCATCTCCATCTTGTTCGTGCCCAATATTCAACCCGAGATGACAAAACCAAATCTCGCGTTCTTTGAAGGAAAGTATAGAAGCTGCATTGTTCAATTCTGCTTTTTGTCCGTTCCAACGGTCAAAATCTTTCTGCATCCATACTAGCATACATATCGCCCATTAAAACTATTTAAAATTGATTCTCCAGCGCATTTCTTCTATCATCAGAGTATCGATCTTATGGAATATGAAACACGCGTAGGAGAATTCAGCGGGCCGCTCGAGAAGCTGTTGGAGCTTATCGAGGCGGAGAAGATGGACATCAATGAGGTCAGCTTGGCCAAGGTCACGGATGATTTTTTGCGCTATCTGGATAAGTTCAAGCAGGGAATGGCGGAGGATATTGCAGGCGAAACCGGAAGCGGGGCCGCAGCAACGGAAGATATGGAACGAAAGTTTCGCATCGACCTCCGCGTGCTTGCCGACTTTGTTTCCGTCGCAAGTAAGCTTATATTTTTAAAATCGAAATATTTATTGCCGGGTCTGGCGCTTACCGAAGAAGAAGAGGCGGACATCAAAGATCTCGAGTCACGCCTGCACATTTATCAACAACTCAAGCCCGCGATCAAGCTCATTAACCAGCTTTGGGCTACGAGCCACCACTCGTTTAGTCGACCGTACTTTATCGGCCGCGGCACAGGCAATATTCCGGGGCAGACGATGTTCTACCCGGGCAAAAATCTATATGCGTCGGCGTTGGCCGAAGCGCTCGGTGGCATATTCGAGACAATGAAGACATACGACCTCGAAACGGAAACGATCCGCGAGAAAATCGTGACTCTCGAGGAAAAGATCACGGAGGTGCTCGGCCGCATTCAGAAAGAAGGGGATATGCACTTTAACAACCTCTCCAGTGAAAAGTCGCGCAGCGAGATGATCGTGGTCTTTCTCGCGATCCTTCACCTTGCGCGCGAACAGCTCGTGCTCTTGGAGCAAATGGATAATTTTTCTGATATAATGGTGAAGAAAAAATAATGAAATTTTGATGAAAAACGGACGCGCATCACTGGAAGCATTGCTATTCATCCACGGGGAACCCTTATCGTATAAAAAAATACAGTCCGTTTTGGGGATAGAAAAAGAGGAGCTCGAGACGCTTATTAAAGAGCTCGCGGTCGATTTGGAAACCGATACGCGCGGGCTCCAGCTCGTTTCCGATCGCGAAAAGATCCAGCTTGCCACGAAGCCGGAATTCAACGGCATCCTGGAAAGTTTTATGAAAGAGGAGATCTCCGAGGACCTGACACCCGCGTCGCTTGAGGCGCTCGCGATCGTTGCGTATCTTGGGCCGATCTCGCGCGCGCGGCTGGAATATTTGCGCGGCGTGAATTCTATTGTCATTTTGCGCAGTTTGATGATCCGCGGACTCGTGGAGCGATTTCCCGACCCGGAGCATCCGGCGAGCTTTCTCTATCGCGGTACATTCGATCTTATGAAGCATCTTGGCATAAAAGAAAAGGAAGGCCTGCCGGATTACGAAAAGTTCCAGGAGCTATTAAAAGTGTTCGACCAACCGGCGGTGGAACCGGAGAAAACGCAATGAGCCGCTCCGAGGCATTTATTTTTTTGTTTGTCGTCATTATCGCCGTATTTTTCGCGCGATTGATGTATCCCGGCATATCCGGCGTGCCGTCGGTCGCGAGCGCGGGCGGTCAAGCGGCGCAGACCGCGGATGCGCAACAAGCATTGAGCGTACCGCCGACACTCGTATTACCACAGACGGCGATCAGCGCCACTGCACCGCCGGATGGCGGCGTTGCCGGCATGTCATCAATCGTTTCCGGTCAAACCAGCGCTACCGGCACGCCATTGCCAACCTTCACCAATGAATCGTATATGGTGGCCGATCTTTCGACCGGCGCCATCCTCGCCGGATCGAACATTGATGCGCGTTGGCCCACCGCGTCGCTCACCAAATTGATGACCGCGTCGCTCATCTTTGACCAGCTTGCGACGAGCACGCGAATCACGATCACGCCTCAGATGTTCGCCGCGGATCCGAACGAGCATACGCTCGTCATCGGCGGTACATACACCGTAGAAGACCTTCTGCATGTGATGCTTATGCCGTCAAGTAACGTGGCGGCGCAGGCGATGGCGGATTATCTCGGGCAAGCGCAGTTCATAAACGAGATGAATGCACGCGCGGAACAGTGGGGGATGACCAATACGTATTTTGCCGATCCTTCCGGCATTTCCGCCGCGAACGAATCAAGCGCGCACGATCTTTTGATCCTCGCCCAGCACGTTTACCGTGATTATCCGGGGATCCTCGCGCTCACCGACACGCCCGCAACGACGATCACCGAGCTGAACTCCGGGCGTACGATCACCGTGCGGAGCATCAACGCGTTCGTCGGCGAACCGAATTTTATCGGCGGCAAGACGGGGAACACCGATCAGGCGGCCGGAAATCTTTTATCAATATTTAATGATGGCGGACAGCCGATACTCATCACCGTGCTCGGTGCGCCCGCTATTCCATTCAAAGATACTTCGGCGTTATACTCCTGGTTCCAGGCAAATTACCAATAACCGATCAACTGATCACGACTACCATGATGCAATCAATGCTTCTCAGCCAGGCGGTGCGCGTAACGATCCTCACAACGATATCGTTTGTCATCGCGCTCGCTGTTACCCCCCTCTGGTTCAAATTCTTAAAAAAATATAAATTTGGGAAGCAACTGCGCGGTAGCGGAGATACTCCCGTTTTTAGCGAACTGCATAAAGGCAAGGAGGGAGTGCCGACGGGCGCAGGGCTTATCATTTGGTCAACGGTAATTGGCCTGGCGATCATCTTTGACGTCATGCGCCATCTTTTCGGCGGCGCATGGGACTATTTTAATTTTGTCGATCGCGCGGAAACCTATCTGCCGCTCGCCGCGCTGCTCATCGCTGCGCTCGTCGGACTGCTCGACGACTGGATCGGCGTACGCAAACTCGGCGGCGCATCCGGCGGGGGATTGAAGGTCCGCCAAAAAGCGGTCGTCTACCTGCTCATCGCGTGCGTCGGCGCATGGTGGTTCTATTTCCGCCTCGGATGGAATATATTGTTCATCCCATTTTTTGGGAACCTCACCATCGGCTGGTGGTATATCCCCATCTTCCTCTTTATTATTTTCGCGAGCGCATTCAGTGCGAACGAAACCGACGGATTGGACGGTCTTCTTGGCGGCGTATCGCTCTTTGCGTTCGTGTCGCTCGCCACAGTGGCGTTCGTTTTGCACCGCTATAACCTTGCGGCGTTCAGCGGCGTCATCATCGGCGCGTTGCTCGCATTTCTGTGGTTCAACATCTATCCCGCAAAATTCTTTATGGGGGACACCGGCTCCATGTCGCTCGGGATCACGATCGGCGTTGTGGCGATGCTTACCAATACCACACTCATCCTGCCGTTCTTCACCATCATCCTCGTCATTGAATCGCTTTCCGTCATCATCCAGGTCATCTCAAAAAAATTGCGGCACGGCAAAAAAGTATTTCGTTCCGCGCCGATCCATCATCACTTCGAGGCGCTCGGCTGGCCCGAGTCGCAGGTGACCATGCGCTTTTGGATCGTTTCGGCGGTGTTCTGCGCGCTTGGGCTGGTGATCTTCTTCCTAAGCCACTAAGGCCGAAGATTTTAAATAGTTTTAATGTGGTTTGTGCTACGGTGGTTTCGCCAGCGGCAAATGGGCCGGTGGTGAAAAGGTATCACGGTCGGATCGTCACCCGACAGTTCGGAGTTCGACTCTCCGCCGGTCCGCAAGATCACTGGCGTCGAACATCGGATTTGACATCCATAGCGCACCGAGTACTATGGATATCACGGGTGGCGATTCGCGTGGTGCCTTTCACCGCGTAGTAATAAAAGAGATCCGGCAACGGATCTTTTTTATTTGCTTAAATCCCTCCCTCCCGCAACTCTGGACAAATTCAGCCTGCTATAGTATAACACCAAGTAGGAGGTTCTCACTATGAGAATCAAAAAAGACGGCACCGTTTTTCGCATTGAACTCGGCTCTGTTACTAGGGAGTTCGAGACCCGTATCTCTCATGCTGTTAACGCTCAAGGAGAGCTCACCCGGCCTCGCCTGGAAATCGGTCGGCAGGAACTGGAGTCTTTCTTCGTGGAGGCACTCCCACATGTCCGTGGTCACTATTTCATGATCACGGGTCACGGCGAAAGTCTCGAAGAAAAGCATAAAATCGTGACTGGGTTGATCCAGCTCGCCAAGGACATCGCGGTGTATTGCACTGCGGAACAGGAGAGGCGCTTGCTAATCCCAAGGGAGGTGCAAGTGGAGATCGAGATGTTGAGTGCCCTCCAGATCAACACCCCGATTGAACGGGTTGATCAGTTGACCCTTCGGGCAGCGATATCCGCCCTCACACAACAACTCCTTAAAAGCGGTCCCAAGAGGATCACGAAACTCCATCTGGCCCACTACGCGAGAGACGATCAGAGAGGATTTTCAGGGTGGCGCTTATCTTCTTCTGACGATGTGCGTTTCCAGTTGCCTTCATCAGCGGTGATGACCGGAGTACTCCATAGGACTTTCGCCGAAAATGATTCGGAAGTCCAAGTGGTTAGTGCCCCAGAAGCTTTTTCGACAAGCCACATCATCAGACTTCCGGGAAAGCTGAGGCCTAACCAGCGAGAACATTTCCTCGGAGGTCTTGTGAAAATGATCTTCGCTACAGAAGCCTAATACGAATTACCCTCTGCGGCCTGTCAATGATAGGCCGCTTTTTCTTTAGCCAGCTTTATTTGAGCTTCGTTTCACGTTGCTCGCAGAAAAATAAATAATCGAGGATAGATAAATACGAGCATCGTGCGCCTCTGCTCTGCGCATACTTTTGAAAGGTGTCTCGGAAGCGCGAAGGCGCTGAGAGCCGAGGCGGCCGGTTAGCAGACCGGAACGCCGTCCTTTCAAAAGTATGCGCAGAGCAGAGGCGCCCATCTTATTTGACTATCCTCGCCCATTTGTTATACTTTCTCCTATGCCAGAAGACACCGTAGTATCAATGCAGAACAACCAAACGTCGGGATATCCGGCGGAGGGATCCCGCGAAATGATGGATGCGGGCGTTTTTTATGGACGCAAAAAGAGCAAGACGAACCCCAAGATGCGGTCGTTCGTGCTGGCCAATCGGGGCGGCATCGAGATCATCAACCTTCAGAAGACGGAGGAGATGATGGATGTGGCGGCGGCGTTCATCAAAGAAAAAGTGCGGAATAACGGATTGGTATTGCTCGTGGGTACGGAGCCGGCGGCGGAAACGAGTGTCACGGCGCTCGCCACCAAATTTAACATCCCGTATGTCACCACTCGTTGGGTTGGTGGTGCTATCACAAACTTTAAGATTATCAACAAACGCATCGAGCACCTCAAGCAATTACGCACCGATCTTGCTTCCGGTGCGCTCGTCAATAAGTACACCAAAAAAGAGCGCTTGGAGATGGAAAAGGAAATGAAGCGCTTGGAAATTTTAATGGGCGGCCTTGAGAATATGACGAAAGAGCCGGATGTCGTGATCCTTATTGACCCGATCCTGCATCACACGGCGCTCAGCGAAGCGAACACCAAAAAGATTCCGGTGGTCGCGCTCGCGAACGTGGATGCTGATCCGGACAAGATCGCGTATCTCGTTCCGGGAAACGACAAGGCAAAAAAGAGCATCGAATGGTTTTTGGAGCGGGTGGGAAAGGCATACGAAGATGGCATAAAGTTACGCGTGGCGGCGGCGGCTGTTACGACTTCCGCGCCGGAAAAATAGATCAGCGCCGGGGAAAATAATGTAGTATAATTGAAAACTATGGAAACCAAAACAACGGTCACGGCGGGAGCCGTGCAAAAATTGCGGGAGATGACGAGTGCGGGGGTGATGGATTGCCGTAAAGCGCTCATCGAGGCGAACGGCGACGTTGATGCCGCGGTCAAGATCATCTATGAGAAGGGTTTGGCAAAGGTGGAAAAGCGCGCTGATCGCGAGACGGGCGCGGGACTCGTGGAATCGTACGTGCACAACGAGCGCATCGGCGTGTTGCTGCGCTTGGGCGCAGAGACGGACTTTGTGGTCCGCTCGGAGCCGTTCAGGGCGTTGGCACACGACCTTGCGATGCACATCGCGGCGGCGGCGCCGAAAGATGTGGAAGAATTGCTCGCCCAGCCGTACATCAAAGACGAGTCTCGGACGATCAAAGACGTGATCGGCGAAGTGATCGCGAAGGTAGGGGAAAACATCGCCGTCGGCGAATTTTATCGCGTTGAGGCGTAGCATCCGTCAATGGAATTCATCTTTACCATAATCCTGATGATCTGTGTCGGCATCGTGCTGTACCTGACGGTGCAGGCATTGCCGCGCATAGAAGAAGTGCCTTCCGAGGAAAAAGGATTTCTTGAGCGCTGGGCGCGTTCCGAGATGCCGGAAAAGATCGATGCGGCGTTCAACAACTTTCTGCTCAAGTTCTTACGGCGGACAAAAGTGTTGGTGCTCAAGTTCGATAACGCACTCGCAAAACACCTGCAGAAGATCAAGCCGGAGGAAGACAAGCGCCCGGCCATTGATTTTAAAGAGATGAGCGGGCAGAATAAGGAGGAGGAATAAATTGCGTCGGTGGCGGAGTGGTCAATCGCAACAGACTGTAAATCTGTCGCCCTATGGGCTACGCAGGTTCGAATCCTGCCCGGCGCACAAAATATATACGTAGCGTTGACGTTTTCCTCCGTTTTTGTTATAAGATTCTCAGAGGTGAGTACATGGACGAGAGGGGTTCCGTATATCGGTTTACGAGCCAATTGGAGGAAGGCTATGGCGCTATATTCACAAAGATGGCCTTCTCGGGCACTTTCGAGGACTTCAGAAAAGAAAACCCATTCCCAAAGATTGGCCTGGATGCAAGTCCGCGCAGCGAGGGGCACACCTACATTTTCGTCAGGGGCCAGATGCACCCGCCATATGGCATCTTTGTGCCGGATGGAGTGTCGCATGATGCCCTACTGAAGCAGGTGAAGTCCCGGTGGGGATTATTGAGCGAGTTACAGTCCTAGCTCGATCCCAGAACCGACCAAAGACACGGGTATCGCTACAATGGCGGTGCCCCCTTTTTTATATTGAAGGGTTGCGGCTACCTCCCCATATCAACCCACAAAATCGTTCGAAAATCGTCCAGTCGGGTGCACATAAAAAAGTTTCACCAAAACATAAAACGGTTTGATAGGGTAACAAGCTTCATTACTGACATACCGAAGAGCGCATCGATATAAAAATGCCGTCCATCCGCGAAATGCGAACGAACGGCGATGTTACTTAGAAACGGCCGACAGTATCGTTGTTAGATCCTTTCTTGCAGCCGTTATAAACCATGATGGCGACGGCAATCACTAAGATTGCAATCGACACTGCGATGGTCGCATACACGTTTCCGCCATACCGCTCAAAAAAACCTTGTATCGCTCCGGTGATGCCGTTCGACATCGGATCCATGGAAGACCTCCTCTCCTGGGAAGAAATATAACCAAAAGTGTTCCGTTTGTCACGTATCTCGTACAGGAGGAGCGGTTTAAGCTAAAATCGTTGCATGTATTCGGATACATGCAAATTTTAGCAACGCATGCGTTATACTTAACCCATGCAAGAATACGTAACCGACGCCATCGTGCTCAAAAAAGATCCGCTCGGTGATCTGGATGGCCGCTACACGCTTTTTACGAAGCGGTTCGGCAGGATCATGGCGAAGGCGAAAAGCTCGCGCAAGATCACATCCAAGCTTGCGCCGCATCTGGAGCCGGGCATCGTGGCAAAAGTGCGCTTCATAGAGACGAAGGGGACTCAGCTTATTGATGCGCTCAAGTCCGGGCAGGTGGCGCTGTCGCTCGGCGACCTGCACTTTTTGAGTCAGCTCCTGCCGGACGCGGAGCCGGAACCGGCGTTGTGGGAATTGTTGACTGGAGGAAATTTTACCTGGGCGGCGGCGCTTGCCATCTTGGGATGGGATCCGGCAGGCGCGGAATGCGCCACGTGCGGCGCGCGGAAGCCGTCATATTTTTATATCGCCCAGCAGGAATTTTATTGCCGCACGCACGGCGCAGCCGCTTCAAAAGCGCACAAGGATGCGGTATTATCAATAGATGCCCGACTATAATCCGAACGCGATCTGGGGAAGCAAGCAAAAGAAATATGTGTACGTTCCGCCGGGAGATCCGACCTCGTACACTGCGGCGCCGAAAGGCACCCAAAATGTGCCACCATCCGGTTCGCCGCCGCCAGGCGGGAACCACAATGGCAACGGCGGCAAAGAGCCGTCATCGTTCTTCCGTCGTCATGGACTGATACTTTTTACCATCGGCATTTTTGTCGCTATTGGACTCGCGGCACTTATCTATTATTTATTTCTTCCCGCGCCCGCGCCGAATATCGCGATCTCGTTTTCCGATCCCAGTTCGATCGTGATCGGTCAACCGTTCCCGGTGGTCGTCACTGTTTCCAATGAATCAAAAAGTGTGATCCAAAACGCGCAATTGAACATCATGTTACCGAGCAGCAGCCTCGCGTTCGCGAGCGGAACCACCCCGACGCAAGACGTCGGCACGGTGAGCTCGGGAACGATCAACCCGCCGATTACCATCTGGCTCGTCGCGACGGGAAGTGGCGGAACAGCGGGAACGACGCAGACGGTGAGCGCCACGCTTACGTACCAGGTCGCCAACGCCACCAACGCGACGTTTACCACCCCCGCAACCAATACCGCGCTCTCCATCGGAACGCAGTCGGCACTTTCGCTTTCATATAGTGCGCCTTCCGCTATTTTTAGCGGGCAGAATTTTGATATTACGGTCAACTATCAGAACGACACGGCTGAAATTTTGCAAGGTATCCAACTGCAGATACAATATCCGCCCGCGTTTCGTTTTGTATCAAGCAGCACAACGGCGCCGACGGACGCGGGCGATGATACGTGGAATCTCGGCGCGCTCGCCGCGAACGCCACCGGCACGCTCGTGATCGTTGGCAACATCGTTGGTCCGGCAAATGCGCAGTATGCACTCACCGGTACCATCGGTGCGGCGTTCTCCGGGCAGAACTATCCTGCGGCGAGCGCGCCGGTAAGCTTCACCGTCACGCCTTCGCCGCTCTCACTTTCACTCGCGCTTAATAACACATCAACCTATATAGCAAAACCGGGGGACAGCCTCAACTACAGGCTTACGTATACCAATAATTCCAACGTGACGTTCAAAAGCGTGAACGTCTCCGCGGCGCTCGCCGGAACGATGTATGATTTTTCGTCACTGCAAACCGATGGATCGTTTAATTCTAAGACAAACACCATCGCATGGTCCGCGGCAAACGCGCCGGCGCTCGCGTCGCTCGCGCCCGGACAGTCGGGG
>JBEKBG010000005.1:0-36764 GCA_050015515.1 Minisyncoccia bacterium
CGGAGGAGGCGGAGATATAGGCGTGAGGGTCTCGGGGGCTGGCGTACAAGGATAGGGGTTCCCGCTCGCATCTAAGCAGGTTCCGGCGGGAACGCTCACTGGGCACGAGTATTGTCCTTTCTGTCCGCAGCTCACTGCGGAACAGAGGTAGTCCATCCCGTAATTGTCCATACAGAGATTGGGGTCGGCACCTGTGGATGTGGGGGTGTAATTGTCGATGGTTGCGGAGGTGGTTGCGTTCGGCATTCTGCATCCCCCGGTTGCGGTCGGGTCATTGATCCATCCACTGCCAAGCTGATCCTGCGTACATTCTCCCGCGATGCTATATGTGTTATTCATGAAGACGATGGGGGTCGTATCCGGTGGAGGATTCCACGAACTCGTAGGATAAGAGCTAAGCGTGCTCGTAGGAACTACAAGGCATCCAACGGAAGAAAGTGGAAGATTCTGCTTTTGTTGGATAGCCTTAATAGTGTCATAGATATTCTTCGTGATGGGTATCGGTGGATTATTGCTGCCACCTTGCATGGGGGAGTTTGTGTTGTCATAGTCGTCGCCAAGACCAAAAATGCCGTGCCCCAATTCATGCTCGTCGGTGCCCGCGGCATTCTGACTCGTGAGAGCTGCTCCCGTAGACCAGTACTGTGTATTGAACGTCTCAATGCTCACGGTTTCTCCAGCATTCAATGCGTTTACGACGGCAGCAGCGGTTCCCGGAGGAACGTAGTAGGAATAGGAACCGGACGCATAAGTGAGGGTGGCTCCTAATGCGGGAGAGGCGGGAACGAGGGTTAGGGTTTGCGCAGAGAAATTATCTACTTCAGTATTCGCCACGCCATTCAAAATGGTGTTGTTTTCCCCAGAAGGAATATTTGCTGCCGTAAGAACCACGAGCGCTCCGGGATTGGGGTCAGTGGTGGGAACCGGCAACACACCTGCGGTGTCGGCCTCATAATACGGAGAAAGGCCATCGATCATGGTATCGATGAGCTCGTTATCAGCATCCTGCGCACTTGTTGACCCCCAGTTGATATTTGCCGAGTTCGTTACCGAGGGGTCAACAAGAATATTGAAGTTCGTTGAAATATGCGGAATGGTTCCGTCGGGGGCCGTAAGCACTGGGATGGCGGATCCCGTGACCGGTTGGGTGGTGCCGGGAGCTTGCACAGAGCATTGGCCGCCGTTATTCTGCGGTGCACCTGTGACCACTTGGTCAGCAAGGTCGAAGTAGAACACAGGGACACCGTTTTTGGAAGCCATGCCGGTGATTTCTCCCACCGGGTCTGTCCCTTCTGAAACGGTGTATCCTCTCGCCTGAAGTGCGCTGGTGATGTAACTGATGAAATCACTTGGCGAATTGCCACCTATGGCATTTATAATCGTCCCCCCGATACCAACCGCGAGGGACGACTGATGATAAGGAACCACGCTGAGAAGTGACGAAGGGTCATACGCATTAATCGAATAGTTCGATCCCGGGGTATAAGCAGTATCGGTAAAACTCGTGGCACTTGTCGTGGCGATCTGGGTACCATCACGATAAATCTGGTACAGAATTTCGTTATTAGGGTCCGCAGGAAATTCCGCCAATGGATCAATGGAGGGCGTCCAAGAAAGAGTCTTTGATGAGGATCCGACGCCTGTTATCGTGAAATCACCCGGAGGTGTTGGCCCTCCCCACGTCGAGCTGGTTACGGTTGCTTCTACCTGGGGGGACACCGGCCCTATCACTCCAAGCCCGCTAACCGGAGCAACACAGTAGTAATACGTGCCTAGAGGAACGTTAGTATCGACGTGCCCGTCTTCCCTATAACCAGCGGCACCAGGCACGTTAATCACAAAGTCTGCGGGGCTCGCACTACACCCCGGGCTTGTGGCGCGATAGAGATTCCACGTCAGAGACTGATCCACTTCATCCCCATAGGTCTGACTCCATTGTATTTCTGCGGAGTTCCCTACCGTTAATGCGGAGAGTCCTGGCGCAGCGCCAATATTCTCCGGACCTGGAAAATTGCCGGTATTGATGGCCCAGGGAAGAACAGAAAGGTTTCCATTGTTAATTGAGTAGAGCGGCATATTTTCGGTGTTCGTATCGTATGGAGCAATATACGTAGGAACAGCAGGGCCGGTGTACGTAGTTGTGGCGACGACTCCTATTTCGGTCGGTTGCAACAAACCATTGACATACGATGATGAACCAAAAATTTCATAGCCGAGGATGCCCGCCGTATCGACCGATGGATCCCAAGAGAGAGTGATACTTGAAGGGGTATTACCAGTTTCCTGCATATTTTCAATCATCGAAGGAGTGGTACCGACATCGGTGATGGTCACTTCTATTGGTGCGGAAACAGGACCGTAATAGGGGGACTGACCCTGATCGAGCGCAGCGGCGCAATAATAGTAGGTGCCTGGGGAAAGATCTCCGTCGGACAATTTAGGATAGTCATCATTAGGGAACCACGATCCAACAGCGGTCGAACTTACGTTGCAATTCGTGGAAGTAGCTCTAAAAAAGTTATATGTTTCATAAGTCCCATTGAGGCCGTTCAGAGCCGCAGACTCGCCACTCGAAAAATTCACGGTATTACCGGAGACGGAAACGGAAAATCCCGTTACCGAACCGGGCGCTGGGATCGGAGATGCTGTAAGGGGAAGTGAATCGGAGGATGCCCCGGCGGAATTATAGGCGACAACATAATAGGTATATGGGGTATTTTCAACCGCGCCGTTGCCGTTAGGAAGTGGTTGGTATGTCTCAAGTCCGGTATCGGTGAAAGACGTTTGCGTGGTGGTGCCCACTTCGATGTTGTCGCGATAGATACCATAATACGTTGCAGGGGTGCTGTTGGTCGGCTCCTGCCACGAGAGAGATATCGATGAATAAGTGGTTCCTGTATCCTGGACTTGTAGATCTATCGGCGGCAATAGTGAAGATGCCAGGGGTATCAGTACTCTACTAATGGGACTTCTCCTAATCGGCCCGCTGCAACTCGATAATAGAAGGGATGATCCGGACAGGGGGCATGCTCTTATTAAAGCGGGAGAAGCTTTAACAGACAGTGCAACTTCCGCCTCAAGAGTCTTGACCTCGGACGTAAGGGAGGTGATGGTGGCCTCCTCCTCGGAAACGCTTGTGCTGACAGCGGTACTAGAAGGCGAAGCGGTCGATGCGATTGACCCAATCGTCACCGCAACCTGGGTCGACGGTGTCCCAATGATAGTGCCGCTACTGTTCACTGCGGCGACCACATAGTAGTATGTGCCCGGGGCGAGACCGGTGTCGGTATACGACGTCCCTCCCACGACCGATGCGATGCCATTGTTCGTAGCATTCGGGGTAAACCCTGAAGTGGCGCTGCGATATACGTTGTATCCCCAAACGCCGCTCGCGGTGGACGCAGGCCAGGTAAGGATCGCTGAAGTTCCGCTCGCGACCGCCGTCAGACTCAACCCTTGCGCGGGAAGAGTGGTCGCGCTCGGAGCTGTCACGATTGCCGAAGCGCTATCGCTCCCCCCTGCCCCCGAACAAGTGATCGTGTATGTTGATGTTCCTGTCGAAGCGGGTATCTGTGTTGATTCCCCCGAGAGTGGCTGTGTTCCGGACCATGCCCCCGATGCCGTACACGAGGTGGCATTCTTTGAGGACCATTCGAGCACGATGGAGGCGCTGGTGGAGTTGGTTATTAAGGAGGCAGTTCCGCCAATCGTGACCGTCGGCGGAACAACCGCCACACCGTTTGTCTCTTGTGATGAGGTACTGGAAGTAGTCGCCGTACTAACCGCTGGTAGCGTGAATGACACCACATTGCTCGTGCCGTTGGCGTTCTCGACAGAGATGTCATCGACGGCGAGTATCGCCCGTGCGGGAGAAACGACGGAGAAAAAAGAAACACATCCTATCAAAATGAACAGAAACACCCCGACGATTGAAAACGAAAATGGGTGGGACTTTTTCATGCCATACATAATAGGGCGATCCCCCTGATAAATTCATATTAGCATAGATTAGGGGGGGGGGCAACACTCATTTTGAGGGAGGGGCATCCTTGCCCCCCCCTCGCCCATTCGTCGCATTCTAGCGGCCTCCTCGGACGCTCTGGACTCCTTCCCCCGTTGCGTCATCTCTTGTAATATGACCAACCAAATTAAGGGGTCGGCAGGAGCGGCGACCTCAACCAACCAACCGCTGCCCGTAAAGGTCGCATATTGCCTCTATGCAAGAAAATCAACTGAATCCGAAGAACAGCAAGTCCTTTCGATCGACAGCCAGATAAAGGAGATGATCCAGATCGCGGAGCGAGATGGGCTTCGGATCGCGGAGATCAGGAAGGAGTCCCACTCAGCGAAAGCCGTCGGTCAGCGGGAGGTGTTCAACGAACTTCTCAAAGATATAAGATCGGGCAAGTTCAATGGCATCCTCACGTGGGCACCGGATCGTCTCTCAAGAAATGCTGGTGACCTCGGAAGTCTCGTCGATCTCATGGATCAGAAGGCACTCGTGGAGATTCGCACCTTCAGCCAAAAATTCACCAACAATCCGAGCGAGAAATTCATGCTGATGATCCTGTGTTCGACGGCAAAACTGGAGAACGATAATAAAAGCGAAAACGTGAAGCGAGGACTACGGACACGGTGCGAGCAGGGGTTGCGACCATCAATGGCCCCGACCGGATACCTGAATGAGAAACGAAAAGACAAAGCCTGCGAAGTGATCGTCGATCCCGTGCGAGCGCCCGTCATCAGGCAAATGTTCGAGAAGGTCGCAAACGAACAATGGTCGGGTCGGAAGCTCTACGCGTGGCTGCGGCATGATGTGAAGTTCAAAACCGCGACGGGCAAATTCTTGGCGCTCGGCAATATCTATATGCTCCTGAAGAAGACCTTCTACTACGGCGTCTTCGAATATCCAGTGGGGTCAGGAAATTGGTATACCGGGCAACATACGCCGATCATCACGAAGGAGCTGTACGACCGGGTACAAGAACAGCTTGTCCGGAGTGAGATTAGCAAGAATAATAAGGAATTCGCCTTCACGCGATTGATATCATGCGGAGTCTGCGGATCAGGCGTCACGGCATGCGAGAAATACAAAGACCAGCAAAATGGAGATGTGCATCGGTATGTCTACTATCGCTGCACGAAAGCCAAAGCTCCCCACTGCCCCGAGGGATATATAAAAGAAGAGGAAATTATTGAGCAGATCCTGAAAATCCTTGATACGCTTGATATCAGCGAGTTAGGCATAAGACAGAAATTCAAAGATGAGATATCAAGATACAACAAGTTCAGAAAAATAGCGCTCGGCAAAAGTCGGGAGAAATCCGACCCCGAGGAATTCGATGCCAAGTCATACGCCGTCTACCTCTTGACCGAAGGATCAATCGCGGAGAAGCGCGATCTGCTGTCGAATCTTAAGAGCAGACTGATACTCAAAGATAGGGTAATCACAATAGAGGCTGGAGTGGAAAAATAAATCTATCCCTCCTCACCATTTATTCTTTAACACTGAACGTTGCGGGTAAAATTCCACCATTCCGCCAGGCTTCTCCGAGGGATAAATATTGATGGCCAAAATCTTCACCGGCTTTGGTGGTATGCATAAGTTGAGCCGTGTGCTTTACCGAAAACGTTTCCGACGGAATTATGTCCTGATGAATCCTGATCAGTAAATATAAATCGGCCATTTCTGCTGAAGAATATAGCCCCTCATAATCCTGTAAGAACATAGCCATATCCATACCGTCAGTCATATCGAAGCTCACAAAGACAACGAGCGTCGGGAGGCCTTGATGATTGATTAATTGAGACATCGCCTTACCGTGATGCCTCTCTAATTTGCTCCTGTGGTTTCGATCCCTCTTTTTTGAAATTTCCGCCAGTTCCTCATATGAGGTCTCCGGATTATATGTTGGAACGTTTGCGTCAACGCAGGATTTGACCTCGCATATGGCGATGACCTCCCCGACACTATTCAGAACTTCATAGTCGGGCGTTCTTATATCCTTAACTTCCAACACTCTCTTTAGTGTTAGAGCATACCAACGCTCGAGCACAATTTTGATTGCCTTTTCGCCAAGCTCACTTTGATATTGTTCGAGTTTCTCCATATGGAGAATATTCTCCCCCTGAACTTCCGCCCTGGCAAGGCGAGTATCCCGATCGCCTGCGCGGGTCATGGACCAACGTCCCTTGAACCGCGCCCTGACTTGTGCCCCCGCGAAGAATCGAACTTCGATTACAAGATCCGCAATCTTGCGTCCTATCCGTTGAACGACGAGGGCTCGTCGTATGGCAGAGTGCCTTTCGCTGCCGGACTCACCCTTCGGGATGGCAGAGAAAGGCACTCTGCCATACTCCTCGCCCGATGATAAAAGCGAGAAGAACAGATGAAGGATACTAAAATCTTAGGAATTTTTCAATGGAGTCGATGAGCGTGGGCTGGTGTTCAATCTCTTTGAGCACGGTCTTCATGTTCGTGCGCAATTCCGCGAGCGTTGCCTCCGGCACGATAAGCTGGAGCGGCGGATGCAGGCGTGAGCGAAAATGGAACATCACATCGGCCCACTCCGCGCCGTCGCCGCCCGAATCCACACTCCAGCTTTCGAACTCTTTCATCGGATAGGATTTGTATCCGCCGATCGTGATCTCCGTGTCGGTCAGCGTGAACGGCACGACGGCCGGCACTTTGTTGCCCCACACAATAAAAAGCATCTCCGCGATCACGATAAACAGGCCGAAGAGAAAATCCTTCTGCCACACCGAGAACGCGATGATGAGCGCCGCGACGATGATGGATATCCAATACCACGAGACATCCTTCTCGCGATACTCGAACTCCGGCGCATCCCATGTGGTTTCGAACTTTGCCATGGTCTTATTTTAGCATCATCCCGACTTGAACCCAAACGGCCGTTCGTCAGCGTCCTCCGGCGGCGGTCCCATAAGCTGTTTTAGCACATCAAATACAATCTTGAATTGCTTATCGTACTTCTTTTCCATCTCTCCCACCTTTTCCGCCAGCTCTTTATTGCTCGCCAATAGCTGGCGCAACCGGACGAATGTCCGCATAATGGCAATGTTCACCGCCACGGCGCGCTCGCTCCGCAAAACGCTCGAGAGCATCGCCACGCCTTGCTCAGTGAAGGCGTAGGGAAGATGCCGCCTCCCACCGGAACCAGTTTTTGATATTCCAAATTGGAATATCAAAACATCGAATTCTTCGAGGGTGAGTTGAAACATAAAATCTTCCGGAAATCGACCTCCATTACGCTTGACTGCTTTGTTCAAATTTGCAGTCGTCACTTGATAGAGCTCGGCAAGGTGGCTGTCCAACATCACCTTCCGCCCACGAATAATAAATATGCGCCTCTCAATGAATTCGGGCGGAACAAGGCTATCGCTATCTTTAGAATTGTTCATAGTCACATTATAGAAATGCCTGATTAAATATTTCTAAAGCAGTACCTATTTTAAGGTCACAATCTGTGACCTTAAAGATATGGCGCGATTGCAACGTCAAGTTTGATATCACAAATTGTGATATCAAACACACACAAATGAAAACCACCGCCTCACGCGGTGGTCCCCATCTTAAGATACTGAAGAAGGATCCTTTTCCAGCAATTACAGCACCGCTTCCTTGAGAAGCTTGCCGGCGCGGAACTTCGGCTTGATCGAAGCCTTGATCTGGATCTTTTCGCCGGTCTTGGGGTTGCGGCCTTCGCGCGCAGCGCGCTTGGCGACGCGGAACGTTCCGAATCCCGTGATCGCGACTTCCTCGCCACGACCCATCGTCTTTACAATTGTGTCAAACACCGCCTCCACCGCTCGCTCCGTCGCTGCCTTCGTTTCGATGCCCGTGGCCTTCATAACCGCTTCCACTAATCCTTTTTTATTCATGATGATGATAATTTAGTTTCTTGCCCGACCTTTGGTGCTTTAAGCTCCCCTTTAGTATAACAAAATCAAGGGTTTTCTGCACAAGGGGGCAGACAACCCTGAATAGTCGGTCCCACAGCAAATAAAAACCGCCCCCTTGCGCAGGGGGCGGTTTTCCCGTTGACCTTCTCTCTACTTTAGAACCCTATGCTCTTCAGATAGGCCCGCGTGATAGGTCCAAAGTATCCTTGCGGAGGCGCGATGCCAACCGCAGCCTGGTACTCCGCAAGCGCGGCCTTCGTGAGCTGTCCAAAGTATCCCGTAGCGCCTGCTGCGCCGAGGGCGCTCGCGGCAGGACCCTTCGCCTGTGAGATAAGGAACGTCTGGAGGGTGACCACATCCGAACCGCGTGAGCCAACGGTAAGATTGCGCGTGATCGCCGAAGGCACCGATGCCGTCATGGGACTACCATTGAGGAACGCGATTTCGGCGGGTGTGAGTACCATTCCTTGCGCCTGCGCCTGCAGGAGGACAACCTTGAGCTCTCTGATGAGCAGATTAAGGAGTTGCGTCTCCAACCCGCTCAACGTCGCGCCGGAGCCGGATGGGGTAGAAACCGAATTTCCACCAGAAGTCGCGCCGCCTCCCCCACCACCACCACCGCCTCCTCCACCACCACCGGAACTGACATTCGCCGAATTGACGATGATAGAGTCCGTATCCGTGATTGTGCCGTTCGTGTGATCGTTGGCGGTAGCCGTGATCGTCACCGGACCACCGGGGCTCAGTGCCGTCACAAGACCGCTCGTGCTATTTACGCTCGCAACGGAGGGAATGCTCGAAGTCCATGTCACGCCAGGGTTTGTGGAACTGGCCGGAGTGATCGTGGCGATAAGCTGATCGGTATTCCCCGCGGTAAGTATTGCGCTATGTTCATTCAAGGAAATGCCGGTCACGGGATCCGCCAAGTAGCCGTAGCCATAGCCATACGTACTTGTCGTCGCGCCGGAGGGCGAGATCAAATATCCCGACGCACCACCGTCATTGCCGAAGCCGTACCCATATCCATATCCGTAACCATAGCCGTAACCATAGCCGGAACCAGGAGAAATCGTTAGCCGGTTAAATTGCGCGAACACCGACGGTCCGAACACCAAAGAAAACACGGCGACCATCATCGCGCCGAAAATTATTTTTGATATATTCCCTTCTTTTTTGAAAACGCTCATGATTGATAATTATAAATAACGTTTCCCGCAGGCGACTTTTATTTAATGTTTTTTTAATTCCCTTTCACCATAGCATATATCGGTGTTATTTGCCTAGTGCGCCCCTTGTGGATAACTTTTTTCCCTCTCTCAGATGGTCGCCAACCGCCGTAAAGACGGCGATAACCAGGAAATAATAGGCATAGACCGCCGCCGTCTCAGCAAGGCCATTCTGGTTAAAAACCAGCAAAAACGGGCATAAAACGAGAAGCACGAGGGCACATCCCGCCGATATCCGCATGTCCAGCCCAAAGAGGACGGAAACAAGGCCGAACAGCAGGACAAAGAAGTCCACCACGTAAATGCCCTGGAACAGGGAAAATCCGAGGATGATCGCCATCGCGGCGATCTTATAATAATCAGATCTCCTGAGACCCTTTTGCCAGGAGAGGATCTTCTTCCAAATGGGAACGAGCGCCGCGCCGAGGATGACCGCCCGGGCGAAAACCTCAAAACCCTTTTCCCCTCCTTTTTTTGAAACATCTTTCACCCCTTTCCAAAAATTCTGCACCCTATCGCTCCACAAACTGATGAGCGCGAAAAACAGAACGCAGAGATCAAACGCCGACCAATTGAAGTACGCGCGCCATGCGGGAAAAAAGATGGACACGCAAAGCGAGATCAGCCAGAACCCAAAAAAGTACGGGAAAAATACGGCAACATCATCGGCCACCAATTTGAGAATGCGAACTGTTTTTGAGTCCTTCATTTTATTACTTTATACACCACGAGCGTGGCGGTTTCCATGATGGGTTGCAGTTCGGGGTTCGTGCCCATGCCGATGTAGCTCTGCCAGTCCAGCTCCTTCGCCAGGACGATATAACGGATATTGTACGCGTGCAGAAGATCCGTCATTCCTCCCGCGTTCAGCCAGGCAACGACCGCCTGGCCTTTGGAGTCCTCGCTCGCGCCGATAATATCCCCCCCCCACTCCATATCGGTGCCGCTTATGACGGGACATTGAAAGAACGCCGGAGCCGGATTTGCCACGATGGCGCCGATCCAGGAAAAGCTCATGTACTCATGCCACGGGAAAAAGAGGATGCTCCCCGAACAGTCGGCATCGTCATGCACGATATAGCTGTTGACCGTATACCAATCGCTCGGATATTGTACGGGCCTCACCTGACCGCCGAAGCCCCAAAGCAGGAGCGGCGCCTCCATCACGATGATCGCACCGACGAGAATTTTCATGATAAGCGCGTTGCGCTGGACGATCTTCGTGGCAAAAAGTTCCCGCAGGCCGACGGAAAGGAATATAAGATAGATCATCGTCGCCACGCTCACCCATTTTTGCGATTCGCGCAGGCCCTTATAGAACGGCAGATGGTTAAATAGGAAATACGTAATCTGGCTCCCGACCGGTATTCGTATGCCTGCCGCCAAGATGATGGAGACCACAAACAGCGCGCCCGCACCGATCGTCATCACGCGATATTTTTTCTCTCGCGCGCGCAGAGCTGCCACAAAACCCCACAGGATGAGCGGGAGTAAAAGGAAAAAGCTCCGGCCCCAGTTGTCCGCGATCGTCGTAAGGTCCTGATAACGGAACTGATCCTTCCCCCAAAAGCCGGACATCATAAGCACATTGCCCAAGGCGTCGGCACCCGTCTTTCCGGACGTCTGGAACGCCACGAGGTCCTGCTGGGTGATGCCCGTGCTCACGAACTGCCCGAGCGCCGACGTGCCGGTAACACCACCGACGATCCAGTTCGCGTTCAGAACGAACGCGATGACGAGGAGGATGAGGGAAATCTTGATAGCGGTGAAAATTTTTTGTTTTGCGCTATCGCGCGCAACACCGCCAACATCCGTTGCCGCCTCCCCCTTGCCGATAAAAAATCCGGGCAGAAACACAAAAAGATAGAACGCCGAGATAAAGAATATAAAGTGCGGTGAGCACTGGATCGAAAAAGCAAAACCGAGGCCGGCAAACACCGCCTGCCGCGCCTGCTTCTTTTCCAAATACTCCAATAAAAATCCTGCGCCCAAAAGCATCAAACCGAACGCGGCGACAATCCCGAACTGGCCATACATCGCGCGGTCGTACACGAACGGATTGAACAGCGCGAACAAGCTCACGATAAAAACAAGCCACTGGTTTTTTAAGAACAACCCGGCGATCTTCCTGCCGCCCCACAAGGCGAGCCCAAGGCACACCGTGATATACAATTTTTCTATCACATCAACTGAGAGAACGAACGACAGCCCCTTGATCGCCACGCTCGTCAAAAAGGCCGAGCTTGCCCAGCTGGAGAGCGTCGCAGCCTGCGGCCCCCATACGAAGTCGGTGAAAAAAAGATAACCCTTGGCAAAAAACGCCGGGCCGACAATAAAAAGCACCGGCGAGAAGCGCACGAGGAACCATAATGTTTTTTTGAGGACGCCCTTCACGGCCGCTGATCTAATTTCTTCAAACTAAGATGCGAACTAAACGCAATAATGAGGAGCCTAATCATGGCTATAATATAGCAAATTGCCTCGTGGGGAGCAATTTAACCGCCGCATATCAATTTGATCTATTTGAACTTGTTCCATTTTGGAAACAGTTGCCCTCCAGCAAAGTCATCCTTATTTTATATTAGCGACAGTTGTTGCAAAAAATGCAATAAGTAGTTACCGAGTATCCCTCGGTAACTGAATCCCGCTCCAAAAGCTCGGCAATTTTCTTCTCTATTTTGAAATATTCGGGAATGCTATTTTAACGTCAAAAAATGTAGTGCCCACTTCCCTGTACCCAGATCCTTGATGAATTTTGGTTACAAATCGATAGTTTCCCGGCACGGTGAATTTGAATCCATTAAATCGCGTTCTGAATCTAAATCTTTCCAATGATTTAGCTATCTCCACCTTGTATTCATAGGTAGCCAAAAGCTTTCCATTAGGATCAAGGCATTCAACTCTGACCGGCTCTTTTATTTCTCCTTCCTCCAGTCTTTTCCAGGCAGTCACCAATTCGAAATTAACCGGTACGTTTTTCTCGGCAGTAAAAAGATCACCTCCGATGGTCACATCCTTCGAAAGTTGAATTTGTACTTGCATTGATTCAAGCACATTAGTTAGCGTTATATTCTTGGTTTCCTCGTCAACCAAAGATCTCTCACAGAGAATTGACCACAAATGTTCAATCTTTTTTTTCATTTTTCAGCACAATTAAACATTAAGAAACTCCTTTACCTGATCTTTGGTTTTTTTTGAGTCGGAAATTGCGGAAGCGACCGGACTTCCCGTAATTTCTGAAACTAATTTATGAGAATTTGTTGCACGATACAAGATCGTAGCGTCATAAGGCGGCACCAGTGATATGCCATCGATACTCCCCAATTTTTCTGCTACCATAGAATAATTTAGAATCTCGTACCCCAAAATTTTCCCTTTCGCATCATAATCCACCAGATAATCCTTTTTATCTTCGGTTCTTGTTGCCTTACCCCTCTTGCAGGTTATATAAAAGGCATCAACTTCTGGATCGTATGTTTTATGGATCATGGTTGTTGATAATAAGCCGTTATCACCTTAATTTCTCGAACGCTTATTATTTGATATATTACGACTAAAGATTTGGTTTTGGTTTTATGCGTCGTCATCCTTGCTCCACCCTGCGCAACGCTTTTTATCCCTAAAGTAATGGCTCGCTCAATTTCTTCTTTCGGGATGGTTCGCTGACCTCTTCGAACCAAGGCGTGGCTTGAATACCTTATAATCATTGTATGACATTGGAAGCAATTTTGATAGTATCTACATCGGGTGTCTCCCCTATTTACTATCAATAATAGCCACCGCAGAAAACAATGCAAATATCTTTTAATGATTTTTTAATTATCGTAAAATTACTTACCGCGCAGCGATTTTTGCCCTGAACCCGTTACAAATTGTAACGCTTTGTGACCAGTTCACCCTACCCAACCTTCTCCGCCTGCTTCCGCTTCTTCCTTCGCCGCGCGACGAAGTCCCGACCCAGATACCCAAGGCACGCAAGCAACGTAGCGCCGGAGATGATCAGGCCGACGTAGAAATATGATTGGGACTTGAAATATATTGTGAGGTCAACATCGATGCTCCCGTCCGGATTGATCTTGTACGCCGATGCGGGCAGGTTCTACCGGATGTAGCGGAGATGATTTCTACGCTTTCCATTCCGTCCTCAAGTATTCCTCCAAAGCCTCTTGCCACGGCCTCGTTAAATCCTCTCTTGAAACCATCGCCTCAGAATAAACCCTCGCCGCGTCAAGTTTGAAATAGCTTGAATCGACCGGCACAACCTTCACGCCGGGCTTTAGCGTCTTAACAATTTCCATCGCAACGTCATAGCGCGAACAAACGCCCTTATCCGATAAATGGTATGTGCCTACCTTGTTGGCAACCAAAAGCTTCTTTATCCCGCTTATCAGATCCTTGGCGTAAGTCGGCGAACCTATCTTGTCGTTCACGGCTTTTATCTCCGGCTGGTCAAGCTGTTTGATGATCTTAGCCACGAATTTCTTATCTTTCTCCGGACCTCCGCCAAACATCCAGCAAGCCCTGGCAATTATGTAATCCTTGAGCATGCCTCTAACAATTAATTCCCCGACGTACTTCGACCGGCCATAATAATTCTGCGGATTGGGTTCATCGTCTTCCTTATACGGTTCTTTCTTCTCGCCATCGAAAACACCGGCTGTGGAAACATAAACCAGCTTTGCTCCGAAACTCTTGGCGGCTACGGCCATGTTGTACGTGCCGATGGAATTGATGGCGTAGGCGTGTTCCGGGTCACGTTCGCATCGATCTACGTCCGGGTCTGCGGCCAAATGCAAAATCACATTGGGCTTGTGAAGTTCACACACCCTGAGCACTTCGCCGAGATCCGTTATATCGAGGGACCGATGATCGGTCTTTATGCCAAAATCAACGTAACTACCCACCATCCCGGACGCACCGGTCACGAGAACTTTGTCGAATGAAATGTTTTCCATAATAGTTTTAAGAATGTTGTTTTGAAGCCCACACCGCTGTTTTTAGCAAAGAATCGAACGTTCCCGTGTCCGACCAAAACCCCTTCACCATCCCGTACGACAATGATCCTTCTTTGACGTACATATTATTCACGTCGGTGATCTCAAGTTCGCCGCGCGCCGACGGAACAAGCTTCTTTATCTTTGCAAATACATCCGGATCGTACAAGTACAATCCCACCGTCACCAAATTCGATTTTGGATCCTTCGGCTTTTCTTCTATGCCGACAATCTTGCCATGCACAATCTCCGCGACGCCGAAGCGCTCCGGATCGGAAACTTCCTTGATGAATACTCTTGAACCTTTTTCTTTCTGAAAAACCTTAAAGTCCTCGGAGAAATCATCCTCAAAGATATTGTCTCCCAATATGACCGCCACTTTGTCATCGCCTGCAAAATCTTCCGCCAAGCCCAATGCCTCAGCGATGCCACCGGCGCCATGCTGTAACGCATACGATAGCTTAACGCCATATTCCTTTCCAGAACCGAAAAAGTTCATAAAGTGACCAGCGTGTTCCTTCCCGCAGACGATCATCATATCGTGGATGCCCGCTTTTTTAAGAGTTTCGAGCGGATATAAGATCATCGGCTTGTCGTACACCGGTAGTAAATGTTTGTTCGTGATGAGTGTAAGCGGATGCAATCGCGTGCCGTTCCCTCCGGCTAAGATGATACCTTTCATGGGTTATTTTTTGTTATGAGGAATATTGTGGGCTTCCCAGAGATCAATATGAGGATTGAAGACGCCGGTCTTTTGCCGTACGTTTTCAACCCACACCTTATTCGTAATATACCAATCGATCGTCTCTTTGAACGCCTTTTTGAAATGGTATCGCGGCTTCCATCCGAGTTCTTTTTTGATCTTGGAAGCATCAATGGCGTAGCGGCGATCATGCCCCGGTCGGTCGGGAATAAATTCAAGTTTTTTCTTGTTCTGTTTGAAGTAAGACAAGATCATGTCCGTTATCTGCAAATTGTTCAATTCGTTGTCGGCGCCGATGTTATACACTTCTCCGGGCTTCCCTTTAAAGAGGCATAGCCGCAAAGCCTCGCAATGATCAAGGACATAGACCCCCGCCTGGCGAGGTCCAAAAATGAGCAATATCTTCCCCGAACCGATGGTTTTCGAAATTTGGTCCTCTATTTTACGCTTGAATATCAACATGTTTTTAGGGAAAATGACTTTCCGCTGATTCAATTACCGTTTGTCCTTTTCTCTATTCTAACAATGAGAGGGAAGGAAAACAAGGCGCTTTGCGATCTCCTCGTTCACTACCTCCGCTCCCCCGCTCGCGGGGTGCTTGCGGTCCTTCCAGGTACACCAGAGGATTTTCATGCTACCGCACTATTTTTGAATTTATAATGGGTCGCCCTGCTTTTCCCCGATTTCTCAATGATACCCAAGTCTATCAATTTCCTGAAATCGAGGTTTCTGGTGGGTTTTGCGCGGTCGGTCAACGCGGCATACTCGCGGTCGGTGATGTATCCATATTTTTTTATGTGGCCGATGATCTTTCGGTGATAGCCCTTCAGTTCCTTTTCCGGAGAAACGGTTTCCTTTTGGAGTTCCTTGCCGACCCTTAGCAATTCGTCGATGATGCCGTCGGTGAAATACTCAAGCCATGGCGTAAAATCGACATGATCCCTAATATCGTAATAATTGCCGAGCAGGCCGACTTTTTTAAAGTAGTTGCCGACGTTCTTGTTGTAATAGTTCTCAAAACTGAAAAGGTTGAAAGTATCGAGTCCCATATTTGCCAACAACGCCTTCGTGGCCAGGCGGGTAGTGCGCCCGTTGCCGTCGATAAAGGGATGGATGACGACGAACTGCTTATGAAAGAGGCCTGCCAGGATCAAAGGGTCGATCTTGTTCTTATTATTTCTTACGTAGGCCAACAGCCCCTCTAACAATTCCGGAACATCCGCATGATCCGGAGGAAGGTACACCGTTTGCCGGGTCTTTGGGTTGTTGACGAAAACCGGCTCCGTTCTTAACCGACCACAGCGATAATCCTCGATAAGGCCCTTCGTCACGTTTTCTTGGATCTTCAGGATTAAAGGCATGTCGAACGCGCACTTTTTTTCTTTGATCATGCCGTCCAGCTCAACAAGGGCCTTGTTGTAGTTCAGCACTTCCCTTTCGCTGTCACGAATGTGCTCGGGTCTTGTTTTCAATATCCTTTTGACGTCGGTCAGCGGCAAAGGATTGCCCTCAATGCTCGTGGAGGAAAACGCAGACACCTCCCTTGCCCTTTTTTCCAACTCCATCAAAACGACGCCGGAAAAATTCCTACTGTTCAACTCGGTGACGATCTCGGTTATCCTTTTGATGTTCACCAACAGTCTCCCGGAAATCGTGTATTTAGGGGAGAACGTGGGCTTTTTCTTCGGTATTTTTTCCGTCGCCATATAGACGTATTATAGACGATAATTAGACGCTTTGCAAGGCATCTCAATGTATAATTTGCAGTATTATCCCCGCTTCTTCCGGATCACGTACATCGGCCGATTGATGGTCTCGCCGTGGATGTTCTCGATGTAGAGCGCGATGATGCCGAGGCAGGAAAGAACGATGCCGATAAGGAACACATCGACGATGGAAAGCTGGGCGGAGCCGGAAAAATGCCAACTCCATGCGTCGCGGAAGATATATTGCTCAAAAAGCACCGCAAGGCCGAGCAGGCCCGAAAGAAATGTGATGATGACGCCGAGGTATCCCGCGATGCGGAGCGGGAACAGGCTGTGCGAGACAAGGGAATAGGCCGCCAGATGGAACAGCTTGCCCATGGAATACGACGCGTTGCCGTTCGCCCGGTCGTCCATATCGAACTCGATGTATTCTCGATTGAACCCGAGCCAGTCAATGAGCGCTCGCGTGCTCCGCTGACGTTCCGTAAAGGCATTGAACGCGTCGGCGACCTGGCGGTCAATGAGCCGGAAATCGGTCTCGCGCGGGACCATCGGCGTGTCGGAGATCGCGCCCATCAGCTTATAGTAGAGCGCCGCACCGCACCGCTTCGCCAGGGTATAGTGTTTGTTCTTCTTCCGGACGCCGATCACCACCTCCGCGCCGCCGCGCCACTTCTCCAAAAAAAGCGGGATAAGCTCGGGTGGATGCTGAAGGTCGGCATCGAGTATGATGACGGCATCTCCGCGGGCGTTGCGGATGCCGGCGGTCGTTGCGACCTCCTTGCCGAAATTCCTCGAGAAAGAAATGAGCGTGACGCGCGGATCGTTTTTTGCGAGCGCTTCCACCGCCGCCGCAGTACCGTCCGTACTTCCGTCATCTATAAATAAAAACTCCGCATCGTAGCGCGATGCGAGCGGCGCGAACACTTCCGCGAGCGCGCTATGCAGGCGCGGCACGTTGCCCTCCTCGTTGCAGCACGGGATAACGACCGAAATGAGCTGCTTGCGGTCTTCCGGCAGAGTGTCCATGGTTCGCATTATATACCAAACGCTTGAGGTTCCACGCGTTTTCGTATCGATTGGATGTACTGCTCGTAAAGCGGAACGAACTCCTTTGCTGATTTGTAGAAAATGAGATTATCCTCGTCAAAGTCATATTCATGAGTCAAAATATTCCTTAAAGTGGAACTCTTTATGAAGGCGGCCAGAGATTTTTCATCAATGACCTTCAGCGCCGCCATCCGTGTAAAAGATTCGCGATAGGTATCGGGAGTTTCCGCACCCAATTCCTTAAGCAGGATCCCCATCTGTTCCAGTTTTTTTAGAATAAGATCATTTGGCATGGGATTGCATAATGGCGCTTCTCCGGATGCGCCTGAATTTTGCCGTGTCCTGATATTCCTTCATCGCACGAACTTTAAATCGGATAAAATCGAACGTGCTCCCCTCTATAAGCTTCCCCGTTCTTGCAACTTCCAACTTCAGAATCGGTGAAGCGATCGAAAGGTCGATCAGATCGATCTTGTCTTCGTTAATATTCATTTTTTTTGAAATATGGAACGACAAATCCGCATGCTCGGAAAGCGAAAACGACGTTTCTTTAAGCACGCCGAAATCAAAGTCGGACGCCGGAGTGGCTCTCCCCTTGACCTGCGAGCCAAAAGCAATAATAAGCGGCGTTGTCATGCGTATAATATAACAAATCGCTTTTTAAAGAGCAATTTGTCGTTTACCGCAAAAGTCGCTTCGCTATCGCTACGGCTTCCTTTCGGAAGAACCGCTTGATGCCGTTCCATTCCGCCTTGAAAAAGATTTCCTTCGTGGGTTTGGACTCCAGGCTGGGCTTCAAGGAGTTATCGCGTAAGTAGATACGCGGACGAAGGTCCGTTGCCTGTCTGGATAATTATGTTCAATTTTTTTAGCCTCTGGAGTTGCAACTGTGCCGTCCTTTTTGGACATTCAAGAATATCCACGACGTCGCCGACGGTTATCTTTCCTACCTGATCGAGAAAATCGATGATCTTTAACTGCTCTTTCGTAAGAAAAACCTGCGACTCCACAATATCGCCGATCTTTCGTTTTGAGAGCGAAACGACCTGCGCTTTCACGCTATTGATTTCCTCTTTAAATCCATGAACGAAATATTCCAACCACGGCGTAAAATCAACGCGCCGCGCTTCATAATTCTTTCCGATATTGATCGCCCTATAATAGCGTGGCCGATCTTCGTTGTAATAGTCTTCCAACGCAAAAAGGCGCCGGAAATCATACCCTCGCTGGTAGAGAACAAGCGTGGCAAGTGCCCGCGCAGTACGGCCATTACCATCCACGAACGGGTGGATTGCCGCGATCTCTTGATGCACGATCCCCGCAACAATGATTGGATGAATATCGCGATGCTCGCTTTCTTGGATCCAACGCACGAGAGATTTCATAAGTCGACCGACGTTCTTTGCATCCGGCCCGGTATACATCACTTCCTGTGGCATGCCTAATCGCCGACGCACGACATAGATAGGAACCGTTCGATAACTACCCGATTGGTCTTCAAGAAGCGTCTTATGGGTAACCAACTTGTGAATTTGCAAAATGACCCTTTCGGTGATCGGACGCTTTTCTTCAACGACTTTGCTTATATAACGTAACGCCTTCAAATAATTCTCCACCTCATAAATATCCCGCGCCGGCGCGTCGATCTTCTTGTGTTCCGCAAGTGCCTCAACTTGGTGGACATTTAAGGCATTGCCCTCGATCTTCGTCGAGGCATGCGTCATTCTGACGACTGCCTGCCTTCGCAAGCGCAATTCCTGTTTTGGAAACAATTTGGCGCGACTAATGACCACTCGCGCCTCGGCGATCGCGGCAAGCATGCTCACGATTTTATTGGTCAGTTTATAGTACGGATCGAACATATACTGCCATTATATCGCACAATGAATAATCGCGCAAGAATCGCGCATAAAATCGCGCATAAAATGATCGGCCTATGACTGCGACGGTATCACGAGCGGCTGGGCTTCAAGGAAACGCTTCTTCCGGGACCACAGGTTCAGGCACAGCACCAGAACATAGCCGCACGCGAACGCGACGGTGATCGCAAGCGCGATCGCGCGGATGCTTTCATGGAAAAGGCCGACACCCGCCGCCGCGACCACGATGGTGGCGAGGAGCGCCCACGAAACCCGATAGGCGTGCCGCGCATACGCAAAGTTCGCTTCGAGCGTGAGGATGGAGAGGAAAAAGGTGAGCGGGGCGAAAAGCCAGAGATTGCGCGCCACGGAAAGATATTTCGCGCCGAACAGCATCCCTACGATAAGGCCGGGGAAAGCCGCATAGAGGAGAAGGCCACCGGCACTGATTACGGCGATGGCCCCGTAGGCGAAGAGAACCGTTTTTGTGCTCGCTCTTTTTCCTTCATGTCCCGCGGCATACACGGTCGGCAGGACGGAGCTGATGACCGCGACGTTCAGCGTGAGGATGACGGTGCCCAGCGTATGAAGTGCCCCGTAAAATCCGGTCATCGTGGCGGACGTCAAACTTTTCACGAGGAAGATATCAACGTTGCCAAGGAGGGTCATAAGCAATGCGAAGACAAAGACATGCCCCAGCTCCCGCTCGAAATTGAATTTCGCGTAATACTTTTGCTTCCAGTCGTCGTGTGGCGCGGCAGAGTCGCCGCCTGCTCCTCCGCCGACGGTGCCACCGCCGCCACCGCCGCCACCGCCGCCGGGGAAATATCGCTTATTAAAGAACATGTACGCGGCGACTCCGACGACCGCTCCAATAACAAACGAAAAAAGCACGGCATCCGCGCTGGGGAAAAATAAGACGATGACGTAACCGGCGGCGAGCTTTCCGGCGGCGCCGATGATCCCCGCAACGACCGATGGGAGAAAGTGTTCCCAGCCGATGAGCGCCGAATTGTAGATCGTCCCGTAGAGGCCCACCATCGCGGCGACGGCGATAAAGAGAAGCCCGTAGTAACCGTGCAGATGAAGCGTCAGGACGAAGAGCGGGGTGAACAAGAGAAAGAGCGCGAAGTAGGCGAATATCCACTTGTTGATCTTCTCCATCGCCCACCGGATAAAAGCGTGGTGCGCGGCATAATCGCGCGCTTTCCAAAAAACGGGGAAAAATTTGTAGAAGAGATAGACGAGCGTCGAAGAAACGGCGCCGGTGATGAGAAACAGCGAATTCAAGCTTTGGAACTCGCCGTACCCGGCAACGGTAAGGCTCCGCGAGATCACAAATTGGAAAAGGTAGCCGAAAACGCCCGCGATCAGGGCTCCCACGCTGATGATGACACTGTTCGTGACGAGTTTATTTTGTAAAAATCTTCGCATGGCGATTGCCGGAATAAAGTGGCGCACGAACCGTTCGACGATGGTTCTATTATGGAATTAAATCGCCCAAAACACAAAACAGCCGCGCGTTCGGCAAGATTAAAAAATCATTAAAAGAAATTTGACGGGCGGGATAAAAGAGATACAATCAATATGACGTTACAAAAGGATAACCCGTCATAAGCGAAGAACTCATTGGCGGCCCATAGCGATATGGGCTTTTGTTGTATTTACTCCTTCGCGGGAATATATTGGGTCAAAAGCCATTTTTTATCTTTTCCATCCCAATCCAATCGTATAATGGTAATACTCCCGCCACCATCATCGAGAAGGCGCAGCCTATTGTGGGATCGGCTCACCACCTTTGAACGGGCAAGTGTCCTTTCGAGGTTCGGTAATGACTCAGGATGCTTTTTCTCCAACTTCGCCAACCCATAGCCTTCCTCGGTGATGGCGTCATATATTCCATACACAAGATCGATATTATTCCCTACTTCCGGATGGCTAAGAGCATCTCTCACTTCGCCCGTTTTATTTTTAAGCAAGAAATCAACTGCAGGCTGCCCTTTTATTCCTATATAAATATCTCCGAACTCTCCACGCCCGATCTTTCTGATTGTATTATTGTTTTTCATCCCGCAATAATACACGGGCGGGATTAAATGAAAATTAAAAAAGAATGGCCATAGCGAATATTAAAAAATCATTAAAAGAAGTTTGACTAAATTAATGAATCGGCTATTATAGTTCCATTACCATGAAAAAGAGCCCTACAAGGTTTCGTCCTTGTCGGGGGCTTTTTCTATTTGGGGAGTCTCCGCTTCTTCGATTGGTACCGCTCTATCGGTAGAAATCTCTAATTTATTCCTTTGCGAGTCAAGATAGACAATCCTCACGCCGGATTTCCATAAAAGATAAGAGCATTTATTTGCGGGCGATAGCAAAACATTGAATACGAATCTTTCATTCAATAAAGGCGTAATTATTTTCCATCCTGCCATAATACGCCTCCGACATTAAAGAAATATAAAAAAACCAAAACACAAAACAGCCCCGAAGGGCTGTTTTGTTTCTCTGATCCGAAAGTCACAAGCGATCGGATCGGAGGGAAACCAACTAGTTGGACAGGTTGGTGATGTTCTGGCTTGCAACCGGAATCGAGATAGCCGGGCTGAGCGAATTGACGGTCACTCCCGTGCCATCGTTCCATGTTACGCCCTTAAGCAACACCTGGTAACTGCCACCGTTGTTCGTCTGTGAAACCAAACCGGTCGGCGTCGCAAGCGTCTCCACGAGTAATGTCCTCGTAGAGCTGTACGGAAGCGTCCAGTTGTTTCCAGCCATAGTGAATGTGGAGGTTTGCGTCCCGTTCATCGTCGAAGAAGCCAAGAGCACCGACGGAGCCGAGGAATCATAGAGTCCAAGGGTCTGCGATGTGCTTGACGAGATCAACGAGCCGCCGGTTGACAAGGTGATCGTCTTAACGATCGGGTTCATGTTGCCACTGCCCGCCGTGAAGTTGAATTCACCCACGATGTTACCGACTCCGGAGACGGAGTTCGGGTTTGAGAACGAAGCACCGGCCACGCCCAACGTCGTCTGGTAAACCGTAAAGAGGTTGCCAGCATTGTTGGATGTGGTGGTCGTCGCGACCGACATCGAGGCATTGGTGTAATTATAGCTCTTCAAGATGTACGCATGCGTACCGCCTGAGGTCGCGTACGGGTACGAATTCGTATCCGCCACCAAGTTCACATACTGCGTGCTGTTCGAAGGAACAACGAGGCCGGTCAGGTTGAAGGTCAACGTGCCACCTACCTCGCTTGCCGTGCCCAACTGGTTACCGCTCGAATCCGTCAACCGATAGTTGATGAGATCCGAAGGATGCGTCTGGGTAGTAACACCCGGTGTGGTCGCGCTGTCAGTGAGCACCACCTGCGTGACTGTTTCGCTGCCGTTGTTGTCAGCCACAAACTGGTACTGACCAACATTCACGCCAGCGATACCCATACCGAGGTAGGACGCCTGAGACGTACCCGCCGAGAGCGAGCCGCTCAAGATACCGCCCGATGTGAACTGAATATCTTGGCCCGGAGTCGAGATGGCAGTCACTGCCTGGCCCGCCTGGGTCGAAGCGTTCACATTAGACAATGTCGTTGCTACCGGGAGCGTGCTCGATGTCGAGTTCGAACTAACGTTCGCGTAGACATTAAGCGTGATGGAGCCGCTGGCCGGTATTGCAATCGGGGAATTGCTGTTAAAGCTATACCCGTTGCCACCCGTGACCTGAGCATACGTCTGCCCGATCTGCGTGCTGCCGTCCATTACGTAGAGGTTCGTCAGCCAGTTATTCGTGCTAAGCGCGCTCGCCGCCACGATGGTGACGCCGGTCAAATTGATCCCGTTCACCTGTCCCGCAGTGAGCGTGTACGATCCGATCTCCACTCCCTGGGCACCTGCTGGCGCCGAGACCGGAGAACCTAAGCCATAGTTCTCATTCACGAGAAGGTTCGTATTCGCAGGCAAAATGCTAAGCGTGTTGCCATTGATAGCAGAGACCGGCGCATTTGCGTAGGTCGTGTAGCTCTGTGCTGCGGTGCCAGTGTAACCAAACGTTACCTGTACCGTTCCCGAGGCGTTTGAACCCAAATCACCGTAGACCGTCAAGACACGAGTCGTGTTGGCCGGGACGATGTAGTTCAAACTGCCGCTTCCTTCCTGGACTTCTCCGCCGGACGTATTCTGCGTGGTGCCGATCTGGGCACCCTGGTCATCAACCACGCGGAAGTTGTTGATCGTATTTCCGCCGGTGGTCAGGAAATCAAGTTGAGTGAACTTGATGCTGTCACCAGAAGCCAATACATCAAACTTCGCGAGTACCTGGTTGGTATTCCCTGCCACCGCATACGTGGTCGGGCTGCTCGCATCCCTCGATGCCACAACGCCGCCATTGTTGATGGTGACATTGGAAAAATCAATCGGGAACGAACCACCGCTCTGGAAGCTCGCGCCGATGCCAACTCCATACGTCGTGTCAACCGCCTGAACATCAGACGATTGCTGGATGGAGAACTGGAAGCTGCGGTTTACGCCGCCGGTGATGTCCGCATAGAGCGACAACACCGCCGATTGGCCAGAGGTCAACATGAGCGGCGCGCCTGAAAGGTCAAACGTCGCAATGTTATTTGTGCCAAGAGAGGAAATCGTCGCACCAAGCTGGGTGGAGCCGTCCATCAGTTTGAGGTTCTGGAGGTAGCTCGGCGTTACACTTCCGACATTCGTGAAGTTCAACGCGGTTACCTTGACCGGATTATTGCCGGCCTGAACCGTCATCTGACCGACGAGGTCATCCAACTGGCCCGCATTCACGCTCGTAGAGGCGTTCTGCACTCCGGAGACGGTAAGCGTCGCCAAGTTAGAAACCGATGCGATCGTGAACTGGGCGCTAGTGAACGGGAAGTTGCCGGTGAAGGTGCCGCCCGTTACGTTTGCCGCGGAAGTCAAGCCGATCTGGAAGATATGGCCGGAATCCGAAGCGGTCGTGCCGGTGCCGCCCTTATCGATATCAGCCGTGACGGTGACAACCATCGTGGAATTCGCCGGGACCGTAAAGAGTCCTGCGCCGTTCGAGAAGGTGATCGCGCCATTGTTGAAGCCGAGGTTGGACGCCAACTTGGTTGCGCCACTGTAGAGGTAGACGTTATCCAAATCGTTATCCTGCGAAAGACCCGTGCGGGTCAAAACCAAATTCGTGACAGTGACGGGCGTTGCGCCAGCCGTGAAGTCAAGCTTCAAGACCGGAGTGTCCACCGCGCCTGCCGCTAGGTTCTGCGCTCCCGGCGTCTGAGGATCGATAGCGATCGTCATCGGAGCACCGGTTGCCACCATGACACCCGTCGCACCCGTTGCGCAAGATGCACCGGTCGTCGGGCTGTAGCCCATCGATGAAGTGCAACCAGTCGGAAGAGTGACCGGGGTTGAACAAGCTGCGCCGGTCGTTACGCTGTATCCGGTGGTTGAAGTGCAACCGGCCGGAAGAGTGACCGTCGTGGTGGTCGTTGTGGACGTGGACGTGCTCAACGAGTTAACGAAGGCGCGCGTCTTAGGACCAAAGTAACCTACCGAAGGAGTGATGCTGTGCGCCGCCTGGAACTTCGCCAACGCAGCTTGGGTCATAGAGCCGAAGTACTGTGTTGGGGTAGCAAGCACAAGGTCACCCTGGCCGATCAAGAACGTCTGGAGCGCCGTAACCGCAGAACCTGTGGAACCAACGGTGAGGTCGCTGGTAAAGTCATAGGTCGTTGCGCCGACCGAAGCGGTCGTGGTGCCAGAAGTATTCAATTCGGCCGTTAACGATGCGATCTGGGCCTGCAAAGACGAGATCGTAGCCGCGAGGCTCGCGTCCGTGGTCTGTGCATTTGCCAGAGGCAACGCTGCAGCGCCCACCATCCACAATACTGTGGTTACGGTGAGTGCCGCGGAAGCCAATTTTTTATAATTCATTTTTATTTATTTATCGATTAATTATTGGTATCGACCTGTTCGCCCGTTATGGGCGATTTCAGCCGTCGACCTTTCCGTGCACCAAATCACGTTTTTATTTTCTGTCTTTGGGACCGTTTCCGGCACTTCACTCTATTCGCTCGAGCGGCCGCCTCGTGAGGGAAAGCGACGACCGATCAAATAGAAGAGAGTGGCGAAAACGGGGTTGGTATCTTTGTAAGGGAACTACTAAAAAAGAAAAAACTCGCTTTTGGGCGAGGCTGAATTGAACAGTTTGGCGAACAAGAAAGTCGACCATAATGAAGTCTCCCTTTTCTTGCTGCTTCTTGCGGTTCAGCCTCACACCGAACCTTCTACTATTGTACCGCACTAACTGCGCTGCACAAAATATAACGTGCCGCCGCGCGAAAGGTTACCCTTTATTATTGGGAGTCCGCACCCTGCGGCGCGGCACTCATACCCTGCTCCACGCGGCTCGCTCGGTAGAACACCAGGGGCCCAGCGTTGCCGATTCGCTCAACAAGGTTCTGCTCAACGAGCGTTTGCAGATCGTAGCGAATGGTGCGTTCACTCGTATCCGGCAACATCTCCTGAATATCCTTCATCCTGCAATTGCCGGATTGCCGGATGCGCGCGAGTATCGCGCTTTGCCGGATTGCCGAATCATTTGAAGGCTGGCGTGGCTGGGGATGCGGCTGTGGCTGCGCGCGGAAATCTTCCATGCGCATCGGCGCCGGTTCTATTGCCGGTTCCGCCGAGCGCTTTACCACCTCCGGCTTGGAGAATATTTCGGCAACGTTCACTTCGTCGGTCTTTGCGACGGTTTTGCATTCGGCGATTGCCGCATCAAGCGCAAAAATTTCCCGCGCCATCACATCCACGTTCGGCGTGCCGATCATGCCGACATCTCCCCCAAACTTGACGAGGCACTCCACCACCCGAAGCGAACGCCCAGCGGCGGCATAATCCTCCGCCGCGGCGGCGGAAAGCATGGCGGTGCCGGACGCCCGGAGCGATTCGGCAAAATCTTTTTCCGGCATCGGTGCCGCAAGGCGGAACAGTGCATAGGCAACCTCGTACGCTTTGGTGAGGATAAAGCGTTCTTTGCCGGTTTCTTTCATATGCGCAGATTATAATCCGGCAATCCGGCAATTGCAAGGCTACGGACGAAAGATTCTAGTAAGTGTCTTCGCGCCTTATTCCACAATAATGAAGAACAACATCCGTTCCCGCGATATCATAACGAAAACGAAATCGACCAAAACGTAACCGATATTGCCCTTCCCCCGCTGGAATATCTTGAAGTTTTTTAATGGGATACTTGTGGCTTCTATCACTCGGATCAATAGACAGTATTTTTATCGCCTCTTCAAAACGGGAAACAAAATCCGAATGTCTGGCGGCTAATTTTTTTGATAGCCGATCGAAATGCGCAGTTGTTCTAACGCTGAAAGGCGGCATGTCCATTTCATGGCAATTAAGCGATTTTTTTAGCGCTACCTTTCTTTAACTCAGCGAGTAATTTCCCAATAGGTCGAGACCTCCCCGCTAAATAATCTCTTCGGCTTACCGCAATAGCTTCCTTAACTTTTGGATCTCGCGATTCCAAATAATCCTCAAATTCATCCGCCGCCATGATGCCGATGACGGGGATACCATCCTTTTCGAGGATAAAATATTCATTATTGTTATGCGCCCGCTTGGCGATCTGGCCAAGGTTGATGCGAGCTTTAGTAATAGGGAGGCGATTAACCATTTTGATTAGTGTTAATTAATATTGATTAAAGTATAATCCCCCAAAAAAAAGATGTCAATCCGGCAATTGCAAGGTTAACATTGCCGTGTGCACTGCGAGACGTTCCCCCCTGCCCCTTCAAAACGCTCCCTATCTCTTTAAATTCTGCTTTCGTCTCAACTTTGAACTCCGTCATCTCAACAATAAAACCACTCAATCGTTCATCAATGCGAATAATAAGTTCTCGCGTATTACCCAAGAGCAACGTGGCAATCCAATTGCCAACTTTTGTGAGTTTTGATAGATTTTGATCCATAGCAGTGTTGTTATTTTTTTACGACGATCCCACCATAGCACACTCACATTAAAAATATATTAAATTTTTGATGGGCGAGGACGCCCATATTTCCTATATAATCCAGCGGGCGGAGGAGAGCACGATGACGAGCAACGCAAAGAGTACGGTGCCTGTGGCGAGCACTTTTCTGCGCGTTAGCTCGCCAAAGACGTATTGCGGTACGAGATCAAGGATGATGACTGCCACAAGGAAGATGATCGCCGACTGGTAGAGAAAATCGAGCGGGAGGAAGAGTCCCACTATTAATAGCTGCCATGTGAGCAGGAACATCATCCAACCAAGCATGCGCCGGAAGGAGCGCGCCTCGCGCGCGAGGTCCTGCGGCGCGGCAGAAAAGTTCTTGATGAAGCTCGTGACGAGCACACTCACTGCCGCGGCGGCGACCGCGCTGTCCGTGAGCGACCACCACCCGAACGAACCGCCAACATTGAGGAAAAATCCCCGCAAAAGGAGATACGACAGCACGAGCATCAATACTTCGTACGCAAAGCGCCGGTCTATGATGATGAGGTCTTTTACCAGAAGGAGAAAGTAAAAGACGACGCCAAAGATCACTGCAAAAATGATGCCCGGTCTTTGGAGGAGGGTTATAAGGAGCAAAACGAAAAAAGGCACCGAAACCTTGTGGGCTCCCGTCATCGGGACGAAATACAGGTAGAGCGCAACGAGGAAAAAAAGCCAAAACGGCAGCGCCCACCACGTGACGGCAAAAAGAACGGCCTTAAGAACTGAAGACCAGCTGATCCGCCTTAAAATTGACCTTAACTTTTCCGCCATCTTTGAATTCGCCGCGGATGATCTTATCCGCCAACTTATCAAGGATAACCTTCTGCATCAATCGCTTCAAGGGGCGCGCGCCGTACTCCGCGCTGAACCCTTCTTTGGCGAGGTGGAGGCGCGCGGCCGGCTCGATCTCCAGCTTGATGCGGCGGTCCGCAAGGCGCTTCTCTATCAGCTTGATCTGGATCTCCACGATCTTCCCGATATCTTGCTTGTGGAGCGGATTGAAGATAACGACGTCATCAATGCGGTTCAAAAACTCCGGGCGGAAGCTGCCGCGCAGAGCTTCCATCACTTTTTCGCGATAATCCCCTTCTTCAAGCGACGGCTTCGCGCCTTCGGCGCTGAACCCGATACGGGACATGGCTTTCAGGTATTCGCTGCCGACGTTCGACGTCATGATGATGATGGAATTCTTGAAGTTGACCGTCTTGCCTTTGCTGTCGGTAAGCCGGCCGTTATCCAACACCTGTAAAAGCAGGTTGAACACTTCGGGGTGCGCCTTCTCGATCTCATCAAAGAGGATTAAACTGTACGGCCGGTGGCGGACGATCTCCGTCAGCTGGCCGCCTTCCTCGTGGCCGACGTAGCCCGGAGGTGAGCCTATCAAACGGCTGACCGCGTGCCGCTCCATATATTCGGACATATCCACGCGCACGAGCGCCTTCTCATCATTGAACATAAATTCCGCGAGCGTCCGGGCGAGCTCGGTCTTGCCAACGCCGGTCGGGCCAAGGAACATGAACGACCCTATCGGACGATTTTCGTCCGAAAGGCCGGCGCGGGAACGACGCAATGCGGAAGACACGGATGCGATCGCCTCGTCCTGGCCGATCACGCGCTCGCGCAAAACATCTTCAATGCGGATAAGTTTATCAACATCGGTCTCAAGCATGCGCTTGATGGGAATGCCGGTCCACGTGGCGACGACAGCAGCAACATCTTCTTTGTCGACAGATTCCTTAAGAAAGCGCTCGCTCGCGACGCCTTTCTTGCCCTTTGCCGGGCCGCCGAAATTCTTCTTTTCAAACATCGCAAAATCCTTTTCCGCCGCGGGCTGCTCACCGTACATGATCTGTGCCACGCGCTCGAGGTTGCCTCCCCGCTCCGCGATCTCCGCCTCGCGCTTTAAGTTGTCTACCTTCTGGCGAAGCTGGTGCAATGTCTCAAACTTTATCTTTTCCGAATGCCACTTGCTCGAAAGCTCATCGTTCTGGTCTTTAAGCGTCGCCAGTTGCTTTTCGATCTCTTTGAGCCGTTCCGCCGTGCTGACCTTCTGCCCTTCCTGCGAGAGCGCCTGTTTTTCTATCTCCAGGCGTGTGATCTCGCGGCGCGCCCGGTCGATCTCCTTCGGCAAACTCTCCGACTCCAACCGGCGCGCCGCGGCGGCCTCGTCGATCAGGTCAACAGCTTTGTCCGGCAAGAAGCGGTCGGTGATATAGCGCGCAGAAAGATTGACGGCCTCCACGATCGCCTCGTCGCTGATACGCATGCCGTGATGGATCTCGTACTTTTCCTTAAGCCCACGCAAGATGGAGATCGAGTCCTCGATCGTCGGCTCCTCCACCATGATCGGCTGGAATCTGCGCTCGAGCGCCGGATCCTTCTCTATATACTTCTGATATTCGCGGACCGTGGTCGCACCGATCGCGTGAAGCTCGCCGCGCGCGAGCGCAGGCTTCAATAAATTTGACGCGTCGATGGCACCCTCCGCGGCGCCGGCACCGACGATCGTGTGAATCTCATCTATGAATAGGATGATCTGACCCTGCGCGTTCTTTACTTCTTTTATGAACGCCTTCAAGCGGTCTTCAAATTCGCCGCGGAACTTTGTTCCGGCGATGAGCGAACCCAGATCCAACATCAAAACCTGCCTGCCCTTGAGCAGTTCCGGCACGTCGCCCGAGGCGATGCGCTGGGCCAATCCCTCAACAATGGCGGTCTTGCCCACACCCGACTCGCCGATAAGGCACGGATTGTTCTTGGTGCGGCGCGACAGCACCTGCATAAGGCGGCGCAGTTCTTCCTCGCGGCCGATGACCGGATCAAGCTCCCCCGCCTTGGCTTTGTCGCTCAAGTTGATGGCATATTTTTCGAGCACCTGGAACTTGCTCTCCGGCGTTTCGTCCGTCACGCGTACCGAGCCACGCAACTGTGCAAGCACGCGGAACGCGCCTTCGCGCTTTACGCCAAATTTTTCGAGCAACGATTTTGCAGCGCCGTTCACGTCGAGTAGTGCGAGCAAAAGATGCTCGCACGAAACGAACTCATCCTTCTGCTGCGCGGCGACCTTCGCCGCCTGATCCAACACCTTCATCAACTCCTGCGAAAGATAGAGCTGGCCAAGCACGCCATTGCCTACGATGGGCGGAATGCGATCAAGCTCCACTTCCAGTTGTTCGTCCATTCGTTCAAGGTCGACACCGCAACGCTCGAGCACCGGAATGACGAGTGATTGCTCGTCCTCAAGCAGCGCCGCAAGCAAATGAAGCGGCTTCAACTCGCCGTGATTCTTCTTTGCCGCGATCTCCTGCGCGTTCTGCAGGGCCTCTTGTGCTTTTATGGTGAAACGATGAAAGTTTGGCATTTCTGGATTTGGTTTTATTCCTAAATAATACGCCGCGGGAGGTTAAAAAGTTCTTAAATGAAGATTAAAACTTCCTTAATTAATTATAACCTTTTATACCCCGCTGGGCGGCGATATATGTCAATTATAGCCGGAAAACGGTCATTGTCAATCTCGGAGGGAGATTGCTAATAATAAGTTAAAGCAGCGCCTTCTCTACTATCTTCGCCGCGGCGGCTATCTCTCTTTTCGTCGTCTCCCTCCCCAAGCTAAACCGGATACTCGACCCGGCCCGCTCTTTTGAATATCCAAGCGCCTCGATCACATATGACGACTCGACGGCGCGGGAGCGGCACGCGGAGCCGGAGGACGCGGCGAGGCCGGCGCGATCAAAGCGCGTGAGCAGGTCCTGCGCGGCATGGCCCGGGAAATGAATGTTCAAAATATGCGGTGCCTTCGCATCGCCCGCCGGACCATTGATCTCCGCCGTAGGCGCAGCGAGCTTGATGCGTCGCCAAAACTCATCGCGCAACGCCGCGACGCGCGTGGACGTCTTCCCGCGAGCGGCGGCGGCGAGCTCCGCCGCCTTCGCGAACCCCACGATGCCCGGCACGTTCTCCGTCCCGGACCGCATCCCAAATTCCTGGCCGCCACCGGTCGCCTGGGCGATCAGCGGAAACCCGCCGCTCGCGGAGAAATTCTTTTCATCGCGCCGGACGTACAGCGCACCGACGCCCTTCGGCCCGTGCATCTTGTGCGCGGAGAGGGTCATCATATCCACGCCGAGCAATCCAACATCACAATATAAATAAGGAAATGACTGCGCGGCATCGGTATGGAAGAGTGGATAAGGATCGTCGCCATGCGGCACGCTTTTACGGAACTCATCGATCATAAACCTGATCTCGCGCAGCGGCTGGATCGTTCCCGTCTCGTTGTTCACATGCATCACGGACACGATAACAGTGTCGTCGTTCAACGCATCCTTTAGGGCGATGATGTCCACAATCCCCTCTTTATTGACCGGCAGCCGCACGACCTCTACGCCATACTGTTCCAAAACCTGCGCGGTCTCGAAGATCGATTCGTGCTCGATGGACGAGATGATGATACGCGGTCGGGCACTGACATCCACGCCTTCGTTCGCGGGATGATGCTTTTTATAGAATTCCACCGCACCGCAGAGCGCGAGATTGTTCGCCTCCGTTGCGCCGCTCGTGAAGATAATCTCGCGAAAATGTTTGACACCAATAAACTTACCCAGCGACTCGCGCGCAGTGTCCACTGCGGCGATCGCCTTCTGGCCGAACGAATGCAGCGAGCCGGGATTCCCGAACTCGCGCGAAAAGTATGGCCGCATCGCGCGAAGAACGCGCGGATCGACGGGCGTCGAGGCCGCGTGATCAAAATAAAGTCGTCGCATGGATACTATTATAACAGAACGGGTGCGACTGCAGGCTTCGCAAACATCACCTTGACGACCTCACCAGTCTTTTTACTCGGCACCATCAAAAAATTCTGCTTGCGATACAGATCATATAAGTCCTTCGTCAGCTTCACGTCGTTCATACAATATTCCTTGAGCTCTTCTATCTTGCCGTCTCGATATAAGTGCCCTGCCTCCGAACTGGGATGCGTCTTATGAATGCCGAGATTTGCCGCCGCAAGCCGATCGAGGCTTACGCGGCTTCCCGTTGCCATCTCGATTTCTTCCAAGAGGTCCACGCGCTCCATCTCCCATAGCTTCGGCGCGCCGGGCAATCGCTGAAAATAATTGTTGAGCACCGGGATGTCATATCGGTTCATGCTGAATCCCACAATACGCCGCGCATCGCTGAACAGTTCCGCAAGCTTATCCATCTCGTTCTCCTCGTAGCAATAATATCGGTCCTCTATATATGAATAGACGCCGACGACGGAGATCTTGAGCGCAGCATAATTATCCCGCCCCACCTCCGGGTCGGTAAAAAAGTTTTGCGTTTCGATGTCGAACACCAAGGTATCGAGTGTCATCTTTTTTTCTTTTATATCACTAAAATGGAACTGGTGGGCACGTATGAGAGCGAACCCTTCTCTTTTTTGGCGGTCACGTTCCTACGTGGCATTTCCGCAAAAAAAGAGAGGGGTTCGCTCTCATACGTGCCTGTCGGCAACATTTGTTGCCGCATAACTGTCAGGTTTTATTCTGACCTCAAAATTATTCGCGCGGATCATGCCGACGATCTCCTGGATAACCGCCTTCGTAGGGCCGTTCATGCCGATATCCGCGTGGATCTCGAACTCGAACTCCGGAAGTGGGAACTTTTTGAGCTCGGTAAGGACGCCCTGCGCGACCTCGAGCGAGATCATCGCCTCGCGGATCATCCGATCGCGAAGCGTGTGGAATTTGCCCAGCTCGAAACGGCGGTAGAAATAGCGGCCGCCGTTGCCGATCCGATGCACGACGACGGCGTTCACAAAATCGGCGTTTTTACTCGCGAGGAGCTGCGAGTCGGTGCCGATCGTCACTCTATATTTATACAAAAGGTCGACTCCCATGAACGCGATGATCTCGGCCACCACTTCCGGCACCGTAAGCTTCATCCCCGATGAACTGATAAAAGTATCTGGCATTTCCAGAATATACGCTTTCGGGACGCCCGCGTCAACGTTTATCGCGCTTTTAATATTTTTTTAACAATCTTGATCGTGTCTTTCGGCCCTTTTACCGCGATCGTTTGCACGCCGGTTTTCTTTGCCGCTGCATCGTTGCCCCCCGGATAGAGCGCATCGCCGATGAAGACCATGTCTTTTATAGAAATTTTCAACACCTTTTCTATCTGGCGAACGCCATATGCTTTATCGATGCCGTGCTGCGTTATGTCGATTGTCGTAAATCCCGCAGCGTGTACCTCGAGATTCGGAAGTTTTTTTTGCAACATGCCAGCGATCTTCAATTTAAGAGGTGTATTTTTTTTAGTCCACTCTTCCTTTAGGCGCACGCCCTTCGACCCCAATCGAGCTACCACATCCTGTCCCAAAAACGAGTACGACATCTGCGATCCCCTGTCTTCAAGGGTTTTCCCATAAACTTTTTCTGGAGGGACATAGCGAATTTCTTTAAAAACGTCCCGGATGGCTTTTTTTATTTCTTGTTTTTGAACTTTAGACAAAAAATGGGCATACACGTTTTTCCATCCTTTATGATAACGATAGAAGGCCGTTGCCGTGGTCGGAAAAATAAAGAGTTTCTCCAATAATTCAGACGGGCAATCGAGGTATGCAAGAAACTGCCTACGGAACTGCCGATAACTACCCCCGCCGATCACCGCGACTTTTTTCTCCCTTAATAGGCCAACGAGCGCCCTCGACATATCCGACCCAAGATCGGACTTCGTCTCGGTAAGCGTCCCGTCAAGGTCAAAAACAACGAGCGATTTTTTTGAGAGCGGTTGCATTCCTTCTATTATAGAACAAATGCATAAATCCCGAACTGATGTTAAAATAAATCACATAATGGCAAAGAAAAAGGGAAGGAAGGGAAATGGCAACGGGCCGAAAACCGGCAACGGTGCCAGCGGCGAGGGCGTCAGTGCAAATGCGAATTCCCGCAAAGCGGCAGCACGCGGGCCGCGGCTCCATGCCGAAACCAAGAACAGCATCTGGGCGATCAGCTTCATCTGCGTGGCCGCGGTACTCGTGCTTGCGTGGTTTTCCATAGCCGGACCGGCCGGCGCGCTCATATATAGTGGGCTGAACACCCTGCTCGGCTGGGGGTATTTGATATTGCCCGCCACACTTCTTTTCGCCGCCGCAGTATTCTTGCTCTCGCGGCAGAAGCGTATTCTTGCCACCACGCTCATCGGCTCGACACTGCTTATTCTTTCCGTGCTTGGCTTGATCGAACTGCTCTCCCCCACCCACGGCGGCTGGCTGGGGCTTGTGTTCGGCTCGCTCCGCGTGCCGTTCGGCGTCATCGCCGCGACGACGATCGACATCTTCATCCTCATCATCTCCGTGCTCGTGACCGCCAACGTGCCGATCAAAGTCAACTGGCCATGGAGCGACGAGGACGGTGAAGAAGACGAAGAAGATATCCCCTTGCTCGTGACCGGCGCGGACGGCGAAAAAACCGCGAAGGGCGATAAAAATAAAAATCCGTCCGCGCCGGAAGACCTCGCCGTCGTCCATGCGAAAGATGGCGCCGAACTCGGCAAAATAAAAAGAACGAAGGCGCCGATTTTCACCAATTATGTCCCGCCGCCGCTCTCGCTTCTAAATTCCGACATGAGCAAGCCGACCACGGGCGACCTTCTCGCGCACGCGAACATCATCAAGCGCACGCTCGATAGCTTCGGCATCCCCGTCGAGATGGGAGAGATCAACGTCGGTCCGGCGGTCACGCGCTATACTTTGAAGCCGGCGGAGGGCGTGAAGCTCTCGCGCATCACCGCGCTCAGCCAGGATCTTGCGCTCTCGCTCGCCGCGCATCCGATCCGCATCGAAGCGCCGATCCCGGGCAAGTCGCTCGTCGGCATCGAAGTGCCGAACAAAACCGCCGCGCTCGTGCGCCTTGGCAGCTTAATGAACTATCCGGAATTCCAGGCATCCGGCCCGCTCGGTTTCGTGCTCGGGCGCGACGTTTCCGGCGAGCCAATCTTCGCAAATATTGAAAAGATGCCTCACCTGCTCGTTGCCGGCGCTACTGGTTCCGGAAAATCCATTCTCGTACACTCACTCATCACTTCGCTCCTCTATAAAAATTCGCCACAGACCCTGCGCCTCGTGCTCATTGATCCGAAGCGCGTGGAACTTTCGATATATGACGGAATCCCGCACCTTATCGCACCCGTCATCACGGAGAACAAGAAGGCGCTCGGCGTTTTAAAGTGGGCGATTCAGGAGATGGAACGCCGCTACGAGATCCTGCAACGCTCAGGGAGTCGTGACGTCAAGAGCTATAACGCGAAGAGCAAGCCGGAGGATCAATTGCCGTTCATCCTGATCGGCATCGACGAGATGGCAGACCTTATGAGCTCGTTCGGACGCGAGGTGGAAGGCGCAATCGTACGCCTCGCACAGATGTCGCGCGCGACCGGCATCCACTTGCTCCTCGCCACGCAGCGCCCGTCGGTAGAGGTGATCACCGGCCTCATTAAAGCGAACATCCCCGCGCGGGTCGCGCTCCAGGTTGCAAGCCAAGTTGATTCGCGCACCATTTTGGACGGCGCCGGTGCGGAAAAATTGCTTGGTCATGGCGACTTGCTTTTTATCTCCGCCGAACTCTCCAAACCAAAGCGCATCCAGGGTTCGTACATCACCGAAGAAGAGTTGAAGAGCGTCGTCTCATTTATTAAAGAAAACAACAAACCAGTGATGGCGCCCGAGTCATCGGATGACGGTGAAGAAAATATCGACAAGGCCGGCCCGATCATGCCCGCCGGCTTCGATCACTTTATCAACGCGAGCGGTGAGAGCTATGGCGAAGAAGATGATGATCTTTTTAACGAGGCCGTCGCCGTCGTTGCCGAAGCCAAGAAAGCGTCCGCGTCGTTGCTCCAGCGCCGGTTGAAGGTCGGTTATGCCCGCGCCGCGCGCCTGCTCGACCTCATGGAAGCCGCCGACCTCATCGGCCCCGGCGACGGCGCCAAGCCCCGCGATGTGAACATCGAGAAGATAGAGGAGCGGCTGTCGTAGAATTTATTGACATAAACCCCGAAAGAGCATAAAAAGAAAGCAGTCTAGGTCTGATGCCCTATTAAAGCATCACTCCGCTTCAGTGCGGCATGAAAGGATGGGTTATGAAATATACCCTCTCGATCGGTGTAAGCGAGGAACTTCTCCAGACGCGCGACTCTTCCTTTGAAAAAGTTTTTGAAGAGAGAGCGGCAAATCTTAGCCTTTTAACCCGGCGATGCGACATCAACTATAATGTCGTGGAAGTTTTG
>JBEKBG010000006.1:0-33589 GCA_050015515.1 Minisyncoccia bacterium
CGCGCGGTATCGGATCATCGAGGCGCTGCTCAAGGGGCGCAAGACGGTGAACGAGCTGACGCGTATCGTCAAGCTTTCCCAGCCGGCGGTATCCCAACATCTCAAGACCCTCAAGGCCTGCGACCTCGTGATCGACGAGCGACGCGGGAAGGAAGTGTTCTATGTGGTGAACACGGAATATACGCTCAAACTGCTCCATAATCTGGTAAAGGACATGAATAAACCAAAGTCGCATAAAAAATAAACTAAAAATAAATCATTAAAACAATGTTGAAAATAAAGGTTATTCTCGGGAGTACCAGACAGCAGCGGTTCGGCGATCAGCCGGCGAAGTGGATAGCGGCCAAGGCGAAGGTAAAAGGATTGGATGTAGAAATCTTGGATTTGCGCGATTATCCGCTTCCCTTCTTTGACGAGGCGATGTCGCCAACGGCAGCGATCATGAAGGGAACCGGGTATCCTTATCCGGTAGCTGCAAAGTGGACGGAGAAAATCGGCGAGGCGGATGGATTCATCATCGTCGCCGCTGAATATAATCACGGCTACACCGCCGTCCTCAAGAACGCGATGGACTACGTGGCGACCGAATGGAACAAAAAGCCGGTGGCGTTCGTTGGATACGGCAGTGTTGGCGGAGCGCGCGCGGTGGAACAACTGCGCGAGGTCGCCGTCGAACTGCAAATGACACCGGTCCGCGCCGCAGTCCACATAACGAACTTCTGGAATCTGCTCGACGAGAAAGGCCAGATCAAGACCGAATCATTCGAAGCGAGTGCCGACGCGATGATCGACCAGCTCATCTGGTGGGCGGATGCACTGAAAGCCGCGCGGGATAAAGACAATAAATAGAATAAAAGCTCCGGTATTTATCCGGAGTTTTTTGGTTGCTTATTCAGTGCTGCTGAACGGAAAAATTTTTACGAAGACACGCGGGGTTTCTTGCGAGGACGAAGCACCCTATCCGCGTCTCTCCCACCGAAAAAATCATCTGTATAGAAACTCACCGTGACCTCGGGGATGCCGCCCTCCCCCAGTGCTTGAAGCGCCTGCCGCACCCGGCAACTATCGACCGCCACGGACCTAATAGCGTTTATCGCCTCAAGACCCATGGCTTGCATCGCTTTCTCAGATTTTGATTTCACGCGAGCCACCTTCCGTTTGGGAAATTTCCCAACCATTCTGTTTCCAGTAAATAGGAACTTTGCTTAAAAGTCAATATAACTCCCACTTATTCCTCCTCTATTTTTGTTTTGATCTCCTTAAATTCGTTCTCCACTTCCACCAGCCGATCCTTGCTTAGCTTGATCAACTCTCCCGCTTCGCGAATTTTCACGAGCGCTTCCTCAAGATCGATCTCTTCCTGATCCTCAAACCAATCCGAGATCCTCTTGATGTCCTCCAGATATTTTTTTAGGTCGTGCGATTTTTGCATCGCCGCCGGCTGTTTTGTGGTCTTTGTCATGGCTGTGATTATTTCCTTCGTTGATATTTTTTATGATAGAGCCGATCTCGCCGTCGCATACCGTGAGTGCAATCTCATCGCCGGGCGAAAGCCCCACCGTGCTCCGTATTACTTTACCATTCCTTCGCGCGATGGAATAGCCCAGCCCGAGCTGGCGCGCCGGGTCGTTGTGCTTGATGGCCTGCGCACCGAGCTCAAGCGTGGCGCGTGCGCTCTCCAGCGACCGCTCGAATAAGTTGACCAGCCCATCCCACGTGTTCGTGAGACCGTTTTGCACGCGCTGGAGTTCCAGCGGAAAGCGGTTGAGCAATCCGCTGAATTCGCGCACCTTCGCGTGCGCCTCCTCCCACGACCGGCCGAGCACATGCGCGGCGGCGGTCGGCGTGCTTGTCATGTAGTCTGCGGCGAGCGCCATGAGCGGCACATCCTGATCGTGGCCGATGCCGGCGATCACCGGCACCGGAAAGTTTATGACCTCGCGAACGAGGGCTTCGTTATTGAACGCCTGCAATGATTCGAGCGAGCCGCCGCCGCGAATGATCACGAGTGCCTCGATGCCCGTGCCACGCGAACCCTCGTCTTCCACCATTTCGCGCATCGCATGAATTGCGGCGAGTAGCGACGGCACCGCCTGCGCGCCTTCCACGCGCGCGTCGATCACGTTCACTTTGAAACCAAATTTGCCCAAATTGTTTTCAAAGTCGTGGATGACGGCGCCCTTGAGCGATGTGATGACGCCGATGCGCTGCGGATATTCCGGCAACGGACGCTTGCGCGCCGCGGCGAACACGCCCTCCGCTTCCAGTTTTTTGCGCAGATCATCGTATGCCTTCTTCAAAGCACCCTCACCCACGAGCTCCACCGTGTCAGCAACGAACGATAGCCGCCCGCTCGGTGGATACACGTTCGGATGGCCGTTCAATATCACTTCCATACCGACCTCGAGCGCGACGCCGCACAGCTGATAGTTCCGCGCCCACATGATCGCGTCAAGCGAACCGGAGTTCTCTTTGTCTTTGACACTAAAATACACGTGCCCACTCGCCGCGCGCTTGAGTTCCGAGATCTCGCCGATGATCCGCGCTGATTGCGACTTGAAGAATACATTGAGAATCTCGATGTATTCGGCGATGGTGAAAATTTTATCTTCGCTCATGCTGTGTCCGTTTATTAAAATACGCGCAATAATCGCAATCCACGCTTGCGGCGGGAATCGCGTCATCCATCAAACACTTGTGCATATTCACGATCGTCGGTTCCACCCAATCGGTGTTGCCCACATATGGGATCACTTTGATGTCGAATTCCAACCGCGCGTCGAACGCGGCGGCGTCCGCGTCGCCATTACAATAAACGAAGTAGCCGATCGGCGAAACGGCAAATCCATTCTTACGGAACAGCCACTGGTAAATTTCCATCTGCCGCTTGTAGCCGTCCTGCCACTCGGCGTCGAGCGATACCTCTTCCGTCTTTGACGTCGCCTTATAATCCACGATGATTAGCTCCCCCGTCGGCGCCACCCACACGTCATCCACGCCGCCGCGGATCAGCAGGTTCGTCGGCTCGTGCAGAAACTGAATGCCGCGGCGCAAAGAATCGCGCCACGCGTCGAGCTCTTTGTGCGCGTACGGCACGGCGTCGATGCCGTACTCTTTCATCAACGGATGAGCGGTGCCGGCCGCACGATGGATGTCGAACTCTTTTTTGAGTAGCGCGTCCACCGCGCTGTTCAAACTGAACGGATATCCCGGCGGCCGCCCGGTACCGAGCCGCTTGTCGATATAAAAACAGCGCGGGCATTGCACAAAGAGATCGATGCCGCTGCGGCTGACCGTGAATGGCTCGTGCGACTTCGGGTCAAAGAGGTTGCGCGAGCGCTGGGGGTTGTAGTAGGTGGACATGGGGAAGAATTATTTAATCTTATTATAATCTTTTGCCGACAATTCCCAAACTTCAAGGGGGCAAAACAAAAAGCCCGTCATACAACGGCGAATGCGATGACACGTGGACCCTGATTCATTTGAACTCCTTCCAAAGTGGTGAATAAAGGTCGTTCTTGGGATCGACGACCGATTGGCGATACGTATCTTTGTCGGTAAAGACGACGAACTTCGCGCCGCGCAAGAGCATGATCGGCGTCCGTTCACTGCCTTCGCCCATAAGCAATACTGCCATGGAGGACAACCCATCGACGATATTTTTTGTAGTGTGCTGGAGCAACCGCCCAAAGATATCCGGCACGCCGCGGTAATCATAGAGCGGCTCCATGCCGTAGAAACCGATTGAAATTCCCGACGTCCCATGCCGGAGCGGGATAATGTGACTGTCAGTCACGACCACGGCAAGATCCTTGATCTTATATTTCTTTTTTAAATATGCGCGGATCTCTTTCGCGAGCGTGGACGGGCGCCGCGGCCACAAAATGTAATATCCGTTCGCATTGCTCTCATCGATGCCCGCGTTCGCGATGAGGGTGTGCCCTTTAACCGTTATGTAAAGATTCTTCCATGACTTGAGGTGGCTATGCGCGTATCGCTCCGCCTCTTTTTTTATCAACTGCACTTTTGTTACGCCCGGCCCTATCTTTACGCACCGCCCCTGATGGATCGCTAAAATTTTTGAGGTGATAAAAACAATATCCCCTTCGCGAAGCTCGGGGAGCGAGCCATCGAGTATAGGATAGATATCATCTTTTGGCGGCAGAATCGCACGCGTTTTGATCGGAATGAATTTCATTGTCATACTCTTTATAATACTCCTCTCGCTATCTTCTCCCGCATCTTCGCCACGTACGCGTTAAAGAAAAATAAATTATGAAACGTGAGTAATGCGCCGCCAGTGATCTCATTTGCGCGCACCAAGTGTGCGATGTACGCGCGCTGATATTTCTGGCAGACGAGGCATTCACATTCCGCATCAATCGGGTTCTTATCTTTTAACAGCGCCACTTTATTGAAATCCACGCGACCGTCATGCGCACCGCCCGCGCGCACGCCGATCTTCTTATTTACGAACGCGATCCCGCGGCGCGCATAGTGCGTCGGTACCGTGCAATCAAACGTGTCCACACCGCCTTTCACGATAAGCTCAATATCCTCGATGTGCCCCATGCCGAGCAAGTGCCGCGGGCGTTTTTGATCGAGTAACGGGATGACCCATTTTAAAATCTTCCGCGACTCGTCCTTGGACTCGCCGATGTCACCGCCGATGCCGTAGCCGTCGAACCCAGCCATGCGCGCGATCGTCCGCGCGCCCTCCTTGCGCAGATCCTCAAAGTCCGCACCTTGCACGATGCCGTAGAGCGCCTGCTTGGACGTCCGCGCCGCGAGCGAGCGCTTAGCCCAGCGATGCGTCCGCGCGAGCGACTGTTTCATGTAATCGTGCGTGGCGCCCGGCGGCGGGCACTCATCGAACGCGAACATGATGTCCGCGCCGAGCTGCTGCTGGATCGCGATCGACGTCTCCGGGTTCAAGAAAAGTTCCTCGCCCGTGAGCGGCGAGCGGAAGTGAACGCCCTCTTCCGTCATCCGCACGTGATTCGGCTGATAGCCCTTCTCGATCGCGCGCTCGATCTTGCCCGGATAATATTTTATGGAATTCTTGCCCACGCCGAGGTCGTGACCGAAACCCAAGCTGAACACTTGGAAGCCGCCCGAGTCCGTCATCGTCGGCCGGTCCCAGTTCATGAACTTGTTGATGCCGCCCGAGGCCTTCACTATTTTTTCGCCGGGCTGGAGATGCAAGTGATACGTGTTTGAGATGAGCAGCTGTGTGCCGGTCGCCGCGATCTCGTCGCTACGCAGAGCCTTCACCGCCGCGAGCGTGGCCACCGGCACGATCGCCGGCGTCATCACCTCGCCGTGCGGCGTCGTAAGCACCCCCAGCCGCGCCGCGCTCTTTTTAGATTTTTTTAATGTTTTAAACTCGATCATATGGAAATAGTGTAATGGAAAACCGCTAGGAATAAAAATCCCCCGTCAGAGCGGGAGGATCTTTATTCGATCAATCGGTATGCGCTATTGAACAGCTGAAGTCCCGGTAGGACTGCCCTGTACCGGCACCGCCACACCACCGACGTTGTACACCTGTCCCTGCATCATCGGATAGCCGCGATAGTAGCCGCCGTATGAGTTACGCAACGCATTGCGAAACTCGCCCGCCTTCATACCGATCGCAAAGACGACGACGAGGATGATGATCGCCACCACCCACCAGATCACACGATGCACGCAATGATGGCCACAGCCGCAATTGCATCCCGTGCCGCACGCACACGTCGTCTTTCCACCCCAAACTACTTTCTGCCCGTCTTTCATTTCGTCCATTTTTTAAATGACATTAAAAACTGATTAATGAATAGCGACCTTTTCTTTTCTCTATTATATCTTATAATCCAACAATATGGAACCCCGCTACGACCACGCCGAGGTGGAACCCAAAATATATAAACAGTGGGAGGATTCGGGATATTTCAATCCGGACGTCTGCATAGAGAAAGGCGTGACCGCGAAGGACGCCGAGCCGTTCTCGATCGTGCTTCCGCCGCCGAACGTCACGGGTACCCTGCACATGGGCCACGCCGCAATGCTCGTCATCGAGGACATCATGGTGCGCTACGCACGGATGAACGGCAAGCGAACGCTCTGGATCCCCGGCACCGACCACGCCGCGATCGCCACGCAGTCAAAAGTTGAAAAAGATATCGTGAAGGCGGAAGGGAAAAATCGCCACGATCTCGGCCGCGAGGAATTTTTGCATCGCGTGCACGCGTTCGCAGAGGAGAGCCATCGAACGATCGTCCATCAAGTGAAGCGCATGGGTGCGTCGCTCGACTGGAGCCGCGAAGCCTACACGCTCGACGACAAGCGCGAGATTGCCGTCCGCACCGCGTTCCAAAAAATGTACGACCTCGGCCTGATCTATCGCGGACATCGCGTCGTAAACTGGGACGTCAAAGGACAGACCACCATCTCCGACGATGAAATTGTTTATGAAGAGCGCAAAGCAAAGTTATATACCTTCCGCTATGGCATGCTCGCCGACGGCACGAAATTCCCGATCCCCATCTCCACCACCCGTCTTGAAACGAAATTCGGCGATACCGCCGTTGCGGTGCATCCATCCGACGAGCGCTATAAAAAGTTCGTCGGCAAAGAATTTGACGTGGATTATTGCGGCACGCCGATCCACATAAAAGTGGTCGCGGATGAATCCGTGGAAAAGGATTTTGGCACCGGCGCACTCGGCGTCACGCCCGCGCATAGCATGATCGACTGGGAGATCGCCCAGCGGCATTCACTCCCCTTTGTGCAAATAATAGATGAATACGGGAGGATGACCGTGGACAACGATCTCGTGCGCGGCAAGAAAACCGCCGAAGCACGTGAGGTCGTTGCGGAAGAACTGCGCGCGCGCGGACTGATCGAAAAAGAAGAAGAGATCTCGCAAAACGTGGCAACTGCGGAACGCACCGGCGGCATCATTGAGCCGCTCCCCAAGCTGCAATGGTTCATCGCGGTGAATAAAAAGTTTAAGACGAAAACAGGTGAAGAAAATACTCTCAGGAATCTCATGGCAGAAGCCGTTACAAAGCAAGGGCTTAGTATTCTTCCAGAGCGCTTTGTGGGAGTTTATTATCAATGGATTGACAATCTCCGCGACTGGTGCATCTCGCGCCAGATCTGGTTCGGGCACCAGATCCCGGTGTGGTATTGCATGCACTGCGAGACCCCACAAATAAACGCAAACATAAAATCAAGATGGTTTGTGGTGCGTCATGGCGAAACCGATTGGAATAAAGAAGGGCGGGCTATGGGACACAAGCCAGTGCCGCTCAATGAGGCCGGAAAAGAGCAAGTACGTGCCACCGCAGAGAAACTTGTAGGTAAAAAGATCGATATGATTATCTCATCCGATCTTTTGCGATGCGAAGAAACCGCTAACCTCATTGGAGAAAAACTTGGTATCAAACCGATATTTGATAAACGTTTGCGCGAGATACATGATGGAGCGTGGGAAGGGATGCTGAGAAGTGAAATCATGGAAAAATTCCCCGACATATGGCCTATCAGATCGGATCTGGATAACAAGCGTGGTGGCGGAGAAACCTGGCGAGACGTCAGTAATCGCGTGCGAGAGGCGTTTAAAGATTATCAAGAAAAATATAAGGATAAAAATATCCTTCTTGTGACCCATGGTGGCCCTATCGGATCTCTCACATCCCTACTGAGAGGATTTCCCGAAGGAAAAATTCCTCCTCCGGCGACGAACGCATCTGTTATGGAAATTGAGATATCCACGCATAAATGCGCAAACTGTGGCTGGGACATTTACGAACAAGACCCCGACACGCTCGACACATGGTTCTCATCCGGGCTTTGGCCTTTCTCCACGCTCGGCTGGCCGGAAAAAACGGATGACCTGGCAAACTACTTCCCCAACTCGGTACTCGAGACCGGCTATGACATCATCTTCTTCTGGGTAGCGCGCATGATCCTTATGTCCGAAGTGCTGATGGGCGAAGCGCCGTTCAAGCGCGTCTACCTGCACGGACTCGTCCGCGACGACAAAGGCCGCAAAATGTCCAAGTCACTCGGCAACATCATAGACCCGCTCACGATGGCGGATAAGTACGGCGCGGACGCCACGCGCCTCTCGCTCGTGATCGGCGCCGCTGCGGGAAATGACATTAAGCTCTCTGAGGATCGCATCCGCGGCTATCGCAACTTCTCCACGAAGATCTGGAACATCGCGCGGTTCATCCAGATGAACAAGCCGGAAAATTTTGACAAAACAACTCGCGCCGCCACAAACGCAACCATCGCCGCGCGCGATGAAATAAAAGAGCTGGCCGTACTCAAAGCCGAAGTCACCAAACACATTGAGAACTTCGAATTCCATCTCGCCGGCGAAAAGCTCTACCACTACACATGGCATCGGCTCGCCGACGAGATCATCGAAGCAGAAAAGAAAACCCTCGCCGACGGCACCGCCACGGAAAAATCAGAGTCGTACGCATTGCTCGAACAGCTACTCCTAGGATCGCTCAAGATGCTCCATCCGTTCATGCCGTTCATCACCGAAGAGATCTGGGCTATCTTCTGCCCGGGGATGATGCTGATGGTGGAACGATGGTAATGGTTTTATTCCATCAGGCGGCCAGAATATGAAAAGAGCAGGATGTTATGTTTGGAGGCATTTAATCTTCCATGCCTCCAAACATAACATCCTGCTCTTTTCATATTCTGGCATGGTAGAATAAAACCATGCTGATGCTCATCATCTCCCTCGTCGCCGGACTGCTCCCCGGCTTTGCGTGGCTCGTGTTCTACATGGGCGAATCGCCGCGCCCGGAGCCGAAGCGGCTCATCGCGTTCGTATTCATCGTGGGCATGGCGTTCGGATTCTTCACCGTCGCGATCGAAAATATTTTCAGTGGATGGGCAACGGGCATCGGCATCCAGGAACTTTCGCTCCTTTCATTATTCGGTCTTGCCATCATCGAAGAGGTCATGAAGTTCGCTGCCGCGCATTTTGCCATCTATCGGAATCCGGAGTTTAGCGAGCCGGTGGACGCGATGATCTACATGATCGTCGCTGCGCTCGGGTTTGCGACGCTCGAGAACATCGGCGCGATCGCCGGCCTCACGCCGCAAGCGGCGCTCATCCCCGCCGTGCTCGAGACGGTGTCCCTGCGCTTCGTCGGCGCCACGCTTTTGCACACACTCACGTCGGGCATCGTCGGCTATTATTGGGCGCTCGGCATCGTGCGCGGCAAAGTGGCGCGCTACCTCGCTATCGGTATCCCCATCGCGGCCATTTTGCATGCCACCTTCAACTATCTTATACTTACCTATGGAGATGCCGTCTATTCTGTGATATTCTTAATAGTGGTGGGATTCTTCGTGCTGAACGATTTTGAACAACTGAAGGCAAAACCAATCGACCTTATTACATAAATAAAAAAATGATCATCAACGACGAAGACGAAAAATTTTTTGAAAACCTTGTCGGCACGAAGGCCGAAGCCGACAACGAGTATGACGATACGAGCGACGCTCACAGCGGCGAAGCTGAGATCGAACTCGCGAAAGCCGCCACTGCGCCTGCCGCCCTGCGCCCCAAGATGATCCGCACGAGGGAAGAAAAAGAGGATCTCTGGGACGATGGCGAACCGGAGGGCCAGTTGACGGTGGATGTCTACCAGACGCCAAACGACATCGTAGTGGAATCCGCGATCGCGGGCGTGGCGCCGGATGACATTGATGTGAATGTCACCACCGACTCCATCGCTATCCGCGGCGCGCGCAAGCGCGAAAAGACCGTGCGCGACGAGGACTACCTCTACCAGGAATGCTATTGGGGCAAGTTCGGGCGCTCTATCATATTGCCGCAGGAGGTGGATCCCGAAGGCGCAGTGGTCAAGTTCAAGAACGGGATCCTGACGGTGACGTTGCCGAAGGCGAACAGGAAGAAGGTACACAAGTTGAAAGTGCGCATCGACTAGGTATGAATATGCCCTTTTGAGACGGAAATGCCACGTAGGAACGTGACCGTCTCAAAAGGGCATATTCATACCTAGTCTGCTTGCATAAAATCACTTGTTCGTCTATAATACTGTCAATAAAGTAACCCACCAAAGACATGAGGAAATGCGCGCGATGCGAGAAAACTTCACAGATGGGCGGACACCGGATCTTGCTCCGCGCCCATTATAACCCCACCAACTGGACCCGAAAGTACCCGAATTTGCAGTACGCAACGGTAGACGGCAAGCGGATGCTCATCTGCACCGGCTGTCTGCGGACGCTCCATAAAGCGCCGCGGAAGGTGGTGCAGCGGAAAGTAGCGGTGGTTGCGGCAACTAAATAAGAACTTTATGTTCAGCGAAGCCAGAGATTTTTCCATAGAAAAAGGGCCTGGTGAAAAAAAATTGGAAACCAAAACTCTTCATATCTCTGAAGAGGAGATCGAGAATATTATCGAGACTCATCATTCCATCGAGAATATAGGGACGAAGGGTCTTATCATAAAAATACTCAAAGAAGAGCTCCCCAAGGAGATCCAGGAGGAAATGGGGATTTGGGACAACGAACAGGATGAGGGCGAATCTGCTTCCCTCGCCGTTAAAGCACTTAAGATATTTAATCATGAAGACGCGCGCCATGAATATGAAGCACAGTTGGAAGCGCGAAACATCGTGCAACAGGCGCGGAGCGAAAAACCACTGGCTAAAGTCCCCCGCGTCGGTAGTTTTCATGAAATTACGGTCAATAAAAAAACTCAAGATTTTTTGAATAAGAACGGCACATATATTGCCGACGGAAAAGTGGGACTGATTGTCATGGACTTCATTGAGGGCATGGATCTCGCCACTCTACTCTATCGCGAGGCGTTGAAGCGGAATACTAGCGAAGAGCGAGATTACTCGGATGAATATATAGATAGTCTTCCCTTCGACCAGTTACGCTGGGAAGTCTCAACTATGCTCAATTTTTCTAAGCCGGGAGGAAAATCCCGCAACGAAGGCGAGCGCATATTCGAGGAAGAAACGGTGAAGGCGGGGAATGCAAAGGCCCTCTTCCATTGGCTTAGCACCCACGGCTTCGTACTTCCCCAAAAACTTCTTGATCAGATAAAGAATACTGTCGAACTTTTTCATAAGAATGAACTCTTTAATAATGATCTCCACGAAAGGAACGTCATCGTACAAAATGGCGACCTCGAGCACCCACAGGCATATATCATCGATTATGGGAGTGCAACGCGCGGAAAAAGAGCGCCGGGTGATGAGACATCGAAGCCCATCGCCGATGAGGCGATTGTGAATCGCCTTGCTCCCCTCACAAAAAGTCCCGAAACAAAATTCAAAGAAAGATTCAGTGATACTGAAAGAGAGTGGGAATCCATCGCCGAATCAGCGAAGGAAAATCCGAAAGCAAAAAAACAGTATGAGGCCATGAGGGCGGCTATCGAAGTAAATAATGACAATGTCCTCGAACAACAATTTGCGAGCGCTTCGTTCAACGACAGCGAATTCCAGATATTTTTGGGAAATCTTCTCAAAATGTACCGCGAAAAAAAAATGAGCCGTAGTCATATCGAGGCATTCCTTACCGCAAAAGCGAATGAGAAAAAAATGCGACCGTTCAACCTGAGGCAGATACAAGACGTCAGACGGATGATGGGCAACCAGGGAAAGATATAGTAGTATACTGATTGTTGGAATATATGCGGGCCGTCGTATACCGGTAGTACGCATCCATGGGGTGGATGTAGACAGGGTCCAATTCCCTGCGGCCCGACAACGAAAAATAACAACAGTTCTTTGCCTTGTGATAAGAATAATTCGGCAAAGAACTGTTGTTATTTTTCGTTCGCAGGATAATACTCGTGCGAAGACGAATTTGCTTAAAGGCAGTATCCTTATTTTTATCGTGGGGAAAGAGATATAATAGACCAATGGAAAAGATTTTTATTTCGAACGCCACAAACGAGCTGACCGAGCATATCGTCTACGGTAAGCTCGCGCTCGCGGAAAAGAATCCGGAGAACCGCGTGGCGCTTGAGCGGCTTTCGGCGCAGGAAAAGACGCACTATGAATTTTGGCAATCGCTCCTGCCGGAAGCGGAGGCGAAAAAGATCCGTGCGCGATGGTATACCGTTTGGGGAACCTCATTCCTGCGCGTTGCGCTCGGCGTTACGTTTATCACTAAGTTTCTGGAGACCCACGAGACCGGCGCGGTGCAAAAATATCAGACGCTCGTAAGAGTGATCCCCGCATCGCACCACGAGCGGTTCCTGCAAATAATAGAGGATGAAAAATCCCACGAGCGGGCGCTCATCGCCCAGCTTAAAGAGAAGCGCCTCGACTACATCGGCTTTATCGTGCTCGGCTTTGCCGATGCAATCGTCGAGATCACGGGCGTCCACGCCGGCTTCCTCGGCGTCACCGGCTCCACGCTCATCGCGGGCGTCGCCGGCGTCATCGTGGGATTCTCGGCGGCGATCTCTATGGGCTCGGCATCATATCTGCAGGCCAAGCAAAATGTCGGAAAGTCCGCGCTGTTTTCCGGCTTCCTCACCTGGGCGTCGTACTTTTGCTCCGTCGTCCTGCTCGCGCTCCCCTACTTTTTGATCCGCGTGATGCTCCCCGCGTTCATCGCTTCCACGTCGGTCGGCATCCTGCTCGTCGCCGGGTTTACCTTCTACGGTGCGATCGTCTTCGACCGCAAGTTCTGGCGCGAGTTCTTTGAAACCGTCGGCTTGATGCTCGGCACTGCGCTCGCCACGTTCCTGCTCGGCCTCATCGTCGGCGCAGTGTTCCACATCAACCCGGCGAGCTTTTAGCTGTTTTTTATCTTGGATTCAGCAAAAGGGACCTTCTTTTTAAGCGGTCACGTTCCTACGTAACATTTCCGCCGGAATCTTTAATTTATCCCTTGGGATTTAAGAAAGCACCCTCTCTTTTGTGCCGTTGTTTCTTAACACTAGGCACAAAAGAGAGGGTGCTTTCTTAAATCCCGTCAGATTTCTGGCTAACAGCCAGGTGGGTAAGCTCAACTGCGGCCCACGGGCGGCAGAGATTTGCTTTCCCCTTTAATATTGTTTGATCCGAAATCTGCGCGGGATCTACCTCTATTATACCACCGCGCCGGGAAAAGTTATCAATGGGGACAACTATCCCTCCTACCATAAACCGCATTAAATCTATATTAAAATGTTTTTGACTTCTTTTACGCAAAGCATATGCTTATGGACATGATAAAAAAACCAAAAACGCTAGATGATGTGTTTGAAAAGCTCGGCGAACTCGCCACGCGAACCGAGGTTGACGCAAAGATAAGCACATTAGCTACGCGCGACGAGATGAACGCAAAGATAGAGATGCTAGCCACGCGCGACGAAATGAACGCAAAGATAGAGATGCTAGCCACGCGGGATGAGATGAACGCGAAGATAGACGCGTCTGTTGGCGGGCTGGCAATCATGGTTGAAAAAGGGTTTGCGGAAACCGCACAAGACCTCTCCGTGCTTACCGAACGCGTCAAGACCATTGAGATCATCGTCAAGGGGCATGATAAGGAATTTATAAACATCCATGGCGATTTTAATATGATCATTCAAGAACTGAAAATCATCCGAAACCGGCTCGACCGGATGGAAAAGAACGACGCGAGTGTTGACGTCATCAATCTTGATCTCCGTGTTCGCAAGCTGGAAAAGAAAACGCGAATGCAGTAGAATCCTAGGGCTATGAAGCTCCAGACCCGAAAGCGCATATTCTATGTGTTCATTCTTTTATTTGTGGTCATCGGCGCCGTCGTCGTGCTCTATGCCGAAGGATGGCGCATCAATTTCTCCACGCTCGAGGCCGAGAAGGCCGGCGGCATCTATGTGCGGATCTATCCCAATAATGCGCAGATCGCGCTGAACGGAAAACTTGTCCAAAATCAATCGGCATTTTTGAGTCCCGGAACGTTCATCTCCGGACTTTTCCCAAAAACGTACACCCTTACGCTAACGGCCTTGGGCTATGACGCGTGGACGGAAAATGCGCCGGTCGTCCCGTCACTCGTCACCGAGATGAAGTATGCCGTGCTCGTGCCGAAGACGGCGACGAACGTCGCCACCGGCACCGCCGCAGTAGCCGGTTATTTTGAGACGAACGGCGGCGTGGTCGTAGCGAACGCGAGTGCGACGATCACCTGGCTCGGCAAGGTCATCGGATACGGCGCGGTCGTCAGCCACAGCACCGATCTCAAAACTGTGATCATCCGCACGGTGAGCGCGCACGCCAGCACCACTGCGTACTCGCTTTATGACTTTACCGCCGCCACAAGCACAAACCTTTCTATATTACTCAAACAATCGAATATTGCATCCACACCATCCACCAATGTTTTCGTCGATTCGTATGACGACACAAACATCATCGCACAAACCCCCACCCAGATTGTGGGTATTGATTCGGACACGCATCGCGCGATTGCCATCGACACGGCGCCAATGGGAGAGGCGATCGAATCCCCCATCGCCGTCTCGCCATCCGTGATGGCATGGGCACGCTATACTGCGGGCACATCGCAGATCATTGTCTATGATAAATTTTCCGGTGATACGACCGACGACTCGCTCGTCATCAATGGCTCGATCAGGCAGCTCGCGTGGGTGCGGAACAACGTCCTCGGCATTCTCTCGAGCGACAACACGCTCTATTTATATAATGTGCCGAACGAACAGCTCACGACGCTCGCCAATGATGTGAAACAATTCTATCCCACCGTCGACGGCTCCGCACTCGCCGCACTCGAATATCACGGCCTGGAGGTGTTCGCATCCAACGGCGTGCCGGATTATTATCGCTTCGATCTGCCCGATGTGGCCGATGTGCAGGGACTCATGTGGTATAAGGACGACACGCATCTCTTTGTGCAATACCCCGACCATGTTGCCTTTCTTGATCTCGCCGACACCGCAATAAAAAATCTTACCATCGTCTCGCTCGGCACCGATCCTTCGTACGACCCGCAGGAAAATTCGCTGTACCTTATCGACACTGGGCAGAAGCTTATTCGGTTCGATTTCCCATCGTGAAGATGTGGCTATGGCATTATGTTTGAACCTAGTGTTAAGAAACAACGGTCCAAACATAATGCCATAGCCACATCTTCACTCAATAAAAAAAACGATTTTTGAGTATTTGCAAATTATTTAGGACAGTGATATAATATTCCCAGCTATTCCAAAACTGGATAGCGAGAATTTTTGACTTCATCGCAAAGGAGCATCACCATGCAAGGTGGAAAAGTTGTTTTCGCATGTGTACTGGGTGCCTTCGTTGGAGCCTTGGTCGGGCTTCACTTCGGACATCTCTGGGTTTCCATCCTCACTGGTGGCATCGTGGGATTCCTCTCGTATGAGGTTCCCGTTGTTGTTACCGCAGTTCCTAAGGCATGGAATCGCGCAACTGCTATTTACCGGCATCCCGATTCCCCGTGGTTGTTACAGCTTCTGAAGGCGTGGGTGTATGGGTGGGGAGTAGTCTTCAATGTCATACTCGTCCTTCTGGCGGAACGGGCGATGAACCACACCCTTCGGCTCAATAGATTCGATTTGTTGTTCAATGGCACGTTCCTCGTTATCCTGAGCGTCATGTATGGGGTTGGATGTATTCCCAGTAAGGGCAATAGCGGTGTTTGGAAAGAAATCCACGCGCATATCCCTGTCCTTTTTTGGCTCTGGTATGTCCCGAAATGGATAGTGCTCGGCATCATCTGGATTGCCAAGCGAACGACACCGGCAGTCAGTGTTTTCAGCCGTTTCGCAGTACACTGGCTCTATATCATTCATTCTGAGCTTCGCTGGCTCTGCATGGTGGACGCGGTAATCGGCGCGACGGTGGGCTACTGTTTCCATAGCCCCATCATTGGCGCCATTGTAGGCGGATTCAGCGGATTCCTGAGCTACGAGATTCTGTCGATCAGGATTCTGAAGCTGATCCCTGCGGAACAGAGCATCCTCGCCCGCTTCCAGTAAACCTGCCGGATTACCCGGCACAAGCCCAACCCTCATCGGTTGGGCTTTTTCTATAAAGGCGACGTGCGCGGGAATGAGATATGGCACATGGGTACTTGGAGAGGATCGCGCAGCCCCGCGCAGCATGATCCGAAAAATATTCGTTTTTATTTTTCGGTGAGCGGGGCGAGCGTCAAGAAAAAATCCCCGCTGGGGGATTTTATTCTGTCTCTCCAAATACCCATGTGGCCTATTTCATTCCTGCGCCGCTGCCGGATAGTTGTTCGCCATGTGCTGCCGGGCGCGGATAAGCAGTTCCTTCTGCACGAGCTTTGCCTTCGTCTTCCCCACCGCGGGCAGCACGATCTTGTTATGCGCGGCATCCTTCTCCGCACCGTTCATAAAGATGACGATCTTGCTGACGCCTACCATACGTTCGAGCGGATTGCGCTGGATGCTCACGTTTTGGATCTGATGATACAGCGCCGCAAGCTCGGTGCGCATGATATAGCCGGAGGTCATGATGAACGCCTCGTCGGTAAACATATAGGTATAGAAATGATATTCCATATAGGTGTATAAAATGATCGCCAAAAAATACAGCACGCTAAAAAGTGCGAGCAGAGTCACTCCATAATTCACAAATGGCGCATAGTATGGCGGTGCCCACCGCTCGCTGTACCACGCGGCGACGGTCAACGCGAAGAAAAAAATCACCAGCTTCATCCTTTTTGAAAGGAAGAGCAGGAATGCGCGTTTGCCAAGCGAATGTTTGCGGTGATTTTCTATCCCCATAACTATTATCGTATAGATATATTATAATACATTTATAGTACTCTTATGAAACTTCCCCACTCCCTGCGGGTGATCATCCTTTTGCTTCGGGTCGCGCTCGGGCTTAACTTTTTCTATCTCGGTTTCAGCGTGCTTTTCAATCCCGCGCTCGGCAAAACCGTAAGCGCGCGGTCGTTCGGCAATCTATACTCGTGGCTTGCGACGCCGGCAGCGGTCGCCGGGCAAGGCAACTGGATCCAGGCGGTCGCGCAATGGGCATTCCTCATCATCGGCATCTGCCTCATACTGGGATTGCTCACGCGACTGGCGTCCATCGTCGGTATCGTGCTCGCTCTATTCAGCTATCTCCCCACCGTCAGCTTTGCCGCGTTCAACGTCGCACAATTTATCAACGATGAGGTGATCATTGTGATCTGCTTGCTCATCCTCATCTTCTCGAATGCCGGAAATTATCTCGGCTTGGATACCTTCATTCATTTCCATAGGCCAAAGAAAACGTAAAAGGAAATATTATTTTTCGTCCTCTATCTCTAACAGCCGGTTGTACTTCGCGACACGTTCGCCGCGTGCGGGCGCGCCGAGCTTGAAGCCATCCGCAGCGACGCCATAGGCAAAGTCGGCGATGAAGTCATCGTTCGTCTCGCCGCTGCGATGCGACACGACGACCGCCCAGCGGTATTCGCGCGCCAGGCGCACGGCGTTCAACGTTTCCGTCACTGTCCCGATCTGGTTCGGCTTGATGATGATGGCGTTCACGCTCTTCTTCGCATGCGCGAGCTCCATACGGTCGGTGTTCGTGGTGGTAAGGTCGTCGCCCGCGATCCAAAGCTTTGACTTTACGCTCGCACCGCCTTTGCCATCGGCAGCATACGCCGCCGTAAGCGCCGCGAAGTTTTTGAAGTCGTTCTCGCCGAACGGGTCCTCTATATAGAGCGGCGCGCATTCTTTTATCAATTTTTTATACGCGTTACCGAGCTGCGTGCGGGTGAGACCCTTGATGTCCGTCGCCGCGGCATCAATGCCGAAGTCTATTTTTTTATCAAGTTTTAATTTCTTTGCAACGGCACGAAGCATCTGGAACGGCTCCAGATCGTTCTTGAAGTTTGGCGCGAAGCCGCCCTCGTCGCCCAAGTTGCTTGCGCCCAGTCCTTTTGCCCTCACGAGCGCGGCGCCGAGCGCATGATAGATCGCCGTGCCGACATCGATCGACTCCCGAAACGTACGCGCGCGCGGAATTATTAAATATTCCTGAAAATGCAGATTGTTGCCCGCGTGCAGGCCGCCGTTTACGACGTTCATAAAAAGCCGCGGGCGCAGCGTGTTGGCGGTCGGATCCACCCAGATGCCGTACTCATCGCGCACGTGCTTCCAGAGCGGCACTTTCTTGGTGCGCGCAGTGGCGCGCAGGAATGCGATCGAGACCGCGAGGATAGCGTTCGCGCCGAGGCGCGACTTTGCCGCCGTGCCATCAAGCCGTACCAAGAATTCATCCACCGCTGCCTGATCCAAAAAATCCTTGTGGATGATCCGCGTCGCGATCGTGGTGTTGATACTCCGCACCGCAGCCGCTGCGGGCAGGGCGCGCGCTTCCGTAGCACCGGTGCTCTTCCCTTGCGGTACGCTCGCCGTCGCGCGAACGCCGTTCTGCAACGTGAGCGTTACCTCCACGGTCCATTGGCCGCGGGAATCAAGGATGGGACGTGCGCTGAGCGAGCTGATCTTCATAGGGCGAATTATTTTACCGTTAGCGCCGGCGCGTCTGCCGGCGGCTTTACCGCGTTGATCGGCGCGCCGTTCACGAACGCGACGATGTTGTCGATCGTGGTATCAAGGATACGCAAGAACGCTTCGTGCGTGTTGAAGGCGTTGTGTGGGGTAACGATGACGTTCGGCATACCAATCAACTCCGCATCGATATGCATATCGCCTTCCTTCATCATCGCCTCTTCCTCGAGCACATCAACGCCAACACTGGCGAGCGTACCGTCTTTGAGCGCCGCCACAAGCGCCGCTGTTTCCACGATTGCACCGCGCGCGGTGTTCACGAGGAGCGCGCCTTTCTTTATCAAATGAACATTGCCCATATTGATGAGGTGGTGCGTCGATGGAAGATACGGCGCGTGCACGGTGATGATATCGCTCTGCTTCAGTAAATCTTCAAGTGAAAGATACGTGAATCCCATTTCCTTCGCGAACGCATCGTCGTGATAGACGTCATATGCCACGATGTTCATGTTGAATCCTTTCGCCATGCGGATCGCGTGCTTGCCGATGTGGCCAGTGCCGACGACGCCGATCGTCTTGCCGGCAAGATCGAAGCCGCACAGGTCTTCCGTCGAAAACTTATGCTCGTCGCGTACGCGCAATTCCGCCTCTATCATCTTGCGCGAAAGCGCGAGGATCAGCGCGAATGCGAATTCGGCGACCGTGTTCTCGCCGTACGTCGGCACGGATGAAACCGGGATCCCGCGCGCCGCGGCGGCGGCGAGGTCGATATGATCGTAGCCCGTGGAACCCGTCGCGATGAATTTAAGCTCCGGCAACGCCGCAATCACATCGGCATCCACCGGCGAATCCATGAACACGCCCGCAATATCAAAATGCGCTGTTTCACCCGTTGGGATATTGTCCTTGCTCAAGATGGTGTCGATAAATACCACCTCAACCCCTACCGTCTTTAGTTTTTCGCTGCCCGAAAGATACGATTTTGCCTCCTCGCCCCACTTGTTGCAGTTGAAGAATATTACTTTGTGTGCCATAAGGATATTATAGCACTCTTTAAAAATGAAGTTAGAAGCTAGTTGGTCGTTCTATCTAGCTACCGTATGCTGGAGAATCAACCACAATAATTTGGCAGTCGCCAGAGAAATTATATTTTGTGCCCTTATCTATAAAACAGCCGTCCCATGGCTCAAGAGCCACTTCCTCGTCTTGAAATTTTAATTTCAGTGTTCCCTCAAGAACAAAATACACACGGCTATATCGCGTAATAGATTCTCCCCAATCACCTGTGTTTTTGACAATAACAAATGAAACTGCTGGGCTTATTTCTTTGGTTACGTAATCGAGAACTGATTTCGCCTCTCCCACACTTCGCTCTTTTGCTTGAACTTTTCTGATAATCTTATACATTTGTTTCAAGGATAGCTTATTTACCGATACGGTAAAGATGAAAGATTGCGGTACAGTATTTTCATCTACAGGTTTTGCAGATGCTGCTTTCCTAAAAATAATACCTCACATAACTTCAAAGTCAAATAAGATTTAACGATCTTTTAATCTTATTTTTTACGCTATTTGGAACGCTTCTTCCCTTTCATCTTTGCCTCCTCCTTTGCGATCGCGATCGTCGTCGGCACCACCGTGTCCGGGTTCAGCGAAATACTCTCGATTCCGCGCGTCACGAGGAATTGCGCGAAGTCCGGATAATCGGACGGCGCCTGACCGCAGATGCCGATGTACTTCTTGCGCGCGCGGCACTTTTTGATGATATCGCCGATCAGGATCTTCACCGCCTCGTTGTTCTCGTTCGCGATCTTCGTGACGATGCCGGAGTCACGGTCGAGCCCGAGCGTAAGCTGAGTGAGATCGTTCGAGCCGATGGACATGCCGTCAAAGATATCGAGGAACTTATCCGCAAGCAACACGTTCGACGGGATCTCGCACATCACATAGATTGGGATGGCCACCTGTTTTGCGCCAAGCTTGAACTTTTTCGCGCCGGCAGCGAGCTTGCCGCCACGATGCGCGATATAGTTCGTCACCAATCCCGCCTCCGCCATCGTCTCCTGCACCTTGACGCCCTCGTCCACCGTGCGGCAGAACGGCACCATCGGGATCACGTTCGTAAGCCCCATTTCCTCGCGTACCGTCTTCATCGCGGCTACCTCCATCATGAACGCCGGCTTGAACTTCGGGTCATAGTACCGTGATGCGCCACGCCAGCCGAGCATCGGATTCTCTTCCTTCGGTTCGTACGCTTCGCCGCCAAGCAATGTGCGATACTCGTTCGTCTTGAAGTCCGAGAAGCGCACGATCACTTTGCGCGGATAGAACGCCGCACCGATCTTTGCGATGCCGTACGCAAGGTTGTCGATATAGTATTGTTTCGGGTCTTTCCAACCGACAATCTTTTTCTCGATCGCGGAACGCACGGCCGGAGCCAGATCTTTCATATTCAACAATGCCATCGGATGTAATCCCATCTTGGAAGCGATGATGAATTCCTCGCGCGCGAGACCCACGCCGTCGTTCGGCAGGAATGAAACCTCGAACGCGCTGTCCGCGACGGCGACGTTCACCATCACTTTCGTTTTCGTCTTCGGAATCTTCTTGAGATCGTGATTCACCACTTTGAACTTCAACGCGCCTTCATAAATATTTCCCGCACTGCCGGTGGTGTCCACTGTGATTATCTCGCCGGTTTTGATGAGCTTCGTCGCGCGCTCCGTTCCCACGATCGCGGGAATGCCGAGCTCGCGGGAAACGATCGCCGCGTGCGACGTACGGCCACCCTTGTCCGTCACGATCGCGGACGCCATCTTCATGATCGGCTCCCAATCCGGGTCCGTCATCGTCGTCACGAGCACCTCGCCCTTCTTGAAATCACCAATGTGCTTCGCCTCCAAAATGATGTGCGCCTTTCCGACGGCGATCTTCGATCCCACCGAAGCGCCCATCAGCAACGGCTTCTTCGTCTCGAGCGGAATATATTCCGTAAGCTTCGAAAAATCGCGGCCGGCCTGGATGGTCTCCGGACGCGCCTGCACGATATAGATCTGCCCCGTCACGCCATCCTTCGCCCACTCCATATCCATCGGCGTCCACTTCTTATAGTGGTCGGTATAGTGCTTCTCTATAATAGTGCCCCACGTCGCGAGCTGGGCCACTTCCTTATCCGTCAGCACAAACGTGTCGCGCTCCGCCGTGCTCGTGTTCACGATCTTCGTCTGCTGGATGTCCGCAACGCCGGTGCCCGCGCGCGGATGATAGATCATCTTGCGCAACTTTACGCCGAGCTTGCGCTCGATGATCGGGCGCTTCGTGCCCATCTTCAATCCATCCTTCCAAATAATAAACTCATCCGGCGTCACCTCACCCTTTACGATCATTTCGCCGAGACCCCACGAACCGTTGATGATGACGATATTTGGGAATCCTGATTCCGTGTCCACCGAGAACATGACGCCCGAGCACGCCTTGTCCGAGCGCACCATCTTCTGCACGCCGGCGCTCAAAGCGATCTTCAAGTGATCGAAGCCGCGGTCCGCGCGATACGAGATCGCACGGTCGGTAAACAACGATGCCATGGTCGCGCGGACCGCGACGGCCACATTCTTTGCGCCGCGGATGCCGAGATAGCTCTCCTGCTCGCCCGCAAAGCTCGCGCCCGGCAGGTCTTCCGCGGTGGCGCTTGAGCGCACTGCCACATCCGCATTCTTGCCGTACCGTTTTTCGATAAAGTTGCGATACGCCTCCACAATATCTTTATCGAGGTCATCCGGAAATTCGGTGGCAACCATCTTTTCGCGGATCAGCTTGCCCACGCGCTCGAGCTCTTTCAAGTTCTTCGTATTGAGACCTTTTAATGTTTCTTTAATGAACTTATCAAGGCCGGTGCTGTGTAAGAAATAATAATAGGCATCGGCGGTGACGGTGAACCCCGACGGCACCGGCACGCCTTTCGCGCCGAGCGTCCGGATCATCTCGCCAAGCGATGCGTTCTTGCCGCCGACCATCCCAACATCCTTTATGCCAACCTCCTCAAATTTTAATATGTATTTTTTCATGATTTTTAATATTTGGCCAATTTTTAATCCGCTTTTAATGCAATGATCAGGTCGGAAACATTCGATCCTGTGTCTCCGGTCATCACATAATTGCCGATCTTTTCGAATAGCGCATACGTATCATCCGCCACGCGGAAAACTTCCGGGTCGACGCCCGCTTCCACAGCTGCTCTTTTAGTAATTGTATCACAGATCGCACCTGCGAATGCGCCGTGATCGCGACCATCGGACGCGAACGAGAGGATCTCCTCGCCATCCGCCACAAACCGGAGCGCGGAGGCGCATAATTGCAGATTTCTCCCACCGCGGCCGGCTGGATGGTGAATTGTCACCGTCGTTTCCCCCGCCCACAAGAGCACGGTTCGCGGCGCCGCAGCGTGGATCGCGTCCGCGATCATCTTCGCTACGTCATCCGCCTCCCCGGTAAGGTCGCTCGCGCGAATCTCCGCCGCAAAGCCCAGCCGCGCCGCCGCCGCCTTCATCGCCTCGAGCGCGCCATGATTCGACACCACGAGCACATTCGAAACGCGCTCAAAATATTTATCTTCCTTTGGCGTCTCGATGAGCCCGCACGTTGCAAGGCCGCACGTTTTCTGAATATCGAACTTCGCGAGCACCGCCGCGGCGTCCGCGATCGTCGTCACATCCTTTACCGTCGGCCCAGAAGCGATGAATTCCATGTTGTCCCCCACTACATCGGAAAATATCAGCGACACCACCCGCGCGGGATACGCGTCCTTCGCCAAATTGCCACCGCGCGCGTACGAAAGATGTTTCCGGATCGTGTTGATCTCCTGGATCGTCGCGCCCACATCGATGAGCGCCTTCATGATCGGGATCTCCTCTCTGCTCGCTTTGTCCTCCGGCAAAAATAATAGTGTGGAGCCGCCGCCGGAAATAATAAAAATAACGAGGTCGCGCTCCGTCAGCCCGGTAAGCGCCGCCACGATCGCCTCAGCGGCGTGCATGTTCTCATCGGACGGAAGCGGATGGGTACCGCAAAATGTCTTTATATGCGCGAGGGGGGGACCTATTTTTACATCCACCAGCACCCCGGCCGAGATGCGGCCGCCAAGGACGCCTTCCGCGAACGCTCCTGCTTCAACAGCGCACTTTCCGATCGCGATGAAAATTATTTTTTCGACGGCCGCGAGATCAACGTCCTGGCCGGCAAGCGAAAGCGTGTTGCCATGAAGCTGCATCGCTTTCTGTAAAACCGCTTCCGTATCGATCGATGCATACCCCGCCTCGGCGATCGTCAACAATGCGCGGCGCGCATCCGTCGTCGCGAGCGCATCAAAATTCTGAATCTTCATACTCCTATCTTACCAGATTTTGACCAAATTATTGCGATCCCTTCCCGACCGCGTCCGCGACGGTCGCATATCCGTCTCGTTCAAGCAGTTTCACCAATCCTCGGCTGATCCGCTTGACCATCAGTGGCCCTTCATAGATGAGCCCGGTCACCAACTGCACAAGCGACGCCCCTGCCTTGATCTTTTCATACGCGTCCTCTGCGGTAAACACGCCACCGAGGCCGATCAAAATATATTTCCCACCGGTCTTTTTATAAATATGCCGGATCATCGCCGTCGTGAGCATCCTGATCGGTGCGCCGGAGATGCCACCGGCGGGAATCGCATCCAGCTGTTCCTTATGCGACCGCAAGTGCAGAACATCCCTGTTTTTTGCAAGATTTGCCACCACAAATCCGTCGACAAAACCATATTTCTCGACCACCGCAATGATCGCATCCACTTCTTCGATGGAAAGATGCGCCGATATCTTGAGAAATACCGGGCATCCTTTCTTTTCCTTCGCGATCGCGGCGAGGAGCGTTTCAAGCATCGCAGGATCCTGGAACAGCACCCCATCCTGCGCATTCGGACAAGAAACATTCAGCGTGACATACGCAAAATAATGCGCAAGCATTTTATACGTCTCAACGTAATCCTCCACCGATTTCTCGCCCTTGATGTCCGCGCGATTGGTCTTCGCAATGTTAATGCCCACCGGAAAACGGAATTTCATTTTCTCCAGCCGCTTTTCTATCGCCTCCGCGCCGGTGTTTTTCAATCCGTAATAGACGATAAGCGAACGATCGTCGGGAAGCCGCATACAGCGAAGTCCTTTATTCCCCTCGTAAGGAAAATGCGTGATCGCCCCGACTTCCATAAAACCAAATCCGACCGCCGCCATGATCTTCGTCAAACGCGCGTCTTTGTCGAAGCCGGCGCCGAGGCCGATGGGGTTTTTGAAGTCGATCCCCGCTACGCGCGTCACAAGCGACGGATGTTCATAATCACAACTCGCCGCCACGATCCATCGGGTGAACGGATTACTCCCCAGCAATCCGCCGAACCAGATGAAAAAATCGTGGATATGCTCCGGGTCAATACGGAAGAAGATCGGTTTTAAGATTTTTTCATACATGGCATTGACGCGCACCAACGCTTCCGCGCGACCGCGGCGCGTGCCCGAACGTGGCGTTATTATTTTGCGGCTGCAGCTTCCGCGTGGACATCATCAATCTCGCACACACCCCCCACGCACGCAAGCTCTTTTTTGACGTCCGTCGAGTCCTCTTTTTCGTAAAGCAAAATCTGCGAAAAATCTATCTGCGGCATACTCGCCGCCATTTCTTCGTAGCGATCCTTCGTTATCTCCTCGTATGGCGCAAGCAGATACGCGTGATTCTCACGCGGGAGGAACGACAAACCGCCGATCATATCCCAATGCTCATAGAGCCAGTTTGCTACGCCGATCCATTCGTTCTCGCCGATCGAGATCGTTTGCGACGGATTATGTTCGGTGTAATTCACTTTTACCTTCCGCCAATATTCCAACTGGTCGATCGCGCTCAGATCATCTTTCAACACCGCTCCTTCCGGCGCCTTGACCGGAAACTCGAACACGAACGTGCTCGCGGACGAGATCGACTGCCCAACCTCCGGGAAGTACGACACCTTCTGGTCTTTCATCATATGGAACAACGCATCGCTCGAAGAAATGCGCACGCGGCGGATATAATATGCCGCGTGGCGCGGATGCAGGCCCGAGGCGGCGTCCACCGTCTGCGAGACCGTACCCGACGGCTTCACACACGTGACGGACGAAGATGCCGGGATCCCGAACCGCTTCGCATACTCTTTATTCACCTCAATGGCGCGATCGCGCAGAGTCGAAAGCATCGACTCATTTCGCACCGCCGGGCAATCCCACTGCCCCGTGATCGAAACGCCGAGCAGACGCTCAGTATCGCAATTCTGCTTCCAGTCCTTTGAAAGGTACGGGAAATACGTGAGTGTCGATTGATACGTGCCAAGGATCGCGGCGATGCGGATCTTTTTAAGGAGCGTCTCTTCGGTATCGTCGGCGCGGGCGACCACTTCGGAAAGGTTGCAGAACTCTTTTGGCTGGAGAAGGATCTCGCCGCACGGGTTGGTGCCGATCTTTAATATCTTCTGTCCAAGCAACCGCTTGCGGCGCTTCGGGATCTGGAGGGCGAGGCTTCCGCGGTTGAATATTCCCCGCTCGCCCGTGTGACTCTTCGCGAGCGAAAGCCACTCCTCCATGAACTGTTCCGCATCCGGCTTGCGCGTATAGACCGCGGAGTTGTTCGCCATCGAACGCTGTGGGTCCGCAAAATAAAACTGGCCGGTCTTTGCCGTCTGCATCTCTTTATCATCAAGATCGGAAAGCGAGATCATCGCGCTGCGGCGCACGCCGCCCGCCACCACCACCTCACCGATCTTGCAGCAGATGTCGTGCACGTCGATGTTCGAAAGGCGACGCCCCTGCTTGGATAATATCTTCGCGCGGGCGAATGAAAGGAGCGAGCGCAACGGCTCCGGCCCGGAGCTCTTGCCGCCCATCGTCTTCAAGCGCGCGCCGGCAGGGCGAAGCTCCGAAAGATCGAACTCAATATCCTTTCCATCAAACCACGTCTTCAACCCGAGCGTGAGCGCGTCCGCCCATCCTTCCTTGCTGTCCTCCACGACATGTTTTTTTATCTTTCTTTTGCCGCCGAGCGCAACCTGCCTCTTGATCTGCGGAAGCTTTTGGACATTCTGGCTCTCCACGGAAAATCCGACACCGGTGCCGCACATCGAGATATACATGATCTCGGCAAAGTCCTCGAGCTTCTGCGGCGCGGTAAAAGAACAATTGAACGCAGCGACGTTCGTGACCCGCGCCGCCTTCCCCGCAAACTGCAACAGCCGCATTGAAGGCATTGCCTCCTGGCGCAAGATCGCACCTTGCACCTCCGCATACTCTTCTTCGGTGAGCTTGTCGCCGATATTCTCGCGCATAAAATCTATGTAGCGCTGCACCGTCTCGATCCACGTCTCACGACGACCCTCCTCCGGGATCCAGTTGGCGTACGTGCGGTAGTAAACGAACTCGGCAAGTTGGTTGCGGAAGTATTTTTTGCTCTCCGCCGAAAGTTTTTTCACATTTTCCGGGATTTCCTTCTTATTCTCGCGAAGCTGGGAACGCTCGTTGCGGTATAAGATGTATGCCTTTGCCGTTTTTGCAAAATCCATAAGGATCAGCTGTGTTTCCACCGCATCCTGAATCTCTTCGATGGAAGGAATGTGCACACCGGGATATTTTTTCGCCATCGTGACGACCACCTGCTCCGAAACTTTTTCCGCGCTCTCATTCGAGCCCTCTCCTGTCGCCTGCATTGCCCGGGAGATGGCGCTGGTTATCCTGCCCGCATCGAACGCAACGATTCTGCCATCCCTTTTCCGCACCTGCTCGAATGAATTATTTTTTGTCATGGTCTATCCATTGTCATGCCGAAGTCCGCAGATGGATAGCAAGCGGTTCTGTGGATAACTCAAAAATAATTTTTCATATCTTTTTCATCAATGAAATCTATAGCTCTGCCGTGCCAAGGGGATAAATAAAACGGCAACATTCTTGTCATCATTTTTTTAAAATGTGCTATAATTATAATGAAATTTAACATGAAAACCAGAACCGTCATTGAGACTCTTGGTTACTCGCCTGCGGAGGCATCGGTGTATCTTGCCGCACTCGAATTAGGGGCAAGTTCCGCCACGGATATCGCAAAAAAAGCACGAATTCCCCGCACGAGTGTAAACCTTATCATTGCCACCCTCAACAAAAAAGGGCTCATGTCCGCCTATATCCAGCGAAAGCGGAAGATATGGTCCGCAGAGAACCCGGAGAAACTCCTTGTTGCCCTCAAGGAGCGCGAGGCGACACTTACCGCCGCCCTCCCTACCCTGCAGTCATTGCGACACGACCCCGCCGCACAGCCAAAGATACGGGCATACACGGGAGTGGACGAAATACACCGGATCATGGACGACATCCTCGACGCAAAACAACATATCTCCGCATTGCTCTCATGGGACGATTGGTTGAACCTTGTCGGCACCTCTTATATGGAAGATTTTATCGAAAAACGCTACCGGCACTATTTAAGGATCCGCGTGCTCACGCCGAAGTCAAAGGAATCTATGGTGTTGAAGCAAAAAGATGGAGAAGAGCTGCGCACCACACAATTCCTTCCCACCACCATAGAGATCAACGACTGCACGTTTGTCTACGCAAATAAGATCGCCATCATTTCCCTCAATAAAAAGGCACCGTTCGGCATTGTGATCGAGGATGAAGACATCCACCACTCAATGGAAGTGCTTTTTGAAAGCCTATGGCACCAAAGCGGCGGCGTTTAGCGGCCGTCGCCCTTAAAAAACGCATCGAATGCCGGCCGCGCCGGCTGGCATTCGATCCCAATCGTGTTGATGAGCATAAGTAGCGGAAACGCCGCCGCTTTTTCTTTTCCCAAACGCTCTATAAGGAATGGCAGTGAGTTCAATCCCTCGCCGCGGACGTTGCACTTGCCCGTGACGACGATCTCTATCCCCGTTTCACGGTTGCGCGAATGCACGCTGTATCCCGTGGCGACGAAATCACCGACGCCCGCCGTGCCCAATATCACATCCGGGTCCGCGCCGAGCGCCGCCGCGATGCCGCGCATTTCGCGGATCGCCCGCGCGGTGATCCATCCTTTTTCATTGCCGGAAAGCGTAAGCCCGTCGGCGATGCCGAGCGCAACCGCGTAAATGTTCTTCAACACGCCCGCGAGCGCGGCGCTTCCGGGGTCGGCCACGGTCTCCACATTGAAGTTTTCGCTCGCAAAAAGCGCCTTTGCCGCCTGGAGGGCCGCGGCATCCGTTGACGCAAACACGCCGACCGCGGCCATCCCGCCCGCGATCTCCGCCGCAAGCATCGGACCGCCGACCACCACAAACGGAGTCCCGGGCGGCAGGATCGTCGGCACCATCTCGGCCATCGTCTGGCGCGAATCCTTTTCAATCCCTTTTGCAAACGACATGACGATCGCCGTGGGCGAAAGATATGGCAGAATGCCCGTCACCGCCGCACGCATCGCCCAGGATGGAACGCAAAACGCCACGCACTCCGCCACGGGAACGATCTCTTGCAGCGCCTTTTGGCCCGGCACGACCGACGGATCGGCATCCCAAACGTCCGCCATCACGTTGTTCTTTTTTAATAACGCACTGACCGCGTTGCCCAATTCCCCGCCGCCGATCACCACCACGCGCGATATTGTTTCCATATATCTATCATAATACACCCCTTGCCGGGCTCCATGTTCTGCGACTCCCCCGTCCACGCGGCCGGCTCAAAAAAGAAGTCCAGCCGCTCATCGTCGGCGCGGCGATGCATCGTGAGCTTGAGCCGCAGGTCCTCGGGCGCAATCACGACTCCCGCCTCTTCCTTTGCCTCCCGGACGGTGGCCGCCGTGAGCGCCTCGCCGCCATCGGCGTGACCGGCCACCAGGCTGTAGTTGCCATCCTCGTAGCCGGTGTTGGCCCGGCGGAGCATCAGGATCTTCCCGTCCTTGACGAAGAGCACATAGACGGAGGCGATGAGCTTGAAGCGATCTTTCATTCTTTTTCTAGATCAAAATGAATAATCTTTACTATCGTCTCCGGCCCTACCTCCTGCCCCGGATAGTACCCGCGATACGTCGCGTACATTGCCTCCTCGCTTGGGAATCGCTCGTGGCCTTCCCAGTCGGCATCGTCGAGATCCTTGATGCGCTTCAGGGTGATCCACGAAATAGTGGCATGGCCGAACACGGCGCCCGTCGCCTTATTTACCAGCTCGATTGCATCCGCTGTCTGCAAGTCCTTATCATCGAACATCCGCCACGTCGTGGTCTTTTTGCCATCCATAATGAGCTGCGCCAGGTCGGGGCGAAATTTAACGGTCTTCATCATGGGAAAAGTATAATTCGTTTTGCTCGGCAAAACAAAAGACCCATTGCTGGGCCTTTTGTAGAGTCCGAACACGTTACCGACCCCGACCTGATAATCCAAAAAATTATAGCGGAGTCAATACTTTAGTCAAACTCTTTTTAATGAATTTTTAACAATCATTTATTACCTGGGCTTTACCACCACCGCCGTGCCGTATACCAAGACCTCCGTGACGCCGCGCATGATCTCCGTGGCGTCGTAGCGGGCACCGATTACGGCGTTCGCGCCCATCTCCCCCGCGTGCGTGAGCAAGAGGTCGAACGCGTGCTCGCGCGTTCTCTCGCAAAGATTGGTATAGAGCGTGATGTTGCCGCCGACGAGCGTCTGGAGGCCGGCGCCGATCGTGCCAAAGATGTTCCGCGACCGCACAATGATCCCCCGCGCGACGCCAAGATTTTTTACAATGCGATAATTATCCAGCTCGAAGCCGGTGGTCACCATGTTGTGCGCGACGGACTGCGCATTCCCCGTCGCCTGCGTGGTAGTGTTTGTGTTCATAAGCTAAGTATATACCTCACATGAGACGTGAGCAAACAGAAAGCCCCACTTGCGCAGGGCTTTCTCTGAATACTGTTCCGTCTTTACGCCGCCGGCAACTCCGGCAACGCATCGAACTTCTGATGGAAGTCAGCCTGCCATTTGGCCATATCTTCCGGGGACATTTTAGCGATGCCATCCGCCATCTCGGGATGCACCGCATTGACGTGCTTCATGCCATCCGCCAACATCTCTTCGACCGTGTTGCCGGAGATAACTCCCGTGCACGTTGCGGGGCCACCCGCCGCTGGGCATGTCATCTGTTTCATGTCGTTTATAGAATGAGTTTATTTTTCTTTCGCTCTCTATCGACCTGCCCTAAGAATACCATACCCCGGCCGGTATTATTTCATTCCCTTTCGTAGCTCGCAATATTTGCAATCTTTTTCGTGGCAGCCTTTATTCCAGAAACTCAAATCCAAAATCTCGCGCGCCACGTCCATCACAAGCTTCTCCAGCACCTTCACCTCGCCGGGCGTGATCGCAAATTCCTCGCGATGCATGGTGCCACGCTCGTCCGGCTCGATGAACTGGATAACGCCGTCACGCATATCGCGCTTTCCTTCCTTATCGAGCAATAGTTTATAGAACACGAGCTGGCGCTTGTAATCGCCATCGCTCGATGCGGTGTTTCCTTCGATGTCATTGCGCGACTTCGGTTTGCCGGTTTTGTAGTCAACGACGCGGACGAGCTCGAGTGCCGCACCATCGCCGCTCGCGCCCGCCGCCGCGCCGCCCACAAATTCTATCCGATCGAGCTTTCCATTAATGAGCGTGCCATCCTCAAGTGGGAGCGCTTCCACGCGCGCCTCGTTCAACGCACGCGGCGACCACGTTGTGTGATAGGTATCATAAAAAATCGGCAATGCGCGACGGCCCTTTTCCAACGCCTCCTCATACTCACTCTCTTTGATCGGCTCGTGCGCAAGCGATTCCTCAAAGCGCTGGACGAGATATGCTTTGCCGCGATCTTCGCCCGGCGCGCCATCGGCACTGCCATCGGCGCCCCCACCGCTCAACGCATCAAAATAACTTTTGAGCGCGGCGTGCACGGCGTTGCCGAACGAAAGATGCTTATTCGGCGCCTCCGGAATGCGCACGAGGTTGCGGTAAAAATACGCCCACGGACATTCCAGATAATTATTCAAGGCCGTCACGGAAATCCCCTGCGCGCGAAAAAGCGCGTTCAGAAATTCCTTGTCTTCCAGCTCCGGCAGCTTCGGCGCCTTCGCGCCGTCCGCGTCCGCCGGCGCAAACTCGATCTCGACGCGATGCTTCGCAAAATCATTTTCGTACGACGTCGTATCAAGCGGTGCCAAAATATTTTCTTTGAGCGTCGCAATGAACTGCATCGGCAACTGTTCCTTCGCGCTCTGATCTACCTTCGCCATCGTGATGAACACTTCCTTGCGCGCGCGGGTGAGCGCAACGTAAAAGACGTTCCGCTCGTCGGCGTCGTCATCGTCCTCCGCCGCTACGCCGGCGCGATATATCTTCGTCGGCAATTTGATCGATTCCTTGCGCGAGCGGCCTCCCCACTTTCGATCTACCGCGCTCATGATGAACACGTAATCGAATTCCAATCCCTTGGAACCGTGCGCCGTCATCAGGCGCACGCGGCCAAGGCTGCGCACGGCGTCCTTGCCGCGGATTGCGATATCGTGCTCTTCCATCAGGTCCAGGTACGTAAAGAATTCATCCAACGTATAATTTTTCTGGCGCTCAATGAACGATTTCAAGAGATCGAAGAGCGCGTGGAGCTTCGCCAATTTTTCCGTCGCCGAAGGATGGTTAAGCGCCGCCTGGATGAACCCCGACTCGTACACGATCTTTTCAAACGCCTCGCCCGCGCCACGATTCTTTGCCGCGCGGCGCCACTCGGAAAGGTGCTGAAAAAGTTTTTGGTATGCTACGCGCGCGGCCTCGCTTACGCCCGCAGCTTCCAACCCCACCGGATACTGCATAACCTCGTACATCTTGCGCCGCTCTTTAAAAGCGTATGACGACAACCGGTACACATCAATCGGCGGAATGCCGAGAAAATCCACGTGCAGCGCTTCCGCCAGCCACACATCGTTGCCAAAGTGCTGGACGGCGCGCAACACGCGCACCAGTTTTTTTATCTCCTCGTCGCCCAGCACATCCTGGTTCGACTCTATATTAAAGAGCACGCCCTGCTTCTCCAGCATCGCGGCGAGCGGAACGACATCTTTGTTGTTGTGATACAGCACCGCGATCTCCTCCGCGGATACACCGGCGGCAATGAGTTCTTTTATCTTTTGCGCGATGAAATAATATTCCACTGTGGGCGATGACAACACCGCCAGGTGCGCCGGGGGCTCGCCCGCCGCCGCGAAATGCCCGGCGTGAGCCACAAGCGCCGTCTCCCGCGGCGACACGCCCTGCGCCGCATCAAGGATCGCTTGCGTGGAGCGATAATTATTGCGTAATGTGATCAGCACAACATCTTTATAGTGATCGCGGAAGTAATGAAAATTCTCCAGTGATGCGCCTTGGAAGCGGTAGATCGCCTGTTTCTCATCACCAACGACAAAAAGATTCGGGCGTTCGCCGCCACCCGCCGCGCCGCTCCCCCCGCCAGCGATGAGCTCTATTATTTTATTCTGCGCGTCGTTCGTGTCCTGATGCTCGTCCACCAAAAAATATTCGTACGCTCCCTGCAAAACCTGTGTCAGTTCCGCAGTCGACTCAAGCGCCTGCGCGACATACATGATCATGTCGCTGTAATCGTACTGTCGCCCACCGGCGAGCGCATTTTGGTATTCCTCATAGAGCGTCGCAAGCTCAACGTTACGCTCCGCTTGCTTCGCCGCCGTCACATATTTTCCTTTCATCTTTCCCTCGTACTTTCCCGACTGGTTGATCAGATCCGGGTTCGCGTAAAAATCCTTTTTCGCGTCCGCCGCGATGGCGGAAAAAAGCGCGGGCGCCACACCCTGCTGTTTCAGCTCGTTGATCGCGGCAAGGATCGAGCGAAGGTGATAGTAGCGATCACCAAACGGGCGCAGATCCTTGAGGGGCAGCGTGTCGAGCAATCGACGCAGGATACTCACCTGCTCGATCTCCGTGATGCTCGTCGCACCGATGATCGTCGGGAAATAATCCGGATAGTCGCGGATAATGCGGTTAGCAAAACCATG
>JBEKBG010000007.1:0-41805 GCA_050015515.1 Minisyncoccia bacterium
GCGGGGAGAATCCTGCGGCGATCTCAAGAATTTGGTTCGCCTTATTTTTCTCAAGAAGTCGGTTTGTCAGCTTGTATCGCGCCTCGAACATGGGCGTAATTTCCGGGAGCCGCAGACTCTCCAGGACAGCAAGCTCCTCAGCAGACCGCGTCTGTTGCACAATCTCTTGAAGTTCGTCAAAGATTTCCGTTGAATACGGGATGTCTGATAACGTCCTGCGGTACGCGACACCCCAGGCCGTTGGGCTTATCTTCTCATGTCCTCCCTTTTTTTTCGGCTTGCGTTCCAAAGAATCCATAGCTTCATGATTATAACTGAGATTCATAAGCCGCGCATCTCCTGCGCCGCTAGCCTATCACGACGCCCACTGGAACAATAATGAGTTATTTTTCTTCAACATTTCTCGACCATTAAATCCGGTACCACAAATTTGCTGGCGTTTTCTCCGAAAAAGGTTCTGACGTCATTGACTAGCCCGCTCATAACATCAATCTGTTGATGTCGTCGATATTGTCGACGGCACGATGATCACCATGGTCTCGCCCGGTTTCTTGTAGTTGAACCGCGCGCGGAGTTCTTTCTCCAAATTTTCCGGGTTGGAGAGATATTGCGTCTCTTCTTGCAGGCTCGTCTCCTGCGCCTGGGCCTTCGTGAGGTTCTGCTGCACGTCCGCCAGCTCGCTGCCAAGCGACCATTCTTGCCGCACAAACGAGAACACCTGCACGCCGACGATAATGATGAACAAAGAGAGTATGATAATGGAGGCGATTTTCATGGCTTTAGTGTACTACTTTTTCAAGATCTCCCTAAAGACCTCCGGCGAGATATCCACGCGGGCGCCGGCCTGAAGGCGCTCCTTGCCTTTCTCCTGCTTCTTCCATAGCTTCATCTTGCGCGTGCGATCGCCGCCGTTCTTGCCAAAGTTGCCGAGCTCTTTCTTCATCGCGCTGATCGTCTCGCGGGCGATGATGCGACCCTGTGACTTTGCCTGAAGCGCCTGGCTGAACTGTTCCTTCGGTAAAAGTTCCTTAAGCCGCTCCACCGTCTGGCGTCCCTCGCGCTCCAGATCTTTTTTCGGCACGATACGCGTGAGCGCGGGCACGATCTCGTTCACCACCACGATCTCCAATTTCTCCACCTCCGACTCGCGCTCGCCCGCCAGCTCGTACGTAAACGACGCGTATCCCTGCGACACCGATTTCATCCGATCATCAAAGTCGCGGATCAGTTCACGGAGCGGCATGATCGCCGTGATCAAAAGGTTCTCACCGATGTTCTTTACCTCATTGATCTCCATATCGAACACCGTCTGCATGTTAAGCACGGCGCTCAGATATTGCTGGGGCGTGAGAATCTCCAAATTGACGAGTGGCTCCCACACTTTTTCCGGATGCTCAGGAAAATCCTGCGGCTGCTTGATCACAAAAATTTGGCCTTTGTCCTGCACGCGATACGCGATGGACGGGAAGCTGGTAAGGAATTGCAGATTATATTCCCGCTCAAGTCGGCTGGAGATGATCTCAAAGTGAAGCTGGCCGAGGAAACCAACTTTCAATCCGCGGCCGAGGGCCTCGTTTGAATCCGGTTCGAAGCTGAGCGCGGCATCATTCAAACGCAACTTCTCAAATCCGCGCTTGAGGTCGTCGAACTTGGTATCGCCGTCGGGATAGAACGAGATGAACACCACCGGCGCGGGCTCGCGGTAGCCGGGAAGCGCCAACTCACTTTTACGCTCAGCGCCGAGCATTGTCGAATCGCGGTTCGCCAAAATGGTGTCGCCGATATGAACGAGCTCCGGTTCTTTGAGGCCGGTCGCGATGTAGCCGATCTCGCCGGTTTTTAATTTGGCGGTCGCCTTCATCTCCGGTGAAAAATATCCGACCTCTTTGGCTTTAAAGCCGTCGGCGCTTGCCACGAGGTGCATATCTTCCGTGCCGAACTCGCCGCCGAACACGCGCACGTTTGCGATGATACCTTTGTGATCGTCGTACATCGAGTCGAAAATGAGCGCTTTGGAAATATTGTCTTTGGAGTTTTTCGGCGGCGGCACGAATTTTACGACCGCCTCGAGCAGTTCCTTCACGCCCGCGCCCGTCTTTGCCGAAACGCGAAACACATCATCCGGCGAGACACCGAGCAAATCCGCGGTCGCCTCCACCACTTTTTCGATATGCGGAAGCGCGAGATCGATCTTGTTCACTGCCGGGATGATGCGCAGTCCCGCTTTCTGTGCGCCGCGCAAATTGGAAAGCGTCTGCGCCTGAATGCCCTTCGTGCCGTCCACGAGCAAAACGCCGCCCTCGACGGCGTTCAGTGCACGCGACACCTCATACGCAAAATCCGAGTGGCCCGGCGTGTCGATCAAGTTCATCACATACTTTTTGCCGTCGCTCGCGATGTATTCCATGCGCACCGGCGCCATCTTGATCGTGATTCCCCGCTCGCGCTCGAGCGGCATCCGGTCCAAGTACTGCGCCTGCATCGAGCGCATCGGCACCGTGCCCGTCATCTCCAAAAGACGATCGGCAAGCGTGGATTTTCCACTATCAATATGGGCGATGATGACGAAATTGCGGATGTGTTCCATTGCCGCAAGTGTACCAAAAAATGAGGCACTCTCACAAGGAAGGAGCTATGGCTTGACGATTTTCTCGAGCGCTAAAATACGCTTATTGTGATCCTTGAGCTCGATATTAATATCGCCGATAGCGGACATGATCCGTGTTTCCATTCGAAACAGATCCTGCTTGGTTGCCATTTTTTCTTCCCATGCAGCAAATTTTCCGTCTATTGCATCAAAGCGTTTTTCGTTGGCGCGCGACTCTTTTTCTATCATCACTGCGAGGTCATCTATCGTGGTTGTTTTTTTATTCATACACAAAAGCATACGCTTTTATATTGCCAAGTCAAAAGGTTTTTAATGATTTTTTAATCACTGAAGATTGACCATTTACTTTATGACGCCTTAGAAATCCAACAAAATTCTTATTTCTTTTTCCGCCGCAATAGGATCGCTGAATGCTTTAAAGTCATATTTTTTAGCTTCCTCCGCATAACGAGGTCGTTCCCAACCCCAAAAGGCCTCAGCTTCTTTTTTTATCAATTCATCAGTGCGACCCCAGCGGGGCTCCTGTTTATTACGTTCCAAAATCGTATCAAATGATTCTCCAAGTACGACAATGCCTTGAAATTTTAAATCTCGCTTAGCCAAGTGCGGTAATATATTAACCCCCTCGAATATCGTGGGTTTTCCTAAACGCTGAATCTCTTCTATTTTTTTAAAAATTGCCGGCCATAGTGCTTCCGACTGGTTTTTTAAATCCTCCCATTCTTGATTAGGGGACGTCATCTGCCAATAATTTTCTTCATTTTTATTCCAAAAGAAATCTACCCATTTTTTTAATTCTGGATCACTCCGAAATTCATCTCGCCAATCATCAATTTTAACGAAGGAGATACCGAGAGATTCGGAAACCTTCTTTGCTAGATAACTCTTTCCTGCTGTAGGTATCCCTGTAATAAATACATATTTCATATAAATAATTATAACTGATAATTTTATAAAGGCTGGATTTGAAAAAAACCTATCACCTCTCGCGCCAGCATCGTATTCTGCGAGGGGCTCCGCAGGCGGTTCGGCATGGTCCGTTCGTTCTGACGAACGGCGAACCGCCGAGGACTGAGCGAGCCCATCGCTGGGTGGGCGAAGCGTACCCTCGCAGAATACGATGCTGGCGCGAGAGCCTCTATATCTTCTGCAACGTCAGCGTGAACATCAGTCGCCCGGGCGTGCTGGTGGAATTGTACGTAAAGCTCGCAAGACCGTTCTCGGCGAACGCATAGCCGAGCGGCGCATCCACTTCGATGTGATAATTCCCCGTCGCGCCGCTCGGGCGTTCGAAAATAAATTGATATTGCACACCGGCGGCGGGCAGCGCGAATAAGTTGCGCGAGTAATCGAACGAGAGCGTGGATGACTGGCCCGCATACGTTCGCGACCACACGGCAAACACCTGCTTACCCGATTCCGTATGCGTCGTTACTTTTGGATAACTGAAATTTTGCTGCGTCGCTGAAGCGATGGCGAGCACGTTCGGGTCGGTGCTATAGCCGTCGCGCGCATAGTTGATCGGCGCAGGGACGCTCTTCGCGATTCCGCCACTCTGGTTCTGCAACGTGCTCCCGTTCGGCACAAAGATCTGCATATAATCCTGGTTGGTCGTTTGATACCACCAGTATGGACTTTGGTTGCCGTTATGCGTGCGCGTGATGGTGAGGTTTGTGGTCAGCGTGCCGTCGCTCCCGATCGCAGCGTCGTAGCTAATATCCTGCACCATATACAGCTCCGACTTATCGCTGTTGATATCCGCGTTCACGATCGCAAGATAATCACCGTTGAAGTTTTGCGGGAGCTGATAGACATCGCCCGTCGCGCCGTACGCGTTGGCGAACGTCTCAAACGCAGGGTTGGTCGCATAAAACATTAAATCTTTATTGGAAATCCAGTTGAGTGCGAGCCCAAGTATCTGTTGTTTCTGCGCATCCGTGGAAGACGCAAGTTGTTGGATGATCGCGGGGTAGAGCTGCGACAACACCGCCTTCGGATACGTAGCATTGCCTCCACCGGACTTTGCCTGGCCTGCCTGCACGATCTTTTGGATCTGCGTCACGAGATTGTCGGAAGTGAATGTCGTTGATGCGACGTTAATCGGTCCCGTCACCGAGAGCAGATCGCTCATCACCTGCGGCGTCACCGCGACAACGCCATCGAATGTGGTGGATGGCGTGGCCGCTTCAAACATACTGATCGTCTCCGACGCGGACGTCGGGAAGTCAAAGAACCAGTTCGCATCAGCGGGGCGGAACGCGATCTCTTCCAACTGCAGCGGCACGGGCGGTTCGATCTTTTGTTTGAACGCCGTGTCCACATCCGCAACATCATGAAACGCGATGTTAGAGATCTTCCCGTTGTTGATAGAGACATCCGCATAGCTTCCCAAAAATCCCCCGCCCGGACGCATCTCCGACGGATTTTGGAAAAGCACAAGGAGGTGGTGTGTGGTTGACGCATCGGAGAGCCATGGCACAAACGCATCCAAAAAAGTTTCCGCGCCCTTTATCTGCGTGGTCAGTGCCAGATAGCTTTCCCCGCTGATCGGCGACGCGGTGCCCAATGACGATGCCGCGCCGGAGAGCGCGCCGCTGTCCGCGTCGATCGCGGTAAGCGTGTCGCGCACACTCGCAAGGTCTGCAGCGAGCGTGCTGCTCCCATTCCCGGAAACAAATCCGAACGCATCATTTTCAATGCTCGTTATATTGTTTGAAAGTGTTGTTAGTTGATTGGAGAGATCGGTGAATGACCGGATCGTGGCGCTGCTTCCCGCGAAAAAAGAGACAAGAGATCCCCAAGGCCCATCCGCCGCCGACGAGGCGTTCAATGATGAGAATTCTTGCGCGGCGGACTGTGGATTCAAGTTCTGCAGATCCTGCACACCCGCTTGCAACGTACCGATCCGTGATGAGATCGTCGCCGCAATCTCGCGCTTCACCAAATAATATGAAACCGCAAAGCCGCCAATAAAAAGCACGATCAGCCCGGCAGCGGCCCACTTGATGCCGCGCGGGAGCGGTTGCCGACGATCCTCGCCACGAAACCGCCAATAATTGCTGTTCGTCACCGGAATGTCGCGCAAGTGGTCGGTGTTTTCCTTCACCTCGCGCTGGGTGATCTTTACTAGCTCGTCCGCACGGATATCATCCGCCGCATGCTCCGACTGCAGTTTTTTCTCCTCGCGATCAGCCATAGGGATATTTTAGCACGATATTTTTGTTATACTAAAAATACTATGATAAAAAAACTCACTTCCTGGTTCACTGCTACCGCCCTCGTACTGATCTGCATCACTTCATTCGGCCTGATGTTCTACGCGTCGCGCACTGATTCCGCGATCATGGACGAGCTCGCACACATCCCCGCCGGCTACGGTTACGTGAGCCAACTCGATTACCGGTTGAACCCCGAGCATCCCCCGCTCGTGAAAGCGCTCGCGATGCTGCCGGTGCTGATATTCGTGCAGCCAACATTCCCCACAAACAACGCGGCGTGGACAACGGAAGTGAACGGGCAGTGGGATATGGGCACCGCGTTCCTCTATAATTCGGGCAACGACGCGAATGCGATCATCCAGGTGGGGCGCGTGATGCCGATCCTGCTCACCATCCTCACCATCATTCTCGTCTACTTTCTCGCGCGGCGGTTTGTGGGAAAACTTTGGGCGCTTCTGCCGACATTCCTCTTTGCGCTCGACCCGACCGTGCTCGGGCACGGGCATTATGTGACGACCGACCTCGGCGCTGCGTTCGGCGTCATTCTCGCCATATTTTTCTTTTTGAGATATATCAATGATCCGTCCACGAAAAATTTGTGGTACGCCGGGCTCGCGTTCGGCGTGGCGCAGGTCGCCAAATTCTCAACGCCCTTACTCGTCCCGCTCTTTATCTTTCTCTTTATCGTTTTATGGCTGCGCGACCTCATCGCGCAATGGAGCACGACCGATGCGTCACGCCGCGCAAAAACGTTTTTTGCAAAGCTGTGCCGCTCCGCGTGGAAGTGCGCGCTCATCTTTGTGATCGGCTACGCGTTCATCGTCTATCCGATCTATTTCTTATTCACCGCCGGCTATCCGGTCCAAAGGCAGGTTTCTGACACGACCGCGATCCTCACTTCGTTTGCTACTGGCCCCACACCAGCCGACCAACTATGCCACGGCATGCGATGCATCGCCGACGCGGATATCTGGATGGCAGGACATCGCCTTACGCAACCGATCGCGGAGTACTCGCTCGGCATCCTAATGGTGTTGCAACGCGCGGACGGTGGCAACACGATCTACTTCCTCGGCCACGTAGCGCAAAGCGGCGGCTGGATCTACTTCCCCGCGCTCTTCCTTTTGAAAGAACCGATCCCGACGCTCATCATCGTCTTCCTCGCACTCGCGCTCGCCGCGTGGTGGACCATTAAAAAAACATTAAAACGCAGATCCACCGGCGGGTCGACGATTGGACGGCGGATACTCGATTACCTCACGCTCAATTTCGGCGAATTCTCGCTCGCGTCGTTCATCGTCCTCTATTGGGGGTACAGCATGCACAGTCCGTTGAACATCGGCATCCGGCATATCCTACCCACCCTCCCGCTCATCTTCATCCTTGCCGCCGTCGTGTGGAAAAAATGGATCACAAAATTAAATTTCGGTGCGATGGCGTCCTCAAGCTCTTTCGCCGCGCTCGCACGATCATTCCTTTCTCCCGTCATCAAATATATTTTTCTCATCTTGCTCCTCGCATGGTTGCTTCTCGAGACATTCTTCGCCGCGCCGTACTTCCTCTCGTACTTCAATGAGTTCGGCGGTGGCGTCCAGGGCGGCTATCACTTCGTGACCGATTCCAATTACGACTGGGGACAGGACTTACTCCGGCTGCAATCGTGGGTGAACGCCAACCCGCAGGTGGATAAGATCGCAGTGGATTATTTCGGCGGCGGCGATCCGCACTATTATCTCGGCAATAAAGAAGTGAATTGGTCATCAGCGCAAGGCAATCCCGCCGACCAGGGTATTCACTGGCTTGCCGTTTCCGTAAACACGCTCGAGCTCGCCACCCAGCCGCTCGCGCCCGGCCAGACGCGCAACGCGTCGGACACCTACTCGTGGCTCACCGCGCTGCGCGCTTCCAGTTCGGGCGCCGACGCGACCGGTACCTGGCTCGGCGGCGATATGGGCAACGTCCCCACCCCGGACGCGCGCGCAGGAACATCGATCTTCATCTATCATCTGCAATAAGTTCCCCTACGACATAGGCGGCACCCTCACGTGTCGCCTTTCTTTTTATCTTTTATCACGTAGCAAAAACACAAAGGGATATTATTTTGAGGGCTCTCGGAGACGACGAAGGTCGCCGAGAGGGAGCGGCCGCGCAGCAGCGCGGAACGCGTACCTCAAGATAATATCCCTTTGTGTTTTTGCTATTTATAGAACAATCGGTTCTCCGTCCGGCAATCAACGTACTGCAGTTTATCAAAATTAGATTGCAACATCAGCTTCTGGATGACCGGCAAATATTCGTCCGCCGGGAATTGCAGACTGAAGTAGATCGTCGGCCCGTTCGCCGTTTGCACATCCACTTCCTGGAGCGAGAGATCGTTCAGCTCAATGGCCTGCACGCTGAGGCCGCTCGCGTGCAAGACGTTCATGATGGAAATAAAATTCGGGAGGAACTCGTCCGACAGCACTTTTTGATTCAGCCCGCGCGGCGCTTGCGCACGATCATATACCGTGTAGACCAGATCGCCCTGCGTCTCCCCGGCCTTTTCAAAGATCGTGCCGGTGTTATCGAACCAGTAGCAGGGTGCGTTCGTATCCGTCGCAGTGGTCGAAGCCGCGCTTACACCCGGCGATGCGGAAAAACACCAGATGCCGAACGGTGAACGTTCGGTGACGGTGATAGTGATGGTATGCGAAAAAAAATCTTTGGAGATATTCGCGTTCGCGAGCTGCGGGATCATCTGAAGTTCGCCCTGCGGGATGCTCGCCGGCCACAGCAGCATATTATCGAACGTGAGTGCGGCGCGGAGAATGTCATGGCTGGGAAACGCGCTTGCCTCCGCGAGCGCGATCACATCCGTGTTTGAGATCGCACTATTCCCCTGCACCACCACGTGGTCCACACGGAATACCGGCGAACGAAGCACTAGCCATTGCGCGGCAAAAAATATCCCGTAAAAAATTACCAACCCGAGCGCGGTTAAAAGATACGCGCGGCGGCGCTTGCGCTTTCTCTTATGGTCGGAAATATACGGCGCGATCTGCATGAATCAATGATACCACTCCGCGAAAAGGAAGGAGGATGCGCCTTCGCAGCATGGAAGATTAAATGCTGCGAAAGCGTATCCTCCTTCCTTTTCGCGGCCGCATTCTATCCTATAACCTTTTTGCCTACGTATTTTTGTAACACCTCCGGCACCATCACTTTTCCGTCCGCCGTTTGATAATTTTCAAGGATCGCGATGAACACGCGCGGACTCGGCAGCGCGGTGTTGTTCAACATGTACACATATTTCTTCTCGCCGGTCTTCGTGTCTACGTACTTCACGTTCAGGCGGCGCGACTGCCAGTCGAGGAAATTGCTCGCGGAGCCGGTCTCGGCCCAACGGTTCATACCCGGAAGCCACGCCTCGGTGTCATATTGCTTGTATTTGCCCGCGCCGAGATCGCCGGTGCAAATAAGCAGGCGCCGATAAGGCAAACCAAGCTCCTCGTGCATCTCGCCGGAGATCGCCACCATCTCGTCCTGAAGTTTATTTGCGGCCTCGATGTCCGCCTCCGCCAGCACCACCTGCTCCACCTTCATGAACTCGTGCACGCGGTACATGCCCTTCACGTCTTTGCCGTAACTGCCGATCTCACTCCGATAGCATTGGCTGTAGCCCGCATTCTTTATCGGAAGCTGGTCCGCCTTCAAAACTTCATCCGAATAATATGCCAAGAGCGATGGCTCCGATGTTCCCACCAAAAACTTTTTCTCCACGCTTTTTTCGCCGCTTGCTTCCTTATCGCTCGTCGCGATCTCGTAGATTTCATCCACCTCCGGATCATAATCAGTCCCTTTGAAATATCCCGTACCGAACAACACAAATTCCTTAACGAGCGTCGGCGGGATCATCGGCTTAAATCCCTTCTCCACCATCTTATTCACGGCATACATCATGATGCCCATCACGAGCTGCACGCCTTCGTTCTTTAAATAGTAACCGCGGAAGCCACCGATCTTTGTGCCTTTTTCAAAGTCGAGGATGTCGAGCGACGTACCGAGCGCCATATGATCCTTCGGCGTGAAGTCGAATTTTTTCGGCTCCTTGTCCGACCCGCCGCCATGCGGGATCCAGCGGAACACTTCCTTGTTCTCACTTTCGTCCTTGCCTACCGGCACGTCCGGCGAAATAATATTCGGCACACGCACCATCAGTTCACGAAATCGCTTCTCGAGCGGCTTCAATTTTTCTTCTTGCTCTTTGAATTGCTCTTTCAACTTGGCGCCCGCTTCGCGATCCTGCGTCTTTTTTTGCTCCGCGCGGAGGTTTTCCGACGTGGTCATCAACTCGCGCCGCTTCGCGTCCACATCCAAAAGCTCGTCAATGACCGCGGGGTCCAGGTTCTTTTTAACCGCCGCATCCTTTATGGCCGACGCATTCTCGCGGATGAACTTGATGTCGAGCATATGGCTATCATAGCGCAGGAGTTAGGATTTTTCCAACTATGAAAAAGGTCCGCTGTCGCCAGCGGACCCCTGAACCTGCGCGCTCATTGTCCTACCGGAAGCGACATGAGGTGATAATTTGAACCGAACACTTCCAAGGTTCTGAAGCCGAAGTAGTGGAGATAATAGTCAGGAAGGCTTTTCTTCGCGTCTGCGGTAAGAAGGATAAGATGGGCATTCTTCCTCCTGCCGATCTCTTTAATCAACCGCGCCACGAGTGCCTTGCCTATCCCTCTCCGTTGATGATGGGCAACAACGTTCACCCAAAAAATCTAGTAGATGTTGTAGTCCATCCACGACTGGATGTATCCGGCGAAGCCGATGATCTGGCCGCGCTCTTCCGCAACGAAATATACCGGCCGCGGGCCCCCACCCGTGGCGAACATGTCCCCGATCTCTTTCCTCGCCGATAGTTCATATTTCCGTGAATAATTCTCTCCGACAATCGCGGCAGCCTTTCTCGCTTCACCTTTTCGTAATAGCCTGATTCTCATGGCGTGCCTCCTAGGAAACTAGCTAGATTAAATCATAAATAGAGGAAGAAGTCGAGGGCGTCAAGTAGAGCGTGTTTGAATGGATTTGTACTGCCGATGTCGAATAAATGTTTTTGGAAAAAATAAACACTCTTGCGACCACAGGAATCCGGACAACGCATTGAATTCATCCTCTCACCGCATCCCCTTCAAAAATTCTGCTATTTGGCATAGAATGACTATATTATGGCTCATAACGAATCGACCGGCGCTTCCGTGGAGCAGCTCGACCACATTCGCCACTCGCTGGCGCACCTCCTTGCGGCGGCGGTGCTGAAAGAATTCCCCGACGCCAAGCTCGGCATCGGCCCGACGGTCGAAAACGGGTTCTACTACGACTTCCTACTCCCCCGTGCGATCGGGCCGGATGATTTGAAGACGCTTGAGAAGACGATGCGCGGCTTCGTCAATAAAAAACTGGCATTCACCGGACGCGAGGTCACGCCCGCGGAAGCGAAGAAACTTTTCGCCAAACAGCCTTTTAAGCTGGATTTAATAAAAGATTTTACGGGGGAGGGTGAGGTAGGCAAAGAGAAAGAGAAGTTGACCGTCTACAAGACCGGCGATATCTTTATGGACCTTTGCCGCGGCGGCCACGTTGAAAACACCTCCGAAATCCCCGCTGACGGTTTCAAACTCGACAAGATCGCGGGCGCCTACTGGCGCGGCGACGAAAAAAACCAACAGCTCCAGCGCATCTACGGCCTGGCATTCGAAAGCAAGGAGAAATTAAAAGAGTATGAAACGATGATGGAAGAGGCGAAGAGACGGGATCACAAGATTCTCGGCCCGAAGCTGGATCTCTTTACCTTCTCCGACCTCGTTGGGCCGGGACTTCCCCTCTGGACACCGAAAGGAACGACGGTAAGAAATCTTCTTGATGATTTCGTGTGGGAGCTCCGCAAGAAGCGCGGCTATCTTCAGGTTGATATCCCCCACATCACAAAAAAGGAACTTTATGAAAAAAGTGGGCACTGGGATAAGTTTAAAGATGAGCTTTTCAAAATCGAAACGCGTGAAGGGCATCTCTACGCGATGAAGCCGATGAACTGCCCGCACCACACGCAGATCTACGCGCGTAAGCAGTGGAGCTATCGCGAACTCCCCCAGCGATACGCGAACACCACCAAGGTGTACCGTGATGAACAATCGGGCGAGCTCGCCGGGCTTTCGCGCGTGCTCTCCATCACCCAGGATGATGCGCATGTGTTCTGCCGCACGTCACAAATAAAAGAGGAGATATTCAAGATCTGGGATATCGTCACCGAATTCTATGGGGTGTTTGGTTTTGAACTCTCCATCCGATTGTCGCTCCACGATCCTGAACATCCCGAAAAATATCTTGGCACGCCCGAGCTGTGGCGCAATGCAGAGGAACATCTCCGCCAACTCGTGGAAGAGCATGGCGCGAAGGCCGTCGAAGCGCCGGGAGAGGCGGCGCTCTATGGCCCGAAGATCGACTTCATGGGCAAAGACGCAATCGGCCGTTCGGTTCAGATCGCCACCATCCAGCTCGACATGAATCAGCCGGAACGGTTCGACCTTTTCTGTATCAATGAGAACGGTGAGCGCGAACGTATTGTGATGATCCACGCAGCGATTATGGGATCAATCGAACGATTCCTCTCCGTCATCATCGAGCACTTCGCCGGCAAGTTCCCCGTCTGGCTCGCGCCGGTGCAGGCGACCATTCTCCCGGTCAGTGAAAAATTTGCAGATTACGGAAAGAAAACATACGACGCGCTCGTTACCGCGGACATCCGCGCGGAACTTTCCGAAGCCAACGAATCGCTCGGTAAACGCATCCGCGAGGCGGAAGTTATGAAAATCCCTTACGTGCTCGTCGTCGGCGAAAAAGAAGCTGGTGCGGGAACCGTGAACGTCCGCAGCCGGAATGGCGGCGAGGGCGAGGAAATGCCGCTTGAAAAATTCCTCGGAAAAATTTCCGAAGACGTAAGCACTAAGCGGCTATAGAAAAATGGCTCCAGAAACCATAAGATCTCTGAAGCCATGACCTCCTACGAAGCGGATGGTGTTTTCGCTTTCCGTGACGGTGAGGAAGAAAAAACGTACTCGAACCGCATCTGAACGACCTCTCTTCGCGCGGGAGGATGACTGAAAATGCGACGACGCACCATCCGCGCGAGCGCGAGAGCCGGCACAAAAATACAAGCGACTCCCAACACTATCAACGAGACTAAACTTAGACCTTCCCAATCCATGATCACCTCCCGGCGATCTTTCTGAAAACATTATATAATATGGAAAAAAAAGGGTCAATCCCGCGCATCATCGCCGTCGTCGGCCCGACGGCCAGCGGAAAAACCGCGCTCGGGATCGCGCTCGCACGCGAATTCGGCGGCGAGATCGTCTCCGCCGACTCCCGACAGATCTATCGCGGGATGGACATCGGCACCGCAAAGCCGACCGCAGCGGAGCGCCGCGCGATCCCCCATCATCTTATTGATATCAAAGATCCCGACGAGGACTACACCGTCGCGGACTACCAGCGCGATGCCATTGCCGCGATCAACAGCATCATCGCGCGGGGCAACGTTCCCCTGCTCGTCGGCGGCACCGGGCTCTATGTGCGAGCGGTACTGGAGAATTTGGATATCCCGAAAACGGTTGCCAATCCGGAGCTGCGTGCGCAAATAGAAAAAGAGATCGCGGATGTCGGGCTGGAAGCCGTGTTCAAAAAATTAGTGGCTCTCGACCCGGAAGCTGCGTACGTGGTGGACCCGAAGAATCCCCGCCGCGTGGTGCGTGCGCTTGAGGTCGCGATCGCGACGGGTGTTCCGTTCACCGCGCAGCGTGCGAAGCATGCGCCGCTCTTTGATACGCTCGTGCTTGGGCTCAATCCTGCGCCGGAGATATTGCGCGAGCGCATCGACCGGCGCGTGGATGCGATGATGCGCGATGGACTCGTTCATGAAGTTTCAACGCTTATAAAAAAATACGGCCAAGCGCCGACCGCGTTCGACGCGATTGGCTATCGAGAAATTGTCGCTCACCTCGATGGCGCGCTATCGCTCGAGGACGCCACGACGGTGATCAAAATGGACACATGGCACTACGCCAAGCGCCAGATGACGTGGTTCAAAAAGAGCAACAGAATCCACTGGATCGAAGGTATCAATGAATCGTTTCCTCTCGCACAAAATTTTTTACGCTAGATTCTTCTCAAATATCTCCTTCAACATGTCCGGTCGCGCACGGCCTTTCAGCTTTGCCATCGCCTGACCGATCAAAAACTGCAAGCTCGCCACTTTTCCTTTTTTATAATCCGCGACCGCAGCGTAATGCTCCGCGATGACCGCGAGCACGACCGCCTCCACTTCGTCGGTATTGGAGATGCCGATATTCTCACTCTGCATGATCTCCTTTGGATCGGCGCCCGTCTCAAACATCTTTGCAAGCATATCCTTCGCCTGACGGCTCGTGATCTTCTTCTGGTCGATAAGCACCGCAAGGCTTGCCAAATGATCAGGGCCAACTTTTAAATCTGCGAATGAAACGGCCGCCTGGTTCATCAATCCGCGCAGATCGCTCGATAAATAGTTATAGACCGTGGTGATACTCCCGTCCGGGATCTCTTCGCGGAATTCGGACACCGCTTCTTCAAAATAATTCGCCGCAGCCAATTCCCCCGCGAGCGCATCGGCGGCTCGTTCATCCAAACCATATTCGTGCGCGAACCGCACGCGCTTTTGCGCGGGGAGTTCCGGAATGGAATCGCGTAACGCTTCAATATCAAACACCGCCGTCTCGAACGGCGGAATGTCCGGCTCGGGGAAATAACGATAGTCCTGCGCCTCCTCCTTGGAACGCTGAGACACGCTCTTCTGTTTTGCATCATCCCAGCCGCGCGTCTCCTGGTGAACCGTCTCGCCTTTATCCAAAATTTCCGTCTGACGCTTGATCTCGTAATTGATCGCCTGAAACACCGAGTTGAACGAGTTCAGGTTCTTCACCTCCGCGCGCGTGCCGAGCATCGCCGGGTCCGACGAGATGGAAATATTCGCGTCGGCGCGCATCTGGCCACGCTCAAGATCCGCGTCCGAAACGCCCAGGTAACGGAGTACCAACTGCAACTCTTTCATGAACGCCACCGCATCCTCGGCGCTGCGGATGTCCGGCTCGGTCACGAGCTCCATGAGCGGCACGCTGGCGCGATTGTAATCGACGAGCGTTCCGCCACCCGCATCGTCGTGCATCAGCTTGCCTGCATCTTCCTCCAAGTGAATGTGATTTATTTTTATGTCGCGCAACATTCCGCCGAGCACCAGCGGCTGGCCGGACTGAGAAATTTGATACGCCTTCGGAAGATCGGGATAAAAATAATTCTTGCGATCGAAGCGCGAGCGCTCATTCGGCGTCCCGCCGGTCGCGAGGCCAACTTTCAAAACATATTCGATCGCCTGCTTATTCGGCACAGGTAACGTTCCCGGATGGCCCATGCACACCGGACACACATTCACATTCGGATGCAACTCGCTCGGATCATTAAGAGAATCGCAGAACATTTTGGTACGCGTCGCGAGTTCCGCGTGCACCTCAAGGCCGATGGTTGGTTTATAGTCGCTCATGGTATCGTGCGGTTGCTTTCCTATGATAGTAGCGGAAAATCCTGCATTCTTCAACTATGATATACTACATAAAATGATAATCACCATCGGAGGAAAGGTAGGCGCAGGAAAGTCCACGCTCGCAGCGATGCTATCGCATGAACTGAATTATGAACAGCTGTATGTGGGCGGCATTTTCCGCGAAATGGCTGCGGAGAAAAATCTCACCATCGAGCAGTTCTATACAGAGCTCAAAGACGATCCCGCAATCGAACAAACCGTGGACCAGCGCCAGGCGACGCTCATGCGCGAGAAGGATAACCTTATCGTGAAGGGACGCATCGCGTGGTACTTCGCCAAAAGCAGCCCTTTTAAGATATTTAACGTCTTTCTCGCTGTCGATCCCACAACGGGCGCGCGCCGTTCCGGCGAGCGAAAAGAGAACGCAGGACGATCGACCGATGAAATGATCATCGCTACCGCCGAGCGCGAAAAGATGGAGCACGAGCGATATTCCATGCTCTACGGAATCGAAAACCATCTCGACCCAGCCCACTACGATCTTGTCATTGATACGAGCATGCTCACTCCACAAGAAACATTCGACAAGGTGATGACGGCGGTGAAAGGACAATAAAAAAGACACACTGGGTTTCGCTCCGACGTAAGCGACCAACGGAAGTCCCGTGGAAAACGTCCACTCGCGAAACCCAGTGTGTCTTTTTTATTGTTGCTAGCCCTCTATCGTGATTCCCATATTCTTCGCAGTCCCCGCAATGATCTTTTCCGCAGCTTCCAAGTTATCGGTGTTCAGGTCAGGGAGCTTACGCTCTGCAATTGCACGAACTTGTGCCTTCGTCACCTTGCCAACTTTGCCCGTAAGCGGGTTTGCGGCGCCCTTCTCGATGCCCGCGGCAGCCTTGAGCAATGCCGATGCCGGAGGGGTCTTCAAAACGAAGCTGAATGTGCGATCCTCGAAGATCGTGATCTCCGCCGGAACGACATCGCCCTTCATATCCTTCGTGGCCTCATTGAACTGCTTGCAGAACTCCTGGATGTTGATACCCTGCGGACCGAGCGCGGTACCGACCGGAGGCGCAGGATTGGCCCCGCCGGCGGGAAGCTGAAGTTTTAGCACTGTTTTTACTTTCTTTGCCATGAGTGAAATAGTACAGGATATTTTGATTTAAATCAAGACATGACAGCCCTGCGGACTAAAACGGAATATCCTCCGGCTTGATCTCGTCTTCTTCCAGATTGATTACCGGGATCTCATCCAACGACGGAACCGCATCCTTATCGCCGCCATCCTGCGCGGGTGATGAAACAGATGAGGCGCCAGAGCTCTTACTACCGCCCTGCCAGTTCCCGCCTCCCCCACCGGCGTTCGCCGCGCGAGGTCCAAGTTGCATGCGTTCGGCCATCACCTCCGTCGTCTTGCGCTGCTGGCCGTTCTTATCCGTCCAGCTACGCGTTTGCATCCGGCCCTCGATGAGCACCATCGCACCCTTTGTTAAGTATTGCCCGGCGATCTCCGCCGTCCTGCCCCAGAGCACCACGTTATGAAACTCCGTCTGCTCCTGCTTCTGCCCGGCCTTGTCCGTCCACACGCGATTGGTTGCCACGCCGATCGTCGTCACCGACTGCCCGCCCGGGGTTGACCGCACCTGCGGATCCGCCGTCACCCGCCCCACCAAAATGACCTTATTTAAATCCATGTTTTTATTATGGTGTTAGTTTATTTACCCCTATCTTAGCACATTATGCATTAAAACTATCTAAAATAAAACCCTTACGTTATACCTTTGCTTAATAGGAATTTAATCGCCCATGTGCTACATTCCCCGTTTTATAATTAACGCTTCCATGTCGGGAGTCTCGGTGAACTTCCCTGAAGGATGCGATTTGAGCAATGCCTTTCTAAAATCTTTATCAAATTTTGCAAGATTTTTGCCGAATAATCCGTTCGAGGCAAAAGACATTGAGTGATAGTATCCTAGCAAGCCATTCAGATCCCAAGTATTTTTTTGCTTTTGTCGATACACTTTAAATTTCTTAAAGGGCGACTCGCGAATGAAATCTTCAAAACGTTTCTCGGAAACTCTAAAATACCCTTTTCCTGCCCGGCGCTTTTCACCGAGGTATTTTACGATTATCTCCTTAGCGGTTTTCCGCCACTTATTCTGTGATGTCCAAGTGGTATCGCTCCGCAGATCTGAGGCTATAACAATGCCTCCGCCCGGCTCGATCATTTTATAAAGCGTCGCAAGCGTCTTCTTCTGATCCATCCAATGAAATGAGTGGCCCATAACGACCAAATGGAATTTTCCCATTTTCGCGTTTAGATTTTGCGAACTACCCTTCTTCCATATTACATTTTTCACCTTTGCCTTTCGTGCCGCCTTCTTTCCCTCATCAAGCATTTCCTGTTCAGGATCTACGGCAATAATTTCTTGAAAATACTTAGAGAGCGGAATGGCAAGTTGGCCGGTACCACAACCAAGATCAAGTAGCCGTCCGTTGCCGTCGAGGTTAAATTCTTTAGCGATATAATGAAAAAAAATTTTTGGATATCCCGGACGATAGCGGGCATAATACCACGCCGTACCCTTAAAAAGATCTTTCGATATATTTTTTGACATTTATACGATGATTGTACCATTGATTCCGAATTGACATCCATAGAGACGCGCGTATTATGGATAATACCTGGCAAGGGGGCAACGATGCCTTTCACCGTGTAGTAAATAAAAAGACCCGATAGTGGGTCTTTTTATTTACTGGAGGATCTCTTCTATTTTTTTCTCCAAAGCTTCGTTGCTTAAGGGCTTGGACGGCGCCAGACGCGGCGCTTCTGACGGTGCCGCAGGAGCGGTGTATGGAGTCGAGTTACGCGTGCGGCGCTCTTCGCGTGGCGGCATAGCGGACATTGCGGTGCGCTCGGCCGGAGCGGGCGATGCGATCACCATAAAGCGGAGTACGTCTGCGTGGGTATTCAGCTCGTGCTCGAGCGCTTTCATGTCATCACCGAACATCTTGAAGGTAAAGTACACAAATACCGCCTCGGTATGCTTCTTGATCTCGTACGCCAGCTGAAGACGCTTTGCGCGCGGCTCGGAAAGGCCTTCGGCGCTATGCGTCCCGACCAGCTTGATCACGCCTGCCAGATCATCCTCGCTATTTAAAAGAAGCGCGAGCTCGTATTCTTTTTTGTCCTTTTCTTCGTTGGTCATTGGGTTGTATTGTAGCCGAGCCGGCCGGAAAAGTCCAGTTTATTCCGCGGCGACAGCGGCTTCTTCCTCTGCCACGTCCGACTCATGGAGCATCTCGTTCGGCAGCAGATCGCGCTTGCCGGCAGGGATCAACCGGCCGATGATGACGTTCTCTTTAAGGCCACGCAATTTATCCATCTTTCCCTCGATGGCAGCTTTGACGAGCACGCGCGACGTATCTTGGAATGACGCCGCAGACAACCAGCTTTCCGCCGAAAGCGAGATACGGGTGATACCGAGTAAAACCTCTTCCGCCAACGCCCGCCGCTTGCCCGCCTTCTTGAGCTCTTTATTCACCTCAAGGAATTTCGACTTCTCAACGATCTCGCCCATCACAAAATCATCCGCATCGCCGCCGTCGGAGATCTTTACGCGCGAGAACATTTGCTTGACGATCATTTCAACGTGCTTGTTGTTCGGCGCGACGCCTTCCGAAAGATAGATCCTCTGCACTTCGTTCACGATATAACGTCCGGTTTCCCTGGTGCCTTTATGCGCAAAGAGTTCATGGATATCAAGATTACCTTCCGAGAGCCGGTCGCCCTTGGCAACTTTATCTCCTGCTTTTACATAAAGCACCGTGCCGCGCGAGACGCTGATCTCCTGCGCCTTGGCCTTCTTGTTCTCGGAGATGAAGCGAACCACTTTCAACGTGCCACGCTCTTCAATCTTGTCGATCGTGCCGTCGAACGGCGCGAGGATGGCGCGGCCCTTCGGCGCGCGGGTCTCGAAGATCTCTTCCACGCGCGGCAGACCGTGCGTGATGTCCGCGCCGGCGGTACCTCCCTGGTGGAACGTACGCATGGTGAGCTGGGTGCCCGGCTCGCCGATGGACTGGGCGGCGATGACACCGACCGCAGTGCCAAGCTTTACGAGCTCGTTATTGCTAAGGTCATAGCCATAGCATTTTGCACATACGCCGTAGAGCGTTCTGCACGTGATCGGCGACCGAACGATAACCGCGTCGATCTTGGATGCGTCGATCTCTTCCGCCGTATTGCGATCAATGATCTCGTTCGCATGAACGAGTATCTTGTTCCCCACCTTCACATCGTTCAATGCGGTGCGCGAGAACAATTTGGAGGCAAAGCTATGATTGAACTCTTTGCCGTCGCTGCGCAAAATATCCAATCCTTCCTTCGTTCTGCAATCCTCCTCACGAATGGTGAGGTCCTGCGACACGTCCACCAAGCGGCGGGTAAGATATCCGGCCTGTGCGGTCTTGAGCGCGGTGTCGGTGGTTCCTTTGCGGGCGCCGTGAGTCGCGATGAAGTATTCCAACACCGAAAGCCCTTCTTTTAATGAAGATTTAATAGGAAGCTCGATGGTCTCGCCCTTCGGGTTTTGCACGAGTCCTTTCATACCCATCATCATGATCGGCTGGGACCATGAACCGCGGGATTTGGAGTCGACAATCTGATAGATCGGATTGTCTTTCGAGAGGAGCCCGGTAACGATCTTTGCGAGGGTATCCTTTGCTTTTTCCCATACACTGATGATGCGACTGCGACGCTCCGTCGGCGTCAGCAAGCCTTCGGCGAATTGGCCGTTGATAAGCGCAACTTCATCGGTCGCCTTTTGGATAATCTCCTTCTTCTCCGGCGGCGCTTTGAGGTCGGACATCGCCCAAGTGATGCCGGACACCGTCGCCATTTCGAAGCCGAGAAGCTTCATGCGGTCGATCGTGTCGCGTGTGGCGTCCATGCCCTTCGTCTCGAAGATCTTGGAGAGCAACTTGGAAAGCTTCGGCTTGGTCATGATGTCGTTTATGTAATCCAGGTTGCCACCAATGGACTGGTTGAAGATAAGACGGCCAACGGTGGTCTCCATGCCGTCGATCTTGATCGGCGTGTGAAGGGTCACCACATTGAACTGATAGGCAAGCATCGCTTCATCAAAATCCACAAAGTGATGAAGCTCGCCCTTCGCCTCTTCCAAGCGGGTCATGTAGTACAGACCGAGCACTACGTCGTTGATCGGCGCGGTGATAAGGTCACCGGTGGCCGGCTTGAGCAGGTTGCGGCCCGCGGACATGATCTCGCGGGCTTCCTTCTGCGCGGCATCCGAGAGCGGAAGATGGACGGCCATCTGGTCACCGTCGAAGTCGGCGTTGAACGCCGGACAGACGAGCGGCGGGAGCTTGAGCGCCAAACCCTCCACGAGCTGCGGGCGGAACGCCTGTACCGACAGACGATGCAACGTCGGGGCACGATTCAAAAGCACATGCTTGTCTTTGATGATCTCTTCCAAAATAGCCAACACTTCCGGCGTGTGCTCTTCCATGAAGCGCGACGCGCTGCGGATATTGTGCGCGAGACCCTGCTTGATAACCTCGCTAATGACGAACGGACGGAAAAGCTCGAGCGCCATGCGCTTCGGGATTCCCATCTGGTCGATCTTGAGCTTCGGACCGACGACGATCACGGAGCGGCCGGAATAATCCACGCGCTTGCCGAGCAGGTTCTGGCGGAAGCGGCCCTGTTTGCCTTTTAACATGTCGGCGAGGGAACGAAGCGGGCGGCGCTGCGCGGAAAGCTGCTGGGTGCCAAAGCGCGCCGAATTATCGATGAGCGCATCAACCGCTTCCTGGAGCATGCGCTTCTCGTTGCGGACGATAACGTCCGGCGCTTTGATCTCAAGCAACTTCTTCAATCGATTATTGCGGTTAATGACGCGACGGTAAAGATCGTTGAGGTCGGAGGTCGCATAGCGTCCGCCGTCGAGAGCCACCATCGGACGAAGATCCGGCGGAAGTACCGGCAGGATCGTCATGATCATCCATTCCGGACGACCACCGTTACGGATCATCGCCTTGAACATCTTGAGGCGGCGGAGCAGCTTGCTCTGCGCCATCGGATCCTTCGCGCCATCCAATTCTTTTTCGATCGCCACGACCTCTTTTTTGAGATCAAGCTTCTGCAAAATCGATTGCACCGCCTCTGCGCCACTCGACGCCTTGAATATATTTCCGAACTTGCGCGAAAGCGTAAAATATTCGTTCTCGCTCAAGATCTGGCCGATGCGCAACTTCTCTAAGTAATCCTTGGTGAGGTCTGCGGCGTCCTCGATCTCCCCTTTTACCGTCTTATCTTTGTTGCCAACGGTCTTCAACTTGCCCTTCAACTCGCGATCGAGATCTTCGAGTGCCTGCTTGCGGTTTTCTTCTTTGATATCGGTGATGATGTATGCGGAATAATAGATGACGCGCTCCAGTTTCTGGGCGGAAACATCCAACGCCAATGAAAGGCGCGACGGGATGCTCTTTAAGAACCAGATATGGCTGACCGGCGTCGCCAAGGCGATGTGACCGATGCGCTCACGGCGGACCGCGGCGCGCGTGACTTCGACGCCGCACTTGTCGCACACGACGCCCTTATAGCGGATCCTGCGATACTTACCGCAGTAGCATTCATAATCTTTGGTAGGCCCGAAGATGCGTTCGCTGAACAAACCATCCTTTTCCGGACGCTGGGTGCGGTAGTTGATCGTCTCCGGCTTGATGACCTCGCCGTGCGACCATCGCAGAATGTCCTCTGCCGACGCGACGGTGATACGCAGTGCGGAGAATGCGTCCTTGCGATCGCCCTCGTTCTCATAGAGCAACTGGATGTTGAACCCAAGCGATTTTAATTCGTTGATGAGCACGTTGAATGACGCCGGAACGTTCGGCTCTTTGATGGTCTCGCCGCGGATGATCGATTCGTATGCCGCAGCGCGTCCGACGACGTCGTCGGATTTTATCGTAAGCATTTCCTGAAGCGTGTGGCGGGCGCCGTAGCCTTCAAGCGCCCACACCTCCATTTCTCCAAAACGCTGTCCGCCGAACTGCGCCTTGCCGCCGAGCGGCTGTTGGGTGATCAAAGAATAAGGACCTATGGAACGCATGTGCGCCTTGTCTTCCACCAAGTGGTTGAGTTTGAGCATGTAGATCTGCCCCACCATGACGCGATTCTGGAATGCCTCGCCCGTGCGACCGTCAAAGAGCTTCGTCTTACCATCTTCCGGCAAACCGGCTTTTTTGAGTTCGGCGCGAATCTCCACTTCCGTCGCGGAATCCAATCCTGGCGTGATGGCACGATAGCCAAGTTTCTCCGCGGCCCAGCCGAGATGCGTTTCTAAGATCTGTCCGAGGTTCATACGGGATACGACGCCCAACGGATTCAAAATAATATCCACCGGCGTACCGTCTTCCAGGTACGGCATGTCTTCCACGGCGCGCACTTGAGAGATGACGCCCTTGTTTCCGTGGCGGCCGGCGAGTTTGTCGCCCGCCTGCACTTTACGAAGCTGCGCGATCTCCACCTGAATGCGGCGGATGATGCCCGGCTCCAACTTGTCGCCGCGCTCGCGATCGAAGATCTTCACGTTCACGACACGGCCGATCTTTCCGTGCGGGAGAGTGAGTGAAGTATCCTTTACGTCGCGCGCTTTGTCACCGAAGATGGCGCGAAGCAGGCGCTCTTCCGACGTGAGCTCGGACTCACCTTTCGGAGAGATCTTGCCGACCAAAATGTCGCCGGCTTTTACCTCGGCACCGATACGGACAATACCCTCTTCATCAAGATTCTTTAATTTATCCTCAGAAACGTTTGGAATGTCGTACGTGGTGACCTCCGGACCAAGCTTGGTGTCACGAACGTCGCATGAATATTCATCGATGTGGATGGACGTGAAACGATCCTGCTGAACGACGCGCTCCGAAATGATGATGGCGTCCTCAAAGTTCGCACCTTCCCACGAGACGAACGATACGAGCAGGTTCTGCCCAAGCGCGAGAATGCCGTTCTCTATAGAAGGACCATCAACGAGCACCTGTCCTTTTTTAATCTTATCTCCGCGAAGCACGAGCGGCTTCTGGGAGATGCAAGTGAACTGATTGGACCGTTTGAATTTCTCGAGCGTGTAGTTCTTGGTGATCTTCGGATATTTTACTTTAAGATGTGCGCCATCCACTTCAAGAATCTCGCCGTTATCTTCGGCGACGATCACGTAGCCCGAATCGAGCGCCACTTTCTCTTCCTGGCCGGTCGAAACATATGCGGCGTCCGGCTTTACGGACACGACCGCCTGGCGTTGCATGTTGGAGCCCATCAATGCGCGGTTGGCATCGTCATGTTGGAGAAATGGGATAAGCGATGTCGCCACTGAAATGAACTCGTGCGGCGCGACATCAATGAGGTCGACCTCACCCGGCGTGACCGTGCCCGGCTCGCCCTTGATGCGCGCCTCGAGCGTGGGACCGATGAGCTTGCCGTTCTCGTCCTTCGGGCTGCCGGCATGGGTGATCTTATACTTCTCTTCTTCCGACGCATCGTACCAGACGATCTCTTTTGTAACGACGCCATCCTTCACCTTTGCGTACGGCGCCTCCAAGAACCCGAAGTCGTTGATGCGGGTGTAGCTCGCGAGATAGTTGATGAGACCGATGTTCGAACCTTCCGGTGTCTGGATCGGACAGATGCGGCCGTAGTGAGAGCGGTGCACGTCACGGACCTCGAAGCTCGCGCGTTCGCGCGTGAGACCTCCGGGACCGAGCGCGGAAATGCGCCGCTTGTGCTCAAGCTCCGCGAGCGGATTCACCTGATCCATGAATTGCGACAACTGAGATGATGCAAAAAATTCCTTGATGACCGCCGCGATCGGACGGAAGTTCACGAGCTGTGCCGGCATCAGGTTGTCCTTGTCTTCCGTGGACATCCTGTCTTGGATAATACGGCGCAAGCGCGCGAGGCCGATGCGCAAGCGGCCCTGCAAGAGCTCTCCCACCGCCTTCAAGCGGCGGTTACCCAAGTGATCGATATCGTCCGGCTCCGCGTCGGCATCGTTGTTCAACTTGATGATCTCTTTGACGATCATCGTAAGATCCTCGGCGTCAAGCAGCTTATTCGTTTTCTTCCTATTAAGCTCGAGACGCTGGTTCATCTTGTAGCGGCCCACCTCGGAGAGGTCGTAGCGATCGGGGCGCTCGAACATTGCGGCGATAAGGTTCTTTGCGGTGTCGGCAGCGGCCGGATCGCCCGGGCGCTGGCGCTTATAGATCTCTATATATGACTCCGCGGCATCCTTGGCTACATCTTTTTTTAATGTGGCTTCGATAAACTTAACAAGTCCAGTATCGTCCTTTTCGAATGTCTTCTTGATAGTCTCCGTATCCATACCGAAAATGCGAAGCAGGTCGGTGACGGGCACCTTGCGATGGCGATCGATCTTGACGCTGATCGTGCCGTCGATGTCGGTCTCGAACTCGAGCCATGCGCCGCGATTCGGGATGATCTTCGCGCCAAAGAGCTGGCGGCCGCGGTACGGCACTGCGGTAAAGTAGACGCCCGCCGAGCGGACGAGCTGTGCGACGACGACGCGCTCGACGCCGTTCACGATGAACGTGCCGCGCGTGGTCATGATCGGGAAGTCGCCGAAGTACACCTCCTGCTTGTGCTCGTGGCCAGTGCGGTTGTTCACCAGGCGAAGCGTGCAGCGAAGGGGCGCCTCGTATGTTGCCTCTTTGTAGCGAGCGGTCGTCTCGTCATACTTCGGTTCGTCAAAGCGATAATTGGAAAAATAAAGTTCGAACTCCTTTCCGGTATGGTCGCGGATCGGAGAGATCTCTTCGAGTAGTTCGTTCAACCCTTTTTCGAGAAACCACTGGTATGACTTCAACTGCGCCTCGTTGAGGTTGTAGGGCGAGATGAGCGGTTTTGATTTTGAAAAGTCTTTAGTAGAGGAAAATTTTGCCATAGTGTTTTAAAAAGTTTTACTGCGAAGCATTACCTTCGCGGCGGATCTTTGTATACGTCGATGAAATAAAATGTGGTCATCATTTTTGGTTTCGGCCTTTATAGAATCGCACACACCAATCCCTACCCTCCCGTTCAGTCCCAACACGCAAAAAACGGCTCCGCCCTTCCTTGTTTCGAGGGATACCGTTTCTTAATTGCTTTCTAAGTATTTAACTCTATTTTGGTTCTGTTCGTCAAGGGTCTTGGCGAATATTGTTTTTCCCGTCGCGGGATCGCTCAAATAGTAAAAGTAGGGGGAGTTTTGGGGATGGAGCGCAGCGGTAATGGCGGAAGTGCCTGGGTTGCCGATGGGATCTGGTGGCAAACCCTTATACAGGTAGGTATTGTAGGGCGAATCAATCTTGAAGTCAAGCGCCGAGAGAGAGCAGACCTGGGCAGTTGAGGTGGACGCCGCCAATAGCTTGGCGTAACAGACCGTCGCGTCGATGTCCAGAGGCATCCCGTCGGCCAGGCGCTTAAGGATGATTCCAGCGACGACCTCCTGATCCTGTTGGTCCGGCACCTCTTTTTCTACGATCGAGGCAATGATAAGGGTGCTCGTCTCGTCCGTAAAGGTTGACGTGTTCCCCGCCGGGGCGGCGACAAAGAGCGGACCGGCCTTTGCATTAAAATCACTCGTCATTTCCTGGATCACGTCTTCCACGCTGTCGTTCGTATAAAACTGATAGGTGTCGGGAAATAGATGCCCTTCCAAATTTTGCGTCCTTGCGGCGGCGATGAGCGCGCCGGGGCGAATCACGAGCGCGTTGCTCAGCATTCGATCGATGTTGAAAATGTTCGACCCCTCCGGGATAGTGACCGTCGCCTTCCCTGCTCTGCTGCCGGAAAGCATCGCCACGATCTGCGCCACATCCATCGACGGGCTTAACCGGTACAATCCCGGCTTGAGCGTAAACGCGCGACCATCCACCAGGGAAAAAATATCGAACGCGAACGGGCTACGAATAAGATGTGCGGCACGCAAATTCTGTGCGACCTCGCGAAAGCCATCGCCGGGGTTAACCTGGAATACGATCGGCGGTGTGGCGGCACTCCCCGCTGCGACATCCACCGGATCAAGACTGAAGAAAAACCACCCCGCCACGATAATGACGAGCGCAATAACTATTCCTACGATAATATTTTTTTTCGTTAATATCCTCACTTCTTTTTTCTACTCTTTTCTTTTTCCTCTTTTCTTTTAATCTCTCCATTATTGATGTCCGCAAGCGCTCATAGCCGCATACTTTTTGGAGCAATTAATCTTCCTTGCTCCAAAAAGTATGCGGCTATGAGCGCTTGCGGATGGAATTAACAAGGGAGAGCGTAAAGAAATTTGCGAGCATACTCGATCCGCCGTAGCTAAAGAATGGGAACGTAACCCCAATGACCGGCATAAGGCCGGTAGTGGAGCCGGTGTTCAAGAGAAATTGCACGCCGAGCATGATCGCCGCGCCGAGACAGATGAACTTCTCAAAATTTTCATCGGCCAACAGCCCGATTCGCAAAATCTGGAAAATAAGGAACAAGAACGCCGCCACGATCACGATACCTCCAACAACGCCCCATTCCTCGATGAACGCGGCGAAGATAAAATCTTCCGACGGTTCGGAGAGGAACCCGAGCTGAGCCTGCGTCCCCTGACCATATCCCTGCCCCCAAAATCCCGCGGAGCCGATGGCGATCTTTGATTGTATCGCACTGTAATTGATGCCGAGCGCGTTCTGATCGGGATATAAAAACCCGACGATGCGGGCGCGATGATACGGCTTCAGCACATATGTCCAGATCAGTCCGCCGGCGAGCAGAATAACGGCGATCGCAACGACGACGCGGCGCCACGGCAACCCAAGTAACAATAAAAATCCGAACCAGATGCCGAAGAAGATCACCGCGGAGCCGAGATCCGGAAGCTTTACCGAGATCGCCGCAGGGAGAACAAAGAATATAAAAGAGGTAAAAATGTTCTTCCAGCGCGCGATCGCCATATGCCGCCGGCTGAAATAGTTGGCGTAAAGCAAAATGAGCGCGACCTTCATAAGCTCCACCGGCTGGAGGCTGAACGGTCCGAGCACCAGCCAACTGTGCGTGTTGCGCACGAGCGGCGACGCAAGCAGCGCAAGCACCATGAGCGCGAGCGCAAGCCCGTATAATCCCCAGATCACCCACTGCGAATTGAATATCGTGCGAACATCCACAAAGAACGAACCGACCACGAGCGCGATGCCAAGAACGATCCATATTATTTGGAAGACAAAAAAATGAAACGAGATCGCCGAGAGAATGACCAAGCTCGCAGCGAGTAAAATTCCGACCGGGATGAATAATGCCAACATAGCTAGCGAAGCGCGTACACCAATATTTGATTCACCGCCGGATTGATATTCGGCTCCGCGGGATAGAGCACGGAAAAATTATTGGTGGCGCCCGCGATAACGTTATCCAATTCTGTCTGCGAAGCGCCAATGATATTTCCGCCGGCATCTTTAAAGAGCGCCATCACAATGACCCGCGCGTACGAAGCGACGCCCGTGTTCACGAGCTGGCCGCCGACGGAAACGGTCGTGGAAGCAACGCTCGTCTGAACATTTTGCAGCGCGAACCCGCCCGGCGCGATCCCGGGATCGGTGCCGATCGTTCCGCTCGCAAGCCATTCCACGCCAGTGACCACAAGCGCCATGTGATCATACGCCCCCGGGATGGTCTCGTTGGGGAGAAAAATATATTTATTCTGACTCGGATAGATGAACGTCTGCCCGGGAATCGATTGGAGAACGGTGCCCGACGCATCATCAAAATCCAACTCATAATTGACGAGCGGCGCGCCATAATCGGCATCGGCGTTTTGCAACTGTGCCAAAAAAGTATTGTGCCCCGGACTCGTGACGAACGTCGAGACGATGGACGCTGCAATCGGCGCGGTACTCGTGGGCGCGCACATGCCCGGTGCACATGGCACCGGCGTGGAAGCGATGATGGACGGCAGCACGAACACAAAATAGATGCCAGCACAAACGACCAGCACGATCAAAAGATAAAACGTGCCATAGATGAGCTGCTTCGCGCGCCGGGTGGACATGGATTCATTATAGATGATGTGGCGGACGTTGTCAGGATTGACGCCAACACCAATGGGCTATATATTCTTCGGAGAGGTGCCCCATGTTGAAATTAGAGAATTTTTTAGCCCCTTCCAATGTCATTGGCCAAGGGTGCGACGTCCCGAGACTGACCGAACTCCTTACTTTTGCTATCGGAAATAAGCCCGGATTACATTTCAATTACATGAGGCCGTTCCCGGAGACGGATCGCTCGGTCCGCGTGCTGGGGAAAAAGCCATTCGAAGGAGGCGTTTCCTTTCCTCGGCCAATGAGCCCGGAAGAAATGGCTCTCAGCCTCATGAAATATTCCGACTCGCGTCAGCCAGTAGACCAGGCAAGATATTCTACCCAGCCAAGCTCTTCCGCCATAAAGGGATGGATGATCAGCAGATCGGCCGATGACCTCGATGAGCAAGGAGACCCTCTCGTCGCCGCCTATGCCACATGGATCGATTGACGAACAAGGGGCGAAACGCATATGCGTTTCGCCCCTCTTTTTTGAACGGCACTTTGATGTCGGCACATCCTACTTTCCCCGCCCGAGGGCAAGTATCATGGGATAGGGACGCTTTCACTTCTCTGTTCGGAATGGGAAGAGGTGGGACACGCCCGAATGAAGCACCGACATCAAAAAGCCGTTCGCATGTGGGTGAGTGTTCTAAAAAACTAGAAGATTAATAGTTTTTTAGAACACTCACCCACATGCTCACCGCCTAGTGATTAATTGATTCTTTATTGTAGATAAAGAATGAGATAGTGCGCTGCATGCTTTTGAAAACTATTAATCTGCTAGTTTTCAAAAGCATGCAGCGCACTATCGAATGCAAGTCAGCATTGGGATGGTTGGCGGGATTATTAGTACGTCTTGGCTAAAAACATTGCTGTCCTTACACCGAACGCCTATCAACGTCATAGTCTATGACGAAATCACGCATACCTAATCTTGGGGTGGGCTTCGCGCTTAGATGCTTTCAGCGCTTATCCCTTCCATACATAGCTACCCGGCAATTCACTTGGTAGCAAAGCCGGTAGACCAGAGGTATGTTCAACCCAGTCCTCTCGTACTAAGGTCAACTCCCCTCAAGTATTAAACGCCTGCAGCAGATAGAGACCGACCTGTCTCACGCAACTTCTTTTTCATCGCCATTACTGGCGGGTTGGACTATACCACCATCTCAATTGAGATGATCGACGTGTTAGCCCGGCATGATTGCCGGACTCCAGTTCTTTCGAACCAAGTCTCTAAGGGGTCAATGCACAAAAATAAATTTTGCGCACGACTTCCCTCGGTATTATCCTCACGGTCCAGGTCTAGACCACATAAGGACTTCACCGATATGAGTCGATTTTCACGCTTTACGATTCGTCGGACGAATGACGAACTTTAATGCAAAGCTTCACTCCTTGGTATCGCTACCAAGGGCCGCCGTTTCTTCTTTTAACAGTTTCTTTCGTTACCTTCGATTGGGTTATCTACGTTGACGGTCTGAACCCAGCTCACGTGCCACTTTAATTGGCGAACAGCCAAACGCTTGGGAGCTTCTACACCCCCGCGCTGTGGCGAGCCGACATCGAGGTGCCGAGCATTGTCGTCGCTAGGGACGCTCGGACAATACTAGCCTGTTATCCCCGGAGTAGCTTTTATCCGGTGTCTCCGGCCTTTCTATGAAGGGCCGTCGGGTCACTAACTTCTGCTTTCGCACCTGCTCGTCTTGTAGGACTCGCAGTCAAGCCAGCTTTTGCGTTTGCACGTCCTGCCCGATTTCCATCCGGGCTAAGCTGACCTTAATAAACTCCTCCGTTACTCTTTTGGAGGAAAACGCCCCATTTAAACTGCCTACCAAGCACTGTCTTCGCATGGCTTCCCCGAAGGGTTCCATACGAGTTAGACGTTAAAGTTTTAAAAATGGCTGTTTCATTGTCGGATCCACGTCACCCGAAAGCGACGCTTCAAATCCTCACCACTACGCTACGTAGTAAAACTCTAAAATCAATACCAAGCTGCAGTAAAGCTTCCGGGGTCTTTTCGTCCCGCTGCAGGTATCCCGCGTCTTCACGGGAATCGCATTTTCACCGAGCTCATCGTTGAGACAGTTCTCCGGTCGTTACACCTTTCGTGCGCTTCGGAACTTACCCGAAAAGGAATTGCGCTCAAACATGTTACAACACTTTTTGTTGGCCAAAACATTTCTGCTTGGCTCTCTATGTCGCCATAGAGTTCGGACTATATCTTATCGCCTTGCGACGATCCTAACGTGTAGTCTCTGAGGATCCTTCGCGCATCGAGTAATGGGTGGGAATGGGATCCGAAGATCCCATTCCCATGGGAGATAACACAACTTTGCTGTGTCAATACATTCCGGATGAGCCGAAGCTCAAAATATCCTCTTGCGGGATACCGAATGGCGTTGAACCAAAAGATTCGCGGCGTCACGGTCCCGCATCGGGAAATGTCGGACTTTGACCTTATGTTTTCGCCCATTATTCGATGCACCAAGTTTCCTGCTGATTGTCCGCATCGATCAAAGATTGTTACCTTGCGGTACTTTGATATGCGCGGGTATTCCAGCATATAGTTAGGTTTTACTAAGGCAATGCAATCACCTTAGAACGATTCTTTCACGTTATCACCCGCTCGTTTTTTAATTTAAGCGGGATCCTCATGGTCGCCCATGAGATCGGACTATATCATCTCTAAAATGTTTTAGAGTCTGGCGTATAGTCTCTGAGGATTCCTTGATAGTCTATTTCACGTCGTTCCAGTTATATTTACGCCTTCTTCCCCTGCCCTCATTTAAATTTTCTCTGATAGCGACAATTTCTTGAAGTCCTTTTGGATCAAGATGCTTCCCTTGCTCCATTAAAAATGCAATTTGTCTAAACAGAGAAAAGTTTTTCTGTTTTGATAAGGAAAAGAAAGAAAACTTTTCAAAAAACGGTATGACGCGATCAATGATCGAACGATAATCGCCAACAACGAAGTAATGCACTCCGTCCTTTCGATATTGCAATCGTCCGCAACCTAAATGACTTTTTAATAATTCCAAATTGGCGATGTCGCGCTGGGCCACGTTGAAGGTCATTTGCACCTGCCATCCGAGGCGGTGCCCATTCCCTTTTCGAAGAGAGACGTTAAAACTTCCCTCTCCATCTGTGAAACCAGAAAGATACCAGCCAACGTTGTCTGGAATTTTCTCAAGCCATTCACGGTTATACCAAGGCCTTTCCTGCTGATTGTCTGCACCGATCATATTGTCACTATACTCAATCAAGATTAAATCTTTATTAAATATAGTAATGTCGGATACCCAGAGTTTCCAGCATTTGGCCAGATTTTATAACTACAATCGTTATGTTTATAGTTATCGCTGACATTGACGAGGGCTTGACTCAGTGAGCAGTACAGATTGCTCCATACCACCCCCAAGCTTGACCTTCTCGCATCGGTCAGGTGTCACCCCCTATACATCCTGTTGCCAGTTAGCAGGGAGCTGTGTTTTTGGTAAACAGTCGCCAGAGATTCTTTAGCTGCGGCCCTACTTGCCCCGGCTTACGCCGGACTTCATAGGGCAGGCCTTATTGCTAACTTACGGCCGCTATTTTGCCTAGTTCCTTAACGATGAATCACTCGTTCCCCTTGGGCTACTCGCCCTATCCACCAGTGTCGGTTTACGGTACGGAGACCCTCGAAAGGCACTTCACAGATGTCGGCCAAGTAAATTCTTAACCTTCTCTCGGTACACGCTTGCGCTCAGTACAAAGAATGCCAAACCAATAAGGCACATCTGCTTATCTCCTTTGTCCTCTGGTTATGATCGTACGGTCGGGCTGGAATATTAACCAGCTTCCCATCGACTGCCCCTTTCGGGATCGCCTTAGGACCGCCTCACCCGTGGTTGATTGCCAGTGCCACGGAAACCTTGGATTTTCGGGGTTCCAATTTCTCATTGGGATTGTGGTTACTCATTCCAACATTTTCTCTTCCGGCCGCTCCAGTCGCCCTCGCGGGTCGACCTTCTCTGCAGGCCGAAATGCTCTCCTACCACTTACACCTCCCGAAGGAAGTATAAATTCGTATCTTCGGTACCATGCTTAGCCCCGGTACATTTTCGGCGCCGCGACCCGTCGAATAGTGAGTTGTTACACACTCTTTAAAGGATGGCTACCTCTAAGCCAACCTCCTATCTGTCTATGGGTTACGACTACCTTTCACACTTAGCATGGATTTAGGGACCTTAGATGACGATCTGGGCTCTTCCCCTCGCGACCACGGAGCTTAGCCCCCGCAGTCTAACTAGCAAGATCTTGACTCTCGGTATTCGGAGTTTGATTGATCGTTCGGTCTTTCGACCTGTAACGATCATCCAGTGCTCTACCCCCAAGAGGAACTCTTGCCGCCAGTCCTAAAACTGTTTCGGAGAGAACCAGCTATTACGTTATTCGATTAGCTTTTCACTCCTTACCTCAGCTCATCCGAAGATTTTGAACAATCAACCGGTTCGGGCCTCCCTCCCGATTTCTCGGGAGTTCACCCTGGCCAAGGCAAGCTCATAACGCTTCGGGTCTATCTTCTGCTGCATATATGTCGCCCTATTCAGACTCGCTTTCGCTATGCCTACACGCTATGCGCGCTTAGACTGCAACAAAAAATAAGTCGTTGGATCATTCTTCAATAGGCACACTGTTACACTCGAACTCCCTTGCGGGAGATCGTTCGTGCTTCAGTTCCTTGTAGGCAAACGGTTTCAGGTTCTATTTCAACGGCCTCACCGGCCTGCTTTTCACCTTTCCCTCACGGTACTTGTTCACTATCGATCTAGAAAAGTATTTAGCCTTACCTGATAGTACAGGTATATTCCTCCGGAACTGTTTTACTCCGAAGTACTCGAGTTAAAAAACTAAGGAGACCAATTGTTTTCGTCTAGGGGGCTATCACCCGCTCTGGCGCCGCTTTCCAGACGGCTTTGACTAACAAAAGATTTTTTTACTCCTCCACCTCTTAATGAGTAACGAAACACACACTTGCGTATGTGCTACGTTACTTATTAAAAGAGCGTCTTTAGACTATACCCTAAGGTCGCAATATAAATCACAACCTTAGTTTGGGCTGTTCCCTGTTCTCTCGCCGATACTAGGGGAATAACTGATTTGTTCTTTTTTCCTCCGCTTACTGGAATGTTTTACTTCAGCGGGTACGCGAATCGACTTGCGTCGAAACAATTGAGGTTTACTCAACTAGGTTTCCCCATTCGGAAATCCCCGGATCATAGATTGCTACGCATCTCCCCGAGGCATATCGTTGCTACGCCACGTCCTTCATCGCCTTTTCTAGTCTAGGCATCCACCGTTCGCCCTTATTTGCCAACCATCCCAATGCTGACTTGCTCGTGATGTGCACGAATTAGTTTTTTTGACGGAAATGCCAGGTAGGAACCTGACCGTCAAAAAAATTAATTCGCGCACATCACTTGCCATCAGTAAGAAAAAATTCTCACTGATGATTTGACTCTGACTTGCCACGAGAAATTGAGTACATATGCGTATGCACCGATCCGGCCCGCCCGCAATGCGGACGTTAGCGACCAGACCTAATAGTGACACAGAGTCTCCATATTATGTCCTCCGACTCTACAATTCGGAGTTCCGCCAAAACGGCAGATGATTTTAAATAACGCTACCAATGCCGCGAGGCACTGAGGATACAAGGGCCAAGAAAAAAAATCAGCCGCTCAGCGGCCGTTCCCTCACGTGAAATACGCGCGGTCAGCCGTCTTGCTGTGAAAGATTAGTGTTCTTTACCATTCGTATCTTAGGGATAAGTATACTCGGCCGGAAAAGGATGTCAATAGGGTGTGCCGGAAGGTACATTAGAGAATTCCATGAGGATGCTTTTACTGCCTATTTATATCGTGATATCCTATGCTTATGACGGAATCTTCTGAATATTATAAGAGCCTTCCCAAGAAAAGAATGGGGGCGGGGGCGTTGTTTTTTAATAAAAGAAAAGAACTCTTGATTGTAAGACCTACTTATAAAAATCACTGGTCAATCCCTGGGGGCGTAGTTGACGCAAATGAATCTCCACGGGAAGCATGCGTTCGCGAGATAAAAGAGGAGATGGGATTGACCATCTCCGAACCGCGATTCTTGTGCGTGGCCTATTATAAAAATCCCGGCGTCGAAAAAGGTGAGGGTCTCCAGTTCATGTTCTATGGAGGAATCATGGATGACGCTACGGCGACGCATATTGTTTTACAAAAAGAAGAGTTGTCCGAATATAAATTCGTCCCGATCAATGAAGCGATCCAACTTCTTGGAAAGGGATTAGCGGTAAGATTGCCATTCTGCATGGAAGCGATTGCCAGCGAAAAAGCGGTGTATCTCGAAAGAGAAAGCTCCGATTCATAGATATAATTTTAACCAGAGAAACAAAACCATCCTCTCGTTTTTGACGGTCACGTTCCTACGTGGCATTTCCGTCAAAAACGAGAGGATGGTTTTGTTTCGAGTTGTCGGGCCGCCGGGAATCGAACCCGGTCTTTACGAACCCGAATCGCACGTACTACCGGTATACTACGGCCCGTAGAATACCAAGGTATTTAACCGCGTTTGGGAAAATAATTCAACTAGGACGCCAGCCTTAGCTGCTCAGATTATTTTAGATATATTTAATGCAAGATTTTTTATAATGCTTGACAGGCTATGGTATGGGTTTATAGTTATTACCAAGTAATACTAAGTAATAACCATAAACCCATGAGAACCACACAAACAATGACGGTCTCCATTCCCCCGGCGCTTATCCGCCAGTTCGAAGAAGTGCGGAAAAAGGAATCACGCACGCGGTCCGAGCTTGTTCGTGAGGCTCTGCGTGCATATTTCGAAAGCCGCTATCCCGAGGTAACGCCAACGAAAGAAGAACTTGCGGCACTGCGACGCGGACGAGCTGCCTTCCAGCGCGGCGACGTTATGCCGTTAAAAAAATTCCTCCATGACATGGAATCTGCTGATCACCACGCCAGCGCGAAAAGAACTCAAAAAAATTCCGCAAAAAGATCGGGGGCGCATTAACGCTGCGCTCATCACCATACAAAACAACCCTTTTCGTGGGGACCTGAAACGCCTCAAAGGAACAACGACTGCCTGGCGTTGCAGAGTGGGCAATTATCGAATCATTTATGATCTTTATTTCAACAACCGCATGATCGTTGTTGGGTCAATCCTCCGGCGAACCTCAACGACCTACGAATAGCCCTGAGCGGAAACGGCGGCGTCTACTTATTCCCCGTCGTGCCGAATCCCCCGCGATCTTTATTTTTTAATTCTTCCATTTCCTCCCACTCGAATGAAAGCACAGGAAGAAAAATCGCTTGGGCTATCCGCTCGCCCTTTTCGACAAGAACATCGTGATCGGTAAAATTGTAATATGATCCGCGTATCTCATCGGCGTTCCCGGAATAATCAGAGTCGACGATTCCAACTCCGTTTGCCTTTATTAATCCCTTTTTCTGAGTAGAACTTCGTGCGGCGAGCAACATAAAATAACCCGGCGGAGTTTCCACGGCAATGTTCAATGGAACATAACCAACCGCGCCGGGCGCGATCGTCACCGCCTCGCGCGCAATCAAGTCGAACGCCGCTGCGCCTTCGGTCTGGCGCTTGGGCAATGGGAGGTCTTTATCGAATCTTTTTATTTTGATGTTCATGATTTTTGTGCGTCAGTTATTTTACGTGGTGCTTCTTCTTTATATCCTCGTCCATCTCCCCTTCCGCTTCGCGCTTCTTCTGCTGCGCGCTTGCGAACAATCCTTGCAGCTCCGCATCGCTCAGCTTGTTCAATGCCTTCGCGCGCTTCTCCAGATATTTTTTCTCGTTCTTTTCTGGATCGTCGATCACTTCTTCCATGAGCGCATTCAGGATCCACCCCACGCGGCGCGATTGCGGCAGATCAAGCAGCGGCATGAGGTCATCGCCGCGGAGCGCAAGCATCTTTGGCGAAAGCGGATCGCGCTTGACCTTCTCTATCATAAAGAGCAAATGGCGCAGGCGGTACGGTACCGCTTTCGCGACGCCGGAGCCGATGCGATCGGCTTCGCGCACTTTGAGCAAGTCGTCGATATTCTCCGGCCCGACACGCACCACGAGGCGCCGCACGCCCGCAGGCGAAATCACACCGGTTTCATAGTTGAACATATGCATGCGCACAAGGTGCGCCACCTGCTCCGTAAACTCGCGCGAGAACCGCAAGCGGTCGAGCATCTTCACCGCCATCCGCGCGCCCACATATTCGTGCTGATAAAACGTCGCGTCCGCACCGTCGCCGCCCTTCACCTTCGGCTTGCCGACGTCGTGAAGTAGCGCCGCCATACGCACCACGAGCGAATAATTTTCGCGCGCGGCGTAATCGAGCGCGCGAACGTTGTGTTCAAAGACGGTGTACACATGATGCTTGTTTTGTGCAACGCCAATTCCCTCGCGCAGCTCCGGCAAAACATAGCGAAGCAGATCGAGCTCTTCCAATAAGATGATCCCCTTTGCCGCGTTCGGCGTCATCAAAATTTTCACGAGCTCGTCGCGTACGCGCTCTTTGGCGATCGCCTCCAGGCCACCCGCCAGTTTGACGATCGCGCGGCGCGTATTCATCTCTATCTCAAAATCCAACTCCACGGAAAAACGCACTGCACGCATCAGACGAAGCGCATCTTCCGAAAACCGCTCTTCCGGCGCGCCGACGGTGCGCAGCATGCGATCTTTAATATCGCGCGAGCCACCGAACGGGTCGATCACATCGCCCTTCATATCCATCGCAAGCGCGTTCACCGTAAAGTCACGGCGCGCAAGATCGTCCTCTACATGAGAGGCAAACTTGATCTCGTCCGGATGCCGCTGGTCGGTATACTTGCCCTCGATGCGATACGTAGTGATCTCTATTATTTTCAAACGCGGATCTTCCGATTCGGTTTTGATCCCCACAGTACCAAAGTTATTTTCATAGACGCTCTCCGGAAAAAGCTTTTGTACCTCCGCCGGCTTCGCGTCCGTGGCAACGTCCCAATCCTTCGGCTCGCGCGCGAGCAGCATATCCCGCACACAGCCGCCCACGAGGTACGCCTCAAACCCCGCTTCGGCAAGCGTTCTGGATACCAATACCACCTCTTCGGGGACCCCAGTCTTCTTCATTACCTTCATTGTACCTTACCGCACCACCGCGCCGAACTCCTTCGCCGTCTCCTCCTCTATTTTCTTGTGCAACACATCCACTTCCTCGTTCGTGAGCGTGCGGTCGCTTGAACGGTACGTGATCCGGTATGCATAGCTCTTTTTGTCCGCGCCGAACTTTTCGGCATTCTCATACTCGTCGATAAGCTCCACCTGCTCCACGACCTCGCCCGCGATGTCGCGCACGAGGTCAAAATAATTGTTCGGCGCGAACGTCTTCGGAACAATGAACGAGATGTCGCGCAACACCGGCGGATACTTGCTGACTTCCACAAACTTGGTTCCCATGTGTAACTGCTTCTTTACACGCTCGTCGTTGGACCACAGCAGACGGATGTCCGGCAACTCCATGCTGATGATGGCAAGCCGCTCCAGGCCGAAGCCGAACGCCCATGCGTTGTATCCCATGACGCCGAATTTTTTAAACACGCTTTGCTTCGTCATACCACCGCCCATGATCTCGATCCACTTGCCATTCAACTCCACCTCTATCTGCAACGACGGATCGGTGTACGGGAACGTGTCATCCAAAAAGCGGAATTTCACATCCGCGCCGAAGAGCGCACGCACGATTTCGGCGAGCGCGTTGCGCAGATCGTCGATCGTGAGCGGATCCGTGTCCGCAGGCGTCATATACCACCCGCCGAACTGGTGGAAAGTGTTCATGTGATTCCGGTCTATCTCATCCTTGCGATACACCTTGCCGTAGCAAACGACGCCTAGCTTCTCGTGGCGCGCGATGCGCTCCTTTACCTCCGGCAGTTGCGTGTAGTAATACCACATCACCGTGTCGTGCGTGCGCAAAATATTCTTGTCGTCAGCATAATATGTGTCGGATTTGCTCCGCGCCGGATGATCCGCGGCAAAATCGAAGAGGTCAAAGTTGATAGAGGCGGGCACGATTTCCGGGATGATGATGTTGTCGAAGCCTTTCAAAACCGGCGTATTGCATGCGCTTTGCACGATCTCATAGAGCGGACTGCCCGGCGTGCGGGAAAGGTCCGGCATGGCGAGATAGCGCTTGATGCGCGCCGCCTCCGCATCCGTGCGCGCGTCGACCGTCGTCAAAATCTTTTTCTGCTCATCGAGGGAGATCTGGTATTCCATAGTACGATTGATATTATAGTGGGGTTATCAAGAAGGAGTAAACCCTCTCCGTCCAAGACCGTTCCGGTCGAGGAGGGCGCGCGGCACTTTCTGTGCCGCCAACTTGGTGAATATCACCCGCGTTTCCGTTACCGCATCGCCTTCGGGAAGGGCAAGCACCGCATCGCGATATGCCTCGAACTCTCCCATCTCTATCGTTCCGTCTTTTATTTTTTTCCAGATATCCCAGTCCTCCTCCGTCAGATGCGATGCATCAAATTGGGAGTTCCGCTCATTCGTCCCCGGAACGAAAAAATTGGCGTTGACCGGCTCCCGGTTCGCAAAATCCGCCATCTCCGTGCGGAACTGGTCTATCGAATATCCACCTTCGACCCCCTTTTTTTCCAACCCTGTTTCCATGGTCATATCATACCTTATTCTTTGTGCCGACGGCAGGGATCGCCCGCGAGTCTCGCGCTCGCCGTCGCTCGCACGAGCTCTGGGCACCGCCTCAGCGATTTTCTCTGGTGAGAAAATCGCTTCCGGCGTTCGATCCCTTCTACAAACAAAAGCTTATCCAACATGCCCCGAAAGGGTACTTCGGAGCCGCGCAGGCGGCGAGAACTAAGGCGCGCGTTCAGTAGAACGCGACGCCGTCCCTTTCGGGGCATGTTGGATAAGCTGTGCCGACGGCAGGGATCGAACCTGCGACCTTGGCCTTATGAAAGCCCTGCTCTACCACTGAGCTACGTCGGCGCCGACACAAGAAACTATAAGCGAAACGCCGGGGATTTTCAATGGACACTACCTCTCGTCCGTGCTATAAAAGGAATAGTTAAGGAGGATACATGCTTACTCCATGCAACGAAGGCGAACGGCTCGCCGTAGGTCCTTTCGATATGCTTTGCATCATCCAAGAAAGATCCGATTCGTTTTGCGCGGCGATTCTCGAAGCACGAGATATCCCCGGCTTTCCGCATCCCGACCAACTGCCGACCATCGAACTCGAAATCGGCATGATGTCGACCCCGAATAGTCTTGCGCATGCACGAGCGTGCGCCGAAGCGTTCGCCGAACGTTACGGATTCGAGGATCGGAGCATCGTCACCGACCGGGCCATTTTGTCAGTTGATCGATCCACGCCGATCATCATCAAAAACTGGAATTGTGAAAACAAATCCACCACCGCCCGTTCAGCATTATTCTCGGCCGTGGATTCCATCACTGTATAGAAAAACTCCTCATGGGCCTCGCGCAAACGCGATGCCCATTTTTTATTGTTGCCGTACTCGGTCTGGGACTTTATAGCGGACAAAAGGAGGCGATAGAAAGCGACTATTTTAAAAACGCTTTTTTTAATGGTTCATCAGGCCGCACCGCCACCAAGGCTCGCCAAAAATTCATCGGTGCTCGCATAACGATTTTCGCAGATATTATATAGGACGATCGAAGGATGTGCGACACGGCCGACGACCACGATCTTCTTGCCCATACCGTATGCGATGCCCGCCTCCGCCAAGGAGGAACGTCCCGATGGTTCGAGGAGTATGACTACATCGCTCTCCTTCAACGCCTTCATGTCGGACTCAAAAATCTCTTTGGTCGCCGGATTATTTTCCCAGTTCGATATGGAGTTGGGGAAACTTTCCTCGGACTCCTCAATAGAAGGCCCACCGCCAACGACATTGGCGCCGTTATCGAGAAACGAATATATTGTGTGGCCACGGGTAGCCAGAGCAACCGACAAGTTTTTCACAATATCAGCGTTTTGCCATGGCGAAGCAATGAAAAATTTCATGAGATTCTGATATCTATAGTATACCACATACCCCTCGCCACCGTTCAAAACCGAGGCCTCTCGGTCTTAAAAGATTGCGCCTTGCGTGTTGCGGGGGCAAGACTCGGACTTGCTTCGGAAGCTTATGGGGCTTCCCGGAAAACCTTTCCCAACCCTCCCGCGCGATGAAATCGCGCCGCGACACGCGCAGCGCAACCAGCCCTTGCATTATATGAATTTTCGGACACGATTGTCAAAGAAGTTGTCAAAAAAATGGATTAGTGAGATTATCAAAAGATGACGTCCGTACCGGCACCGATCGCACAAAACTTCAAAGGGAAAAAGATCACACTGATGGGACTCGGCCTCCTCGGTCGCGGCGTGGGCGATGCGGAATTTTTGGCGGCATACGGCGCGGAGCTTATCGTAACCGATCTCAAAACAGCGCAAGAGCTTGCACCGTCGATTGAACGACTGAAAAATTTCAACAATATTACCTATCATCTTGGCGGCCACCGGCTTGAAGATTTTGAGGATCGCGATATGGTGATCCGCGCGCCGAACGCGCCGCTCGACTCGCCGTTCATCGCGCACGCACGGGAGCACGGCATTCCGGTGGAGATGGATGCATCGCTTTTCGCCAAGCTCTCCCCCGCCACGATCGTGGGCATCACGGGCACGCGTGGGAAATCCACAGTCACCCACCTTATATATGAGATGGGGCGTGCGGCAGGAAAAAATCCGAGCGTGAAGATTACGCGTGTGGGTGCGCGGCCTGATCCATCCAAGGTGCGCGAGTTTGCCGATGATGTGCGCGATGGCAAGTTCATTTTGCCGATTGGCCGGCGAATGCCGTCGCTCTGATCGGGCCTGAAGGGTCCGGCAAGACGCATCTGGCGATGATTTGGGCGGCGGCGGCGGGTGCGCGCGTCGTTGCCGCGCGATCGCTCGGCGAAGCGGAGCTTCCAGCTGCGCTCGTGACCGGAGCGCTGGTCGTCGAGGACGCCGCGGCGGCAGACAACCGCGTGCTGTTCCATCTCATCAATCTCGCTCGCGAGGAAGAGGCCGCGCTGCTGCTCACCGCGACGACGGCGCCGGTAACCTAGCCGGCCGCCATCCCCGACCTCGCCTCGCGGCTGCGCGCCTTGCCGGTGGCGAC
>JBEKBG010000008.1:0-30773 GCA_050015515.1 Minisyncoccia bacterium
AGGAGCGGCGACCTCAACCAACCAACCGCTACCAGTAAAGGTCGCCTACTGTCTGTATGCGCGAAAGAGTACGGAGAGCGAGGAACAGCAAGTCCTTTCTATAGACAGCCAGATCAAGGAGATGATCCAAATCGCCGAGCGGGATGGACTCACGATTGCGGAGATCAGGAAGGAATCCCACTCGGCAAAAGCCGTCGGCCAGCGCGAGGTATTCAACGAACTCTTAAAGGATATAAGAGCGGGCAAATTCAACGGCATCCTCACGTGGGCGCCGGATCGCCTTTCAAGAAATGCGGGCGACCTCGGCAGCCTCGTTGATCTCATGGACCAGAAGCTCCTCGTTGAGATACGAACCTTCAGCCAAAAATTTACCAACAACCCGAGCGAGAAATTTATGCTGATGATCCTCTGCTCGACGGCAAAGCTGGAGAACGACAACAAAAGCGAGAATGTAAAGCGAGGCCTCCGGACGCGGTGTGAGCAAGGGCTTCGCCCCAGCATGGCTCCAACCGGATACCTGAACGAGAAGCGGAAGGACAAACCATGCGAGGTGATCGTCGATCCGGTTCGCGCTCCCATCATCCGGCAGATGTTCGAGAAGGTGGCGAACGAGCAGTGGTCGGGACGGCGGCTCTATCAATGGCTCAAAAACGAAATCAAATTCAAGACGGTGACCGGAAAATATCTGTCGCTCTCCAATATCTTCATCATCCTCCAAAAGACCTTCTACTACGGCGTCTTCGAATATCCGGATGGATCGGGAAATTGGTATACGGGGCAACACACTCCCCTTATCACGAAGGAACTTTTTGACCGGACGCGGGAACAGATGAAGCGGAGCGAGGTCAAGAATGATAAAGAATTCGCCTTCACAAAATTGATAACGTGCGGCCTCTGTGGATCAGGAATCACGGCCTCCGAAAAATGGAAGTACCAGAAGAACGGAAATACCCATCGGTATGTCTACTACGGTTGCACGAAGAAGCGGGATGTGAATTGCCCGTGCGGATACATCAAGGAGGAAGAAATTATCGAGCAGGTTATCGGGATATTGGATACCCTCGATATCAATGAAATGGGCATCAAGCAAAAATTCAAGGATGAGATCGTGCGGTACAATAAGTTTCGCCGGATCGCCCTAGGCAGGAGTCGGGAGCAAAACACGGAAATTGAGGTGTTCGATGCGAGGGCATACGCCGTATATATCCTCGGCGAGGGCACGATCACGGAGAAACGGGAATTGCTGTCAAATCTCCAAAGTAAGTTAATGCTAAAGAATCGCGTGATCAGTTTGATGCTGCAGGTGGCTGCATAAAAAGCAGATCCCGAAATACAAAATACCGCCGCAGAATTTGCGGCGGTATTTTGTATGTGACAGGTAGTTCCGTCCAATCTGGTCGACCATCAAGGACACTGAGGAACCTCAGCAAACACGGTCTTGAAACACCCATCACTGGTGTGTGCGCGATGGAGGGATCGGACCTCCGACCTCTTCAATGTCAATGAAGCGCTCTACCACTGAGCTAATCGCGCCGAATGCGGTCCTCGCAAGCAAGGTTCATGATACGGCCTCGCGGTGATTTTTTCAAGGCGTGGATGAACTCGGGGCAGGTGACGGCACATCGTTCACGAGGCCTCGCATATCGAGCTTTGACGCGGCGGAGAGGTCGAACCCCGTGATATTCTGTGGCGCGGGCGGAACGAGCGCGCGAGGAATCTGGCTGAACACGTCATCGATCGCCCACGAATAGAAAAAAATGAGGGTGCCGACAAATACTATCGCGAGGATGCCGATGATGATATTAGGATGCGAATGTAAAAATTTTTTCATACTGATGATGATTATCTGAAAAATAACATCCCCTGCCCCGTCATATTTTCATTCGGCCCTCCGCCGGTTACGTCGAACGACGTCAACGTGAGCAAAAACCCGGATGACTTCACGCTCATGCCGTCGAGAAATGCGGCGACGGCGCTCGGCGACCCCTGTGCGCTGAAGGAAAATTGCGCGGTGCCGGGGGTCGTTCCCGCTGACGGCGTGACGGATCCTTGAAACGCGGCATTCGCGTCAACGCCGTACTTATTCCCCGATTGGGCAAACCATTGGGTAAAGTTGACCAACCCGTATTGATCCGGCAGAAGCTGATCGATCGCTTCCTGATATTGCGCCGCCTGCGGCACCCCGGACTCAAGCTGGGCGAGATTCGCCAAGGCATCGGTCTTGCTCCGCACCGTCGCGCGGTCGCTCACGATCGCATCGGCCTCGGAAGAAATCCGTCCCGAAAAGAACGCCAACATTCCGATGGCGATAGCAATGCCTCCTATAACGATCCCGAAACTGATCCATAATCGCCTGGTAAAACGCTTCTTTTCCATTGCTCTATTATTATACCTCACTACAGAAAATTAAATAACGATTAAATGATATTTCTTGATTTTCGAAAAACCTGTTAGGCTCAAAAAAATATCGATCAAACCCATGGATGAAGCATCTTATTATCACGCACTCGCCATCGCGACCCAGAGCGGCTATGCCACCATAAAAAAATACCGCGCGATGGGTGGTGGAAGTTGGGAAGTCGCATTTCACACATTCCAAAAGGACGGCAAAACCCGCGCACCGCTCCCCGACCCGCGCGAAGCGTACGAACGCATGGCATCGCTTGGCATACGGCTCGTGCTCGCCGAGCAAAAAGAATTTCCTGAAGCGCTCCGCCATATTCCCTATCCGCCGTTCGGCATCTATCTCCGCGGCGGCGCGATGCTGGCGGCGGCGTTGAACGCGGCGCGGGATGGCGCGCCGACGATCGCCGTCGTCGGTACCCGTCGCGCAAGTGCGGACGGAAAGAAGACCGCGCGCTCATTCGGGCGTGCACTCACCGCCGCCGGATGCACGATCGCAAGCGGCCTGGCGTTCGGCATTGACGCCGCGGCGCACGAAGGCGCGCTCGACGCCGGCATCGCGACCGTAGCCGTCCTCGCCGGAGGATTGGACGTCGTCTATCCGCATTCGCATCGCGGACTCGCCGAGCGGATCCTTGCGAGCGGCGGCACGCTCATCTCGGAATATCCGCCCGGCGTTGCGCCGCTCGCATATCGGTTCATCGAACGGAACCGGATCATGAGCGGCATTTCGCGAGGCGTGCTGATCATCGAAGCGCCGGAGTCGTCGGGCGCGCTCGCCACCGCGCGCTACGCGGTGGAACAGAACCGCGAGGTGTTCGTCGTGCCCGGCGCCATCTCCGCGACAAACTTTAAAGGTTCGCACGCGCTTATCCGTCAAGGGGCAGAACTCGTCACCTCGCCCGACGATATTTTGGAAGCATACGGCATCGATAAAAAAGAAAATGTTGCAGCGCACATCGGGGCATCATCACCGGAAGAAATCGTTATTTTAAAAGCGCTCGCGGAGATCGGAGTGCCCGCCGACGTTGACAAATTGATTGCATTGACTAGACTTGAACCCCACACGGTCAATCAAACGCTCAGCTATCTTTTGATCCGCGGAATAGTTAAAGAAACGGAAGGAGGGTATACAATATAAACAATTCACTCTATATATATGGACCTCATCATCGTCGAGTCCCCCACCAAGGCAAAGACCATCAGTAAGTTCGTCGGCAAAGGTTTTGCTGTCGAATCGTCATATGGCCACATCCGCGACCTTCCCAAGAGTAAGATCGGCATTGATGTCGCTCACGACTTCACGCCCAGCTATACGATCCCCAAGAAAGCCGAGCCCGTCGTAGCCAATTTGAAGGCGCTCGCAAAGAAAGCGAACAAGATCATTCTTGCAACCGACGAGGACCGCGAAGGAGAAGCGATCGCGTGGCACCTCGTGAGCGCGCTTGAGCTTGATGGCAAAAAATCGGCAAGGAAAGGCGACACGGCCATGCCGGCAAAGCCTTACGAGCGCATCGCATTCCACGAGATCACGAAGAATGCCATCATGGAGGCGCTCGAACATCCGCGCGCGCTCGACATCAACCTCGTGGACGCACAGCAAGCCCGGCGCGTGCTTGACCGGCTCGTGGGTTACGAACTCTCGCCATTCCTCTGGCGCAAGATCCGCTACGGACTTTCCGCCGGGCGCGTGCAGAGTGTGGCGGTGCGCCTTGTGGTGGAACGGGAGCGCGCGATCCAAAGTTTTGATAAAAAGGAGTATTGGACAATCGAGGCCGAATTCCAAACACTAAATGCCAAATCCCGAACAAGCTCCAAAGGTCAGTTTCCTGCCGTGCTGAATTCCATAGACGGAAAAGCCGTCGGGAAAATGGGCATCAAAGGCGGCGCGGATGCGCAACATATAATAGAGGGATTGAAGGGCGCGGAGTACCGCATTGCGGACATTGCGATAAAGGAAGTGCGCCGGAATCCGGCAGCGCCGTTCACCACGTCAACGCTCCAACAGGAAGCGGCGCGTAAGCTCGGGTTTAGCGCAAAGCAGACAATGGTCATCGCACAGCATTTGTACGAGAACGGGCACATCACCTATATGAGGACCGACAGCACGAACCTTGCCGCATCCGCGCTCGCGACGGCGCACGCGGTGATCGGCCGCGAGTTCGGAAAGGAATACCAACTCTCCGCTCCGCGCATCTATTCAACAAAGAGCAAGGGCGCGCAGGAAGCGCACGAGGCGATCCGCCCGGCGAATCTTGAAATGATCTCCGGCGCGGCGCTCGGCCTGAAAGATCGTGGCGAGATCCGGCTCTACGACCTCATCTGGAAACGGACGATCGCTTCGCAGATGAAAGAAGCGACGCTTGAACAGACGTCGGTAGACATTGAAGCAAGCACGCCGCGCCATGAGATCTTCCGCGCGACCGGCCAAACCGTTATCTTTGACGGATTCATCCGTGTCTACACGGAGGGTCGCGATGATGATGCGAGCGAAGAGATCGAAGGCGCGTTGCCAAAATTGGAAAAAGAAATGGCGCTCACGCTTGCCGAGCTCGATAGCAAAGAAAACCCCGCCGGCATCCAGCATTTTACCGAACCACCGGCACGCTACACCGATGCCACGCTCGTAAAGGCGCTCGAAGCGGAAGGTGTAGGCCGTCCATCCACCTACGCGCCAACGCTCTCCACCATCCAGGAACGCGGTTATGTGGAAAAAGTTGATAAAAAATATGCGCCGACGGAAATTGGCACACTTGTGAACGACCTCCTCGTAGAGAACTTTCCGGAGATCGTGGACATTAAGTTCACTTCTCACATCGAAGAGGAATTCGATGATATCGCTGAAGGGAAAATAAAATGGACAGAGGTATGTCGCGAATTCTACGGTCCGTTTAAGAAAAACCTCGCGGAAAAAGAAGCGAGCGTGGAGAAACAGGTGGAGATCTCCACGACGCCCTGCCCGCATTGCGGCAAACCGATGCTCATCAAATTCGGCCGCATGGGAAAGTTCCTCGCCTGCCCCGAGCCCGGAGTAAAAGTGACGCTTCCGATGCCGGAGGAAGCCGCGCAGATCAAAGTGCTCGAAGAAAAAACCAAGGACGAGCGCTGTCCGATCTGCGGCAAACCGATGAAGGTCACCCGCGGCCGCTTTGGGTTCTTCCTCGGCTGCACGGAGTACCCAAAGTGCAAAGGCATCATGAAGATCTGGAATAAGACCGGATTCAAATGCCCGAACTGCCTCGCATCGCCTGACCGCGCCGATAAGCCCGGCGATATCGTAGAAAAGAAATCCCGCGGGCGCGGCAAACCGTTCTTCGCCTGCACGCGCTACCCCGACTGCACGTTTGTGATGAATAAAAAGCCGGAGTCGGAAGAGGAGCTCCAGGCCGCACTCAAAAGCTGGAAGGAAAATCCTCCGAAGTCCAAAAAAGTGAAGAAGTTTTAAGCCTCCTTATCCCCAGCCCACGCCGCCGCCCTTTTGCATTACTGAAAGTATGAAAAACAAACAAAAGGGCTTTTCCTTGGTAGAGGTCTTGGTCGTCGTGGGGATCGTTGCGGTGCTTGCGATCGTCGCTATCTACTTATTAAATCCTGGCCAACTCTTAAATCAGGCACGTGACGGCAATCGCATCGAAGGTTTGGGAGTTTTGGACAAGGCCGTTTCGCTCTATTCTTCAAGCGCCATGGACAACCCTTCCACGCTTTTTATGGGAACCTCGTCAGTAGTTTATATCTCCGTCCCCGACCCCACCGCAACAACAACCGCCGGAACCGACTGCTCCGGGCTCGGGTTCGTCTCAACCCCGAGCACGACCTATCACTGCGCCGCATCGTCCACATACCTTAAAGTGGACGGTACCGGATGGATACCAATAAACTTCACTTCCAATCCCGGGGGAAGCCCCATAGCATCGCTTCCGGTAGACCCGATCAATACCGCGTCGAGCGGTGAATATTATGCCTATGCAGCGGATGGAACCGGCGGCTATGAACTGATAGCCGATCCGCAAGCCACAAAAGATATCCCCAATACTGCCGCTTTTACCAAAGGGACCAACCTTGCACTGCTCTCCCCGTTCCCCAATACGGTCACTTTCACGACGTCGACCTATGCGGTAGGGGCATTCCCCATGTTCGTCGCCTTTGACTCCCACACGAATACTATCTGGGTGACAAACTTTAATGCCGCCGCCGTCACTCAGATCAACGACACGACCTATGCGACGTCGACCTATCCGGCAGGAACAAGTCCTTATGGCATCGCCTTTGACTCCCACACGAACACTATCTGGGTGCCAAATAACACCGCCGCCGGCACCGTCACTCAGATCAACGACACGACCTATGCGACGTCGACCTATGTGATAGGGGCAAACAAAAATCCCGATACCGTCGCCTTTGATTCCAACACAAACACTATCTGGGTGCCAAATAACAGCTTTCCCGCCTCCGTCACTCAGATCAACGACACGACCCATGCGACGTCGACCTATACGGTAGGGGCAAATCCTATCAGTATGGCCGTCGCCTTTGACTCCCACACGAATACTATCTGGGTGACAAACTCTACCGGCACCGTCACTCAGATCAACGACACGACCCATGCGACGTCGACCTATACGGTAGGGGCAAATCCTATTGGCGTCGCCTTTGACTCCCACACGAATACTATCTGGGTGGCGAATGGGAGTTCCAACACCGTCACTCAGATCAACGATACGACCTATGCGACGTCGACCTATCCGGCAGGAACAAATCCTAATGGCATCGCCTTCGACTCCCACACGAATTCCGTCTGGGTGGCGGACTATCCTGGCAACGTTGTCCAGATCAACGATACGACGCATGCGGAGTCGACCTATACGATAGGGATAAATCTTTATGGGGTCGCCTTCGACTCCCACACGAATACTATCTGGGTGGCGAATGGGAGTTCCAACACCGTCACTCAATTTATCCCGAACCAATAATCTGCGGAAGGGGCTGTTTGCAACATTCCCGCCACTGGGCGAGAATTGAAGTGTGACCATCAAGGAGACCATCAAAAAAGAACCAAACAGTCTGATCGCGCGCGCGTACGCGTTCGCGGAGAAGGCGCACGCCGGGCAGAAGCGCAAGAGCGGCGAACCATACTTCAACCACTCGCTCGCAACGGGAGGGATATTGCAATCATGGAATCTGGACGAAGCCACCGTTGCGGCGGGGATCCTGCACGACACCGTGGAGGACACCTGCGTGCCGCTCGAGACGATTAAGAAGGAGTTCGGTGCCGAGGTGGCGTTCCTCGTGGACGGCGTGACGAAGCTCGGGCACATCAAATACCGCGAGGCGCCCGCAAAGGAGAGCAATAGCAAGGTTAGTAAGCCGGACAAGGGCGGCGCGGCGGAGGAGCTGAAGGCGGAGAATCTCCGCAAGATGGTGCTGGCGTTGAGCCAGGACCTGCGCGTGGTATTCATCAAGCTCGCGGACCGGCTGCACAATATGCAGACGCTCGCCTCCCTCCCTCCCGCCAAACAGAAGCGCATCGCACTTGAGACTGATGAAATCTACGCGTCCCTCGCCTACCGGCTCGGCATGCATAACGTGAGCGGCGAGCTGCAAGACCTCGCGTTCCCCTACATCCATCCGCGCGAATATGAATGGCTGCTCAAGGCGGCAAAGGAACGATATGCCGCGCGTGCGAAATATCTCGAAAAGATAAAGCCGGAGCTGAAGAAGATATTGGAGAGCCACGATATCAAACCGCTCGACATCGAGATCCGCGCCAAGCGCTACAGCAGTTTGTATAAGAAATTATTGAAGCGCGACATGGACATCGAGCGCGTGCACGACCTCGTTGCCATGCGCGTGATCGTCGCGACCCTGCCGGAGTGTTACGCCGCGCTCGGCGTGATCCACGAAGCGTGGCCGCCTCTGCCGCGGCGCATCAAGGACTACATCGCCATGCCGAAACCGAACGCGTACCGCAGCTTGCACACCACGGTGATCGGCCCGGACGGAAAGCGCGTGGAGATCCAGATCCGCACCAAAGAGATGCACGACGAAAACGAGTACGGCGTCGCCGCACACTGGCTATACAAGCAAAAGCAGAGCGGCGCGCCCGACGTGTCCGGCAAGCAACTCGCGCATGAGATCGCGTGGGTGCAGCAGCTCAGGAACTGGCAGGAACACTTTGCGGGCGCCGCGGACGACCCCGAGGAGTTCGTGCGCGCGATGAAGATCGACTTCTTTACCGACCGGATCTTTGCCGTCACGCCGCGCGGTGACGTGATCGACCTTCCCGTCGGCTCCACGCCGATCGATTTCGCCTATCACGTCCATTCCGAGATCGGCAATGCCGCGACGGGCGCGAAGGTGAACGGCGTCATGAGCACGCTCGACCACGTTTTGAAATCGGGCGACGTCGTGGAGATCATCACGCAAAAAGGGAAAAAGCCGTCCGAGGACTGGCTCCGCTTTGCGAAGACGACGATCGCGCGAGACCACATCCGCATGGCGTTGCGCAAGAAGAACACGTTCGCGCGACTACTCAATCTGCCCAAGTACGCCGAGCTCAAGATGACCGTCGAGGACCGCGTGGGGCTCATTAAAGATATTTCCGGCGCGATCGCGGCGATGCACATCGGCATCATGAGCTTCCACACCGAACCGGCAACCGGAAAAAGATTCCATATCAACAAGGTGGAAATCGCGTCGACGGATAAAAAGAAGATCGAAAAACTGCTCGGCAAACTACAAAGCGTGAAAGGAGTTAAGGACGTAGGCTATCGCCTGATCTAGAACCGGCCGCCTCCCTCATTCTTTAACTTTTCCAAAATATTCTTAAGCTCTTCCTCGGAAAAGAACGTGATGGTGATCTTTCCGTTGTTGGCGTTCTTACTGATCTCAACGGGCGCACCGAGCGATGAGCTCAACTCATCCTGCATTGCCTTCACTTCGGGTGCGAGGCGCACTTCCCGCAGCGGCGGCCGGCCGCGGCGGTGCGCCGCCACGCCGCCGGATGCGACCGCCACGCGCTGGACGCGCTCTTTGACATCGCGCGTGGTCAGCTTGTTCTGGATGATGTCGTCAAGCAATTTTTTTTGTTCCGCCGGGTCCTCGATCGCGATCAAAAGCCGCGCGTTGCTTTCGGAGAGTTGGCCATCCTCCACCGCACGCTGGATATATTCCGGAAGATCGAGCAAGCGCACCGCGTTTGCCACCACTTCACGGCTCTTCCCAAGCTTAGCCGCGATCTCGCGCTGGGTCATGCGAAATTCCTCCTGCAAACGCTGGAACGCACGCGCCATTTCGATGGGATTCAGATTCTCTCTTTGAATATTTTCTATAACGCCCAGTTCTAATTTCTCTCTTTCTAAATTGATGTTGCGCACGATCACGGGAACGCGCGGGAGCCCGAGCAGTTTTGCCGCCATGAGACGCCGCTCGCCTGCGATGATCTGATATTCCACCGAGATGCCGGTCGGCGTTTCCTTTTCCACCTTCGATACCACGAGCGGCTGGAGGAAGCCGAACTCTCTTATCGAACTTGCGAGCTCGTGCAGCGCATCCTCGTCAAAATGCCGACGCGGCTGATCCGGGTTCGGCGCTATCTTTTCTATTTCAATATGGTAGATGGATTCCTGCGCGAGATCGTCGCGCTTTTGCGATTTTTGTTCCTGCGGTTGCGCAATAGGCTGAACCGGCGGTGATACCGACTGGACTGGTTGTGATACCGGTTGCACCGGGGGAGCAAAGCTCGGGCGCGGCTGTGGCTGGAATGGTGGCTGGACATTTTCCGAGCGCGCGGACGGCTGTGGCTGCGAAGCACCATCGGCACCTTGGCCTTGGTTATTATTCTTCGGTATCAATGATTCGAGTCCTTTTCCGAGCATGATATTGTCAACTCTTAAATATTAAAATTTCCGAAATTTTCGCTTGACGCTGCCGGCGCGACCGCTTCGGCAAGTGCTACCTCCTGGGTCATCACCTCCTGCGCGAGCCGCTCGTACGCCTGCGCGCCCGGCGAATCGGGACGATACAGGATGATCGGCTTCGAGAAGCTCGGCGCCTCGGCGAGTGCGACCGCGCGCGGGATCTCGACCTCGAAGACGTGATGCGGAAAATGCCGGCGGATATTTTTGGAAACCTCGCGGCTTAGGTGCTCACGCTTGTCGTACATCGTGATGACCGCGCCGGAGATCTTGATCGGGTGCGCGAGATTATCGCGGATCAGATTGACCGTCTCGAGCAGCTGGCCGATTCCCTCCAAGCTATAATACTCCGTCTGTACCGGAATCAGCACCTCGTCCGCGGCCACCAAGCCGTTCACGGTGAGCAGGCTCAAGCTCGGCGGAAGGTCGATCAAAATATAATCGTAGCTGTGCCGCACGCGATTCACGAACTTCCGCAAAAAATATTCGCGCTCCGGGACGTTCACCAGTTCAACAAGTGCGCCCGCAAGGTGCGGCGCGGATGGCACATAATGAAAATTATAGATGACGCTCGGCTTGATCACTTGCTCCGGCGTCACTTGTTCCAAGATGGCGTGATACACGCTTGCCTCTCCCGCCATTTGGTTATGGCCAAGCGCCGAACTCGCGTTCGCCTGCGGATCGAAATCTACCAGCAGCACACGCTTGCCGGCCGCGGCCAAGTAGGCGCCCAAATTTACGGCCGTGGTAGTTTTTCCTACGCCGCCCTTGGCATTACATATTGCTATCACGCGTGCCATATTCCCTTGATTTTACCTTTATAAATGGCTAATATCAATTGTGCTGATAGACCGAGTGCCCAGGTGGTGAAATGGTTTACACGATGGACTCAAAATCCATTGGCCGAAAGGCCATGCGAGTTCGACTCTCGCCCTGGGCACTTTTTAATGAAATTTTAATGGCCGATATGCTTTACTGGCTATTATTGCTTTACCAAAAAAAATCAATCCGGATAGACTATTACAGGCGTATATTATCGGCGTTGCGCTTGGCGATGGTAATTTATCCAATCCGAATGGTAGAGCCGTGAGGTTGCGGGTGACGTGCGATAAGAAGTATCCAAAGTTATTGGGTCATATTAAGGAATCTTTACAAACGTTATTGCCAGGAAATAAGGTCTCACTCGTTAATAAGCCCGGGTGCATGGACGTAAGCGTATACTCAAATCAATTACCCGAATTGATCGGCTACCCATGGTATGGTGGACCGAAAATAGTTCAGGATGTGGGCGTCCACTCATGGATAAAAGCCGAAACACGATTTACTAAAGAATGTCTGCAGGGACTATTTCAAACGGATGGCTGCATCTATAAAGATCGTGGATATTTAATGGTAAACTTTACGAGCGCGGGTAAACACTTGGCTAATGATGTCTTTTTTATGATGAAAAATCTAGGATACTATCCGCATATGCAAAAAATTTATCAAAAAGGGGTCTACGTGAGGTATACCATCCGCCTCTCAAAAAATGTTGAGGATTTTATAACAGAAATAAATTTCTGGAAGGAATGAGTGCGGCTTATCAGAAAAGATCAGTGATGTCCTCTATCGAACCAATTCCAAGCGCCGTGCTGCTACCGGTCGCGGGATCGAACATCATTAAACTTCCGGACACAATGCCTCCAAAACAATCGAGCGTATAGCACGTTCCGGATGACACCATCGGCTGATAGACCACGCCAGGAAAGCCATCCATGTCGTAATGATAGTACGACCAGAGCCGCGCGTTCGGAATAATGATCTGCGCGGTACGCGTGACGTAATCGTATTGTGAGATCTGAAAAAGTCCCGGCAATGCGGAGGCTGTGTCCATATATAAAATAGTGCCGCCCATCACATCAAACCCATTCATCACGCCGACGACATCACCCTCCGCCCCGGAGGTTATGTCGTAATAGCAAATACCCCCGGCGTTGTAGTCGCTCTCCCATTTCAATACCACGACGTCATTGTTGAGCCACGCGCTTTCGGGACCTTTGCACGTTCCCGCCACCGGAGTCCACGACTCGGCGGCCATGTTATATATCTGGCCGGCGAAGAACAGATGCTTTCCGTCGGGGGCGCTGCTCAGTGTTGAACCGTATTCGCCGGGATTGGAAACGTATCCGATCTGCGTCGTCGCGCCATTCTTAAAAAGGAAGACGCGGTCGTAGTTGTCGACCATGCTGGCGGTCGTACTGGCCTCCGTATATACGAACTCACCGGGAGCGATGAATTCAAGATTGTCGACATACCATCCGGCGGCAGCGCCGACATCCGCTTCCCTGGTCAGCGTGTCCGATGCGACGTCAAACAGGTATACCGACGATGTCGCGACGCCGTACGCTTGGCCGACTTCGAATCCGATCGTATCGCCGCCGATCCTCCGCCCGTTAAAAATAGACGTGCTCGCATTGATCGCTGCGATCTGCAATGTTTTGCGCGTGGCGATGTCGTACGAGAAAAGCCCATTTTGATCCGCGTAGAACACCTGATCGTTCATAGAGGCAAGCGGTGGCGTTGATGACGATAACAAAAAAGTGAACGCTGGTTGCGACTCCGCAGATGGGGCCGCCCTGTTTAAACATATAAAAAGAATAGAGGCGACGGCAAAGAGAACGATGATCGTCAACGCTACAACAAAGCGCTTCATATTTCCATCCTCCACGCCGCGTACTTCCCGCCATCCGTCCCCTTCTGCGCCGCCTCATATTTCTCTGAGATCATCTTCGTGATCGGGCCCGGTACCGCCGGAGCAGAACCGGCAGCTGCCGCGGCGCCCCCCACCGGTCGCTTATCCACCGACACGATCGGCGTAATGCGCGCGGAGCTCCCCGAGATGAACGCCTCGTCCGCGATGTAAAGCTCGGTGCGGTCCACCGCGCGTTCCTCAACCGAGACCCCCGCGTCGCGGGCGATCGCGAGCACACTCGCGCGCGTGATGCCTTCCAAAAGATCCGTGCTCACGCCAGGCGTCACAAGCGCGCCATTCCGCACAATGAACAGGTTCGCGACGGTGGCTTCGGTGACGCGCCCCTGCGCGTCGAGCACGATCGCGTCGTCATAGCCGTTCAAAAGCGCTTCGTTCTTGATGAGCGAATTGTTCGCGTAGCCGCCGTTCACTTTCGCGCGCGGCGGGATCTCGTTGTCGGAGCCGTGCGTCCAGCTAGAGACGCAGACGTTTATACCCGCGCGCGGCAGGATCTGCCCCATCGGGTAGACGTATGCCGAGAGCGATTGTGGAAGGTCGTGGATCTTCGTCCCCGCGATGAGCGCATCCACAAACACCGTCACGCGCACGAGCACGTCCTCGCCCTCTATATTATTGCTGGCGATGAGCTCCTTCATCGTCGCCTCGAACTTCTCGTAGGGCCACGCCGCGGCAAACCGGTTGAAGTCCATGATCGCCGATGAGTTCACGAGCCGCCGATAATGGTCCTTTAATCTGAACGCGTAACGCTTTTTCTCCGCGGCGTTCCAGTTGACGCTGAACACCGTATAGACCGAGAGGCCGTAGAGCACCGGCGAGCTTGCGATGCTCACATTCGCGTCCTTGAACGGCACGAATGAATCGCGGAAGAATGCCTGGCCGGTGGTGTAATCGAAAGAGGGCATGGAAGTGGTTTTATTATACACCTAATCATTGGATGATTACCTTGAACTCTCCCTCAGCTAGTGGATAGAGAGGAAGGTCTTCTTTATAATTTCTCAAATCTATCTCAGCCTTATCCCAGTCAATATTAGGAGCATTGTAATTGGAACGGTAATGCACAAGTACTTTCACACGAAGCAACCCTAGGCCCTCCCCTAGCCTCAGCTCATCAAGATTATCAAAATACTTGACGATGGCGTGGGCGCCTGCGGAACTACCCGCTAATGTTTTGCCTTCCAATTCTTTTTCCCAATCCTTACACTCCCTAAGTAGATTAAGAAGTCTTTGAGTCCTTCCTCCTCGTATATAGATAGTGTCTGCCCACTTTATTTGATCGCGAAACGTCCCAACTTGAGCTATTTCAAATTCCAATTTTTCCCCCTTTAAGTGATGGCCGAAAAACAAACGGTCTTCGACCATATTCAGTTTCCACTGATATTTAGGACGCGCGAAATAGCATACGAGAATTTTATAGGGCTCCTTGAATCCCCTTACCATTTCTTCCGCAAGCGCCTTGCCGCCGTCAGGAGCTTTACGGGGATATCCTCCGATTAGAATGTATTTTGTTGCCATCGATACATTTTATTTTTTTGTGCCCGGGGTGGGGGTCGAACCCACATGACCTTGCGGTCAGTTGATTTTAAGTCAACCCTGTCTGACCAGTTGCAGCACCCGGGCCTATCACGCCTCCATAATTTACCATCAGACTCGGATCAAGTAAACACAGCTTACCTTTGAGATCCTTCCGCTCCAGACAAAGCGCACCATCATAGTAAGTTTGATTTATAATAACCTTCGCTGCAAGTTTACCAAATTTCAATCTATTTATGGGATTTTTCTTACCCTTATCCAAAGATGTATATAATCTCCCCCGTACATCAAAATAATCCTCTGCCTCAAATTTTAACCAAGAGATAAATACCGAAGCGGCTGAAACTATAAAAAGCGACCATTGCCGATATCCGTTAGTTTTGTGTATCCACGTCGAAATACAACCATCACCATCAATAACGCCACGGAAGAAGTCGGGGAAATATTTCTGCGGGATAGTTAATTTCCCTAAGGTTAAAGATTTTCTCGGGAAAAGTCCGATACTTTTGAGATATTCATAGAAAATGACATCGCTAAATTGCAATACCGAATATTTTTTCTCTCTTATGCTACCGTTTGCTTTCCTTCCTATCTCACAATGCAAGCCTAGCGCATCTCTTACTAAGAATAAATAATCTCTGTCTTTTGAGGTTATATTAATATGCCGACCATTGCTGCTCAGATTTCCGTCAGTGGCAATCAGTCCAACAACATACCATAAATGTTCTTGCTTTATGTTTTTAAAATCAACCATAAAACAATTAAACCAGAAGCACATTAAAACTATATTAAATTTTAACGTCTTCTTATTGAGGCCACGGCGGGAATTGCACCCGCGCATCGCCCTTTTGCAGAGGGCTGTGTTACTGCTTCACCACGTGGCCGTGGGACTCGGACGTTATTCCTCCGATCCGTCCTCCTGAGCCTTAATAGTATCCTGCTCCAGCAATTTTTCAACTTTCGCGGCGTTCTCCAGTCCGTGGTCGATCACGAACATGATCCGGGGCATCGGCTTGATATTGATCTTTTTTAGTAAGAGATGCTGGAAATATCCGGCGCGAGCGGTCAATTCCGCAAGCACCGCCTTCTCCCCCGACGCCGGGAGGACGCTCACCTTCACGCGCGCGCCTTCCAACTTCTTATCCACCTCCACCTCGGTGATGGTCGCGAGCGCGGGAAGCTCCACTTCGCGGAGGATCATCTTCGAGAGTTCCTCGCGTATCAGTTTTCCCACCCGCTCGGAGCGGAAATTCATCGCGCGTTATTTGCGAATGACTAATTTATCCCCCACTTGCACGATCGTCTGCGAGTCGAGCAGGACGCCGATCTCTTTTCCTTTGTCCGCCTGGAATATCTCGCTCTTCTTTTCGCGTAAACCCAAAATTTTTCCGTTGCCGACCGGCGCAGTGCCGACATGGCCGCGCACGATGTCAAACGCAACCTTCCCGTGGAACGTGCCGCTCGTCACGCGGCCGCCCACCAATTGTTTTTGCGGTTTCTCCTGATTGAAGAGCGCGAGTATTTCCAACTCCCCCGCTCCCGCCGGCCCGCGCGCGCCGCTGAAATATTCCTCCACCGCCGTTGCGAGATCATACACGATCTCCGACGTGATCACCGTCACCGTCTGCGCATCGGCCAAAACCTTCGCGCCCTTCTCCACGCGATTTTTGAAACCGATGATCGTCGCCTTCGTGGCGATCGCATGGCGGATGTCGCCGTCCGTGATATCGCCCACGCCTTCCTCCACTATATTGATCTCCTTGCCGCCCTTTTGATCGATGCCGCGCAAGACGACCGAGAGCGCCTCAAGCGATCCGGCATCGCCGGCCTTCAAAATTAAGTTAAGCATGTTGGGTTTTGATTTGGCAATCTGATTCACGGCTTTTGCGGCAGCGCCGCTCGTGCCGTTCGCCGAGCCGGATACCACCGCACCCTGCACCACCCCCTGCATTGACGCCAACTCGCCCACTGCGAATTCCTCGCCCACCTGTGGAATCTTTTCAAAACCGATGATGATCGCCGGCGCGGACGGTTCAAGCTCCGATGCCGCATTGCCTAAAAAATCTTCCAAGATCTTGACCTTGCCGGAAGCGGTGCGCGTGCGCACGGCGTCGCCGCGCGAGAGCGTTCCATTTTTGACGATGACCGTCGCCTCGATGCCACGCTTTGGATCACGCTTTGCTTCCAAAATAAAACCCGACGCCGGCGCGCTCGCATCGTACGTCAAATTTTCCATATCAGCGGCAAGCAATATCAAATCCAAAAGAGCGTCGACCCCTTCACCCGTCTTTGCGGAAACGGCGCAGTAACTTATCTGACCGCCGTAGCCTTCGAGCATCACACCCGCGGCCATCAGATCGTTGCGCGCCTTGTCCAAGTTGCCGCCGGTCTTATCCACCTTGTTGATCGCGACGATGAACGGCGTCTTCGCCTCCTCTATTATCTTGATCGCTTCCTTGGTCTGCGGCTTTACGCCCTCATCCGCCGCGATGACGAGGATCGCAAGGTCAGCCACCTGCGCACCACGCGACCGCATGGCAATGAACGCCTCGTGTCCGGGCGTATCAATAAAAGTAATCTTGCGATCATCGCGCGCGATCTCATACGCGGCAGTCGCCTGCGTGATGCCACCCGCCTCGCGCGCGGCAATCTTCGCCTTGCGGATATAATCGAGCAGCGTCGTCTTGCCGTGATCAACATGGCCCATCACAACGACGATCGGCGGACGGGTCTTAACTTGGGCTTTTATAGCAATATTTTTGAGTGTTTCTTTTGGCATAAATAGAAATATAATTGAGAGTATTAAAAAGAAATTAAATCCCAAACTCCAACAAATTATAGCAAAAATCGGGATAAAAAACAAGGCTCAACATGATAAAGGGCACTATACCTTGAGAAAACCCGAAGAATAATCTACACTCAACCAGTAGCAAAAGGAGGCGTGTCTGAGTGGCTGAAAGAAGCGGTTTGCTAAACCGTTAGGGGAGTAAAATCCCCTCACAGGTTCGAATCCTGTCGCCTCCGCATACAAGGCGCTACTATCGTAGCGACCTTTTTATTGAAAATGTTTTATTATTAAATGGTGTTCTCAACCACCCATGCCTCATGAAACTTCTCCAATTAAAACATGATAAATATAGAAAAGTCCGAGGCGGATATTCCCGCTTACTTGAAATTCATTGCGAGCATTGCAGCCACGTCATTGCCCTCTATCAGAAAGACGGCCCCGGTCCGTTGAAACGAATGTATATCGATCGAATTGCTTCGCCGAAGGAATTTACGAAATTACAAAACGTTCCCATAAAAAGAGTTCCCAATCTTATATGTCCATATTGCAAGAGACTGATCGGCATTCCGTATATCTATGAGAAAGAAAAGCGTCCCGCATTCCGACTTTTCCAAGGATCGGTGACAAAAAAGATAGCAACTGCGAACTGATAAGAAAAAGACCCCCACGTTGAATTATCGAGGTCGTGCGCCCCGATTCATTCACCGCGCAAATGGCGTCGCCGCGCGCCAGTCGGCGGAGAAGGTCTTCACCAGTGAATTTATTATTGCCGGATCGGAGACCATGATCCCCAGCTCGCGGTTTTCCCCGAGCGACGCCGCGGAAAAGTTTTCCGAGCCGACGAAGGCGCGGGCGGACGCGCTCCCGGCGTCCGCCACGATCATCTTGGCGTGAATATAAAGCGGCGCGCTCGCGTCGTCCGCGTAGGTGCGCACGTGCACGCCCGCGGTCGCGAGCTCTGCAAAGTCCCACTTCCACTCGTCCGCGCCGGTCATCACCACATAAACCGCCACGCCGCCCTCCGCCGCATCAATGAGCGCCTTCGTCACGTCCATGTCCGCCATCTCCTCGTTGTATACATAGAGCGATTTCGTCGCGCCATTAATAAGCGCGATCAGCGCCGGCCCCGAGCCGGGACTCCACACAAGATCGTCGCCTGCGTCGCCGTTGTTGCCGCCCAATGATGCTCTTTCCGAATCGTTAACACCGCTCCCCCGCCAATCATCGCCAAACGTGCGTTCCATCGCCGCAACGTCGTGCACATCGCCATCAACAATCCCAAAGTCCCGCCCGGTCGCATAATATTTTGAGGTCAGGTTGAACGTCATGATGAGCGCGCGGGCGTCATCCACAACGAGCGACTTTTCATGCGTCAGAGAAAAATATGACGGCGACCATCGCATCGCCACGCCACGTGCGAGCAAAAAATTATACGCTGGCCCGTTCACCGTGGATGACGCGCCATCATATCCGGCGCTGAGCAACACCCGCACCGCCACGCCACGGCGCTCGTTCGCCACAAGCGCCGCCTCCACCTGTGTATCGTCCAACTCGTACATCACAAGGTCCACCGATTTCGTCGCGCCGTTAATCATCGTGAGCACCGGCGCGATGCCATCGTCCGGCTCGGTGATGAGGGAAAGCGCACCACCGACCGATGCAGTATTTTTATTTCTCGTAGCAAAAAATTTCGGCACGACAAAACACGCCACATAAAAAATTATTCCCGTGAAAAATATCACTACCCACGCATATTTCCATTTCATCCACCCACCCTAGCATACACACATTAAAAAAATATTATCTCCCGCACCCGACTGGACGATTTTCGAACGATTTGGAAAAGCCCTTGAAAAACAACAAGGTTTACATTAGGCTACTCCTAGCACGGACAACGAGCCGTGGGGAGGCGTATGTGAAGAAATTCATCGGTATCCTGACAGGTATTCTCATAGTGTGCGCACTGGCATATCACTTCCATCCACGACCACACCCACAAGCGATTCCCCGGAGAACCACGATGGTGCTGTCGCTCGACGATCTCGGGAAAGGGTATGAAGGCGCCCGAGCCAGTACGCGAGAAGGGTGGGAGCGCAATAAGTTTTCCTCCCTCCAAACCCTCACGCTGGATGGCAAAACCGTCGTCTATCTCTATTCCACCACGTGGTCTCACGAGAAGAATGGAAACAGGGACAACGAAACGACAATTACCGTCGTCCCCGGATTTGCCGTAGGAGTATCCTACAAGGACGCAGAAGGTCATACGGTGATGGAGGTCGCACCTATTCCTCCAGTCCAACAAGTGGTGGTGATTCAAATGCTTTCTGAGGGCAAAAAACTCAAGGGATTGGCCAACTTTTGGGATCTCAACGCATAACCCGTCAAAGAACAGATATTCACCGCGCAGGAGTTCAACACTCCTGCGTTTTTTATTTTACGCGCCGGATTGGATTCGAATGGCAAATTACCTTATGCTAATGAACGACCATGGCTACCGCAAAACCGACCAATAAAACCACCCCTAAGAATTTTTGGAGCAAGCTCCCCCGCCCGATCATGGCGATGGCGCCGATGGCAAACGTCACGGACGCGGCGTTCCGGCGCATGTTCGTGGAGTGCGGTAAGCCAAGCGTGTTCTGGACGGAGTTCGTAAGCGTGGAGGGGTTGCTTTCAAAAGGCCGCGACCGCCTTTTGCCCGACCTCTGGTTCAGTCCGGGCGAACACCCGATCGTAGCGCAGATCTTCGGTGGCAAGCCGGAGCAGTTCGAGGTGGTCGGACCGCTCATCAAAGAGCTTGGTTTCGACGGCGTTGACATCAATATGGGCTGCCCCGATCGCGGCGTGGAAAAGTCCGGCGGCGGTGCGGCGCTCATCAAAGACCCGGCGCGGGCAAAGCAAATTATCCGATCGCTCAAAAAAGGCGCTGCCGCCTTGCCCGTCTCCGTAAAAACCCGGCTTGGCTACAGCAAAACCGCCGAACTCGAAGCGTGGATCACGGCGTTATTAGAAGAGCAGCCCGCGGCGCTGACCGTTCACCTCCGCACCCGCGCCGAGATGTCCGACGTGCCCGCGCATTGGGAGTTGGCGCCGCAAATAGTAGCGCTACGCGATAAAATCTCCCCGAAAACCGTGCTTTTGGGCAACGGCGACGTCCGCTCGCCGGAAGATGCCCGCGCTAAAACCAAAGCGTCTGGTATGGATGGGGTAATGGTCGGCGCCGGTGTCTTTGGCAACCCATGGTTCTTCTCCGACCAAATGCCGGACGTCAAAGAGCGGCTCGAACGCCTAGTCATCCACACCGAGCTCTTTGAAAAGCTCTATCGGAGCGACAACTCCAAGCCGATCAGCCAAGGCGGCCGCATTAAAAACTTCGATATCATGAAAAAGCACTATAAGTCCTATACGCCGGGAGAAAAAGAGCTCCGCATGCGATTGATGGATGCCGAAAATGCTGCCGAAGTACGCGAAATAGTCCAGGATTTCCTTAAAAAATCATAAAAACTGCGGGCTGAGGGTGCTTGGCTCTTTTCGGCCCTTCCCTTGCCGCCCGATTGACTTTTGGGGTGGGGTCTGCTAGTATGGAAGTACAACTAAATGAGTACTAACATACGCCCCGCGAGGGGCTATTTTATTGGGAAAGTAAGCAAATCCCTGAAGGTTTTGGTGGTCGTGGCGCTTTTGGCGTACCCGATAGCCATTCAGGCTGACACCGCCATCCCCCATCCGCAAAGTACGGATTTTACGGCTCCTTCAGCCGTAGCGGCAACGTCAGTCCTGCCGGCAATTGCCCCCAACACCAAGACTGTCTGGGTAACCGCCTATACCAGCGACCCGGATGAGACGTCCGACCATCCCCTCATCACCGCCTCGGGCGGCATGGTAAGCGACGGCGTCGTGGCGGCCAACTTCCTTCCTTTTGGCACCCAAATAGAGATACCGGCGCTCTTTGGTAATAAGATCTTTACCGTGGAAGACCGCACGAGCTCAAAATTTGCCGGCCGCGTGGATATATGGATGCCAAACAGTAGCCAGGCGATCAACTTCGGTATCCAGCATGCGCAGATCGTCATTCTCGACCAGAACCTGGCGTTGCGGTAAAATACTCTGGTGTCACGGCAACTTTTCCGGTTCATTATTCAATATAAGTATGCGATCATCTTTCCGATCGCCACACTCGAAGGCCCCATCATCACCATGGTGTCGGGGTTCCTCATATCGCTCGGCATCTTAAGTTTCATCCCCACTCTTTTGGTAGTGTTTGCCGGAGACCTGATCTCCGATTCTTTTTATTTCTGGCTCGGGAGCCGCGGGCGACGATTCATTGAACGGATAAAATTCCTTCATGTGTCACCAGAGCGGCTGGAAAAGGTGGAACAGCATTTTGAGAAACATCCCGGGAAGACATTGCTGGTTAGCAAAGCGTCGTACGGCGTGGGATCGCTCTTCCTCATCGCCGCAGGCGCCTCAAAGATGGCCTATCAAAAATTTTTGGAATATATCACCCCGATGAACGCTGTTCGCTCCACCGCGCTCCTGCTCATCGGCTACTATCTGGGTCGTGCGGTGCGCCATTCCGGGACATATCTTGAATACTATACGCTCGGCGTCATCATTATTTTGCCGATTGGATATTATATGATCAAGAAAATGCACGCAATACGAAAATCGACACGGGAAAAGGCAGCTCCGGCACTATGAAAAATATATTAAACGGGTTCAAGCAGTTCATCCTGCGCGGGAGTGTGATCGACCTTGCGGTCGGCATCATGATCGGCGCGGCGTTCAACAGCGTCATCTCTTCGCTCGTAAAGGACCTGATGACGCCGCTCATCGCCGCCATAGTCAAACAGCCCAACTTTTCAAACTTTTCCTTTACCATTCACGGCAGCCAGTTCCTGTACGGCGACTTCCTTAATAACCTCATCTCGTTCCTGATCACCGCCGCGACGGTTTACTTCGTTGTGGTCGTCCCGATCAACAAGCTGAGCGACATGCACAAGGGGCCCCCGCCGGAGGCAACCACGAAGGTGTGCCCCGAATGCCTGAGCAGCATTCCAGCCAAAGCGCACCGCTGCGCGTACTGCACGAGCGTCCAGCCGGAGGCAAAAAATGCCGCGGAGAAGTAACTTTGTTGGCATACTGCCCGTTACACGGGTGTCGGTTTGTGTTAAAATATAAATCTCATGGCATCCTCCTCTAAATCCGGCATCAACCGGGATACATTTTTTACTGGCTCGGCGATCATTGCAAAGCAGCTGCGCCCATACAAGAAAATACTCATCTGGTTGAGTATTTTTGGGTTGCTGAACGCGACGGCGAACGCGTTCGTGCCGCTCGTTTCGGGAAAAATTTTCGACGCGATCATTAAAATTTCCCAGAACCCGTTGGCGGTGCTGATGCCTTTTATAACATTGCTTGTGATCTGGGGCATATTGCAACTCTCGAGCAACGTCATTGGCTGGTGGAGCGGATTCCAAAACGATAAGCTGAGCACTGTGCTCCAGGCCGAATACACCGCAGAGGGATTCAGTAAATTGTTCGAGATGCCGCTCGCGTTCCATACCATGCAGAAGCAGGGCGACACGAGCGACCGCATCAATCGCGCGGCGAACTGGATGGACCAGATCGTTGGCAACGTACTGCTCACTTTATTGCCGAGCTTTTTGAGCATCGGCGTCGCGCTCATCATCACATTCTTTATGAACTGGCAGCTCACGATGGTGCTCCTTGCGGCGATCGTCATCTATGCCGGCATTCTCTGGAACGCGGTGCCACGGCTTTCCGGACTCCAAAAAAAGATGCATCGCGCGTGGAACCGCGCGTACGGCGACGCACACGACGCGCTCGGCAACATCCGCGAGATCAAGCAGGCGGCAACGGAAAAGCAGGAGCGGAAGAAGATCCGCAACAACTTCATCAATCGCGCCGCACAGTTCTGGGTGGATATGAATACCATCTTCGCGCGCCTCACGTTCTTGCAAAAAATGTTGGTGTCGCTGACCCAACTTTCTATTTTTATCATCTCTATATTTTTTGTGCGGAACGGGACTTTGACGCCTGGCGGCCTTGTAGCGTTCAACGGATACGCGGCTATGATCCTCGGCCCGTTCGTCCTGCTCGGCCAACAGTGGCAGACGATCCAGAACGGGCTCGTCGCGATCGTCCGTTCGGATAAGTTGCTCTCGACGCCGATCGAGAACTACACGCCGACCGGCGGCGTCTCCCCCGCCACGCTGACCGGTGATGTTGAGTTCCGCGATGTCCGTTTTGCGTACAAGAGCAACAATGAAACTTTGAAAGGCATCTCGTTCCATGCGCTCGCCGGACAAAAGATCGCACTCGTCGGCGAATCCGGCGTTGGGAAAACCACTATTATAGATCTGCTCTCCGGATTCTACTTTGCGCAGAAAGGGCACGTGCTCGTGGACGGGATCGATATAAAAAAGATGAACCTGCGCAATTACCGCTCGCGCATCGGCATCGTGCCACAGGAGCCAACGCTCTTCAACGACACGATCGAGGCGAACATCCGCTACGGCAATCCCGATAAGACGACCGACGAGATGGTAAGCGCGTGCCGCGAGGCCTACGCGCAGGATTTCATCGAGGCGTTTCCAAAGAAGTATAAAACGATCGTCGGCTGGCGCGGCGTCAAGCTCTCCATCGGGCAGAAGCAACGCATCGCGCTTGCGCGCGCCTTCCTGCGCAGCCCGGATATTTTGGTCTTGGATGAGCCCACCTCGGCGCTCGACGCGAAGTCCGAGCACCTTATTAAGGCGTCTTTGGAAAAATTGATGGCCGGGCGCACCACGTTCATCATCGCGCACCGTCTCTCGACCGTGCGGGAGGTGGATCTAATATTGGTGTTAAAAGACGGCGCGATCGTGGAACAGGGCACGCATGCTGCGCTGGTCAAAGTGCCAGGCGGGATCTATCGCGGCTTGTACGAGATGCAGACGGGGTTTGGAGGGTAGGTCACTTCACCACCTCATAGTGCAATTGCACCGTATCGGAATTTAATTTCCTCACATCAATTAACTTTAGTTCGAGTTCAAAATCAGACTCGGCAAATATGGGGGTCCCCTTCCCGATAGCTAATGGCTCAACATCGATATATATCTCATCGATTAGATGTTCGCGGGCAAAAGAGCTATTTAGCTGACCGCCGCCCGCGAGAAATGCCGTTTCAAATCCTTTTTTCTCCAATAGCTTCAAGATTCCTTCCGGCGATCCATCAGTGATGATAATATTCTCTCCCCATTTGTTTTCTATCGCTTCGTGAGAAACGACGACATTAACCGCGTCGGGAAATGGAAAGTATCCGTATTGCGAAGCTGCTTTATAAGTGTTCTTGCCCATCACAATATTGCCCGTTTTTTTACTCTGCCCATAAAACCCTTGCAAATCTTCTTTTGAGGTCCACTCCGAATTGCCATCGCTCTTTGCGATGTAACCGTTTATGGAGATGCCCATATAAAGAATTGTTTTCATAAATGTATTATAGCTCCACCCCGTTCTCCTCGCACACCTTTTTATAGAACAGCGCCGACCCGCGCGGCTTCCGCGCCTGCGTGGCGTAGTCGATCTCGATCAGACCGAAGCGCGGCCAGAAGCCGTACTGCCATTCGAAGTTGTCCATGAGCGACCAGTGCAGATAACCCCGCACGTCCACGCCGCCGTCGCAGCCATCGCTCCCGGTGCTCCCATAGATCGCGCGATGCACGTTCGCGAGCGTCTCGCGCAGGAACCATTCGCGCTGCGCGTCGCTCGCATCCGCCAGGCCGTTCTCGGTGACGTAGACCGGCACGCGATATTTTTTTAGATCAACGAGCACATGATAGATCGCCTCGGGATACAACTCCCACCCCATATCGCTCGTCCGCGCGTTCTTGTTCTTGCCGAACCATCCGTCGATGCGATTATGAAAATAATGATTGAGGCCGATGAAATCCTGCGCGTCTTTTATGTGATTTAAAAAATAAAAATTGAACATCCAATCTGCAATGCGCTTTAGAAATTGATTCCACGCGCGGCTCTGATATGCCTCGTACCAAATATTATGTTTTGCGATGCCGACCTGTGCGGTGGAACGGATCGTTTTTATCGCGCGATATGCCGCGCGATGAGCGCGGATGAGATTTTCGTATACCGCGAGCGCGAGAAACGGGTCCTTTTCCTGCGGCGGTTTCTCACCGCGCAGATAGTGCCCGCTTGCGTAGACCTCCGGCTCGTTGAGCGTGATCCAAAACTTCACGTCCGGCAATTCAGCCGCCATCTTTTCCGCAAAGCGGACGAAGTAGTGGATATTGCCGCGCCTTTCAAACTCGTGCTTGTCGCGGAACCAGAGTGGCACCGTCCAATGCCACAGCGTGACGAACGGTTCCATGCCGTTCGCACGGATCGCGGCGATGACGTCGCGGTAGTGCGCGATCGCCGCCGCGTCGAATTTCCCCTCCTCCGGCTCCACGCGCGACCATTCAATCGAAATGCGCGTGGCGTTATGGCTAAGCGAACGCGCGAGCGCAAAGTCCTCGCGATAGCGATGATAGTGATCCGCCGTCGCGCCCGAAATAAAATTCTCGCGGCTATATTTTTTAATCAGCCCATCCTTTTCCAGTTGCGCCAGTCGCGCAGGTGACATTTCCCACTCGCTCCAATTGTTGTGTGTGTCGCCCTCCACTTGATGAGCTGCGGTCGCGGCGCCCCAGAGAAATCCTTTTGGAAATTCGAGCTTTGCCACTTTTGTATTATGCTCCATCCAAACCCTTCCTGCTCCCCCTCAAAAGCCAGTGCACGAACCATGCGCACAACAACCCCACTGCCGCCCCTCCCACCACATCCATCGGCCAGTGCACGCCGGCGTAGATCCGCGCGAGGCCCATCAGCACGGCCAGCGCAAAGAACCACCATCCCCACTTGCGGTTGGCAAACCAAATCACGAGCGCGAGCGCAAAGAACCACGCAGCGTGCGCCGACGGGAACGACCATCCGGTCTCGCTGATGAGCGGCGTAAAGTTATAGAACGAGAACGGGCGCGGTTCGTGGTAGAAGCACTGGATCGCCGTCGTCACAATCCCGCGAGCGAGGATGATCGCAAGTGCCGCCTCGCAAAACAGATACACTTTCCGCCGCCATCCCTTTTGGTAATACACGAGCACAAGGAACGCGAGTACGAGCAGGTACGGCAACCACTCCGCAAAGAATATCGCAAGCACATCAGAAAACGCATTATGATGCCCGGCGGCGTAAAAGAACGGGAAGAGCGTCTGATTGAGCAAAAACATATTCCTAGATTATAGCATGGGGGAAATAAAAGGGACGCATCGTTACAACGCGCCCCGGTTTTTATGTTGACGCACCATCATCCCTGTTCCGGGACGAGATACGAAAGCACATCGTTCCAGTTGGCGACAGGGGTAATTTTGGAGGGAAGGTGCCGATTGACATGACCGGCCGACTCCGGCGTCGCACCAAAGAGATAGGAGTGCGGCACCACTTCCATCACCTCGAGGAGCACCACCAACTTGTCGTCGACAAAATGGGTGACGCCGAGCTCCCTGCAGATGGGCGCCTTGTCGATGCGCCTACGACAGAAACGGATGTTCGCTTCGTGGATTCCGGTGCGCTCGTAGAACTAATGATGTACGAACCACTCGCGCGTCTTCTTCTCCACAAGCGGACCGCACTTGGAAACAATGAATACGTCCTCCCCAAAACGTTCATCTACGAGCAAGCGTAACGCATCGAACGCGCCATCCACCGCCGTAGTGCTGAGGTAATGATCGGTGAGAAATGACGTGTCCGTACCATCATTTTTTACGCTATCGATGATGACACCGCCAACATCTACTCCAAGTTTTTCCCGCATCTCAAAGAGCCTCCTTTTACACGAGGAATATACCAAAGAAAAACCTATGTGTCTATAGAGTGCCCTATTTGCGGACGTACGGAAGCAGTCCCATGAACCTCGCCTGCTTGATCGCGATCGCGAGCTTGCGCTGATGCTTTGCGCAGATGTGCGTGTGACGCGGGTCGATGATCTTTGCCTGGCTCGAAACAAACCGGCGCAAAAGGTCGATTTCTTTATAGTCGATATTTTTTAGGTTCTGTGAGCAGAAGAAGCACTGCTGCGATGTTGGGATTGCCATGATGAATGATAGATAACTTGATTTTTTATACTTTCCTTACTTGCAACGAATCCAGTTCGACCGCGGTATCCCGGCCGAAGATGGGCACCAGCACTTTAATGCTGCCCTTCTCTTCGTTCACTTCGGAGATCTTACCATCGTATTCCTTGAAGGGACCGTCGGTTATTTTTACCAGATCGCCCACCTTTAAGTCAATGATCATCTTCTTGTCTCCCTCGCCGGTGCGCGCGAGGAGGAAATCCACCTCGTCCTTGGAGAGCGGCGTCGGCGTCGTGTTGTCGGGACCGACAAAGCCGGTCACGCGCGGCGTATTGCGCACCACGTACCACGAATCCTCCGTCAAGATCATTTCAACCAAGACGTAGCCCGGATAGATCTTCTCCTCTACCGTCGTGCGCTTGCCCGCCTTCACTTTTATCTTCTTCTCCTTCGGCACGAGAATATTAAAGATCTTATCTCCCATAGCGAGCGATTCCACGCGCTGCTTAAGGTAACGCGAGACCGCTTCCTCGTAGCCCGAATACGTTTGCACGGCATACCACTGGCGCACCACCGGTTTTTCGTTCTGCGTCCCTGAAGTTGGATGATTCAATGCCATAGCTCTTTTATATTACTGCAAAATAAAATTCTTTATCAAGAAAGAGAAAAGATAATCGAAGGCGCCCAAAAAGATCGCGAGTCCGGCGGCGATCCCGATAACGATAAGAGTGAGCCGAGTCGCCTCCTTGCGCGTCGGCCAGTTGACGTGACGCAGTTCCGTCAACGCCTCACTGAAGAATTTTTTTATCCAGGAAAACATCGTTTGCTGTTTTTTCTCAATTAAAATACCGCTATACTCGCGGCTGGAGGTAAGAAGAGTATAGCATCCAAGCGGACAAAACGTCAACTGGCTAGCCAAGAGAGGGGAGGCACCCTCCAACCGGGCTCACCCTACGGGATGGTTGGAGGGTGCCTCCCCTCTCTTGGCTAGCGTGATAAAAATAAAACCGAGGGCAGGTCTGGTCCGGGGCACGCGCCCGGACCATGATTGAACACAGCCCGGGCGCGCCGGTGGATCCGGCGGGATTCGAACCCGCTTTCTTCGATTGCTAAAAGCGAAGTCCTACCAGCATAAATGACGGACCCATCACCACCGGCAAAATCATGCTAGCAAAAATAGCATTAAAACTATCTAAAACATAAACAGCCCCTTTTGGAGGGCTGTTTATGTAGCAATCGAAGATTTTAATCCACCACCTCGGCAGATCTTCGCTTCGACTATCATTCTAGTCGTTGCAAACAAAAAGTCAAAAACGATTTAATAATTTTTTAATGATCACGAGCGGGCAGTGTGGGACGATGTTCGAATAAAATTATGAAAAGAAAAGGCGACGCTCCCGCAAAGAGAACGCCGCTTTCAGCTAAGTTTGCCGAGACTGGGCTCATTCATCTGCACAAAGGATAAGCGTGCTTGGCTGTCCTTTGGGGATGATTAGCCGCATCTTGGTCAGGTCTCGGTTTCCCCGCGATTGAGTCGTCTGCAAGATCTGCGCCAGGCTATAAGATGCCCTCAGGCGATGTGGTTCATCCCAGGGCCACCAGCCATCTTCCTTCCGAAATCCCACGTCAATAACTTCCGCATCGGGAACCAATGTGGGTCCCGTAATAAAAACCGTTTCATAACGGGTTTCGGCGGGGAGTGCCTTAAAATGTTCGTCAACGCTGTCCACAATATCCTGCAGAGATGTTGTGAGCTGAGCGAACGTGAGTTCAATGCCCGAAAGTCTTTTTCTAACTTCTGGATCCATAAAATCCCCCTTGTAGTTCCAAGGGTGTTATAGATTGTTTATTTCACATTGTCAATAGCGGAGAGGGAGGAATTCGGATAATGTGCAGGCGTAGGCAGTATGGGGTTTCGAAGAGAATCGCGGAGTCCCGCTCGGCATGGTCCGAAAACTTATGTTTGTTTTCGGCGAGCGGGACGAGCGCCAAGAAAAAATCGCCGCTGGGCGATTTTATTCTGTCTCTTCGAAACCCCATACTGCCTACGCCTGCACATCTAGATTCTTCACGGTCGCAGCATGCGTTTGAATAAATATTTTGCGCGGCTCCACGGCGTCGCCCATGAGCGTATCGAAAAGCTTGTCGGCTTTCTCGGCGTCCTCTACCATCACCTGCTTCATCAAACGACCCTCCGGATTCATGGTGGTCTCCCAAAGCTGTTCGGCGTTCATTTCGCCGAGACCTTTGTAGCGCTGGATGTTCGGCTGGCGCTTCCCGTCGCCCTGCCCTTCAGTGACGCCTTCCGGCGATTCCTCCGCGCCTTCTTCGTCCTCGCCCGCCGTGGCGGCGTTCTCTACTTTTTTCTTCGCCGCGCCCATCTTTGCCGCCTTGCCGGTGACCGGCGCCAGGTTCTGCATCTCCGCGATAACTTTATCTTTCTCCTCATCCGAGAACGCATAGCGAATATTTTTACCAAGCTGGATGCGATAAAGCGGCGGCTGGGCAATGTACACGTATCCGCCATCAACCACTCCGCGGAAATAGCGATAGAACAATGTGAGCAGAAGCGTGCGGATGTGCGCGCCGTCAACGTCGGCATCCGTCATGATGATGATCTTGTGATAGCGCAATTTCTCCAGATCGAACTCCTCGCCAATGGCAGTGCCGATCGCGATGACGAGCGAGCGAACCTCCGCGTTCGCGAGCATCTTGTCCAAACGTGCACGCTCCACGTTGAGCGGCTTACCACGCAACGGAAGGATCGCCTGCGTATGGCGGTTGCGGCCCTGCTTTGCCGTGCCGCCTGCGGAATCTCCCTCTACTATAAATAGCTCCGATTCTGCCGCGATCTTGGATGTGCAGTCGGCGAGTTTGCCTGGGAGCGTCAGCCCTTCGAACGCGCCCTTGCGCAACACTGTTTCGCGCGCCGCCTTTGCCGCGAGCCGCGCCTTTGAGGTCAAAATAACTTTCTGGATGATCGTCTTGCCCTCCTGTGGGTGTTTTTCTAAAAACTCTTTGAGCGCCTCGTTGACTACCGCTTCCGTCGCGGTGCGCGCTTCTGGATTACCGAGTTTGGCCTTCGTCTGGCCCTCGAACTGCGGATCTCGGAGCTTGACCGAAAGCACGGCGATCAATCCCTCGCGGACATCGTCGGCGGTTAAATTTTCCTCTTTCTCTTTTAAGTATCCTTCCGCACGCGCAAAATTATTGAGCGTTCGCGTGAGCGCGGAGCGAAAGCCGGTAAGGTGCATGCCGCC
>JBEKBG010000009.1:0-32132 GCA_050015515.1 Minisyncoccia bacterium
TGGTTTATCCACTGGTTGCTAGCGGCGAGCAGGAGAGATTTGGAGGGGTCGTCTAAATCTTAGTTATAATAGGAAAAACTATGGATTTCTTAGAAAAAAAACCCGAAAAAAAAGATAGACACGAAAAGATAAGCCCAACGGCATTGGGTGTCGCGTATCGCAGAACGTTATCGGACATCCCATATTCAACGGAAATTTTTGGTGAACTTCAAGAGATTGTGCATCGGACGCGGTCTGCTGAAGAACTCGCAGTCCTGGAAAGTTTGCGGCTTCCGGAAATCACGCCAATGTTCGAGGCGCGATACAAGCTGACAAATCGTCTTTTGGCCGAAAATAAAACAAATCAAGTTCTTGAAATCGCCGCAGGATTCTCCCCGCGGGGCATTGAGATGGCGCAGGACCCGTCCATACAGTATGTCGAATTGGACTTGCCCGGTGTCACAAATGAAAAAAGGGCCATCCTTGAAAAACTGATTGGGCAGTCAAAGATTCCCAAACAGGAGAATTTGCATTTAGAGGAAGGCAACGCCACTGAAATGGGCGATTTGGAACGGGCGGTGAAACATTTTAAGCAAGAACCGATAAACGTCATCAACGAAGGGTTGCTCCGCTATCTGAGTTTTGAGGAAAAAACAAAACTGGCGCAAAGTATCCATGCGTTGCTGGAACGTTTTGGCGGTACTTGGATAACACCCGATATATCTACGCAGTCACTGGATTCGTTCGGTGGCGACGAAAGAATGAAGGGGCAGAACGCCAACGTTGAGCGGCTGACGGGGATTGATTTTTCAAAAAACAATTTTGAAAGCGTGGAGGCGGCTCAGAAGTTCTTTGAGGACTTGGGCTTTAGCGTGGAGATACACAATTTTAAGGAAATAGCCGATGAGCTTGTATCACCGCAAAAACTTAATCTTTCGCCGGAGCAAGTTGAAAAGATAATTGGACGTCGCGTTGTGTTTGTAATGCGGTTGCGGGAATAGAGGCACATCGCATCAACGGGAAACGGGCCTGAAGTTCGATTCCCATTAAGGGTATCTCCTCAAGCCCGATAAAATATATCTAAAGATAGGGGAGCGGGTAACGGGAATCGAACCCGTGTCTCAACCTTGGGAAGGTCGCGTTCTGCCACTGAACCATACCCGCGCGCGCCGCTGTCACTGGCGGCGAACGTAGAACATAAAAACGATACACGAGCGCGCGGCGTTTCGCAAATCGCACATCCCGCGCGATTTTCGTAAAGTGTACTACAATAAAGGAAATGGCCACGCGGACCTTCAAGGGCAAGCTGCGCAATAAGATATTCCTCTTTATGGCGCTCATCGGCATCGTACCACTCGTCGCGGCGGTGGCGCTCACGTACTACGTTGTCACGAGCTCGCATCGCGACGATGTGGCAAAGCTCGAAGCGGCGACGGTGACGCAGACACAAAGCAACATACAATCGTTCATCGATAACAGCATTCTGACTCAAACGAGCGTGGAGATCCCCTATGGCGGGAATATCTTTGCAACGTCGTCCATTCCCGCGCAGGAATACGTGCTGAGCCAGACGCTCAATATGCTGCCGTTTCTGCGGTCGGAGGCATATGTGAACCTTGCGGGGCAAGAGACGTCCGCCGCCGATCGCAACGATCTTTCGGGAGTTCCGTCCTCATCGTTGCAGAACGTGATTGCGTCGCCTGCGTTCCAGACGGCGAAGGCGGGGAATCGATATCTCGGTCCGGTCACGTTCGCGAACGGAGTGCCGGTCGTCACCTTCGCTTCGCCCGTCAAGGACGGCACCGGTGAGGTCATCGGCGTCATATCCGGCGTCGCGTCGCTCGGCGACCTGCAGACCATCGTCGCCTCGGCGACGATCGGCAATACCGGCTATCTCTATATAGTGGACCAGAGCGGCGCGCTCATCGCCGGCGGCGGGGACCTGTCGGGCGATATTGGTAGTTCCACTGTCGCGCACATGCCGATGGTGCAGAAAGTTATCGGCGGCGCGCCCGCACTCACGCCCGCGACGCAGATGCGGTATAAAAATATCTTTGGGAGCGAAGTGGTCGCCGCGGGCGCGCCGCTCGCCGAGGGCGCCCAGAATTGGGGACTCGTCGCCGAGTGGCCGACGTCGGAGGCCGATGCGGTGATCAATGCGTTGCTCCTGCGCGATGCGATCATGCTGCTCGTCGTACTTGTGCTCGTGCTGCTGCTCGGCATCGCTCTCGCGCTCATCATCGTGCGGCCGATCGAAAAATTAGAGGAGGGCACCGCGCGCGTGGCACAGGGAAAGTTCAATGAAGGTGTGAGCATCACGACCGGCGACGAGCTGGAAGAGCTCGGCGATTCCTTCAACGACATGGTGATGGGGCTCAAACAATTGGAGCAATTGAAGGACGAATTCGTATTCATCGCCGCGCACGAGCTGCGCACGCCGGTTGCCGCGATGAAAGGATATTTGGAATTGATATTGGACGGCACGACGGGCGCAATCCCGGACGCCACACGCGCGTTCATCAAAAAAGTGATCGCGTCCGATCAGCGGCTCGTCCAGCTGGTGAACGACCTGCTCGAAGTGGCGCGCTCGCAGGCGGGGCGGCTTACTATCAAAGTAGCGCCTGTCGACATTGCCCCGGCGATCAGTTCCACGTTGGATGAATTGAAGTCGCTCGCGGACGAGAAAAGTGTCACGATGAATTACGTCACTACATTGCCGGATGGCACGCCGTTGCCACAAGTCCTCGCCGACGCCGATCGCATAAAAGAAGTGATGGTGAATCTCGTCGGCAACGCTATCAAGTATATGGGCGGCGCGGGAACGATCACGATTTCACATGAGATCGCGCCGGCCACGGGCAGCGTCCTCGTCACGCGTATTGCGGACACCGGCATCGGCATGTCGGCCGTTGCGCAAGAAAAATTATTCCAAAAATTCTATCGCGTGCAGACGGATAAGACGAAGGACATCGTCGGCACCGGTCTCGGGCTTTTCATCGTCAAGGAAATAATAGAAAAGATGGGCGGCACGATCGCGGTTGTGTCGGAAGAGGGGAAGGGAAGCACGTTCAGTTTCGCATTGCAGGTGGCGGATGGGGCAACGGCAAATTAAAAAATAGATAAAAAAGACCCCTTTCGCTGGTTGGCGATCGGGGTCTGCTGTTTTGCATTGGAAAGAACTGCTGTCTGACTACTGTGGTGTCGTCTGACTTTGACTTTGATCACCACCGGTGGCCGTCGGATTGGCCGTCTGGCTCTGCGACTGCGACGGGCTTGCGGTCTGTTGTTGACCTTGGCCTTGGGTTTGGTTTGCCGCGGCACTTGAACTTGCATTGCCGCCGGCTGCGTTGGAGTTGCCTCCGGTCGCGCTGGAGGAAGAATTTCCACCGGCTGCATTGGCATTGCCGCCTTGAGCATTGCCGCCAGCCGCACTGGATGAGGAGTTCCCACCAGTACCACCGGTTGCGTTGGAGTTGCCACCCTGTCCGCCGGCTGCGCTTGAGGAACTGTTCCCTCCGGCGCCGCCTTGTCCGCCTGTGCCTCCGCTCCCACCAGCGCCACCTTGTGCGGTGTTCTTGTTGCTATTCGAGTTCGAATTGTTATTGGTCGCGGCACCGCCCAATGCGGTGTTGGAGTTGCTGTTGCTAGCGGCGCCACCTTTTGCGACGTTACTATTGCTGTTGCTGGAGTTTCCGGATCCGACAACGCTTCCGCCCGTAGAGCTGGTCGAATTGCTGTTGCTAGAATTTCCGGATCCAGTGACGTTCCCACCCTTCGAGGTTGAGCTGACGGTATTGGTGGAATTGCCACCGGCGCCGCCTGCCGCGTTGACACTGGTGCTATTGCTACCACCGGCGCCGCCTGCGGAGTTGTTTGCGTTGTTCGAGCTGACGGACACGGGACCACTGGTATTGTTACCACCACTCACGCTGCCTTGAGTGATCGTGCTGCTGATCCTCGTAGCGCCCAAGTAGCTTCCTGCAACGCCGGAAAGATCATCCAGCACACGGAGGACGACATACGACTTCCTCTTTGTGTTGGTAAACTTTACATCTGCGTTGTTGAGGTTTGCCTGTGATTCGGTGAGGGTAGCTTGCGCCAGCGTTACTTTGATGCGGGCGTTGGCATACTGTTCTGCCAGATCCGCACGGGTGTTCGAGTCCACGTCCCCGAGGTTCTCGAGGGTATGGGTCTCGTTCATCTTTGCATTAGCCAAGAGGCTGAGCGATGCCGCCAGCGGAGAAAGATCCGTCGGAGGAACATTGATGGTGATAGGTACTGCAGGTGCGGGTGTGGGAGCTACAGGCGCCGGAGGCGCGTCATGCACCACCACCGTTTTCGTCCGATAGACGATCTTGGGCGGCGGGGCGCACAGCGGCTTACAGCAGTTGATTGTCGGCTGTGATTGAGTGCAGGTATCGGTTGTGGGTTGCTGGCAAAATACCGCCAGCGGCAACAGTAATCCAATGATTACTGCCGAAGCTCTGAGTGCGTGTCTCATTGCAGTAACTCCTTCTTCGGAAGAGCGTTGCTTAGCGCGTCGCTCTCTAGGCTGGCCCGATAAAGGGCGAGTTTCGATTTATCGACAGCCTTTTGTGTCGCCGCCGATTTGCGTTCCTGAGATTTCTCACGTAACGCAATACCAAGATGGATGAGTTGCGGGACTCCTACTACGATGCCCGCAGCGACAGGACCGCCGGCGAGGAATGAAATTCCGGCTGGACCTCCCATTTTAACGATCGATGCCATGATCCGTGCGCCTACGTGCGTTCCGGGAATTTTCCCGCTGTATGCCTGTATCCGTGTGCAATCGACGGGAGTGTTGATCCCTCCGATGAGTAGCACGCACGGCTGTGCGGGAATTTTCTTGAGGCGGACGAATACGGCCGTATTGCCATCGCGTGCGGGAACCGCGAGCGATGGTTTGAGGTCGATCCGTTCGATGGGTAATCCAAGCCGTTTCTCTTCCTCCGAGTTAAAGAGGACGAGCTGGGTCTGGAGTTGGCCATGGAGATCGGAACCGCTTGCCACGAATTGATAGCTGCTGATCTTTGCCTGGTTCGTCTTTTCGGTCTTTGCGCTGGTTGGCGCAGGAGGCGGTGCTTCCGACGCTACTGTTTCCGGGATTGGGAAGTCCATGCCTGTCAGCGGGAATTCCGTGACAATCGCTTCTTCGGCAAACTCTACCGTTACCGGCAAAGTCTCCGTAGCTATGTCCGCCTTCGGAGTCTTACTCAAACCCTGGGGTGGCATAGTCGTAGAAACAACCGCGGGTAATTCCGTCCGATGCGTTGCCGCACCGGTTTTTGCCACTGGAGTCGTCGGGTGAGCACACGAGATCTTCAGCACCGTCCGGTTCGCAAAGATGCGATAGGGAGTGCTGAGATTGTTGTCTGCTGCTACCGACTTCCAGAGGGAAGTCTTTCCACACTGGTCGGTGACGATCTGCGAAAGCGTATCGCCAGCAACGACAGTGTACATTCCTGAAGTGTTCTCCTTCGTCATAGCATGCGCCCGACGAGGGGAGAATCCTACAGAAAGAAGAAGGGCGACGAGGGTCATGAGGACCACTCGGTTCAACGTGAACTTTTTCACCGTAATCTCCTCTCCGATGTACTTGGATTCTAGCAGTCTTCTATTTTCTTTTTTCTCGCACGTTTCTTGACACCGTCCCTTTTACTAAGGACACGGCCCATTTCACGTTTCGAAAAAAGAAAATACCAACTGCGCCTCAACGAGCGATTATTTGTTTCTTGACACCGTCCCTTTTACTAAGGACACGGCCCATTTCACAAATTCACACTTTTGAAGGGGATAGATCGAAGTTCGATCGGTCGATGTTATGCAACTTGATGAATACCCTGTAACTCTTGTACTACCCGGAGCTTTGCCGCGTCGTAACGACTTTTCCGCTTATTGCGGTATGTGCCGAATACGAAGACTTCCGTTGCGGCGCCAAAGTTTTGTACCTCACCGCGAACCGATCGAGAAATTTTCTCTTGCGGATTCGTGGGATCAGGTACTGTTACGAGGGCGACGTAAGGAAGTGTCGTGCCAAGCAATGCGGGATACTTCGCAAGGTGATCGTTTAACTGCTCGCCGTTGGCGTTTTCCGGCAGGTCGGGAATTTTTGTTTCCGGAACTGTCGCTTCTGCGACCAGTGGGGTTGCGGTTCCCTCGGACTTCTTCTTGCGAAGCACGAGGATGGTGACGATCACACAGACGAGTGCAAAGATGACGAGTCCGCCGATGATCAGGTGCCGCTGCGTTGCCGCTGCGACTGCCTCTTCGGCCTTGCGCTGCGCTTCTGCCTGTTGCTGCGCCTGCTCGTTCAGCTTTTCAGCTGAGAGAGCGGCATCGGCCTTGCGCTGCGCTTCTGCCTGTTGCCGAGCCAGTTCCGCCAGTTGGGCGGATTGCATTGCCGCGGCCTTGTCCATTTTCCGTTCGAGTCCGTTCTGCATGCGTTGAAGATCGCTCTTCTTCGCAACATCGGGGCTCGCTGAAACTGGGGTGGCAGCGGCAGGGCTGCTGGTTTGGGCGTTGACGATGGCCACTGGGGACATCGTCAAGACGATTGCGAACAACGTTCCAAGTGTCTTCATCTCAACATCTCCTTATTCCGATATTTGACCGATTGACAAGGGGCTGCTCTTGTCTTCACTGGCCCCTTTTGGGCACATCCAGTGAGTGATGTATGTATACCATAGCTCAATTTAAATGTCAACAGCCAATCCTTGCATTATTTTTAGCTTTATGGTATAACCATAGGAGTTAGTTTTGTGCCCATAGCACCTTGTCAAATACATTTTTTAGGCTCTTTTGTGTTTTTTTAGGAAAGAGTCGAAAAAATAAATAACATCTTAAAATCGAATGAATACATTCATTCAAAAGTTTTTCACGCCCAAGCGGAACGTGATGAAGAGACTGCTCATTGTGGCACTTTTCGGCACATTCGCTCTGGGCTCGGTCTTTTTGACCGGAGGCAGTATTCTTTCGACGTCGATCGCGCACGCGGCAACGGGTTGTGCCCTCTCGGGAAATATTTCCGGCTCGGTGAATAATGCGACTCCTCACGTTGGGGATACCATTGTATACACCTTTGGCACCAACACCTTCGGTGGCGCGGGAGTCCCGGCATCAACTTCTGTCACCATTGTTATGGCGGACGGTACGTTGCCTTCCGGACTGACGTTCGATTCCTCATCGACTTCCGGTGGACCATACTCTGGCACCTGGTCGGGTGGAGCTATCACCTTTACCATCACCGCGACGGTGAATGCTACGGGAACGATCCAATATACTCCGACCTTCGCGTATAGCGATGGTGGTGCTTGCACGGACAGTATGACTGTCACGCAACAGCCCTCTCCGGTGACGATCATCTCAACGCTCCCGTCCGCCGATCTTTCGATTGTAAAGACGGTGAGTCCGTCGTCAACGACCACGGAGAATGTGTCGAGCACGGTTGATTACACGATCATCGTGACGAATAACAGCACTTCCACAACGTCAACCAACGTGGTTGCCGCCGATGTGCTGCCTTCAGAGCTTACCTTCGAGAATGCAACGGCTTCGGCCAGCACCTCCTACGCGAGCTCGACGGGAGTATGGACGATCGGCAATCTTTTGCCGAGCGCCGTAACGACCCTCCACATCAAAGCGCTCGTGAATTCGGCCGCAAGCTCCACATTGTGGAACACGGCGACCGTGTCCGCCAGCACGACCGATCTGAACACGGCGAACAACAGTTCGAGCGTGTCGGTATTGGTGGCAGCGAATGCGCCCACCCCTTGCTCTCTTTCGGCCAGCCAATTTGAGGCTGACGTGAATAATGGCAAGATCACGATCGGCAGCGTTATCGTAAACAACGCGAGCGGCACCGCGTCGTTCACTATCGTGAACGGTACTCAGTGCACCGCACCAATCAGCTTGGCGTCGTACAAAATGTTTGTTGCGTCTGGAGGCTCACATTGGCTTTCGACACAGCAGCTCTTTGATTCGACCTCAACTTCAGCACTTCCCGCAAGTTCGACAACGAAGTTCGTTGTGAACATCGCGCCGTGCATGACCCAGGTTGACGCCTATTACGGCCAAGCCCCGGCGACATTGCTGGATAGCAATCCTTACGGCTATCCGAATGTACCGTTCGTGCTTGCATGGGCATTCAGTAACGGTTCTCTCTGTACGGTTCCCACCACTCCTTCCGCCGATCTCTCTATCAGCAAGACTGCCGATGTGACCTCGACGACCGAAGGGAGCACGGTGCATTACACCGTGACAGTAACCGACCTCGGTCCCGCGACATCAACCGATGTCGTAGCGACCGATACCTTGCCCTCAGGATTGACGTTTGTTTCAGCGACCACGTCGGAAGGCTCCTATGCGAGCTCGACGGGAACCTGGACGATCGGCACCCTCTCGGCAAGTTCGACCGCGACGCTCGCGCTCGCCGCAACGGCGAAGGTGGGTACCGCAAGCTCCACATTGTGGAACACCGCGACCGTATCTGCTAGCACGACCGATCCGAACCACGCGAACAACAGTTCGAGCGTGTCGGTATCGGTGGCGGCGAATACAGTCGCCCCTTGTTCTCTTTCGGCCAGCCAGTTCGAAGCGGCCGTCGCGAGCGGTACCATCAGTTGGAACCCGATCACAACGGGCACCAGCACTGCGTCGTTCACCATAACGAACGGCACTCGGTGCACCGCACCGATCAGTCTTGCGTCGTACAAAATGTTTGTGGGACCGGGGCAGCTGCACTGGCTCTCTACGCAGCAGCTGGTCAGCAGCACTTCCACCACGGTGGGAGCAAGCTCCACAGCGATGCTCACCGTCAATTTGCCGGTGTGCGAGGCCCAGGTAGATGCATATTACGGGAGCGCGCCGGCAACGTTGCTGGACAGCAACCCGTACCAGTATCCGAACGTTCCGTTCGTGCTTGCGTATCTATACACGGGGAACCAGTTTTGCGGTGTCCCTCCGTCTGCTGACCTTTCGGTCACAAAGACGGTGGATAACGCAACCCCGAGCGCGGGCAGCACCGTGCATTACACGGTGAGTGTGACCGACCTCGGCCCCGCGACCTCGACGGGCGTGGTTGCCACCGATACGTTGCCTTCCGGACTTACGTTTGAGAACGCAACGACCTCGGCCGGCACCTCGTACGCCAGTTCGACCGGCACGTGGACGATCGGCACGTTGAGCGCAAGCTCGACCGCCACGCTCAACATCGCCGCGCTCGTGGATGCGGGCCAGAACACTGGCACCACGATCACGAACACCGCGACCGTCGGCGAATCGACGAGCACCATTGATAACAACCTTACGAACAACAGTTCCTCGGTGATGATCACGGTGCAGAACGGCGGCGGCTCCACGCCGACGGCCACGATCGATGCCACGAAGATCATCTGCGGAAGCGTCTCTGACCTCCCTGATCTCTCCGGCACCGGCGCGACCATTACGTCGAGCACCGCATCCGCATTCCTCGCCACCCACCCCGACTGCCATGTGGCATCCGGCTGGGACTTCCAGTGGGGCGATGCGAACGCGACCGATCCGGGCGCAAGCTTCGTCGGCCCGTCAACCTCGACGGACTGGACGACGTTCGGCCCGACCAACGCGAGCGGCATCGCGACCGTAGCGGTCCAGAATCCCGCGACCTATTCCAAGTTGTGGGTGCGCGAAGTCCTGCAGAACGGATATCTCACGTTCTCCTATCCGGGCACAAATAGCTCGGACAGCCCGGAGATGTTCTGCAATAAGGACGTCCTGAACTACGATAACTACGATGCAGTAATCGCGCCCCAGAACGGCGGTACGTACAACTGCGTCGCGTGGAACGTCTCGACGGCGACGAGCACCCCGACATCGACCCCGGTTGCCAACCTCTCCATCACGAAGACGGTTGACAACGCGACCCCGAGCGCCGGCGACACGATCAACTACACGTTGACCGTGACGGCGAGCGGCCCCGCGACCTCGACCGGCGTGGTTGCCACTGATACCTTGCCTTCCGGCCTTACGTTCGAGAATGCAACGGCTTCGGCCAGCACCTCGTACGCGAGCTCGACCGGCACGTGGACGATCGGCGATATGAGCGCGAGTTCGACGGCAACGTTGAACATCGCCGCGCTCGTGGACGCGTCCGATACGGCGAACCAGGCGATCACGAATTCCGCGATTGTCGGTGAAACGCCCAGCTCGACGAATCAGACGGGCAACAGCTCTTCGAGCGTGACCGTCACGGTTCAGGGCGGCGGATGCACGGGTAGCTGTGGCGCAACGGACGCCGACATCGCGATCAGCAAAATCGCTGACGTGACGTCGACCCTTCCGGGCGGCACCATCAACTATACGTTGACGGTGACTGCGAACGGCCCCGCGACGTCAACCGACGTCGTAGCGACCGATACGTTGCCAACGGGTCTCACGTTCGAGAATGCAACGGCTTCGGCCAGCACCTCGTACGCGAGCTCGACGGGCACGTGGACGATCGGCACTCTTGCGCCGAACGCCACCGTAACCCTTCAGATCGCCGCGCTAGTGAACGCCACCGGCACCGCCGGTACCACGATCACGAACACCGCGACGGTGAACGAGTCATCGACCGAAACCGATACCAATCTTGGAAATAATTCCTCGACCGTATCGATCCCGGTTGGTTCTCCCGTCCCGTCGACGGATGCCGATATTGCGATCACGAAGACGGTAGACAATGCGAATCCGGCAGCGGGCGCGACGGTGAACTTCACCGTCATCGTTACGGATAACGGTCCTGCGACGTCAACCTTCGTTGACGCGAACGACCAGTTGCCTCCTGGATTGGCATATGTTTCCGCAACCACGTCTCAGGGGTCATATAATATGACGACCGGAGACTGGAACATCGGAACGATTGGCCCCAACGCAACGGCAACGTTGCTGATGGCGGCCGAGGTCGATCCGAATGCGACTGGTGGCACCACGCTCACGAATACCGCGACCGTGACGTCCACCCTCGCGTCACTTGTCGACCCTGACCTTTCGAACAACAGCGCGTCGGTGACGCTCACCGTGCCGTCAGCCGGTTGCACCAGCAACTGCGGTGGAGGCGGGAGCGTCTACGCCGACATGAGCATCACGAAGACGGTGGATAATAGTAACCCGGCAACGGGTGCGACGATCCACTACACGCTGACCGCGAAGGACACCGGCCAGAATGCGACGTTCGGCGTCGTGACTGACGATGTTCTGCCTGCAGGACTCACCTTCGTTTCCGCAACCACGTCGGAAGGCTCATATGATAGCTCGACGGGAGTGTGGACGATCGGTGCGCTGAATGCCGGACAGGCGGTGACGCTCACGATCACCGCAACGGTGACGGCGGCGGGCGGCACTGCGATCACGAACACCGCGACCGTATCCGAAACGCCGACGATCCTCGATCCGCTCGCGAGCGATAACTCATCGAGCGTGACGATCAACGTCGCCGGTGGCGGTGGTGGTGGAGGCGGTGGTGGTGGGGGTGGTGGTGGAGGCGGCCAGGTTCTCGGCACAAGCACGAGCACCGGCCAGATCCTCGGCGCAAGCTGCGGACTCTACCTCACTTCATACATCCATCCGGATCGCCAGAATCTGAACGACCCGGCACAGGTAACGAAACTCCAAACGTTCTTGAATATGAACCTTGGATTGAACTTGCCGGTCACCGGCTACTATGGCTCCGAGACGATCGCTGCGGTGAATCAGTTCCAAGTAAAGTACCACCTTGAAGTGCTTAAGCCGTGGCTTGCCTTGGGGCTCCCAACGCAGTTTACGCCGACGAGTTACGTCTATCAGACGACGCAGCGCTGGATCAACCTCATCATGTGTCCATCGCTGAACATACCGGTTCCGCAGTTGGTAGTGGATCAAGGAGGAGAATAATCCTTTCCGCGCCAATAGATAACACAATACCCCTGCTGCAGCAGGGGTATTGTGTTATAAATGGGATTATGATATAATATAATCATTATGAAAAAGATCGGTGAGGTGGTCAAAAATTACTTCGTCAATTATTTCATCCCGCACGAGGAGAATAATAATAAGCCGCACATTTTGCGCCCTCGCGCGATCGCGTTTGTGGTGATGGTGGCGCTCGTCGCCGAATCGGCCTTCGTGTTCGGCGCGAAATATATCATTCCGCAATCAAAGCTTTTTGGCATCATCGAGGTCAATGCGCTCGTGGATGAGACGAACCAGAATCGTGTAACGAATGGATTGCCCGATCTTCAAGTGAGTTCATTGCTTACGGCGGCAGCACAGGACAAGGCGAACGACGAAGCGACGAAAGGATATTTCGCACACACGAGTCCGCAGGGGCTTACGCCATGGTATTGGTTCCAGCAGGTCGGATATAACTTTGATTACGCGGGAGAGAATCTTGCGGTAAATTTTTCCGACTCAGAGGACGTGACGACCGCGTGGATGAACTCGCCGGAACATCGCGCGAATATTTTAAGCACCGATTTTACGCAGATCGGCATCGCCGCCGCGCAGGGCGTGTATGAAGGAGACCCCACCACGTTCGTGGTGGAGGAGTTCGGCACGCCTGCTCCGCCCGCCGCGCCAACGCCGTTTGTGGACACCGCAAGCGCCGCGACGGCGCCGGCGGCTGCAGTAGTAGTAACGCCCGTACCAGTGGCGACGCCAACGCCGGTTGTGAAACCGCCCGCAAAGACCGTCGCGGCAAAACCCGCAACGATTCCTAAAGCGACGCCGGCGACGGTGCCGGTGGCGACGGTGCCGGTCGTGGTAGCAATGCAAAGTTCGTCCGCTCCTGCCATGCAACAGACGTTCATCGCGGTGCAGGGCGAAGCGACGCAAACCGTTCCGGCGGTGCCGACGACGGTACCCGCAACTACCTCTGCGCCATCCGTGGGAACAACGGCTGCAACGGCGCCTCTTCCGGCGCAGAGTAACATCATTCAACAGCTTTTATCCGATCCGAAAGCGCTCGCGAACGACTTTTATCTCTTCGTTATGATACTTTTCCTCATCGCGCTTACGCTGAACATCTTCATCAACATCCGCGTGCAATATCCGAAGCTCATCGCCGGCGGGCTGCTCGTGATCGTGGTGGCGGGGTTGTGCATCATGCTGAACCAGAACATCGGGTTTTTACATACGGTGATTTTATAAATAAAAAAATAGGAAAGAAGCCGTGGCTTCTTCCCTATGCGTTGTTTTTAGGAAAGTTCAAAGACCTAGGTCGTGGGCCGTGTAACGACCCCTGCACGATGGTACCCCGAAGCGTGGGTGCGGGGAATCCATAAAACTTGATTGCAGTCGCGGTCCGCTGTCGCTGAGAAGCAGCTCGGGTATGTTTTCAAGCTTGTACCGCGAGCCACATAGGCTCATATTGTGGCTGTCGAACACTTCGGGGAATACCACCGCGTGGACGATCCCTTCGAGGATGGCGTAGGGCGAACGTCCTTCAGCGAAGATTCTCGCTTCGCTGAGCGAAGGTTTTGTGTCGAGGTGCTCTCTGCCGTCTTCAATATCGAACATGAAGTACGGTTCGGCGGGTATCGCCACGGTATTTGAGCAGTATTGTAGGATAAGGAAATTTATGCCCCTTATCTCTTTCGCCGTGACCAGATTCATGAGGTGTCCCAGTCCAAAGATGGAAAGGCCGCTAGGAATCCATAGAAATGGGCGATTGGGGATCGCCTTGCGGAACGGCGCTGCCATTTCGTAGGTCGCGATTTTTTCTGCCACCATCCTTTCGACCATGTAGTCGAAAAGGAGATTGGAAGGAAAGAGATACTTTCTGCCGAGATACTGTTGCGTCGTTGCGGTTCCCATTTTTTCTCCTTTAAAAAGTTCAGACCATACTATATTCTTTGTTCTGGTCCGAGTCAAAAGATGCACACCCTACGCGGTTTGCCCTCGGTCGTTTTTAGAATTACAATCCAATCACGCATCCATTTGCATACCATGCCATCTTCCACCACCGAACTCATCAAGGGCAAGCTCGACATCGTGGATTTTCTCCGCAGATATTTGACGCTCCAACCGGCGGGCAAAAACTTCAAGGCGCTCTGCCCATTCCATCACGAGAAGTCGGCATCGTTCAGCATCTCGCCGGAGCGGCAGAGGTTCCATTGCTTTGGCTGTGGCGCGGACGGCGACATTTTCGGTTTCGTGATGAAGTACGAGAACATGGAGTTTGGCGAGGCACTGCGCATGCTTGCGGAAAAAGCGGGCGTGGAGTTGAAGCACGAAAATCCGGCCGAGTATCGCTTTACTGGATTGCTTTATGATCTGAACGCGCAAGCCAAGGATTTTTATAAGCGCTCACTCGGCGCGGCGTCGATCGTTAAACAGTATCTGGCCGAGCGTGGGCTTACGCCTGCCACTATAGAAGAGTTCGAGCTCGGCTGGGCGCCGAATGAGCCGGAGGCGTTGTCCATGCACTTGCTGAACGCCGGCGCCGCGCCGCAGGATTTATTGCAAGCAGGTTTGTCGATCAAGACGGAGCGCGGGCTGATGCTCGACCGGTTTCGCGGCCGTGTTATGTTCCCGATCCACAATCATCTTGGCAAGGTGGTTGGCTTCACCGGGCGCATCCTGCCGCAGTTCGATACGAGCAACGACCCGAAGGCAACGTACGTCACCGCAAAGTATGTGAACAGTCCGGAGACGCCGATATTCCAAAAATCAAAACTGCTCTATGGATTTTGGATGGCGAAGGATGCCATTCGCGAGGCGAAGGCCGCGGTGCTTGTGGAGGGGCAGATGGATTTTTTAATGAGCTATCAGAGCGGCGTGCGCAACGTGATCGCGTCGTCCGGCACGGCGCTCACCGCCGACCATCTGCGCTCGGTGCATCGCCTGGCGGACGAAGTGATTTTATGTTTCGACTCCGACGTTGCCGGCTCCGATGCCGCCGAGCGCGCGATCGACCTCGCGGAGGCAAACGACTTTTCGGTAAAGGTGGCGACATATCGCGGCTTCAAGGACGCCGCCGATGCGGCGAAGGCCGATCCGGCGAACGTGCAGCGCACCGTGGCCGCTGCGGTGTCAGCGCCACTATTTTATTTTGAAAAGTTTTTGCCGCCGGTGCCGGCGGGTGCGGCATCGTCCGATCCCGCTGCGCTCACGACGCGCGAAGGATTGAACAAGCTACGCACGGTTTTATTAAAATTGCGGAATATCGCAAGCCCGGTGGAGCGCGATCACTGGATGAAAGAGCTCTCAAAGCGCACCGGAGTGGATGAAGCGACCCTCAAAGCCGAAGCCGAAAAATCCGCGACGGAGCAATATTCATCGCCCAATTTTGCCGGCGCGAATGCGGCGGCTGGCCAGGATGATCAAACACCCAAGCGCCAGATCTCGCGGCAAGAATTGATCGCCGAAGATCTCCTCGCGCTCGCGCTCGCGCGCAATGATTTTGTATTCATAGCGGATTGCGTGACGTTCTTTACTCCCACGCAAAAAGAGCTGTTCACTCTGTTAAAGAGCGGCAAACGAAAAAGCGATGACGCCGGACTCGATGTTATCGTGAATCTCATCGTGCTGCGCGATCCTACTGCTATTAGCGAACTTTCCGACGAGGACATCGCAGTATTAAAAGAGGGGCTTGCGAAAGAATATTATAAAGAGCGGCGGCATATCCTTTCGCTCGCTGTGAGGAATGCAGAGGCACATGGCAATCAGGTCGAGCTCGATGCCGCGCTCGCGGAGTTGAGCAAGTTGCCGGGGGGAGGAGAGGGATAGGAGCATGATACAATAATCCAATGTGGGTCATCGCATTACTTCTTCTTATAGGGTTTGAGGCCATCGCCGATATTCTTTCAAAGGAATATGCTTTACATGGAACGTTTCTCTATTGGGCGCTTGCGCTTTCCGGATATATCATCGCAAACATATTCTGGTTGATCTCTATCCGTAAAGGTTCTGGGCTGGCGCGGGGAGCGATATTGTTCTCGGTTGGGTCAGCGATCCTGGCGGTGTTGATCGGCGTATTGAAATTTCAAGAGAAGATCGGTAAAATCGAGCTCGTTGGTATTGTGGTTGGCATCCTCTCTATTGTTTTAATTTTCTGGTCGGACCTGATGGTATTGATAAAAGGTTAGGCCGCCGTTCTCATCCCTTGCAAAACCGTAATAAAGAGAGCACAATATGGTATATATCCTTATGCCTTCAAAGAAGGGTTCTGTAAGGCGGGCAAAAAAAGTTAATAAAAAAGGCCATATGGCGAAGAAAACAAAGAAAACTTTGAAACAAAAGCCTAGGAAGGTAGCGGTAAGGAAAGCAAAGAAACCGGCTAAAAAATCGGTGGCAAAGCATGTTAAAAAAATCGGCAGCGTAAAATCGGTTGCGGCAAAAGGAAGGAAAGGGAAGAGTAAGCCGCTCTCCAAGCTCGATAAAGCCATCAAGGTCAACGCGACCGAGATCAACGAGCTCATCGAGCGCGGCCGTCCGCGCGGCTTTGTGACCGACAACGAGATTCTCTATTATTTCCCAAAGATCGAGGATAACGTCGATCTGCTCGACGAGATCTATGACCGCCTGGAGAAGGCGGGTATTAAAGTAATCGAGACGAGCGCGCTCATCGATTTCTCCAAAGACGAAAAGAGCGACACGATCGACGACTCCATGGCGTTCGAAGGCGATGTGCCCGACGCGGTGCAGATGTATTTAAAGGAGATCGGAAAGACGCCGCTGCTCACTAAGGACGAAGAGCGCGAACTCGCAAAGCGTTCCGAGAAGGGCGACGAAGAAGCGCGTCAGCGTTTGATGAAGGCCAACTTGCGCTTGGTTGTTTCCATCGCCAAGCGATATGTGAACCGCACGCCACACTTGAGCATTCTCGATCTGATCCAAGAGGGGAACATCGGTCTCTCCCGCGCCGTCGAAAAATTCGACTATCGTCGCGGTTTCAAGTTCTCTACCTACGCTACGTGGTGGATTCGCCAGGCGATCACCCGCGCGCTTGCCGACCAGTCGCGCACGGTGCGCATCCCAGTGCACATGGTGGAGACGATCTCAAAGTACACGCAGGTGCGGCGTCAGCTGATTCAGGAGCTTGGCCGCGATCCGCTTTCCGAAGAGATCGCCGCAGAGATGGGCATTGACGTAGAAAAAGTGCGTCACATCCAGAAAATTTCACAAGAAGTTTTATCAATCGAAACGCCGATCGGCGACGAAGAGGATTCCACGCTCTCGGACTTTATCCCCGATGAGCGGAATCCAACCCCGTCGCAGCTGACCGCGCGCGCGATGCTTCGCGATCTCATCAGAGAGATCATGATCGATCTCACCGAGCGTGAGCAGCAGATATTGAAGATGCGGTTTGGCTTGGACGATGGCATCAGCCATACGCTCGAAGAAGTGGGCAAGGCGTTCGGCGTCACGCGCGAGCGCATCCGTCAGATCGAAGCGAAGGCGTTGGAAAAGATCCGCGAACACGGCAAAGCGCCGGCGCTGGAGGGATTCGACAGCTTGTAGCAAAAATGCCCGCTGCATGCTTTTGAAAACCAGCAGATTAATGGTTTTCAAAAGCATGCAGCGGGCATTTTTGCTATTTGTTAAAGCAATGTAAATTTGAAATAGATTACTGGCAGAACATCCGGAAATCAATTAATATAAGCCATATGGAACTGGCCGAAGTGCGCAAAAGATATCTGGCTTTTTTCGCCGCCCGGGGGCACGTGGTGGTGCCTTCCGCATCGCTCGTGCCGGAGAACGATCCGACCACGCTCTTTACGAGCTCGGGCATGCAGCCGCTCGTGCCGTATCTGCTCGGACAGCAGCATCCGGAAGGCAAGCGCATCACGAACTCGCAAAAGAGTTTTCGTGCGGATGACATCGACGAAGTGGGTGATAACCGCCACACCACGTTTTTTGAGATGCTTGGCAACTGGTCGTTCGGCGATTATTTCAAAAAAGAACAACTCGCATGGATTTTTGAATTTTTGACGGACACGCGCGAAGGCGTCGGCCTCGACCCGATGAATTTATATGTCACGGTGTTCGCGGGGGATTCGGAGATGGAAATTCCTGCCGACGATGAATCGGTGCGCATCTGGAAAGAACTTTTTCTCGGCAAAGACATTGACGCAAAGTATGTTCAACTCGGTTCCGAAGCGAACGGCAGCGCGCTTGGTATGCAGGGCGGCCGCATTTTTTCCTACGACGTAAAGAAGAACTGGTGGTCGCGCGCGGGCGTGCCGTCCAAGATGCCGCCGGGGGAACCGGGCGGCCCGGATTCGGAGGTGTTCTATGAATTTAAATCGATGCCGCACGATCAAAAATTTGGTCTCTATTGTCATCCGAACTGCGATTGCGGCCGCTTCCTTGAGATCGGCAACAGCGTGTTCATGGAATTCAAAAAGCGCGCGGATGGTTCGTTCGAAAAACTTATCCAGCAGAATGTAGATTTCGGCGGAGGGTTAGAGCGAATAGGCGCGGCATCGATTGATAGTCCGCAATACATGGACATCTTTCATGTTGATGTGTTCCAAAAAATGGCTGATGTTTTGACGCCCGATCCCGCGATCACGGAGACGGAAGAAGGCGTAAGGAAAATGCGTGTCATCCTGGACCACATGCGCGCGGCGATATTCCTTATCGGTGACGGCGTCCTCCCGTCCAATAAAGGACAGGGATATGTGTTGCGACGTTTGCTCCGGCGGGCGGCGCTGTTCTCGCTGTCGGTAAAACCAAAAGACGGATGGATCGATGCGATGGTGTGGGTGGTGGCAAAACTTTATAAAGATAGCTACGAAAATATTTTCACTGACGCGGAGAAGATCGCAAAAACGATCAACGAGGAATTCGGAAAGTTCATGGCTGCGGTGGCTGAAGGATTGCAGGAATTTGCGAAACGCCGGAAGCTTGGGACGATCACCGGCAAGGATGCGTTCGATCTCTATCAAAGTTACGGTTTTCCATGGGAACTTACGCAGGAGATCGCGATGGAAAAAGGCATTGTCATAGATAAAGAAGAGTTCGAGCGCGAGTTCACCAAACATCGCGATCTTTCCCGCACCGCATCCGCCGGCACGTTCAAAGGCGGTCTTGCGGATACATCGGAAAAAACCATTCGCCTGCATACCACCCACCATCTATTATTACACGCGTTGCAGATGGTGCTCGGTCCGACGGTGAAGCAGCGGGGAAGCAATATCACAAGTGAGCGCCTCCGCCTCGATTATTTGCACGACGCCAAGCTGACCGACGAACAGAAGAAAGAAGTGGAGCGCATTGTGAACGAAAGAATTGCGGAAGATCTGCCGGTAATCCGTAGCGAGATGCCGCTCGAGGATGCGGAAAAGCTTGGTGCGGAACACGAGTTTGGGCAGAGATATCCGGCGCGGGTGTCGGTCTATTCCATCGGGCCGAAGGGCGCCACGCTCGAGGATCCAAAGTTCGACAAGGCATTCTCCATAGAATTCTGCGGCGGTCCGCACGTTTCGCACACCGGCGAGATCGGGCACTTTACGATCACAAAGGAAGAGGCGGTGGCCGCGGGGATACGGAGGATCAGGGGAGTGATCGAATAAAAATAGAGGTCTTCTGTGCTAAACTAAAAGCATGAAGAAGCCCATTCTCTTCAAGCCTCGCGAAAAATTTCTCGTGCTTGCGATTGGCTCCGCGGGTGTGGACGGATTATTCCTGAGCGTGGACGAGGATCGGAACATCATTATTGAAAAGCGCGTAAAGAATCTCGACCTCAAAAAATTCCTGGCGTCGCCGATGCGGAGCGTGGCGCAGAAATCGTGGGAAGGCGCGTACCTTTTCAAATCGCACCGCAAGGTGATCGCCGTGGCGGATTCGTCGCTTGCGACGACGATCCCGATCCCGCTCGACCTGCCGCGCGAGCCCGGCGCGGAAAAAAGTGAGGTGGTCCTGCCGGAACTCGAGAACATGATCGCGCAGGCAATGGGGAAGATCTTCAACCAGTGCCGGAGCGAGGCGGCGCATCGGCTCGCTATCCACGAAGTGGACACGATCATGGTCGGCGCGAAGGCGCGCAATTTCAAAGTGGACGGGCACCTGGTGGTGAATCCCGTCGGCTTCACCGGCAAGCATATTTCGCTCCTGCTCGAGCTGACGTTCACCGGGCGCGCGCTCTTTGAGGAGCTCAAGCAATTCTTCAATGCGCCGGAAGATTTCTTTTTTGCCGAGTCGGCGCAGGCGCGCCTGGCCTCTTTGGCGCGCGCCCGGAAGCTGCCGTTGAACCTTATCGTAGACGAAGGTCCGCGTGGGGCGTCGCTCTATATATTAGAGAAGACGAAAGACGGGTATCCGGTGCTGTATCGTGAGAAGCTGATGTGGAGCTTCGACGTGCTCTTTACGCGCATCGCCGCGGAGCTGGGGGTGGGTGAAATCGCGGCGCGTGAACTGTACCGTGCATATCTTGGCGGTGCGATGTCCGACGGTGCGGCGCGCGCATTCAAGAAATTCATTGATCCGGTGGCGGAACAATTCTTAAAGGAAGTGGATAAGGGCAAATTGAAAGGCTTTGTATATATGGACGCGGAGCACGATCTGCCGTTCGCGTTGCCGCATAAGCACGGCGTGGCCACGTTCGAACAGTTCCCGTTGGCGGAAATTTTAGCTCAGCTCGGTTTTGCAGATCGGGATGGGAAGGATTATGGTTCGGACGCCATCACCGCGCGCCACCTCCTGCCATTTATTGAGGCATATTTTGACAAGAGCAATTCCGATATCAATCAGAAATTGCGTCGGCGGTTGCACTGGCTTGCGGACTAAACCAAAAGCCCCCTTCTTTTTTTAACGGAAATGCCACATAGGAATGTGACCGTTAAAAAAAGAAGGGGGCTTTTGGTTTCTGCTACAATGAAGGGGATGGGAATAATATCAGCGAATATGATATAATTTTTTTATCATGAAAAAGATCATCGTTGATAAGAACGAAGGCATTGCGGAGGTCATCGATCGCATATTGAACGAGCCGGACGGTGAAGTGTCGGTCGTCATCCCAAAAGGGTCGGCGCTTGGCAGGTCGGTAAGTAATTTTCACCTTTTGAAGCGCGAAGCGGATTCCGCCGGGCGCACCATCGTCATCGAATCGGTGGACGAGACGATCCTCGCATTTGCCAAAGAGGGCGGGATCGAATCCAGCCATCCGTTATGGAAAGGTGTCCGGGGCGCCGGTGGGTTTTCCGATATCGTGCCGCGGCGCGCTGAGGACGCCACCCTCCTGCGCGCGGATGGAGATGATGACGAAAGGAACGATGACAATGAAAAAAATGAAGAAGCGCCGAAGAGGCCCTCAAAGCGCGACAAAAAAGCTGAGCCGGTCATAGAAGAAGAGGAGGACCTGGAGGTCTTGGGAGAAAAAGAAGAACCTGTCCGCAGCCACATTTTTGATGCGGCGCCCGATCTTGACGAAGATGACCGTCCATCGCGGCGGTTTCCCAAAAAGACGGTTTTGACGATCGTTGGGATCGTCGTCGTCATTGCGCTCGGCGCGTATGTGGTGGGAGCGTTCTTTGATCATGCCGACATTACCATCAACTTCAAACAGACGCCATGGAGCTATCAGAGCAACTTTACCGCCAGCAAGAACGCGGTAGGCATTGATCCGTCAAATAACACGATTCCTGCACAAGTATTCACATCCACCAAAAACGTCACGGAAAGTTTCCCCGGCTCATCCGTCCAGCAGGTTTCGCAGAAAGCGCAGGGAACGATCACTATTTATAATGCGTACAACGCCGCATCGCAGGAGCTCGTGGCGACGACGCGATTTCTTACTCCTGACGGAAAGATATTCCGCATCACGCAGAACGTGACGGTGCCTGGCGAGACGAAGGCAGCCAACGGCACGCTCGCTCCGTCGTCCATCACCGCGCCGATCGTTGCCGATCAGGCGGGTCCGGATTATAACGTGGGCCCGGTCGCGAAACTCACCATCCCCGGATTCGCAAAGGATTCCGGGCGTGAAGCGGGATTTTACGGTGTGATCACCGCATCCACGACCGGTGGTTTCATCGGCCAGCGCGCGACGCCAACTGCCGCGGACATCACTGCCGCGAAGGCTTCCACCACCGCGATCCTTGCGGCAGCTCTACAAAACGGTTTCTCCGGCACGTACCCGAACAACTTTAAGATTCCCGATGGCGCTGCGACGACGACCGTCACGACACTTACCGTGAATACCAGCACCGACGCAAATGGCAATTTCACCGTCTTTGGCGCGGCGACCTTGCAGGCGATCGGGTTTGACCAGGCGGCGCTTGAGAATTATTTGCTCACCCTCGCGCAAGTGCAGGAGGCAAGCTCCACCTTTAAAACGATCAATCTGGGCTACAGCGATGTTACCGCAAACTTTGCGTCCGGGCAGATATCCTTCGCGCTTTCCGCGCAGGCACAGCTCGAGCCGGCGTTCTCTCCCGCGCAGTTCGCCACGAGCATCGAGGGGCAGGGCATCGCTTCCGCGCGCAGCGTGATCGCCGCGCTTCCCCAGCTCTCCGACGGCGAGATATCCATGTGGCCGTCGTGGCTGATGGGCATTCCCTCCGATCCCGCCAAGATTCACGTCACCGTTAATTAAAAATTCTTAAGGATTTTTAGAAGTTGATTTGAGTTTTATTTTGTGTTTATATGTAGTCAGTTTTATCCGGAAGGAGTTCGATATGGATGTGATGACAAGGCTGCGGCAATTTACCTACGCGATACAGCATAGCCCGAATTGTCCAAGCCCATTTTTAGTTCGGCTCGTCGGTCCGGGTACCTGCATGTTGGATCTCTTACAGTCGGACGACACCAAGGATATCCGTGGGTACGGGAAAACCGAAAGGATGGCCGCCCGCAAAGCTTTGGCGTTGAAAAGAAAAGCAGTTCGTGCTCGCCAAGCTGAAGTGAAAAGGATGCTGTACGAGTCCCGTCATCCGGCACAAAGAAAAACCGTCAGCGCTTAATCGTCTCATGATGACCTCGCCTCCGCGAGGTCTTTTCTTTTTCATTTCGATTTATTAGAGAGGAACGCCTACGTGTCAAACTCTCCCTCTGGGTCTTGCCTTTTTAGGGGCTCTCGGAGCCGCCGAAGGGCGGCGAGAGGGAGCGGCCGCGCAACAGCCCGGAACGCGTACCCTAAAAAGGCAAGACCCAGAGGGAGAGTTTGACAATACAGGTGCTCCTCGTATATAATCGTCTCATTGGTTTATGAGTCCTACCTTGATTTTACGTAATGGAAACTGAGGCCGCGAAAGAGGGCAAGGTATACGAAGCCCTGCCAGGTTTAATGTTTCGGGTCAAGATCAACGGCTTGGAGACCGAGATTCTCGCGCATCTTGCGGGGAAGATGAAGATGCATAACATCCGGGTATTGCCCGGCGACCGGGTGCTTGTTGAGTTGAGCCCCGACGGCGAGAAGGGCAGAATCGTGCGGCGACTGTAATCGTTTTACTATAATATAGACATGAAAGTACGAAGTTCAATAAAAAAGATTTGTTCGAGCTGCCAAATCGTAAAACGGGATGGCAAGCTTTATGTACGCTGCAAGAATCCCAAACATAAACAACGCCAGGGCTAAATTATTTATCATGAGAATTTTCGGGGTAAACATCCCAGACAACAAGAGGATTGAGATCTCGCTTACGTACCTTTACGGGGTGGGTCCGGCGGTTGCCAAGAAGGCGCTCGCTGCGGCCAAGATCGAGGTGAGCAAGAAAGCCAAGGATCTTACCGCCGACGAAGTGCTTCGCGTGCAGAACTTTTTGGAGACGACCTATCCGGTGGAAGGCGAATTGCGCCAGCTGATCAAGCGTAACATTGGGCGCCTCAAAGACCTCGGCACATATCGTGGCAATCGCCACGCACGACGCCTTCCGGCCCGCGGTCAGCGCACGCGCACCAATTCCCGCACCGTCCGTGGCAATGTCCGTAAGACAGCGGGCAGCGGAAAGCGTAAGGTTGATCTGAAGTAATCCACGAAATATCTATCACTATGGGAAAGAAAACCGTGAAAACTCAAGAGGGGGATACGAAAAAAGTAGCTAAGCTAGCTACGGGCGCCGATGCGAATGCCGTGAAGGCGGCGTCGCGGGCGAAGCGCAAGGCCAAGCATGTGCAGGAAGGCAAGGTATACGTGAACGCCACCTATAACAACACCGTCGTCACCGTCACGGACACCGCGGGTAACGTGCTCGCATGGGCATCCGCCGGCTCGCTCGGTTTTTCCGGCCCAAAGAAAGCGACGCCGTTCGCGTCGTCCAAAGTGATCGCGGCGATCACGGAAAAGATCCAAGCGAGCGGCCCGAAAGATATCTCGGTGATCGTAAAGGGTATCGGTTCCGGCCGCGACTCGGCCATCCGTTCGCTCATCAACAACGGCTTCAATATTCTTTCCATTAAAGATGCCACGCCGATCCCGCATAACGGTCCGCGCCCGGCAAAGACGCGGCGCGTATAGCGGAAATTTTAAAAATGTGTTATCATATCAACTACTATTATGCATGGTCCTAAAGAAAAAAAAGAGCGGGCATTAGGCGTACGCCTCGGGCTGAAAGGCGACCGGGCAATGTCACCGAAGTCCGCGCTCACGCGCAAGCCGTACAAGCCGGGAGCTCATGGGCCGCGTTCGCGCCCAAAGGCGCTCTCCGAGTTCGGCCTCCAGCTTCGCGAGAAGGCCAAGTTCAAGATCTCATACGGCGTCAACGAGAATAATATGAAGCGACTATTCACGATGGCACGGGCGGCGAAAGGCGCATCCGGCCAGCGCATGCTCGAATTGCTCGAATCGCGGTTGGACAGCGTGGTGTTCTTGCTCGGCTGGGCGGTCTCGCGCGCCGCAGCACGCCAGCTCGTGGTGCAGGGCCACATCACCGTCAATAAAAAGAAAGTGGTGTCGCCGGGATATCAGCTCCGCAAGGGTGATGTCGCCGCCGTCCGCGCCGCGTCAAAGGAGAACAAGACGTTTACGGACCGGTTGGAACTTATCAAGAAGTATGATGCGCCGTCGTGGCTGCACATGGACGCGGACAAATTGGAGGGCACCATGCTTTCCACTCCGACAAACCTCACCCCTCCTTTCGAAATTAACCTTTTGGTCGATTCATTCTCTAAATAAAAATTTTAATCACTTTTTAATCATTCCATGGAATTTGCACATGTAAGCTCAAGCGTTTCAATAAAGACCATTTCCGAGGACGCGAAGGACGGCGTGTTCGAGATCGAGGGATTGTACGCGGGATACGGTTTGACGATCGGCACGGCGCTTCGCCGCGCGCTCTTGTCATCTTTGCCGGGCGCTGCGGTCACCGAAATAAAAATAAAGAATGTTCCGCACGAGTTTTCAACGTTGCCGGGGCTCAAGGAGGATATCGTTGAGCTCGCGCTCAACTTCAAGAAGATCTATTTTCGCTCGCATACCGACGAGCCGCAGGTGCTCGCGCTCAAGTTGAAAGGGGAGCATGAGATCACCGCCGGCGATATCGAGCTCAACACGGATGTGGAAATCATCAACCCGGAAGTGGTACTGGGTCATCTCACGGCAAAAGATGCGGAGATCGACATCGAGGTCAGAGTAGAGCGCGGTTTGGGATATGTTCCGGTGGACGCGCGCAAGTCGGAGGGCCGCCTTCCGATCGGCACCATCGCGATCGACTCGATCTTCACGCCGGTGCTCAAAGTAAACTACACCATAGAGGATATGCGTGTTGGCGATCGCACGGACTACAATCGCCTGCATTTGGAAGTATCGACGAATGGCACCGTCAGCCCATCGTCCGCGGTACACAAGGCATCGATGATTTTGAAAGATCACTTTGAGAAAGTTGGCGTGGTTGAAGTAAAGGAATTCGACGCACCGAAAGTGGCTGTTTCCGAAACAAAAAAGAAGGCTACGAAAAAGAAATAGGAGCGTTTGATCCATCATTATGAAAAAGGGCAAGAAAAACAATAAAAAATTCAGCAGGCTCCGTGGCGCACGCATTTCTTTTATGCGCAACCTTGGCAATGACCTGATCCGCGCGGGTAAGATCGAGACGACGGAGACGCGCGCAAAGGCGATCCGTCCGCGCGTGGAAAGTTTGGTCACCTTTGCAAAGAACCCGACTGTCGCAAACCGCCGTCTTGTCTCGAGCCGCGTGGGCAACGATAAGATCGTAAAGAAATTGTTCAGCGATTACGGGCCGAAGTATGCCGAGCGGAAGGGCGGCTATTTACGCATCATCAAATTGGCCGAGAGCCGCAAGCGCGATGGCACCCGTATGGCGCGGATTGAATTTGTCTAATATTTAGAGTAAGCTATACCCGATCATGGACTATCACATTGACGCAAAAAATAAAGTATTGGGCCGCGTGGCGACCGACATTTCCCTCATGTTGCAGGGCAAGAAGTCGGCCACATTCGAGCGCAATCGCGTGAGCGCGGACAAGGTCTATGTGACGAACTATGATTCCATTGTGGTGACGGGCAAGAAAGCAACCGACAAGGTCTATTATAAACACACCGGCTACGTCGGCCATCTGAAAGAAAAATCTTTTGAACAGCACATGGCAAAGGACCCGCGCTTTGTTCTGCGCCACGCGGTGCGCAAGATGCTTCCCCGCAATTTCCTCGCGCAGAAGCGCCTCAATAATTTGATATTTGTGGAACCGGCCGGCCCGAAAAATGCGGGCAAGCGCGTGCGGCCGATAAAAGTAAAGAAAGTGAAATAATATTATGGCAACGACCAAGGAAATTGAAAAGAGCGAGTTGATAGCGGCAAAGCCGGCGCATAAAGCCGCCGCTCACGCGCATGCCGCCACTGCGCCCGTTGCTCATCCCACCCCGGCGCACAAGCCTGCCGCCGCAAAGAGCCATCGCTACACCGAAGCCGTCGGCCGCAGGAAGACCGCGATCGCGCGCGTGCGCATCATGCCGGGCACGGGCAAGATGACGGTGAACGGCAAAACCCCGAAGGAATATTTCACCCTTTCGCGCTTGGTGCAGGACGCGCGTTCTCCGATCGATCAGCTCAAGCTTGAGGAGTATGACGTGACGGTCGTTGTGAGCGGCGGTGGCATCCACGCGCAGGCCGGCGCCGTGCGCCTCGGCCTTGCTCGCGCGATCATCGCAAAGACCCCGGACTGGAAGCCGCGCCTTCGCACGATGGGCTTCCTCACCCGCGACTCCCGCATGGTGGAGCGCAAGAAGTATGGCCTCAACAAGGCACGCAGAGCTCCCCAGTGGGCAAAGCGGTAAACGAGCGCTTCAGTCCCGCCTACAAGGGGCATAAAACCACAGTATTTATCGGAGCTATCAAAGACCGGGCACCCAAAAGGGGTGTCCGGTCTTGTTTTACGGCCATGCGGCCAAAGTGCTAAACGAGCGTTTCGGTACGCATCATGCGCTCCTTTTTCATTCTTAATCGTGGCGGTATAATGCTCTCGCATGAACGAAAAAACCATGGCAACTCAGAAAATAAGGGATAATTGCCTCGCAAACGCCGAAGGGCTTCTTTCTGCTGCGGAACGGGAACTCGATAAAGGCGTTGATAATGTCTGTTTCCATCTTGCTCTTTTGGCATTGGAGGAGATCGGTAAGGCAATCATGGTTTCGATGAGCCTCGTTGTTTCCATGGGAGACAAAGAACTCGGTAATTTTGGCGAGGCCTTTGGCGATCACGAGAAAAAATTGTTTTGGGCGCTTTGGGCAGCTTCGACAAAGGGCAGCGGTATGACGAAAGAAGAAATCGAAAAAGCTCGAGACATGTCAAAAACGCTTCATGAGCGCCGACTCATATACCTCTATACCGATCCCAGCGGTGTTGTGGATGGCCGAGCAGAAATACGAGAGGGCGAGGCAAAAAATCTGGTTGAACTCACCCGCGCTCGACTCGAAATGGAAAAGTTGAAAACGGTAGTCGATGACTTCAACGAGGAGGACACAAAAATCCTTACGTGGTTTTATGATGCGATCAAGGATGAAGAAAAAGCAAAATCTATCTTCACGACCGTTTCTATGAAAAAATTTCAAGAGCTGGGCAATGGCAAGGAATGGATGAAGTGGTTGAAAGAAGCGTTCGATAAAAATGACGAGCAGATGCGCGAACTCACGCAGAAGGAATTAACTCGGCAGCGACCCAAGGGCGATGAGGCTTGGATACCGAAATATAAAATGACAGTGCGAATACAGACCCAATCCCATTCGATAAGGAATAATGCCTTCACCAAGTGGAACGCGGGGATCAAGGACATCAAGCTCCGAAAGTCTGATCGCAAAGAAGCGAAGCGATATGCGAAGGACGAGATGATCTTGGAACTTACGATCCCGAAGGCAATTCAAGTATCGCAACTATGGGATCACGGCTTTTTCATGGCGAAAACTTTTATCAATGCACTCAATATCGGAACACATGGCTTATTTTGGTGGTATGTTCCAAAAGACATCGAGAAATTCTACGAGGAAATAACCGATTTAGACGTTGATAAAGCTGGAAACGTAAAACTGCATATGACCATGGGTAAAAAACTTGCGCTTGCTTGGGATGGTCAAAACATGGTGCTCGATGAAGCCGAGGTGCAACGAGTTATGGTGGTCTATCCTTTCCTCATGAGAGAGAGTAAGACTCTCGAAGAGTTCATGAAAACCTATGCTTTTGCACTTACGATATTCGCCAAGATAGACATCCACTTCCGCGTAGAACCAAACGCATTCAATGAGTTTTTCAAGGCGTTCAAAGCTGCGTTGATTGCGCTCGGTGATTGGGATGGCAAGAGTGATTTGAAGCAGGCAATCTTAACTCAATTCAAAGGCGTGAGCGAAGCCGGGGCTAAAGAACTGGAAGCGATGATCCAGACAGCCACCGACTTCGATCCGGCTCTTGGCAATCCACCGAATATTACCCTGACAGAAATTGCTGCCATGAAACTATATTGTGATGTTTACATCCAGTTAAAAGCGAACCAGTCTATGGAAAAATTTGTGGCGGAAAACAAGACGTGAATCGATGACTGTTTTCCTGACTATCGCTGGGCAGTCCTATTTTTAATGTTAATCTGTTCAAAAGCGCTTCCATGCGCTATTCTTAATCCATAACTGAATAGGGTTAATCCCAGCCTAACCCTCCGCTTCCAGCGGAGATATGGCCCAAAATCTCACGACGATACTGAACCCCACGTTCAGCACTCGTCGTGAGTCATAGCTCGAAAGGGCTGTGGGCCGAAAGGCCAGCTGATGTGGGGTTCAGTGTTTCTACCCACGTCAGCGCTCACGCTGACATGAACTCATTCAAAGATATTGCATACGAAATCCTCAAAGAGTCGAAGAAGCCCCTGCATAGCAAGGAGCTTACCGGCGTTGCATTGAAGCGTGGCTGGCTGAAGACAGCCGGGAAGACGCCGGAGGCAACAATGAACGCTCAGCTTATCGTCGACATTAATGCGAAGAAAGAAGGTTCGCGGTTTGTAAAAACAGCCCCGTCTACCTTTGCGCTTAACCCGCTGATTCAGATAGCACCTGCCGCGGTCGTCGCAGCAGAAGAGAAAAAGGAAGAGAAGATTTTTAAAATTGCGGAAGGTATCTCAGAAAAACAGAAGGGTGACATCACTGAGGCGCGGATCGCCGAGCTCATAACCCTCTACGGCGAGACATCGCTTGCGTGCTATGTGCCCATCTCGGACGACGAGGGCATCGACATCATCGTGAAGGAGAAGCGCGTGCCGAAAATCATGTACCTTCAGGTAAAGAGCCGGTTCGGAGACGATTCCGGCGAGGCGTTCACGGCGACCGTAAAGACACATAACGTGATCGATAACTTCTCGATGGGCATCATTTTTTGCTTCTTCGACACAGAGCGCGGCGATCTCTGGGATTACGTCTGGTTCGTCCCTGCGCCGGATTTTCTGAAGAAAGCCAACCAGCTAAACGGGGGAGCACTCCTCGGTTTCGTGGCGGGCCGAAAGAAAAAAGAAAGCAACAAATGGGACGAGTACCTTATCGATAAGCGCGAACTGGCCAACACGATTATCCAGCAAATGAAGCGTATTTGACGCATTGCTTGACTTGTAGGGCGTTCGCGCCATTCTGTGTGATAAAGAAAGGTCGGAAGAAATAAAACGCAAACATGAAATACGAAAAAGTTTGGGAAAAGACGCTCGGATCGGATGAGAAAGTTGAGTTCGAATTTTCGATCGGGGACAGATACCGCAAATTCGGCCTCATCGTCTGGGGAGTGATCAGCTTGCCACTGCTGTTTCTCGCCGGTCTCGGCGTCATAACGTTCCTAATTGCCCTGTTCTACTACGGCTATTATTTGAAGGTGGCAACTATTATATATACAGATTCAGAGACGGAGCTGTTTTTGTTATCGGGAAGGGGCTATACTTTGCGTGATGGCTAACCAATCATCTATCCCGGTCGTAGACGTTCAATCGTTCGCGATGCGCTTCGGCGCGAAAGAAGTGGTTAAGGACCTATCTTTCACCGTAAATCAAGGAGAAGTTTTTGGTTTGCTCGGCTCGAACGGCGCGGGCAAGACGACCACGATCCGCACGCTTCTTTCGCTTCTTGAACCGACGAGCGGCACACTGCTTGTGAACGGTCAACGCTACACTCCCGCGATGGCGGCCACCGTTGGCTACCTGCCGGAAGAGCGGGGACTGTATCGCAATGAACCGGTGCTCGACACGATGGTATATTTTGGCGTCATGCACGGGCTCGTGAGAAGCGATGCGAAAAAGCGTGTCTTGGCATATTTGGAACGCGTAGGTCTCGCCGACAAAGAGCATGAAAGGCTTATCAGCCTTTCGAACGGCCAGCAACAAAAAATTCAGCTTGGCGTCACGATATTGCACGAGCCGTCGCTTATGATCCTTGACGAGCCGACCGAAGCGCTCGATCCCGTCAACCGGTCGCTCCTGATGGATATCATTAACGAGCAGCGAACGAACGGGGCCACCGTCATCCTCGTCACGCATCGCATGGAAGAAGTTGAACAGCTCTGTGACCGCATCGTGCTCCTTAAAGACGGCACACGGGCTTTATACGGAACGGTTGACGAAGTAAAAAATAAATTCGGTTCCACGGTGATAGCGCTTGCCTACAGCGGAACGTTGCCGGCGAACGAGAAGCTGTACGCCATAACCAAGCAACTGCCGCACTACGCAGAGCTCGCGTGGCGCGAGGGGGTGACGGTGGACGACATACTCCGATTTTTGGCGGGTGCTCCCGATCTGCATCTTACGACGTTCGATGTACGCCGTCCGACGCTCAATGAAATCTTCTTAACGCTCTATAAATAATATGGGGAACATCATCAATTTCGAAGTTCTTCGGGCGCTTAAAAAGAAAAGTTTCTGGATTGCCTCCGCCGCGCCGCTTGTCCTTATCCTCGTCGTTTTGGGTATTGAATATCTTTCCACCAAGAGTGCGGCGACAAATATGACACAGCAGGCGCAAGCGTTTTCGGCAACCGCGAAGATAGGGGAATTTGATGATTCAGGGCTTATTAGCCAGCAGTTGCTTATGACACAACATATTACCATTGAGCCAAGTAAAGATGCAGGCGTTACAGCGGTAAAGAGCGGCGTCCTCGATGCATTCTTTTATTATCCGAAAGATCCGAGCACCATGGCTGTCGAAGTGTATGCAGAAGACGCGGGCATCAGTTTTTCGCCACCGTACAACGCCGCCGCCACCCAATTATTGCGTCAGAGCGTGATCGATGAAGTGAGCACGGCTACAAAAAATAACCAGGCCGTCCAGATTTTGGAAACGTCGCCAGCGGTTACCGCGACCACCTATAAAAATGGCGTAGAGACCGAGGGGCTCATGGGCGTCATCGCCCCGGGAATATTTTTGGTGGCATTCGTGCTGTTGTACGTCCTCCTCGCGTCATTCATGATATCGAGTACCGCCGGGGAAAAAGAGAATAAGACCGCCGAGATGCTTCTCACCTCCATCAAGGCGCGAACGCTTATCACGGGCAAGATCGTATCCATTTTTATTCTAGGCCTTGTTCAGCTTGTCACTCTTGCCGTGCCAATCCTTGCGGTGCTCCTATTTTTCCCGCGTCAGATCGGATTGCCGGCCGGCATAACGCTTGGCAGCGTCCCGCTTAATATTACCCCGATCCTTTTCGGGGCATTGTTCTTTGCGTCGGGCCTGCTTTTATTCACCGCGCTCCTGGTCGGATTTGGCGCAATGTTTCCAAGCGCCACCGAGGCCA
>JBEKBG010000010.1:0-26965 GCA_050015515.1 Minisyncoccia bacterium
TGGTGATTGTGAGGGCAGCAAGGGCAATTACATTATGAAGGACCCGTATATCACGGACGGCAACAACATCGGCTTCACCGCTCACTACACCCTCCGGAGCATCTTTGCCATCGCAAAAGTGGTCATCAGCAGTTGATAACGGAGAGGAAATGTGATTATATGTAATCTGCGAGGAGGTATTTTTATGGGACAGCAGGCGGCAGCAACGGCGGCGCCAGGTGCGCCGGGAGATAAACAAGCGGTGAGGTGCAAAAACCCCGACTGCGAACTCCATCGGTTCAGACAGTTCATGACAAAGGATGGGCTTTGTCGTAGATGTAAATGGAAACTCCCATCGAGCGTTGCCATCCAGGGAGCCCCTTCCGTCCCCCGCCCAAGGAGCGCAGAGATGGCGATGCAGCTCGCACTGGGAGAACGGTTGAAGGAGGACAAAGTGGAGCCTTTTTGACGGCTGCACAGCGTTCCGGACAAGCATCGTCCCGGAGCGCTATTTTTTTATCCCGATAGTGTATAATGGAAAAAATCTCATCCCTATGAAGATCCTCGTGGTCGAAGACCAGGAAGAAACGGCGGCCGTTTTAAAGCGCAAGCTCGAAGCGGAATGTTATGCGGTGGATGTGGAACACGACGGCGAGCGCGGATTTTACAAGGCGCGCACGAATGATTACGACCTTATCCTGCTCGACAAAGGCCTGCCGGGAAAGAGTGGCGACGAGATCTGCGCCGGCTTGCGTGAATACAAGATCGCCACGCCGGTGATGATACTGAGCGTCGCGACGGAGATCGAAGACAAGGTCAGCCTGCTCAACTGCGGCGCGGACGATTATCTCACCAAGCCATACGCATTCAGCGAACTGTCGGCGCGTATGAAAGCGCTCCTCCGCCGTCCAGCACAATATGAAGGAAACATGCTTTCTGTCGACAACCTTTCACTCGACCGGGAAACGTATTCTTTTACATTCCGCAAGAAAACGGCATATCTTACCCCGAAGGAATTCATGCTCTTGGAATACCTTATGAAGCATGCAGGGAAGGTGGTCTCGCGCGAGATGCTGTTGGAGCACGTCTGGGATAGTAGCGTTGACCAATTTTCAAAAAGCATTGATATGCACGTTATGAACCTCCGTAAAAAGATCGACCCACACGACAAGGATGCGTTCATACGCGCGGTCCCCGCTCGCGGGTATATCGTCGGTACCAACAAGGGTTCAAAAGAGTACACTTCGCCTCCAGGCAGATGACCGTTCGGCGAAGCATACTCTTTTGAACCATTCTCCGATTAAGATATATTTTAGATATATTTAATGTGACCTGAGTATAATGCGTGGGAAAGGTCGAAAAAAATCCCACAAAAAAACTATTTTCATGAACATATTATTGGAAAAAGTGCTTACGGACCAAACGGCGCGCGAGCCGAAAGAGATGGAAACGCTCGCGGCGGCGCAAGATCCTTTTGAATCCTGGGGCTAACTACCATGGATGAAGACCTGCAAAGAAGGGAGTATATCCTGAACATCATTCTTATCGGGTCCATTGTAATGCTGGCAATTCTCGATGCCATTGTCCTCTTCCATACCATTCAGGACGGCGCAAGCTATCGCGACATCCCGTTCGCGGTATTCTCGGTATTGCCAGCATTTTTCATCTTTCTCTACGTGCTTTCACGGCGCGGCTTCTCCGGCGTTGCTTCTTACCTTTTGATAGCAACCTATCTCGCAAGCGATAGTTATGCCGCATACCGGTGGGGTGTCGGGATGCAGATGGTGCTGATCGCGTATGCGCTCATCATCGTCATGGCCACCATTCTCCGTGGAACGAAGTTCGGCTTTTTTGTCACCGGCCTCATCGCGGCATTCATCATACCGTTGTGGGACGCCCAGATCCACGGCGTTATTGCCACGCAAGCACAACGCCTCAGTGCCGACGATGCCATCGTCTTCTCGGTTCTCTACTTCCTCATCATGATCGTCGCGTGGCTTTATAACCGCGAGATAGAGCGTTCGCTCCGCCGCGCAAAAAATTCCGAACAAGCGCTTAAAGAAGAACGTGATTTGTTGGAGATAAAAATCGTTGAACGCACCGAAGAGCTACGCCAAACCCAGCTGGAAAAAGTGCAGCAGTTGAACCGCCTCGCCGAACTCGGGCAACTGTCGTCAGGCCTGTTCCACGACATCTTGAACCTCCTCACCGCCCTTTCGCTCCGCGCAGACGCGGACGAGGCGAAAGATCCATCGCTTGCAAGCGCACTCAAGACCACAAAGCAGATCGAGGGCTTCATGCAGGCGGTGCGAAAGCAGATCCGCGGTGCACGAGGACAGGAGTTGTTCTCATTGGTACAGGGCATTGAGCATACCGTCCAACTCGTCAATTATCAGGCGAACAAAGAACACGTCTCTATTGTATTCGATCACGATCCGCGTACGGACATCATCCATTTCGATGCGCCATTTAAATTCCAGGAGATCGTCATTAACCTGCTTCTCAACGCCATCGAATCCTATGAAGGCATCCCCGGCTCCGACAGTCGCGCGCGAACCATCACGATAGCCATAGCAGAAAAAAATGGTACGGCGGAGCTTAGCGTCCGCGACAACGGATATGGTATGGCGCCAGAGGTTCGCGCGCGCATATTCGAACCGTTCTTTACCACCAAGAGCGGAGCGAAAGGGATTGGCATCGGTCTTCCAACAATAAAGAAAATAATAGAAAAGGACATGTCCGGCACGATCGCAGTGGAAAGCAAGCCGGGGCGAGGAACCCTATTTACCGTCATCTTTCCCATACGCTATGAAACAACACCAGAGAACGATCGATTGTGCGATAGAACACATAAGGACCCAACAATCTCCTGATGGAATCTTTATAAGCCTCTCGAGTTTTTCGCCGGATGATTTTTCGAGCGGCATTCCCCGCCAAACGACATTTTTTACTGCGAACATTGTGGCGTGTTTGCAAAACGTTCCCGAACGGACGGCCGACATACGGGATGCCGGCATAAAATTCCTGCTCGCCCAAAAGAGCGAGCGATGGTCGTTCAATTACTGGGCGCGGGAGGCGCAAGAACGAATCACACTCCCCTATCCGGATGATTGTGACGACACGTTCGCCGCGCTTGCAGCGATCGCGCGACATAACGGCGCCTTGATCAATGGCCACGCCTTTTCCGCGATCGCAAAAATATTGACCGGGCGCGAGGTCCAAGAAGGAGGGCCGTACCGAACCTGGCTCGTGTCCGATGATGCCTCGGCAGCCTGGCAGGACGTGGATCTGGCGGTCAACAGCACCATCGGCTATTTTCTATCGCTCGTCAGTGTACGGTTGCCACCGCTCCAAAAATTTCTCGAGGAGATAATGCATAAAAGCCAACTGACGTCTCCTTATTATCCCGGCATATTCCCCGTCGTTTATTTTCTTTCACGATTTTATAAAAACTGCGGCGACGCGGGTATGGCAAGCGCAACGCGCGCGGCATTAGCGGATATCATTACCGAACGCCTCCAATACGATAACATTACCACTCTCGAGCGCGCGATGACCATTTCTGCGCTCATCAACCTTGGATATACAAAAAAACTCGTTTTGGGCGCCGCAGCGGATCTGCTTGTCGCCCGGTTGGAACGGGAAGGATTTCTGCCCTACGCGTTCTGCATCGATCCCGCGCGCGACGGCAAGCGATGCTACGCCGGCGCGTCCGCGCTCACGGCCGCGTTCTGCGCCGAAGCGCTCTCGCTCGCGCAATTGCACTATGCCATTTCCGATGGCGCCGGCGGCGTCGATTGTGCCACCGCAGCGCGAGCGCCCACCATCCACAATCATATCTGCAGCCTGGCACGAACGGCATGCCGAATGCTCAACCCCGACCTGTGCACGATGGCGATCGCGCAGATAGAAAAGACGTCCGACGAAAAGATCACCACGCTCGCATACGAATGCTACGAGGCGCTGTATAAAAAGAGAATCCTCGTCCCGCCCGACATCGTTGAATCACTGTCGCTCGCCAACCTTTTTGGATGGATGGCATACGACATCTACGATGACGCGCTCGACGGCGAGGATGGCGCGACGCTCATCCCCTGCGCGAACTTCTTCCTCCGCGCACTGACGGAGATCTATCACTCGCTCGGCGGCCGCGCCGCGGAAATAGTATCGCTCTTCTATAGCACAATGAACCGCATTGACAATGCAAATGCGTGGGAGCAACGCCATTGCCGCATCCTCGCGGGATCGGATGCGACGCCTGGCGACATTCTCACCTGCCCGCTGCCGTCGTTCGGCGACCATCAGACCCTCGCCGACCGGAGCATCGGCCACGCCATGGGACCGCTTGCCATGCTGCTCCTTGCCGGATATGACGCGGAATCTAAAGCATACAAAAACGTCGAATCATTCTTCCGCCACTATCTCATCGCACGCCAGCTCCACGACGACGCGCACGATTGGGCGGATGATCTTCTCCGCGGCCGCGTGAATAGCGTCGGTGTGATCGTTCTTAAGAGCTTCAAAGAAAAATATTCCGACGCGGCGCTCCCGAAGCTGAAAAAAATATTTTGGGAAGAGACCATCGATGTCGCCGCGCGCATGATCATCGCCCACGTCGTTGCCGCGCGGCGCGCGCGGGAAAGTTCGCCACTCTCCGACACCGACTTTATGGAAAGCGCGCTCCAACGCCTTGCGTCCGGCGCGCGCCGCGCCGTAGCAGAGCGCAATGAGGCACTGATTTTCCTTGAAGATTATGGAGGCCGCCGGTCGTCTGGCGTATAGCCGGAAAAACCGCTAAACTACGAGGTATATTCCTCACAAAGGACACTACTACCATGTCATCAGAAAACCTCGAAGGATCACTCACGCCAGAGCAGCAGGAACTTGCGGACCTTCGGACGGAAAACGCGGAGCTAAAAAGAAAGAACGCGGAGCTAAAAAAACAAGCGGAGCTGGCGTTGGTGGACCCCGATCTCGAAATTTATAACAAGCGCGGCATGATGCGCATGGCGGAGGTGCTTCTCCCCCGGGATGAAGCGGGGGGTTCTGCGGAAAAAGATCTAGCGCCGGCAGAACGGCCGCCCATCGCGGTTGCCATGTTCGATCTCGACGATTTTAAAAAATTCAACGCGGATTACGGGCATCTTAAGGCGGATGAAGTACTGAAAGACGCTGCCGCGGTGCTCAAGGAAGCGGCAAAGGTGCTGAAGGCATCCGTTCGCGGCGGCGATGTGGTTGCCCGGTTTGGCGGTGAGGAGTTCGTGGCCATTTTTCAAAACACGACCGACGAAGCGATCGATAAGGCCTTCCTGGACGAAGAAACCGGACGATTACGGATCGGCTTTATGAGCTTGATCAACGGAAAGGAAGTCCGGGTAAGTTTTAGCGGTGGAGTTACGCAGGTCAAACCGAGTGAAACGTTTAAAGACTTTAAAGACATCCTGGAACGCGCCAATCAAGCGATGCGTGAGGCAAAAAAACGGGGAAAGGACCAGATCATCTATTCTGTCGATCAGGCTAGTTGAGGGAGCCCCAAATCGCAGGATCAATATCCCCATCCATCTTAAAGAACATCACGCCGCGCAAGCCGTATTCCTTTGCGAGCGCCACTTTCTGCAACTCCGACGTGGCATCGGGGAATGAAACAAAGAACGTGGTGGATGCATTCGGATTGTGGGTCATTAACACCGCCGGCTCCGTGGATGAAACATAGTTAGTGAGATCGAGCGGCTCCTGAATATACGTGCTCGACGTGAAGGTAAAGCTCAACTCCCCCGCATTATCGCGCACCGGCGCGATACCGAGCGAATCCGCGCGGTCCATCGCCCCGAAATAATCCCACGCGCGAACTTCCTGATAGGTCGTCACATTATTCGACCACGAGACCTCGTATTCGTAGCCATAGGTTGGGATGCCCAACATGATCTTCTTCGGACTGATATATTGCAACGCGTACTGCACGATCTTCGTTACCCAATCCGGATCCGCGGTCGGCGAATAGAGCGTTCCATCCCCACCCTTACTCGCATCAAGTTTGAGATCGGTCGTCCCCTGATCGTATGCCATCAAGCGCACTTCATCGCAATACTGGTTGAGCACCGGATAGCTCTCGGCATAGCTGATGTTCGCCGGGACAACCACGTAGACATCGCTCGCCGGCTCGCGTGGCACAACGGTACATGTCAATTTTTCTCCGGCCGGATGGAGCCGCATCGCCAGTCCTTCTATAAATAATGAATAGTAAGACTGTGTCTTCGGCGACATGCTCTCAAAATCAATATCGATGCCGTCGAAATTATTATTCTTCACGAGTGCGGCGATACTGTTCTCTTCCGCCTGGCGCTTCTTTGCAACGGAAAGCAAATTATAAATACTGCCGGTATCAAACCATGCGATCGTGGGGATGACCTTGACGCCGCCCGACTGCACGGCCGAGATCCATCCGGTCCATAGTCCTTTACTTATCCCAAGATCGTCCTTGATGGCTCCGCCGCTTACGATCTCGTACGAGAACGGGCTCACTTCGTTTAAAGAGTCCAGATTTACCGCGATCTGCTGTTCGCCCGCCTGGCCGGTCCAATACGGCACCCATGCGCCATAATAGAACGGCGTACTTGCCGCGGTCTTCGAAACAACGACGGTCGCCGTTGCGGCCGATGCAAAAAACGGCACCGCGCCCGCGATGAACGCGGCAACCATCACTTTTATAAAATATTTCTGCATAATTATTTTTTAATACAAATATAATCTCCAATCCTCACGATAAAACCCTCCTTGGTAAGGTCTTTAATGATGTCTATAAACCTTTCGCGAGGAACTGCCAGCTCTTTTAAAAGCTCCTTCGCGCTCATTCTATTCCTTTTTTGGGAAAGTGTCGAACGCACGATCTTCCCCCGCAGCTCGCGGTCGGACCCGGTAAACGGCAATTGCTTTTTATAGTGAGCACTGCGACGATTGGGATTCGCGCGGGGCATGGCGACAGCGGGCATCGCCGCTCCCGCAACATTCATTGCCGCTCCATAGTCCATGAGCGCCCAATACCATTCGCGCGGATTTTTTCTATCAACACTTCTCTCAATATAACGTGTGAGCTCCACATCTGTTACATTCCGCCGCTTTAGAAAGAAAAAGTAGATGAACACACGGCGGATATTCGTCTCAATAAAAATTTCCGGCTTGTTGAACGCGAACGCCATGAGCGAGCCCGACGTCCCCTTCCCGACGCCAGGCAACTGTTCAAGTACCGCGCGCTCGCGCGGCAAGCGGCCGGCGTGTCGCGCGACGACGATCTCCGCCGAACGCTTAAGGAACATCGCGCGGCGATTATAGCCGAGACCTTGCCACGCCGAGAGTACATCGCTCGTCTTCGCCCGCGCGAGCGCGCGGAAGCTGGGAAATCGTTTAATGAATTTTTCATAATATTTCTCCACGCGCGCCGCCTGTGTTTGTTGGAGCATGATCTCGGAAACAAAGATGGCATACGGATCGCGCGTATGCCGCCACGGCAAGTTCGTACGCCCCGCACGATGGTAATGCGCCCAAATCGTTTTTTTGAAAGCACGGATGGTCATATATTGCTATTTATCGTTCCTCATATTATAACAATATATAGACAAGGGCTTATATCTTCATATTTGGAGGAACTCATGAGAGAGATGGATCAGCGACGGAGGATGCGGGAGTTGTCGAAAGCTGAGCTAAACAGAACCAATAAGAAGATCGAAGGTCTCCGACGGCAGCACGAACCTCACGAGACTATAGTTCCAGAGAGCCTTCATCGGATTGAGGTCCGCGGAGAGATTCACGCTTCCTTCCGTCATCCCAACCACGCCTCGAGCGCCTAGCGCCCGGGGCAATTTTTTATCATTAAATCTTCATTAATCCGCATTTGCGCTTTTTGAAATGCCTATGGTATAATGATTGTGATGTAAGTGTTCTTAGTAAGTTTCCACTGGCCGACTCTATCATTTTTTTGAGTCGGCGCAGGAGCAGAGGAGAAGGAGGTCGCCTTACACATCAACAGCAATTGAATGGCTACAAAATTATATATTGGAGGTTTACCGTACTCGACGACTCAGGATGAACTCCAGGCAGCATTCTCGAAGGCTGGCGCGGTCGTGTCCACGAGCATTATCATGGACAAAATGACCGGCCGCTCTCGCGGATTCGGCTTTGTCGAGATGGGTTCCGATGACGATGCGCAGAAAGCGATCGAAATGTGGAACGGCCAAGATTTCGATGGGCGCAAGCTCACCGTGAACGAGGCAAAACCTTTGGAGGCTCGCCCTCCCCGCCGCGAAGGCAACTTCGGTGGTGGTGGCGGCGGACGCGACTGGCAGTAAAGTCGCTTAAAAGCCCCACACCGCTGCTCTCTTTTGGGGCATTTAATCTTCATGACCCAAAAGAGAGCAGCGGTGTGGGGCTTTTTCGTTCTCAAGTGAATAAGTGATAAAATAGAACTAATGGAAATCGCCCTCCTTATCATCGTTGCTCTCCTCTTCGCCGCCATCGCGTGGCGGCTTTGGCGACCGCCGACGGCAAAGAAAGAAGATGCCGGCGCTCTTGTTATTCTTCAAAACCAGATTCAAGATCAACAAAAACAGATGCAACAGCAGATGCAGGAACTTACCAGAACCCTCAGCACGGGGCTGAATAATTCTACGAACACAGTACTTTCACAAGCCAGCGAAAATAATAAAATAATAAAAGACATAACAGGTGAAATTACCAAAGTAACGGAGGGACAAAAACAAATCACGGCCATTACCGAACAATTAAAAAATCTCAATGATGTCCTAAAAAACACTAAGCAGCGCGGTATCCTAGGAGAATCTCTTTTACAAAATGTCCTGGAAAATGTTCTTTCTCCAGGACAATACCAATTGCAATATCCGTTCAGCGATAATTCAAAAGTAGATGCAGTGATTTTTTACCAAGAAAAAGTTATACCAATTGATTCGAAATTCAGCATGGAAAACTATAACCGCCTCGCAAGTGGAACAATAACTGATGAGGAGCGAAAACGATACACCGATGCATTGCGAGCGGATCTAAAAACGCGGATTGATGAGACCGCAAAATACATAAAGCCGAGCGAAAACACAGTTGATTTTGCATTTATGTTCATCCCTTTTGAAGCCCTTTATTATGACCTTCTTGTTAATAAAATTGGCATGACCGCTGAGCGGGACCTCATTCAATATGCGGGAGAGAAGCATGTGTATCCCGTGTCCCCCACAACGTTCTATGTTTATCTCCAAATGGTTATTCAGGGTCTTCGTCAAATGCAGATCAATAAATCAGCACAACAAATAATCAAAGGAGTGGACGAACTCCAGCGCCATCTTAATAAATATGAAGAATATCTCGAAAAGATTGGCACCCACCTTCAAACGACCGTGAACGCACATGCTACCGCTTCAAAAGAATTTGGCAAAATCGAAAAGGATATTTTAAGGATTGGGAAAATACCAGGAGAAACCCCTGCGCTCAAAGAAGGTTCTGAAGAAGAATAACACTATCGCTTCCTTCTCCTCAAGAACGCCGGAATATCCCACGCGTCGTTGTCTTTTCCTGACGGTTTCGCCGGCTCGGGTTTTTTGTCAAAGTTGTTTGGCGCGAGCGTCTTTTGGGCCATCACCTCGTCCGCCGACTCCTCGCCGCGGGCGTGAACAACGGGATTTTTGGAGGTCATGCCGGGATCGCTCACACGCATTGACGTGGACTGCTTGGTGATGAGAGATGCGCCATTGCCATTCACCGACCCTTCCGCACCCGTGCGCGAGCCACCGCCAAACATTGAAGCGCCTCCCTGTCGCCCTTCGAAATGCGTGCCAAAGAGCGATCCTGGCTGGCTGCCGCTAAAGCCCGCGGCCACGATGGTGACCTTCAACTCGCCCGGCTTCATGTTCCGGTCGTGATAGGCGCCGAAGATGATGCGCGCGCCCGGGTCGGCGGTCTGTGCAACGATCTTTGCCGCGTCGTTCACTTCGGTCATCCTGAGATCGCGGTTGCCCGTGATGCCAAGCAATACTGCCTTCGCGCCTTCGGGATTCGTTTCGAGTAAAGGAGAATGAAGCGCAGCGTTCACCGCCTTCACGGCACGATCCGGACCGCTCGCGCGGCCGACGCCGACGATCGCGATTCCCGCATCCTGCATGATGTTCTTCACGTCCGCGAAATCAACATTGATGATGCCTGGCATCGCGATGATCTCAACGAGTCCCTTCAATGCGTTGCGCAGGATCTCGTCGATCGCTTCGAACGCTTTTACAATCGGCGTGTCCTTGCTGATCACGGTGAATATCCGATCGTTCGGCACGATGATGATCGCGTCCACTTTGTCGCGCAGCTTTATCAAACTCTCGTTCGCGATGCGTTCGCGCTGGCTGCCCTCAAAAGTGAACGGCTTCGTGACGACCGCGATCGTGAGCGCGCCGGATTGCTTGGCCGCCTCCGCGACGATCGGCGTCGCGCCGGAACCGGTGCCCCCACCAAGTCCCGCGGCAAGGAACACAAGATCTGCGCCCTGCACCGCCTCTGAGATCTCCGAGCGATTCTCTTCCGCCGCCTGGCGGCCGAGATCCGGGTTCATGCCCGTTCCCAATCCATGCGTCAAACTTTTCCCGATATATAATTTTGTCTTCACATCGCACTGATCAAGATCCTGATGATCGGTGTTAATGGCGATGAAGTCCACGCCACGGGTGAAGTCTTTCGCCATGCGCGCAACCGCGTTTCCACCACCGCCGCCGATGCCGATCACTTTAACGTTCGCCGATAATGGCTGGAACTTCTCGCTCTGCTTTTTTACGTGATGCGCTTTGCGTTTTGTTTTTTTCATGGAGATTTAATGTTTCTTGTATGGTAACAGAAATGGAGTCAATGGTTAAGGGGTGCCGCCAGGGTAATTTACGGGGCAAAAGACCGGAAAAAGTTCCTAAAACCCATGCCCGATGGCGTTTTACCCCCCCCCTTGCCTTCGCTATCCATGCCCCATAAAACAAGGCCAAACGCGCCTACAAACTCCGGATCTTCCAAATATTCCTTAAACCCGCCTCCGCGGCCCTCCCACTCGTCGGCGAGGGTGAATCCGATCTGCGCGGCCAGCTTCATCTCCTGTTTAACAAGGTCGGTAAGCCCCGGCAACTTCGCGCCGCCGCCGACGAGCACCACGCCCCCCGGCAACTGGCCATATTTTTCCATGAGCTTCAGCTCGTTATTCACAAGATCGAAAATTTCCTCAAGGCGCGACTCCACGATCTCCGCGATAAACTTCCGCGAGACCGCGCCTTTTGCATCCTCGGAAAATTTTTTCATATCAACCGATTCCTTATGCGGCACTTCTTTGGAATATGCATAGCCGTAATGAAGCTTCACTTCTTCCGCCGCATCGACGGGAACTTTTAATCCAACTGCGAGGTCGTTCGAAATATTTCCCGCACCGACCGGGAACTTGCACACGCCGGTGAGTCGATTTTCTTCATACACGCAAAGTCCGGTCGTGCCAAAGCCAAGATCCACGATGGCAGTGCCAAGGTCGCGCTGGCGCTTGGAGAGCGCAGCGCGCGCCGCGACGAGCGGCCCGTAGACGAGGCCGCTCACATCGCCGCCGGAAAGTTCCACCGCGCGGATGAGCGTCTTGATGTGCGGCGAGAACGCATCGATGATCAAACTTTGCACTTCGAGCCGGCTCCCGGAAAGCCCCAGCGGATCAATGATATCGCCGACGCCATCCACCATAAATTCCTTCGTGAGCGTGTGGATGATCGTCCGGTTCTGCGGAAGGTTCACCGCTTGCGATGCGCGTACCGCGCGGTCAACGTCGTCCTGATAGATCTCCGCGTCCGCGCGCGAGACAGCGACGATACCGCGCGACGCCTGGATCTTCGCCTGTGGCGTACCAATACTCACGTAAATATTCCGCAGCGCGGACTTTGACACTTTTTTGACCTCAGAAAGCGCGCGATTGATCGCCTGCGACGCTTCGCCAAGATCGATAACGGCGCCTTTGCGAATGCCGAACGAGGGTTCCTCGTGCGCGTACAGAATCATCGGGCGTGGCCCTCGACATTCGGCGACCACAATTTTGAGGGACGATGTCCCCACGTCCAATCCCGTAATAAAATCCCCTCCACCGCCAAGTCCCTTGAGCTTCATATGCTCTTATATTATCACGAAAAGCAAAGCAAGTGGAACCGTGCATTCCTCTTTAGATATTTTTAATGTGAGCGTGCTACGCTGTCCAAGCCAACCATGACGGGCCGGTGGTGAAACGGTATCATGGCCAGGTTGCCACTTAGCAGTTCGGGGTTCGACTCCCCGCCGGTCCACGTTGGCACCGAATCTGAATTTGACATCCATAGAGAGCTGAGTATTATGGATATCAAGGTGGCAACCTGGCGTGGTGCCGTAAACACCATTATCAAAAAATCGCTCGAGAGAGCGGTTTTTTGATTGCCATTTATTTTTTTAAAATCAAAAACTATTTTAGCTTTTTAAGAATTTTTGCCTCCAACTCCTCCATCTCGACCATGTCCACCTTCTTTATATGATCATACCCAAGCAAATGTAGAACGCCGTGCAGAAGCAACGCCTTTGCGCGTTCGGGCGACCGATGCAAAATATCGCGGTTCAGATAGATCTCGCCCAGATATTTTTTCTTCGTCTCCGGATGCGGAAAATGCGCGGGCTCGGGGAATGAGAGTACATTCGGCTCGGTCTTCTTTTTTATAAAACGCGCCTTGAGCGCGGCGATGCTCTTGTTATCAAGCAAAATAATGTCCAACGCCGCGGCGTGGATGCCGAGCATCGTGAGCATCTTCTGCGCCAACCGCGCGAGCTTATGCTCGTTCCACATCGCGGATGACATCCCCCACCGTCTTGCCGTCGGCCCGTCCCTTTGCGATCTTCATTGTCTCCTTCATGAGCCCGCTAAAATCGCTCGCTACGCCTTTTGCTTTCAAATCTTTTACGATCGCCACGATCTCATCACGTGAGAGCTCTGCCGGAAGATATTCATAAATCACCTTAAGGTCGCCCTCTTCTTTTGCCACCAGATCATCGCGCTTGCCCTGCTTAAAAAGCTCGATCGCGTCCTTGCGCTTTTTTGCCTCTTTTTGCAGGATCGTTATCACTTCTTCGTCGTTCAACATTGCCTGCGGGTCCTTTAGTGTCTTTTCTTTTTGCGCCGCGTTCAGTCCGGCAAGCGTAAAGCGTAACACCTCAAGGCGTGCTTTCTCACCGCTTTTCATAGCGGCTTTCATATCTTCGCTAATTTTTTGAAAAAGGGGCATGAGTGGAAAATTCCGAGTGTCGGCCGCTAGATGAGACCAAGCTTCTTCTGGCGCTCAACATCGGCTTTCTTTTCCTCGCGATGGATCGCGGACGAGCGGCGCTTGATGCGGCTCACCACCCGCGTGTGGAATTTGCGATGGCGTACCTCCTTAACAATACCACTGCGCTTCACTTTGCGCGTGAAAGTATACAAAAGCGACTGTCCCGATTCCCCTTCTTTTTTGCGTGCTTCTATCGCCATAGGAGACAGTATAAATGAGGAGTGGCTGTTTTGCAAGGTGATAAGAATAATTCGGCGGAAACTTTCCCTTTCATAGTCACCACCCGTACAAAGCCCACAACCCTCCTTTATAATCATTAAATATTTATTAAAAAGTTTTTGACTTCTTTTTTGCGCGACGTATGATTATTGGCATGATAAAAACAAAAAATGACGATGATGAGGTGGTGACAAAAGGTTGGTTCCGCGAAGCCATGCGTGAATCGATAGGCGAATTCGCGATGATCGTGAATAAAAGCTTCGTTGGCGTGGAATCACGAATAGGAAGGTTGGAATCGCGCATGGATGCGCATTTTGAAAAGATAGAATCCACTATGGCGGGAATAAAAGAGGATATCCTCGCGCTTACGCAACGCATAGATAAATTGGAAAAATATGTCGATAATCGCTTTGACGGCATCGCTCGCGAACTGAAAGAGATCCGCAAAGAGATAAAGACGACCGACGTCCGCGCCGATATATTCGACCTCCGCTCCCGCGTCACCAAACTGGAACAAAAAGCCGGTCTCTAGGCTCCCTCCATCTTCATCAGCCTCGCAGAAATAAAATACCCCTTCCTTTTCAAACGGTCACGTTCCTACGTGGCATTTCCGTTTGAAAAGGAAGGGGTATTTTATTTTTGCCGCTTCCTGATCTCTTCCACCAGCTTCTCCAACGGCACGGCCTCCTGCAGCCCGTTCGTAAGATCGCGGACGATGATGGTGTTCTCGTAGATCTCCTTCTGCCCCAAGATCAACGCCAACGCGATCCCTTCCTTGTCTGCAACTTTCAACTGCGCTGCCAACGATTCTTTTGACAAAGACTCGGTCACCAAAAATCCATGGCCGCGGAGGTCCTTCAAGATGGCGAATGCTTTTTTCTTGGCGAGCGCGCCCGCGTGCGCGAGGAACACACGCTTGCCGGACTTTCCGCCAACCGGGATCTCCTTGGCGCGCAGGACGGCGATCAGCCGTTCAACGCCCGCTGCGCCGCCCATGGCAGGCGTCAGATGTCCGCCGATCGTTTCCATCAAGTAATCGTAGCGCCCGCCCGCGGCAAGTGCCCCGATCTGCGCCTCGTTGCCGTCGGCATATATCTCGAACACCGTGCGGCTGTAATAGTCCAAGCCGCGCACGAGGTGGTGGTCCAGCTCGTAGGGGATGTTCACCTCATCCAGATATTCCAACACCGACTTGAAGTGCGCACTGCACATCACGCAGATCTTATCCAAAAAGTTCGGCGCCTTCTCCTTAAGCGCGATACATCCGGGCTCTTTGCAGTCAAGCAGCTTGAGCGGATTCACCTTAAGCCGGCGCTGACAATCTTCGCAGAGCGCCGCCTCGTGATTTTTATAGTACGCCGTCAGCTGTTTTTTATAGATCGGCCGGCAGATACGGCAACCGATGGAATTCACCTTCACGAGAGAGTTTTTGATCTTGAGTTCGTTGAGTAAATCCCAAAAGAGAGCGATAATCTCGGCGTCATAGATAGGATCATTTACGCCGCCCAGCGTCTCAAGGTTAATCTGCGTAAACTGTCGCGCACGACCGAGTTGAGGCCGTTCGTGGCGGAAGATCGGTCCCATCGCAAAAAGCTTCTGCGGTTGGCCAAGGCGACTCAGCCCGTGTTGCATGTAGGCGCGGGAAATGCCCGGCGTATACTCGGGGCGAAGTGCCAGGACATCACCTCCTTTTGTCTTCAGCGTATACATTTCCTTCTGCACCACATCGCTCTCCTCGCCCGATGTCTTATTATAGAGCTCGGCGAATTCCAAAATCGGCGGTTCGATGCGTGAGAATCCGTATGCGGAAGCGAGCGACCGCGCCACGCTTTCTATCTTTTCCCAATACGGCTCGTCGGAAGGCAGCACGTCGTGCATGCCCTTTGCGGACTGAAACGTGCGCACAACTTCCTTTGGCTTTTCTTTCTCTTGTTGAGGAGTGGGCATGATGATGATTACGAAGTTGACGGCAACGTTGACGTGCGGTACTGTGGAGCGCTAAAAACCTGGATTGCATTGAATGGCCAAAGCCGGAACCGCACCAGCCCGACGATATTGCCCGCAGGAAGCGGTCCCCAACTGCGTGAATCATAGCTCACCGCGCGATTGTCTCCCATCATAAAGTACGAGCTTGAAGAGAGCGTGATGTCTTCATCTCCCGAGGTGACCGTGCCGCTCGGCAAATACGGCTCATTCAACACAAACCCGTTTGGATTCTGTTTGTTGTAGATCGTAATGGTATTGTTGTTGATGACCACGCGCTCCCCCGGCAGGCCGATAACGCGCTTGATAAGATAGGTCGACGGGTCGCTTACGTCGTGGAACACCACTACCTCGCCGCGTTCCGGCGGACGGATGCGGAAGGTCAATTCGTCGGTCAGCACATAATCGCCGTTGGAAAAGGTGGGAACCATGCTCGTGCCGCTTACGAGAAATGGCTGGACAAGAAATGATCGCACAATGAACACCGCAGCGACGGCGATGACAGCGATCTCCAATACCTCGAGCAGCGACGCAAAGAACTTTCTCATATATAGTAAGTTAAGTGTACTCATTATATAGAAGATGTAATACAATAATCAAGCATGGACCACACACTCATCATCGGACTGGGAAATCCCGACCCGGCGTTCGAGAATACCTACCATAATATAGGCGCTCTTGCGGTGCAACGGATCGCGGAACACGCGGCGAACAGTGCCGGGCACGCGGCGGAAGGCAATCCCGCCCCGAAGTTCCGCATGCATAAGAAAAGCTTTTCATATGCCAAAATCGGGAATCATATCTTCATCCGCCCGTTCGTCTTCATGAACGAATCCGGTCGCGCGGTCAAAGACGCGATGCGCGCGTTCGGCGCGAGCGCAAAAGATATCGTTGTCATCCACGATGACAGCGACATTCCGGTCGGCGATTTCAAGCGCGCAACCGGCGGTGGCTCCGCCGGACATAAGGGCCTCCAGTCCGTCATCGACCATCTCCATACCCAGGACTTCGCGCGCATCCGCATTGGCATCCGCGAGCCAAACGAGGTGCGCAGAAAAAAAGCCGGGGATTTCGTGCTCTCCCCCATCACCGCCGCCGACAAAAAAATCTTCGAGAGCGTCTTCCAAGAAATAAGGAATACCTATTTTGAAGCATAGAAGATTAAATGCTTCAAAATAGGTATTCCTTATTTCTTATTTATTTTTATATCCTCACCGCGGCTTCTAGGAAAAGGATAAGGCAGCATACTTTTGGAAACCATTAATCTTCTGGTTTCCAAAAGTATGCTGCCTTATCCTTTTCCTAGAAGCCGGACGATAGCGGGAACGTCATCGAGAACGCATACCCTCCCTGCGTATCCTGTTGGATGCCAAGAAGCGGAAGCGTGACCGCCCCGAAATGGTGATCGCTTTGGACCGCATTTTTGAATGCGACTATCTGATCCGTCGATTGGGCGGTGCCAGCCACGAGAATGGGAGTGTTCGCCGCCTGGAATGATATATGGCTTACCGTAACGCCGTTCGCCGCCGCCGTATTGTTTATATCATCGATCATTAAATAATTCCTGCTGATCTCCGCCTCCGCGCCGGAGACAAGCGCCACCGATCGGTTGAACGCCGTAGAGGACGCCTCAAGCGCCGCAACCTCGGAGGATTCCTTTCCTTGTTGGGTAAATGCCGCCTGCGACTCGATGCCGGACCGCACGGTATTCAAAAAACTGTCGGCAAGAAAAAGGACGATGATGAGAAATCCAAGGATCGCGGGAACGAGCACGCGCCAAAGATTCATAAAATTAAGCAATTGTTCCTCGTGGAACGTATCAAGCGCCTCTTCGCCGGATAAATTGATCTCCTTGTCTTCCAAATTCGCATTACTTCCCCGCAAGGCGCATCCGAACGCCACAAACCACTCCGGAGGGACCGGCTGAACCGTCAAAAATGTAGGAGTGAAGACCGGCAGTAAGGCTGATGTTCCGATGGCTTGCACGGCCTCTTTGTGAAACGCCACTGCGGAAAGGAGAATCCCGGCCAGCGGATCCGGCCAATGCTGGGTATAGAAATTCATCACCTGTCGCAAACTCGCCGCGAGCATCTCTTCAAACTTTTTTGTTGCTATCTGACCTTTTTCGTCGGTAAGGTCGGCCCACTGATTCGCGTATTCGAAATAGAGCATTCCTTTCCGGACGATAAGAAAATCGATCCCTGCATTATCGATGTCAAGCACAAGATACGATTTATCCATATCCACGCCGGTCCCCTTTTCGCGCAAGATCCTCACGAGCGCGAGCGCCCGGGATTCGACGCTCACCGTTATGAACCCGGCGGCGTAGAGCGCTTCGGTCATTGCATCCACGATCTTCTTATCCACGAACGCCGCCGCAATATCCGACCTTAAATTTACTTCGTCACGCCCCAGGAGCTGCCAGCCGTAGTACACATGGGAAATATCCACCGGGGACACCATCTGCACGTTGAGATTGATCGCTTTATCAAGGTCATCCCCTTCCATAAGAGGCAACGTAAAAACCTGGCTGTACATATTGACCGAACTCAGAGACACAACGACATTCATCTTCTTTCTCTTTTTTTTCGCGAACGGCAGATGCGACCTCAGCTCCTGAAGCGCGGCGGCGAACGCCGCCGCGTCCTTTATGGCGCCTTTTGAGAGGACGCCCGGCGCGAGGCGCACCGCCTCCGTCTTCCATCCCCCCCGGTCGGAATAGACGAATCGCAGCACCTGATCGCTCACCTCAAGGCCGGCGGCGCTCGCGCGGATCCTTAAGAAGGAAAGAAATTTTTGAAAAAAAGATTTGATCGATTGCATGAGATTTATTGGACGTCCGTCCATGAGACGATGTTGACCGCCCCCGTCGTGCCGTTCACCGAAACCACGATCTGGATCTTCTTCGTGTGGCTCGAAACGGTCGCCGCGGACAGGATGGTGGCAAAGCCCGATGAGGGAGAATTCTGCGTGACGGCGACGGTGGCCGTCGTGGACGTGCCGGCGGCGACCGAATATCCCGACGGGTTGGAGAATTGAGCGTTCCGGTCAAGCTGCAGCAGCCCATCCTCCGCTCCCGCCGTCGCGGTCGACTCGGCGCTGTACGCCGCGGCAACGCCGTATCCCGTGTCCACGAGCGACACCGCAAAGAACGCGATGAGCAACCCCGCCACCGCGACGATCCCCCCGATGAAGATCACCAGTGCCAAAAACGACTGCCCCTCATTGGACGATGGATGTCTCACCTAAGTTATTATACCTTTTTTAGGAAAAGCGTACGCGGGAGGATATCAAGAAATCCGTTGTCACCAATTGAAAGTTAAAATACTTGTGTAGTGGGTGGGCGCGCTTCCGCCGGCTGCCGCGACGATGTCAAATCCGACAATTTCATAGTAGCCACTCCACCCTCCGCCGCTATAGCTGAAGCTCACCGTGGAAGCTCCCGCAGCGTATGACGCCCCTGAGTTCTCGGCGTTAGCACCCTGAACGGAATACCACGTGGTCTGGTTGGTCGGGGTGGGGACCGTATTTACCGACCCCGACCCCGTTACCGCCAGGTCGCCCGAGGCGCTCACCACCGTCTGCGTCCAGCTCGAGTTGGTATTGGTACTGCTCGTGGCTTGGGCGAAGGTCGTTGTCCCTCCTGTTTGGTTCGCCCCCGTCACGCTCAATGCGGCAAGGTTCGCCGAACCTGTCGTACACCCGTTCGTCCATGACGCTTTGAGGGTCTTGTTACCGCTTGTGGGAGCGACGAGACCCCAAAGCTGGGTGAGTCCCGGGTCAGACGTGTTGGAACTGCTCGCCATAAGGGTCATTGCCTGGTTCGTACCACCGGAATCCCACGTCACCGAAATACCCGTGGGAAGCGGCGTGCAGCCTGCCCAAGAAAGATGTGCGACAAGAGCACGGTTCGACCCGCTCCCGACGGTATAGGTCAGGGATACGGAAGTTGTGTTGAGCGCGGATTCAGTGGGAGAAGACGTGGCGTCGATCGCTACCGCAGCATACGCGGGCGCTGCCTGCAGGGCGAAAGAGAGGACGGCGAGCGGGATGATGATGAAAAGATATTTTTTCATGTTTAAGAATATCAATATCCAGGAATGGATTTCCTCATTGCGACGTTGCGGCGACGTTCACCGTCGTCCACGTGGGAGTTCCCGCGGTGGAGGTCACGTCGGCGAAGAGGTAATCACCCGCGGGAATCGTGGCGGTCGAAAAGGAAGTCGTCGAAATGCCGGCATGGCCGCACGCAATGGAGGAGAGCACCACGGTGCCCGGGGCTGTCGCGCTTATCGTGGTGGTATAGAACAACTCTATGGTCGTCGTGGCCGACGCGTATTCGAAACAGGAGACATAGGTAATCAGTTTCTGGTTTGAGGTATAGATCTTCGCCAGGTTATAAGGAGCGGTCGTCGTGGCGTTGTAGATATTGAACGTGACCGAGGACGACGCGAGCGTCGAAGATACGGTGAGGTTTGCCCCCGATGTGCCAAGATACGCACCCGCTCCGTATATCTGCGCACTGCTAAAAGCATTTGTACCAAGAGCCGTCGTCGTCCCCGTACCGCCGTTCGCCGCCGTAAGAACGCCGCTTATGAAAGCGTGAGTTCCCAAAGCAGTCGTCGTCGCCGTACCGCCGTAGGAAGAGGGAAGCGGAGAGGCTATCGTCGTTACCGAACCCGTAGTCGAAGCAATAACTAGACCGCCCAACGTCCAAGGAGTAGTGGAAACAAGACCACCACCGCCCGAACCGCAAGTAGAAAGGAAAGCGCACGCACCCAATAAAGTCGTCGTCCCCGTACCGCCGTTCGCCGCCGTAAGAACGCCGCTTATGAAAGCGTGAGTTCCCAAAGCAGTCGTCGTCGCCGTACCGCCGTTCGCCGTTCCCAAGACAGTTCCTGTGATTAAAGTCCCCGAAGCATTCGTCGCCAAGAAAGGAGATGAAGTTACATTTCTATCTGTTATATTTCCAACCACATCGAGAGTGGTGGAAGGTACCGTCGTCCCGATGCCGACGTTGCCGGGGAAGGAAAACGGTCCGCCGAAGGTGCTGGAGCCGAACTCGCCCGAGGAAACGTTCCCTGCGTTGATAGTCGAACCGCCGAGGCTGGCTCCCGAGATGGTGCCTGTGACATTCAGGTTTCCTCCAATGTACACGTTATTGGAGGCGTCGGTGTTGATCGCGCCGCTGCCGCCCGAAGGGTTTTGCGTCGGGCCGTTGAACGCAAGCGTGCCGAGCGTCGACCAGAAGAATGTGCCGATGAGCAGGATGCCGGCCGCAATCGCGAGAATATGGACTGTCTTCAGCGGTGATGGTTGGTTCATTTTAATGATGATGTACTTGCCGCTGGAGACGTTGCCGTCGCGTTTTGGGGAAGCTGCGCGGGAGCGGCGCTCTGCTGCGCCGCGGCGGCCGGATTCGCCATCAGTTGGGCAACGCTACTCGTGCTTGAGAGCCGCGTCCAGAACACGATATCCTGGGCGTTGAAATATATCACGTCCGACGGACCCCATGCCGCCTGGCTGAACGGATAGACGCCGACCGTGGACTGCCCCTGCGCGTCGGTGCTCCGCTGCAGGAACCACGGGTCCTCGATATGCGGCGACGGGGACCAGTCAAGGACGCCGAAATAGATATCGCCGGTCGTAAGATACACCGCAGAGTACGGCGAGAGCGACGCGCCGCCGTTTGCCGCGCCGCCGCCGACCACGCGCGTGCCCACCAAAATGCCGACGCCGATAAGGAATGCGACCGCTACGATGATGATAATGATGATGAGTGTTTTTGGCATATGCATGGTAGTGTCTTTAATTATTATACACGAATCGGTCAATCCGCGGTCACGATAAGGTGTCCGACCGGACCCTTCGCCGGACCGCCGCACGACGCGCAATAGAAGGTAAAGTCGCCGGCCTGCAGGGCCTCGAACTGGATGGTCTGCGTTTTGCCCTTGGGGATCACGCCGCTGAACCCGTAATTCGGTTGTGTGAACCCGTAATTCGCGTCGACGGCGGTCATCTCAATATTCACCGTATCGCCCTGCTTCACCGCCACCGTATTCGGGGAATACGCGCCGCCCGCGATCTTGATGTTGAAACTGCGATAACTCACGCTTCCGCCGGGATTCCCCGGACCCTGCACGACGGGAACCGCGACATTTGCGGGAGTGCTGGTCGCGCCCTTGTTGGGAATCACGGTGTTCGCGGGAACCGGCGCCATGGTGGACGATGTCGGAGCCGCCGCCACGCCGGAATTCCCGTTCGCCGTTTGCGTCTGACCCGAGCCCGGGACCGGACCCGCGCCGCTCCCGCGCAACGCGTATACGACGAGCGCCGCGACGGCCGCGAGCACCACCACCGCGATGACGATCTCTATAATTATTTTTTTTCTTTCATCCATGGAATTTATTATATCATCCCACGCGCGACCCTTGCATCACTTGCATCAGTAGAGCGTCTGCCACACGACCGTCCCCGACGCATTCGCAGCGCAGAGGGAGAGATGGTCCTGGTTCGCGCCGCCGGGCGAATAGAACCAGAGCGTTCCGCGGATGGCCGAACTGCAGCTCGGCGCCGAGCCCTGACTCACAAGTTGCAGACCACCGCCCACCGAAAGCTGTTCGGCGGGGTTCGTCACTCCGGCACCGATACCGACGTTGCTCCCGCTGAAGTTGATGACGCTGTTGATCGGGGTCCACAATAGACCGCTATTTCCTAATGCCTCCCCGCTTGCCGACGGAAGTACGTTCGTATCGAACGTGGCCGCGGAAACGTGTTCCACCGTGGACTGAAAAAACTGGCTGAAGGCCTGGGCGATGTCCGTCGCCGGCGTATTGTATGCCATCGTGAACGAGACGCTCACCGTGTCATGCCCGGGAGGGCTCGCATTGCGGGTGAACGAAAGATTAGAAACAACGACCTTCGGCGATGTGAGTGCTTGCAACGTCCCAGTCGTCGTCTGCTGAAGATATACCGTCCCGCTCGAAAGCGTGAGGGACGACGGGTCGAGCGACGAGCTTGCCACAAAGAACTGCAGCGTGGACACGGGGGTGGACGTGGCAATGTTGATGACGCTCGCCGTCTCCACGTAATACTGGACCTTCTGAAGAAGAGACTGGCTCTCCTGGTCCACCGCCACCGAGGACGATAATTGCACCTGTATCTCGCTTACCACCACGAGAATGCCGATGAACGCGATGATGATCACGGAAAAGATGGCGATCGAAACGAGCATTTCAATGAGGGTAAATCCTTTTGTGGGCATACTACTATTATAGCAGGTATTTATAAGCAGATACGTTACGGACTCCAGTTCACGGAAACGCCCGTCACGCGCGGCGTGGCAGTTCCGTTCGGGTTGGAGGTCAGGATGATACGATAGCGGAAGTATCTTCCCGTGAGGGCCGGGTAATTCGTCAGCGGGATCGGCACGCCGGCAACGCCGGCGTACGTCGTTCCCGACGTACCGTCGTAGCCCTTGAAGCTCCACGACCCCGGCGTGGACGACGTACTCACGGCGAACTGGAACCCGACCGTGGTGGACGCGGGTACGGTTCCCTGCCAGGTGACGGAATTGAGCTGCGCGCCGCTCGTGACGCCCGTGTCAAATGTCTGCGAATCGAGCGTGCCCGTCGTCGAGGTTCCGTTCGCGGTCCACGAGGTCACCACATCGTATTGCGACGGCGAGCCGCACGGTGTCGATGGCGTGTTGCTGCAGTTGAACGATATCCAGCCCGCCGTGTCGTTCCATGCCCATCCGGAGAATACGCCGGTTAAAGGATTGATCACGACCTGATAGGTGGGGCTCGAAGGACAGACCCAGCTCGACCCGTTCCACGTGGAAGCCCCCGAGGAATTGCCGCAGAACGATATCCAGCCGTACGCGTCGTTCCACGCCCATCCCGCAAGGTGACCGCTGCCGTCGTTGCTTACGCCATAGTCGCTCGTACCGCAGATGTTCTGCTCGCCGCCGGAGCCGTTCGGCGCGGTGCCGCAATCGAGCGAAATGTACCCCGCCGACGAGCTGGCATAGCCCGTGATATTCGTGGAAGCTACAATGATGTTCTGTGTATCGTAAAAATCCATCCAGCCAATCGCGTCGTTCCACGCCCAATGCTGCAAGGATGACGAGCTGATATTTGTGATGCCTCCGCTCGGCGCGAACACTGCCATGCTTCCCTCCCATGTGGAGGTCGTGCTACCGTACCAACTGAATGTCCAGTTGCCGGCGATCGGACCTGCGGTGGATTGGGCCTTGTATTCCGCCCCTTGGTCCGCGTTGCCGCCGCCCTCGCATTGGGAGATCGTCCATCCGGTGCCGGGGAATATATCCTGAATGCCGCAATTGTATTGCTCGCCAGCGCCGTCATCCTGCCCTATGCTCACCACGCCGAATTCGCCGTTCTGGCTTGTCGTCACCGTCCCTGCGGACGGAAACGCCGAAGTGCCGGTAGCAGCCGAAGTGAGATTAAGGACGCTCGGGGAGAGTTCGAGGACCGACAAGCTGCCGCCGAAGGCAGGATCACTGTAGGTGGCTGTCACTGTATCCGCGCCGGCGGCCGTGCCTGTTGCATACGCGATGGCTACCCACATACTGGCGTTCAAATAAGAATAATGTGGGGGGTTTACCTGCGCGATCTCGGTGCTTGTCACAATGGTAAAATGGTTTCCCAGCGTGTCCGTAACACTCGTAACGCCGGTTGTATATGAGGCACCGCTATAGGTCTGCATGACGGCGACGATGGTATCCCCCGCCGTGACCGATGAGCTGAATCCCTGGTAGGTCACATTTCCTGCTCCGGTGGGCGAGCCGGGCGTGCTCGACGCCTGCACGAGGGAAACAACACCTCCTCCACCTCCACCACCTCCTCCTCCTCCACCGCCGCCGGATGATACCGTGATCGGAGTGGTGGCGGTGGATGTCCCGTTCACGTTGTTCGCGGAAAGGGTGTAGGTAAGAGTCCCCGTGGCATTCGGGGTGACGCTCGTCGTGCTCGATGCGGTGGTCGTGGAAAAGCTGAGATTGTTGCCGGAGATCAGGACCGACGACGCATTCGAGACGTTCCAGGAAAGGACCGACGACGAGCCAAGTGTGATGGAAGAGGGTGATGCGGAAAAGGAATTGACGGTGGGGGGGGGAGCGGAAGAGCAACTAGACCAGCCCGAACAGAATGTTGCCATAGCCGCCGCCCAATGGGTCGATCCAGCCGCTGTTGAAACGGTAAAATTGCCCGTCAAGTTCCCGGCGGTAGCTTGCGTGCTTGATTCCGTCCCTTCGTCCGCGGATCCTCCCCCGGCGTTCTGTTGAAGATTCCATCCGCTCCCTGCGGTATAGGCGTTTGCATTCCCCAGACCATCGTCCTGAACAGAAACCGCCGCTCCGAACTCCCCGTTTTGGTTGGTCGTTACTGTTCCCGCGCTCGGCGTAGCGGACGTTCCCGTGGCATTCGACGTCCGATCGAGCGTGCTTGAGGTAACCTCCATGATGGAAACGAGTCCCCCGCTTGTCGAGCCTGTCCAATTTACTGTTACCGTATCCGCCCCCGCAGCAGTACCGGTCGCATATACTATCTCGGATGCGACTTCCCCATAGTTCGGGGTAGCGAGCTGATAGGCGAACGTACTGCTGACGATATTCCATTGATTTCCGCGCGTGTCGGTGACGGAAGAGATCGTATCGGTTCCGCTCCCTGTATACCATTGCACAAGCCCAATAATGGTTGCTCCGGCCGTTACATTGGAGGAGAATGCCGCGCTCGCGCTCGTCCCTCCGAAATTATTGGATCCCGCCGTCCCTTCAAGCCACGTCACCGTGGAAGCCGACGCCGGAAATGCCGCTGCAAGTCCTGTTATTAAAAAAACGAAGATAAGGTATTTTCTCATCGTAAAAACATCAATAGCCCGGAATGGAGACATAGAGCGATCCGGTGCTCGTAGTATAGTCGATGTTAGAAGAGCTGGCGAACTGGTTGCCGGCCGAGGTCGCCACGGTGCTCGTGGCGCCGCCGGACCAGTCGGCCTGATAGAACACCCGGTCACCGTTCCGTGTGATGTACGTGCTGATCGTGCCGGTTGTCCCGTGCGTCCAGTTGTACACGGCAAAGACCTGCTTCGTGGAAGGATCGTACGTATTGCCGCTTGAGGTCGCCGCGATGTTTCCGCCGCTGCGGTACGCATCGGCGAGATAGAAATAATCCGTGTAGGTCGTCGTCCCGATGACGACCGACTGGATACCCGACGTGGCGGTGTAGGGCGACGACGACGTGATGAGATAGTACTGGTATGCCGAACCGGTGGCGAGTGAAAGGATATTGTTCCAATTCCCTTCCGACCACGCGCGCACGTTGGTGAGAAGACCCTGCGCGTTCGTCACGGCCGTCTGCACTTTCCCCGCCTGGCCGCTCTCGGTGAGCGACGGGGCGATGATCATCGCAACGCCCACCGTAAAGATGGCGCCGATGCCAATGGCGACCATGAGTTCCACGAACGTCTGCCCGGATCGAAGCGTCCTCATCTATTATATTTTACACTATCACGCTAAAAACTGACGCTGCCGGACGATGCGATGGAAATAGTGGAGGAGAACGCGGTGTTCTCTTTCGGCATGTAGAGCCCGACGGTCGTAGAGACCGACGCCGTGCCGGAGATGGACGAGAAGATCACGTCGAGCGTCGCACCAGGCGCGAGCGTGGAGGTGGCGTACGCCACCGTCGGCGGCAGGCGATACGGTCCGCCGGCGACCGTCGTCGTGCTGTAGCTTGTTTTAAACAGCGCGTAGAACGGCACGCTCGTGGCGTTCGAGAAATGCACGCCCCACGCCACGTCGGATTCCTGCGCCATCGCGTCGCTCTGCGCCTGGCGCAACAACGTGCCGATCTGCTGGGTCGTCGCCACGAGGTCGACGTCGATCCGGCGCGATCCAAGGTTCATGAATACCACCACACCGGCAACGATCATGAGCGCGAGCACGAGCAGAAGTTCGATGAGCGTAAATCCCTTTTCCATCAAAACGAGGTCGTTAATTGGTAGACGGGAACGATGATGGCAAGCGCGATGACGGCCACCATGACGCCCATAATGAGGAGCATCGCCGGCTCAAGGAGCGAGACGAGCGCCTTGATGTTCGCGTCGATGTTCGATTCGTAGAACTGGGCGAGGGTGTCGAGCACTTCGTCGAGATGCCCCGCTTTCTCGGAAATGGCAACAAGGCTGGAAACCGTTTTTGGGAATACCGTTTCACGGCGGAACGCCTCGCCGATCGTGAGTCCTTTTGCCAGCCCTTCGTTCGCGACGCGAAGCAGCGCGGAACGGTACGAATCCAAACCGACGGTCTCGGCGGCGATGGTGAGCGTCTGCACGATCGGCAGGCCGGCGCGCATGAGCGAGCTCATTGTGGACGCCATGCGCTGAACCGCAAGTTCCTGGTACACCGTCCGCACGAGCGGAAG
>JBEKBG010000011.1:0-22798 GCA_050015515.1 Minisyncoccia bacterium
CAATGTCGTCCTGGTAAATCTCCGCGTCCGCGCGCGAGACCGCGACGATGCCCCGCGACATCTGCATCTTCACCTGCGGCGTCCCGATGTTCAGATAAACATTTTTGAGCGCCGATTTCGAAATTTTCTTCACCTCCGCAAGCGCGCGAATCACCGTATGTGACGCTTCGGCAACGTCCACGATGACACCTTTCCGCAAACCCGCGCACGGTTCCTTGTGCACGTGGACTAAAACCGGTTTCCCGCCGCGCCGTTCGGCAACGGCAACCTTAACGGAGGAAGTGCCGATATCAAGCCCGGTAATAAAATCCCCGCCGCGTACGCCTTTCCATGTCATGCCTTCATTGTAACAGGGATTTTGGGGCAAAGAAAACTGTGCATAAGACAACGCTTCGCCTCCCCATCCGCGATTTCGCAAATCTTATTTTGCTTAAACGGGACGGCCGTCTCGTTTAAGCAATGAGCTCATGTGCCAGAAATTTCAAAAATCAAAAAATCGTTTTGCTATACTAAAGCTAATAGATCGGAGTGGTCGCAACCCGATAAACTAATAAATAATTATTCCAATGCCAGCAAAAAAGAAAGCAAAGAAGAAAGTCGCGAAGAAGAAAGCACGCGCATAGTTCTTCTTGCAAAAACACTCCGGCATTCGCTGGGGTGTTTTTTATTTCTATAATCGCCTATAATCGTTGATATGCTTGAAGGAATAAAAAAGATGTTTCAGAAGCGGTCGCTCGCGGCGCTTGAAGAAAAAGTGAAGGAAATCAACGCTCTGGAGTCCGCGCTGGCGGTGCTAACGGACGTCGAATTGACCGCGAAAAGCCTGGCGCTCCGGGAGCGCGTGAAGGCGAGGGGCGATGATGCCACTGACCCCGCTAGCTCTGCCGTGTCTCTGGATGCGATGCTCGACGAAGTTGCCGTCACGGCGTTCGCGCTCGTGCGCGAAGCGGCAAAGCGCACGCTCGGCCAGCGTCCGTTCGACGTGCAACTTCTCGGCGGACTGGTTTTGCATCGCGGTGCAGTCGCCGAGATGATGACCGGAGAAGGCAAGACGCTCGCCGCCGTCGCACCCGCATATCTGAACGCGCTCAGCGGCAACGGCGTGCACGTGGTCACCGTCAACGAATATCTTTCCCGCCGCGACGCGGTGTGGATGGGAAAGATCTACCGATTGCTCGGGCTCACCGTGGGATCCATCATTCCGAACGCGGCGTTCATCTATGATCCCGAATGGGAAATCCCAAAGGCTGACGAAGCGGCTGAAGAGAAAAAAGTGGAGATCACGGGAAGTTTCCTCGTGCAGCAGGAATTTTTGCGCCCGGTGTCGCGTCGCGAAGCGTATCGCGCGGACATTACCTACGGCACCAACCACGAATTCGGTTTTGATTACCTGCGCGACAATTTGATCTATCGTGCGGAGGATCGCGTCCAGCACGGACACAACTTTGCCATCATCGACGAGGTGGACAGTATTTTGATCGATGAGGCCCGGACGCCGCTCATTATCGCCGCGCCGGATGCCCAGTCGAGCGACTTTTATAAGGCGTTTGCCCGTATCGCGACGAACCTCGAAAAGGACGCCGATTACGAAGTGGATGAAAAAAAGCGCACCATCACGATCAGCGACGCGGGCGTAGAAAAGGTGGAAAAGCTGATCGGCGTGCAGAACATCTATGCGCCGGAGAACATCCGACTGGTCCATTATATGGAGGAGAGCATCAAGGCAAAGGCGCTTTTCACGCGCGATAAGGATTACGTGGTGAAGGACAACGAGGTATATATAGTAGATGAATTCACCGGGCGTCTACTCGTCGGCCGGCGCTATCAGGCGGGATTGCATCAGGCGATCGAGGCAAAGGAGGGTGTCAACGTCCAGCAGGAGTCGCGCACCTACGCCAAGGTTTCTATTCAAAATTATTTCCGCATGTACAAGAAGATTTCCGGTATGACGGGAACCGCGCAGACGTCTGCGGAGGAATTCTTTAAAGTGTACAAACTGGAGGTGGAAAGCATTCCGCCCAACCGGCCGCTCGCGCGCCACGATCTGAATGACCTCATCTATAAGAACTTCACCGCCAAGCTGAACGCCATCGCGGCGGACGTTCGCGAGCGGCAAAAGAAAGGCCAGCCGGTATTGCTCGGCACGACGTCCATCGCGCGGAACGAGCTTATTAGCGCGGCGCTCTCGCAGGCGGGAATTCGGCACGAAGTGTTGAACGCAAAGAACAACGAGCGCGAGGGCGCGATCATCGCGCAGGCGGGACATTCGGGCGCCGTCACGGTGGCAACAAACGTCGCCGGGCGCGGCGTTGATATCCTGCTTGGCGGCAATCCGCCGGACGCGGCGGAAGCGGAGAAGGTGCGCGCACTCGGTGGCCTCCACGTGATCGGCACCGATCGCCACGAGGCGCGGCGTATTGACAACCAGCTCCGCGGCCGCGCCGGGCGCCAGGGCGACCCCGGCTCGTCGCAATTCTTCCTTTCGCTCGACGACGACCTACTTCGCATCTTCGGCGGCGACCGCATCAAGGGCATGATGGAGCGTTTCGATCTTCCGGAGAACGAGCCGATCGAGTTCGGCATGGTCACGAAAGCCGTGGAGCAAGCGCAGGAAAAAGTGGAAGGCGCCAACTTTGATATGCGCAAACATCTCCTTGAATACGACGATGTGCTGAACCGCCAGCGGAGCGCGGTTTATAAGCGTCGCACGGAATTTTTGGAGCTGCCGGATAAGGAAGCGATCGCGAACGTCATCGCGGATGCGGCGATCGCGCACTTCAACGCGGCGATCGCGCCGACGCTTGGTCAGCCGGTGGCGTATGGACACGACGATGCGCCGACACCGGAGGAAGCGGCGCGGAAGGCGTTCAGGGAAGCGGGGATTGTGAACTCGAGCGCCGCCGATGGCGCTGACACGCCCGCGCTCGAAACCGAAGACGACTTCATCCAAGCCATTCGCGCAAAGAGCGCCGCGGTCGCGGAGCACGTACTCGCCAAGAATCAGCTGCTCGGCATCCTTGATATGTTATGGATGACGAACCTGGAAGATCTGGAGGCGCTCCAAGAATCCGTCGGCTTACGCGCGTACGCGCAGCGCGATCCGCTCGTCGAGTATCGCCATGAAGCAAGCATTTTATTTAAGAGCTTTTGGGGAAATTTCAACGGGTGGATCTTCAATAATATGTTCAAGTTAGTCGTGCAGTCGCAACAGGGCGGGGGAGCGGCAGGTGCGGGTGCGTCGGTAAGTGGTAGTGCCAGCGGCGCGAACGGTGCCGCGAAATTTGGATTGAATATTCCCGCCACCGCTCACGGCTCCGCACCCGCGAGCGAGAGGGGCTCCGGCCCAAAGATCGGCCGCAACGATCCATGCCCGTGTGGCAGCAAGAAGAAGTGGAAACATTGCGGCTTATTGAACACCGAAGAACATCAGAAAAATATGGCACAAGGTGGCGCGAAACACGAGGTGACGGGAGGATAAAACCCAGTAAAACCGGACATTTTCGGCGATATTGACTTTTATCCTCTATATTATATAATATAGGGAGTATTTTTTCGGCGCAACGCGCACCGGACAACCACAACTGAATCACAACAAATCGGGCCATTGCCCGAAGGAGAGCACCATGAAGCGTCAGCGCCTCACCGCAATCGTTACGCATATTCGCCCTCACCTCGAAGAACTGCTCGCCATCTACTGCTTTCTCAATGACCATTTCGCGGATGTGGTGAAGGGCATCTATTCCTACGTCCGCTTCACGAAAGTTCTTTTCTGGGATGATCTCCCGGAAGTAACGACCCGCGAAGAGTGGGAAGAGAAGGGGTACGTCTTCGTCGGCCGGTGGGGAGGAAAGCGTGACGAACACGCAACGCTCTCACAACCGCGCAAGGAGGGCCAGAGCGCGGTGACCTTGATCGCCGACGAACTGGGGATATCCAGAGATCCCAAGATGCAGAAGCTCCTCCAGTGGACATCATCTCGGGACCTCAAGCTGGGAGAAAGCATGTTCGAGCTCCCGGCAGTGCTTAAGATGATGAATGACTTCTCATGGTCGCCGGATACCATCTGGCCGTGGGTTGTCATGGCGTTCGAAGCGCTCTATGAGAAGGGGAACCAACACTTCGACGCGATCGCCCCCGAAGCGGGAACGCTTTGGAACAAGATCGTGAAAGAGTGGCTGCTTCGTCGTTTCTCTGGCAAGTTGAAGCTTGCCGAACTGGACATCGCCACAAGCGATGCTGCCAACGCGGAGCTCTTTTGGCTTCGCAATATGCCGGCATTGAAGGGGATACTCGACTTCGCTCAGAAAGTGAGAGCGAAGGTGTGCGGTAATCCTTTCGAGCCGCATGCGATTGCCGCTGCGATCCAGGCGCATCCGCAGTTCGGGTACACCCTTACGAAACAATGGGGTTTCGCAACGCTTGACGCTCTTTACCAGCAATCCCGTGACTTCAACGAGATTGCGGCAAGGGACTACAAGGCTGCCAAGAAGATTCCGATCGAGATCAATGGTCGGAAAGTAATGGCGGTTGTTGGCCAATCGGACTCGCTGTCGTTTTCTCGCTACGCGCGTTCCAGCTTCGGCACGCAAGCGGAGTTTCATCGCTCCGCGGCCGTGGTGATCGTTCGGAACGGCAACGGCAACGTGTCGATCTTCACCGACCTCGGTATGCCGTTGGATCTCGCCCCTGTCGTTGAACAGCTTCGCGTTGCAGAGCTTTGGTACAAAGGAAAGGAGATTCCAACCGATAAGGCGTTGCTTCGTGGAGAAGCTGCGATTCCGGATTGCGAGGAGTGGTACTTCTTCGCGAACGGCCGCATGATTCTCAACGGCAGCACCACCAAGTCGCGGCGTGCGACTTCGTTACCTTTGACCGCGATCACCGGTATTGTGTTCGCCGGCCTCAGGGTAAAGGGATTCGGGTTGCCAGTTCTGTCGGTAACAGCACCTCAACCATTGGCATCTGCTCCAGTGACGGTTTAAGTCATCACCAGCAGAACTCCGGGCGGGTACAAGATTCATTGTATCCGCCCATTTTTTATATTATAATCATCCCGATGACCATAGACGAGTTCCAAAAGTCCGACCTGCGGGTCGGCAAAATAGTTTCTGCGGAGCGCGTGGAGGGTTCGGAGAAGCTCTTGAAGCTTCAGGTCGACATCGCCGAGCCGGAACCGCGCCAGATCCTTTCGGGCATCGCTAAGTGGTATGCGCCCGAGGAATTGACCGGTAAGAGCGTGGTGATCATCGCCAACCTCGACCCGCGTATGATGATGGGCATGGAATCAAACGGCATGCTGCTTGCGGCGCACGGCGAGGATGGCGCGCCGGTCATCATTCAGCCCGTGAGCGATGTTCCTCCGGGCGCAAAAATTTCGTAACGGTCGATTTAATAAAAAATTAATCTTATGAAGAAAGGCATTTTACTCGCAGTATATGTGGTAATTGCGGCGGTGCTTATTGGCGTGGGGGCGTGGTACGCGAACAGTATCAGCAACTCGCAAGCAAACACGAGTTCTCAAACAAATACGTCGGCAACGGCAGCAACAAATAATAACAATAACGTTCCTACGCCACAGCCTACGGCGGCAGGACAATCAATAACAACCATGGATGGACTCATAATAAAAGACGACACGATTGGAACGGGAACGGTCGCCGCGTTTGGCAATACGGTGACGGTGAACTACACCGGCAAGTTGGATGACGGCACGGTCTTTGATAGTTCGCTGCTTCCTGGACACACGCCGCTCAGCTTTATCATAGGCGACACGACTCCGGGGAAAGGGATGATCCAGGGATGGAACGAAGGCGTGCCGGGCATGAAGGTGGGTGGCACGCGCGAGCTTACCATTCCGCCGGCGCTCGGCTTTGGCGCAGGTGGCGCCGGAGCGACGATCCCTCCGAACGCAACGCTGCACTTTACGATTTCGCTGCTTTCTGTGTCGACGTCCACCGGTCAATAATGTTATTATTCATCTATGGAACAGTCACCACTTAATAATGTAGCGGAACAGGTTGATCATACGAAGGAATTGGCAGAACTCTTGGGGAATTTTTCCGAGTTGATGACGGCGGTATCAAAAAACTATGAGATGCTGAAGATCTGGGAAACTCTTCTTAATCCGTCTTCCGGAGATGTTAAGGAAACCATAACGGAGTCTGCTGGTCAGATAGGAGCGATGGTCAAAGAACAATATGAAACTGCTAAATTGAATCAGGAGATAATGAGGAAAGCTCTTGATCAAATCGCCGCAAAGTTGAGGGAAAAAGGACAGGGATTTGCGATTGAGGGATATGAAGAGAGACTTTCTGTACTAAAATAGCTTTCGTCCCCACGCAATAAAAAAGACACCGCTTCTAAAAGAATGCGGATCTTTTATATCACTAATTTGGGAAAGAAAGGGCAAAGATGATGCCCTAAATGGCACATGCCTCGCCGACTATTAATCTTCTAGGAGGCGAGGCATGTGCCATTTAGGGCGGTTTTCTTTACCTTTTCTTGATAAATTATTTAATATATTTTTAATGTGCATAGTGTATGGTGGATGGTATGAAAATATTATTAGTCGAGGACGAGCGGGAGATAGCGCATTTTATAATAAACGGGCTTAAGGTCGAACACTTCACGGTCGATTGGGCGGAGAGCGGCGCGAAGGGACTCATGTGGGCAAAGGTCAATCCGTATGACGTCGCGATTATCGATATCAATCTCGGCAATAACGAGAACGGCATTGATATCTGCGAGGCGATCCGCGCAAAAGGGCGAATGTTTCCGATCATCATGCTGTCCATTGTGAACGACGCGCACACAAAAATAGAGGCGCTCAATATGGGTGCGGATGATTATTTAACGAAGCCGTTCTTTGTGGCGGAGCTCTTGGCGCGCATCCGCGCGCTCCTGCGGCGCGAGAAGAAATTGACCGGACCGAAGCTCATCATTGCGGATTTGGAGATGGACACGCTCGCGCACACCGTCACACGCGCGGGCATCGAGATCAAGCTCAACCGCAAGGAGTTCACGCTGTTGGAATATTTCATGCGCAACGCCGGTACTACTCTTACGCGCGGGATGATCCTGGAGCACGTGTGGGATATCAACGCCGATCCGTTCACCAACACCGTGGACGTCCATGTGCGCTTCCTTCGCGCAAAGATCGACGAAGGTCGCGAGCAGAAATTAATAAAAACCGTGCATGGCTATGGATACAAGATTGGAGAGTAATTAACCGTGAGATGGAGCACTCCTTTTAAAAACCAGCAGATTAATGGTTTTTAAAAGGAGTGCTCCATCTCACGGCATAGATTATTATCCAATTTTAGTACTCCCATCCTTGCATATTTTGAGTTAAGATATATAGACTATGAACAATTCTAAATCACAAATGCCGACCACGTTTGTCGTGCTCGGCGTCACGGGCGACCTGATGACAAAAAAAATAGCGCCAGCGCTCTTTAACCTGCACGAGCGCGGATTGTTGCCGCCGCAATTCCGCCTCGTCGGCGTGTCGCGCCGCGATTGGACTGACGATGACCTCAAGCGCCACATTCAGGCGATCTTGGAAGTAAAGGTAAAGCACGCGTCGCCGACGTCCGTCGCGTCGTTCTTGAAGACGGTGGTGTATCACAAACTAACATTCGACGCGTTTGCGGATTATGTGGCGCTTGGCGACGCCCTACGCGAGATCGACGAGGAGCACGGCGTCTGCTCGAACAAGCTGTTCTATCTTTCCGTGCCGCCGCAGTTCTACGACACGATCTTTACGAATATCCACAAGGCGCGGCTGACGGAGCTGTGCGATGCGTCGGCGGGTGGCTGGACACGCGTAGTGGTAGAAAAGCCGTTTGGCAGCGACGAAAAGAGCGCGAAGGCGCTCGACGAGCGCATTGCGCGGCTGTTTCGCGAGGAGCAGGTGTATCGCATCGATCATTATTTGGCGAAAGAAACGCTGCAGAATATTTTGGCGTTCCGTTTTCTCAACAATCTTTTTGAGGATAATTGGGGGCGTGAGCTGATAGAAAAAATAAATGTGCGCGCGCTGGAGAATGTCGGCGCGGAGGATCGCGGGCCGTTCTATGAAAGCGTCGGTGCGTTGCGCGACGTCGGGCAGAATCATTTGCTCGAGATGATCGCGCTCGTTGCGATGGATCAGCCGCGCGATATGAGCGCGGATGCCATCCGCGCCGCCCGCGCGGCATTGCTTGAGACGATCAAGCCAATCACGCCGTCCGAGATGGCAAAGAAAACATTCCGCGCGCAGTACGACGGCTATCGCGGCATTAAAGGCGTGGATCCAAAGTCCACGGTGGAAACATATTTTAAAATTGCGCTCGAGCTTTCGCATCCGCGTTGGCAGGGCGTGCCGATATTTATAGAGGCGGGCAAGCGGGTTGTTGATCCAAAGCGGCGCGGCGGGGAAGTGACGGAGATCGAGGTGGTATTTAAACATGATCAGCCGTGCTTGTGTGCACTGTACGGCGCCGCCGCTCCGGGCACGGATGTGCCGATGCATTTTAAGAATTTCATCACGTTCCGGCAGGATCCGCATGAGGGCATCACGATCCGCTTTTGGGCAAAGAAGCCCGGGCTTGCTATGGAAATTGAGGAGCGCGTGTTCACCATCGATCTGCGGCAGGGCGAGCGGCAGTCGCAGTACACGGAAGAATACGAAAAATTATTGCTCGATTGCATCAATGGCGATCAGACGCTTTTTGTTTCGTCGCGCGAGGTCGTTGCGATGTGGCACTTTGTGGATCCGATCATAAGGGGATGGGCGAAAGGTTTGGTGCCACTCCGCCGTTACGCGCCGGATTCGGAAGCGGTCGTCGCCGAGGCGACGACATTGCTCGATCCGCCGCCGCACGATGACGATGCGGAAAAGATCTCCGCCGGGCGCGCGCTAGCGCGAAAGGAGATCGGCATTTTCGGCTTGGGAAAGATGGGCACGAACGTCGCGCGGCAGTTGCACGAAAAGGGCTGGCGCGTCGTTGCGTCCAATCGTTCGCCCGCGCCGGTGGAGGCGATCCAAAAAGAAGGCATCGAAGGCGTGTTCTCTCACGCCGACCTTGTGGCGCAGCTCAAAACGCCGCGCATCGTCTGGCTAATGATCACCGCCGGAAAGGGGAATGACGATCTATTATTCGGCCCCGATGGCATTGTTCAACATTTAAAAAAAGGCGACGTCGTGATCGACGCGGCGAACGCGTTCTACGAAGACTCGATGCGCCGTGCGAAGCTGCTTAAGAAACGCGGCATTCACTTTATGGACGTCGGATTTTCCGGCGGTCCGGGCGGCGCGCGCAACGGCGGATCGCTCATGATCGGCGGCGAGAAAGATATGTTCCGGCGGCTGGAGCCACTCTTCCGTGATCTTTCCGTGCCGGGCGGCTACTCGTACTTTGGCGACGCGGGCGCGGGCCACTTCGTAAAGATGGTGCACAACGGCATCGAGTACGGCATGATGCAATCGCTCGCGGAGGGTTTTGCGATTATGAAAAAATCGCCGTTTAAGCTGGATCTCGAGCAGGTGGCGGAAGTCTACAATCGCGGGAGCGTCATCGAGTCAAAGCTCGTCGGCTGGCTGGGCGAGGCGTATAAAATGTACGGCCAGGATCTCAAGATTGTTTCCGGTTCCGTCGCCTACACCGGAGAAGGCGAGTGGACGGTCAAGACCGGCAAGAAGTTCAAAGTGCCGGTGCCCGTCATCGAGGATTCGTTCAAATTTCGCGTCCGCTCAAAAAAATCGCCGAGCTATATCGGAAAGGTGCTGTCTGCGCTGCGGAACCGATTTGGAGGGCATGCGATAGATCAGGGGAAGGGAAAATAAAATAGCTGATAGTGGTTTGTAATAAAAATAGGTATAATAAATTCATGGATTCTTACCGATTCGACTTGTCATTCAGTGGTCAGTTGGTAGACAACAGCGTTGATGCTTTTGATGTGGCTAATACGATACTTGCCACAAGCTACGCGCTTCAGGAAATCGCTATGGTAAAACTTGGGGAGGAGGCATCAAAAAATCTCACACTTAATATAAGTGCCTTTAAAGAGGGCTCAATGGTGAGTGAATTTATCTATCATTTTGCAAGCCTCGCCGCCGATATCACTCCTCTGCTGCCTCTGTCAGGAGATATAGCAAAAACTGGGACAACGATTCTGAATAGTTTAAAAACATATATAGATATAAAAACGCTCCTGAAGGGCAAACCTCCAGAATCGGCCAAAGCAATTAGCGATAACAAGATAGAGATAAATATAAACGTAAACGGAGATAATAATAAGATTCTTATCGATTATCCCGACTTCAATCTTTTGCAAAGCCAAACGTTGGCAAAATACATTGCCAAAGCAACCCAACCTCTACGCAAAGAAGATACTCCGATTGAAGTCATAGGTATTGGTCCAACAAAAACACAAAAATTAATCAATATCAATAAAGAAGATGCTCTTTATCTTGACTCAAAAGAATCGTTTCAAGTACTGCCAGAAATAAAATATAAAGGGCGGGTTACGAAAATTGATTCGAAAGTTAGGAGCGGGTATATCAATCTGGGAAATCGACGGATACCCTTTACCTTTTCATCGGAATTACCTATAGATGATTACTTTGCGTTGGTTGAATCATTGAAGAGGAGAATTCAAATCTTTCTAATTGGACAAGCCACAATGGATTATGAAGGAAATCCTAGAAGTATCATGGTAAGGAAGGTAGAATCTGAAGTGACGTTACTTTAATAAAAATTACGATGGAAGAAGATTGGCACGCTACGCTACGAGCGCTGCTTGACTAAATCTTGTTATATATGTTATAATGCCCCTAGCTCAAGGAGGGGGCGAAAAGTGAGAATTCTCGTGGTTGAAGACAATCCGATCCACCTGGACGATGCTATCAGAACGCTTCGTAATGCAGGCGTCGAGATATCCACGACCGTCGACGAGAATGACGGCTTGGAAAAGTTGGAGGAGTCGTTACCCGACGGCGTCATCACCGATATTTTCATGCCACTTACAAAAGGGCATCGTAGATACGGTAGCACCAACGAGCCATGTGGAGTGGCGATCGCTCTTCGTGCCGAACAGTTAGGAATCCCATTCGTATTTTGCACCGCGGGGAATCACCACGGCGCGAGATATCAGTGGATTACCGACGTCGCGAGTGTTCGCGGTTAGAGAATGGTTGATTCTTCGATCTTCGGCGGCACTGCAGACTCTAATGAGAGCTCCGAGAAGGATTGGCCAGAAGCCCTTAGGCAGCTTAGGGAACTCATCGAAAGTAATAGGAAGGCTGAGGTGCGTCAGCAATGACGCACCTTTTATTTCTCTATACTAAAGGGTGCACAGCACCCAAAATCCCCAAAATAGCGTATAATACTAGTTATGATTCCGGACGATATAAAAGCCTACGGTAAACAGTTCGATTTTGAGCCAAATATCGAGAACGCCGCCAAACTGAAGAAGTTTGGCAAATTTGTGGTTATAGGGATGGGCGGGTCGCACTTGGCGGCGAATATCATCACGGCGTGGCATCCGGAGATCGACGTCGTTATCTGGTCCAACTATGGTTTGCCGCCGCTCGCGGAAAAAGACCTTAAGGAGCGCTTGATCATTTTGAGCTCATATTCCGGCAGTACCGAAGAGGTGATCGATGCGTTCGCCGCGGCAAAGGCAAAAAAACTTTCCATCGCCGTCGTTGCCGCAAAAGGAAAGTTGCTTTCGATGGCGGACAAGGCAAAGATCCCGTACGTGCGCATGCCGGATCTGCATCTTCAGCCGCGCATGGCGACGGGGCTCAGCTTGAAGGCGATGCTCTCGCTGATGGGTGAAAAGAATTTGCTCGCGGAATCCAAGTTGCTTGCAACACAATTGCATCCGTCGCGCGAAGAGCTTCGCGGCAAAGACCTTGCCCGGCGCGTTTTTGGTAATGTGCCGATCATCTATGCCTCCACGCGCAACGGCGCGCTTGCCGCGAACTGGAAGATCAAGTTCAACGAGACGAGTAAGATCCCATCGTTCTATAACGTGGTGCCCGAACTGAATCACAACGAGATGACGGGCTTTGATGTTAAGACGAAGACGTTGCCGCTCTCTCGCAACTTCCATTTTATCTTTTTGAAGGATGCGGGCGACGACCGGCGCATCATCAAGCGCATGAATGTGTTGGAAAAGCTCTACCGCGATCGAGGATTCAAAACGGAAATTATTTTGCTCCAGGGGAAAACAGAACTGAATAAGATATTCAACGCACTGAACCTTGCGGACTGGACCGCGTACTACAGCGCCAAGATGTATGTCGTAGAACCGGAGCAGGTGCCGATGGTGGAGGAATTCAAAAAGCTCATCTCGCGGAATAGCGGATAAAGTGCGGCGGTGTTCAGGCGTCCAACGCCATCCACAAATTGCGTTTTTCTGAAAAAAAGATATAATATCGGCAGAACGGGAGGGTTTGGATATGGATACGTCCTGCCTATGGGCGAGACGCTTGTTCGCCCTCGCTTTGTTCATCAGCTTTTTAGGGATCGCGTACGCACTTCTCCACGTGGGCTTATCTCCGAATGCGGTGGCGGCTGGCGCCACCGCCGCGATCGTAACCGCGGCAATTGGTTGGGTCGTTTTCCGGGCCAACCGTATGATCCGCCGCCTGTGGCGAACGTTTTGCGCGCCGCGCGGGATCTCCGCCGGTCATCAGGAAGATTGATGGCCGGTTTTTTTTATCCATTTTTAATGCCTGCCGCGGTATAATGGGATGGATGCCATTTCTCAAAAAACCGGTCCAGCTGCAATGGACGCTCCATGCGCGGGCAAAGATGAACCATTATCGCCTGTCACCGGCGCGCGTGCGTCACGTGCTCCACTCACCAAAGCGGGTGGAGGAGGGCGTTGCGCCGAAAACGGTGGCGATGATGCAGCCGGTGTCGATGAAGCTGGTCACTGCTAAGACGGGCGGCGCTCAAAAGGAATCATGGACACAGGAGATCTGGGTGATGGTGCAGGATACGCCGGACGCGCGAAAGGTCATCAGCGCGTGGCGCTATCCTGGCGTCACAAAGCCGCGTGACGCGGCGTTCCTCAAAAAGGAATACGGCGAATTCCTGGCTGACGACGCCGACGATGCCGCCGGAGAAAACGTCGAATGAAATCTTTTCTCTTGTTTTACCGTATTATCAATCAAGCATGATCATCACAAGCTCTTCATTCGACGACGGGGGCATGATCCCGAGAAAGTTTACGTGCGACGGCGGGGATATGAACCCCGAGCTTTTGGTACAGAATGTGCCGGCGGAGGTGCGGAGCTTAGCGCTCATCCTGCACGATCCGGATGCAAGGACGCACGGCGGTTTCACGCACTGGATGGTGTGGAACATCGATCCGCGGACGGCGATCATAAAAGAAGAGAGCATCCCGCCGGGGAGCGTGGAAGGAACGAATGACGCCGGCAGCGTGGGATACTTTGGCCCGTGCCCGCCGCCCGGAGCGCCACATCACTACCACTTCCAACTTTACGCACTCGACATAGTTCTTGATCTCCCCGAAGCCGCACCGGTGGCGGCGCTCCGGAAAGAAATAGACAAACATGTCGTCGCACATGCGGAACTCGTCGGCATCTACGGCCGCGAGCGATAAAGAGGTAAAATGAAAAGTGACATGATCAAAGCCAACTATCTCGACGCCTCGTTCGCCGCTCCCGGAAGGGGCGGACAAAAAAGTGTTGATGAGGTACGCGCGGCGCATGCAGGCGATGGCGACGCAAAACTTATTGCCGCTTTTATAAAAGGCGACGGCGAATCGTTCGCCGCGCTTGTGGACCGGCATATGCCGATGGTCTATAAGTTTGTCTACCGCTACGTAGGCGATGCCGATATTGCGAACGACGTAGTGCAGGATGTCTTTATCAAAGTGTGGAAGAACATAAAAAAGTTCGATCCGGAAAAGAATTTTAAGACATGGCTGCTCACGATCGCAAAGAATACGGCGCTCGACTCTATTAAAAAGAAAAAAGCATTGCTCTTTTCCAAAATTGAAGAAGGGGAGACCGACCTCGATGCGTTCCTCGCGCCGTATGTAGAAAGTGCCGATCTGCCGGATGCGTTGCTCCAAAGAAAACAGACCAAGGCGGATCTCGATCGTATACTGCAGGAATTAAGTCCCACCTATCGGAGCGTTCTTTTGTTACGCTATACCGAACATCTCAAGTTCCGGGAAATCGCGGATACGCTCCAGGAGCCTATCGACACCATCAAGAGCAAGCATCGCCGCGCGCTCATTCAGTTGAGAAAGATGATGCTCGCTGAAGCACCCAAAGCGGTAAGCGGGTCGTATAACAAGGGTAATTGATCCCCGCATCCACATGAACCCCAACTACGAAAAACTGTTCGCGACCCTTACCTCTCCCGAGCCCCCGGCCGGTCTTACGGAAAAGATATTATCGCGTATTAGCCGGCGCGAACGGAATATCCTTGGCGCAAAGATCGCCGTTTCGGCGTGCGTGTTCGGTGTGTCCGTCGGAGTGGCGGTCGCGGGGTATATCAACCTGGTGGCGAACCTCTCGCAATCGGGATTTTTCCAAATATTTTCGCTCATGTTCTCTGATTTTTCCTCCATGGCGGCAAACTTCCCCGACTTCGCGTTCTCTATCATGGAATCGTTCCCGATCTTCACCACGGCGTTGCTTTTGGCCGGGGTGATGTTCGCGATCTGGTCCATGGCGGCGCTTATCGACGAAGCATCTCTCTTTCGTCGTGGGCGCGTCGGCAAATTCTTTACGGTAGCATGAGCAATTTTTTAGAATCAAAGACAGTGCGCACGATTTTGTGGATTTTGGGAGGGCTGATCGTTCTCGTGGTGGTGTTTGGCTTGGGCATCGCGGTCGGATACGATCGCGCCGGTTTTGCGTCGGGCTTTGACCGAAATTATTTCCGAATATTTTATGGCGCCGCACCGGGTGGTCCGGTTGGGTTGATGGCACCGCCTATGCCGGTAGCGATCCATGGCGTCGTAGGGACGGTCATTGATCTCGGCACGTCCACTATTTCAGTGAAGGATCAACAAGGAAACGAGCAGTCGGTTGCAGTTTCGTCGGGTACGGATATCCGCAATGGCAATGGCAACATTATGATCGGAGATGTCACCGTGGGTGATCAGATCGCGGTGATCGGCGAGCCCAATAGCGTTGGACAGATAGACGCCCATTTCATCCGTATCCTTTCGATGCCATCGTCGACCACTTATTAATATAAATTATCATGAAAACATTAGGCGCGATTTTGCGGTATGCGCGGGTACACAAAATAATCTCGACCATCGTGATCGTGATACTGCTTGGCGGCGGATACTATTGGTATAGTGTTGCCAATGTCGCGCCGACGGTCACAAAATATGTTGTGGAGGATGCGACCACGGGGACGATCGTCTCTTCCGTTTCCGCTACCGGTCAAGTGCAGGCGGGCACCACTATCAATGTCTCGCCAAAGGTTTCCGAGGACGTCACTTCTATTCCGGTGACGGTGGGAGAACATGTGTACGCGGGACAGCTCTTGGTGCAATTGGATCCGACGAATGAGCAGCGTGCGCTCAGTCAGGCCCAGCTTTCGGTAGAGCAGGCGCAGCTTTCTGCGCAAGAAACCGATCAGGTGGCGACGACGACGCTCTTGCAACAGCAGGACGCCGTCACGACGGGCGAGCAATCGGTGGTGAATGCGTCCACGACGCTCGCGCAGGATTACCAGAGCGGATTCGACGGCCTCGGGCCGATGTTCGTTAACTTACAGACGGTGATGACTGGGCTGCAGAATTTTATGAATGGAACGGATATCAGCAAGACGCAGAGCGATCCGGATGCGCTCGTGGGTCTTCTTCCTAACTATCTTCAGGCGGGCGCGCTTCCCTATGAAACCGCGCTAAAAGACCAGTATGCTGCGGCCGTAACGGCATATCAACAAAATCTCACGGATTATCACGCGGCGAGCGTGAGCTCGAATGCACAGACGCTGGATTCATTGTTTGCCGAAACCTATAATACGACGCAGGCTATCAACGCGACCGTGAAGGCCGGAAAGGACCTCTTCAGTTATGTGTCCGAGAACTATCCTGCGCAGGAGAACGGCAGCCAGTCCCTTCCCACTTCCGCCACAACCCTTCAGAATAATTTTTCCACTTACACGTCGACTATGAGTAGTGTGGTGTCGGGCGCGCAGGGCACGATCTCGGGGATCGCGAGCGATAAAAATAGCATTATCAATTCGCAGAATTCGCTGACGCAGGCGAGCGAGACGCTTGCGGAGACGTTGGCCGGGCCTACGCAAACCACGTTGCTGAGCCAACAGATCAGCACACAGACGGCGCAAGACAATCTCACCACCGCACAGCAAAATCTTACCTATACGTCGGTGACCGCGCCGATCTCGGGAGTTGTCTCCGCGATCAGCGCCGTGGTCGGCGAGACCGCGGGATCGAATGCGGTGACGATCGTCGGCGACGGCCAGGTTGCGCAGGTGACACTGAATGAGATCGATGCCGCAAAGGTGGCGCTCGGCGATCCGGCGACACTTACCTTCGACGCACTTCCCGATCTTGCGCTTGCGGGGACGGTCGTGCAGATCGATCCGGTGGGCACCGTGAGCCAGGGCGTGGTGAGCTATGCCGTGCAGATCGGGTTTTCTCAGCCGGCGGGCACGTCGAGCACGAACCAGGTCAAACCGGGCATGAGCGTGACGGCAAATATTGTGACGCAGGTAGAGCAAAATGTCATCGCGGTACCGAATGCCGCCGTCGTCACGTCGGGGAGCACTTCATATATTCTTGAGCCCGCGACCCCGCTTTCCGCAACCGACCTTGCGTCGAGCGCGAATGGCGGCATTGTCCTCGCGGCAACAAAACAAGTGCCGGTGACCGTTGGTCTGGCGAACGATACGATGACGGAGATCGATTCCGGCGTAAGGGTGGGCGATCAGATCATTGTGCAGACGATCAAATCAACGACCGCGGCGAAGACCACGACGACCGGCAGTACGAGCGCGCTTCAGCTCCTCGGCGGCGCGGGGGGGGGTGGCGCAAGGACATTTAGCGGAGGTGGCGGAGGCGCCAGAACGGCGATACCGTAACGCTATAAAATAAAGATGTATGGAAAAAGATATCATCGTATGTAAGGATATTAAAAAAGCATATGGAACAGGGGAGACCGAGGTGACTGTTTTAAAAGGCATCACCTTTTCCATAAAAGAGGGAGAATTTGTCGCCATCATGGGACCATCCGGCTCCGGCAAATCGACGCTCATGCACATCTTGGGCGCGCTCGACACGCCGACGAGCGGTGAGTATTTCCTGGACGGCAAGGATGTTTCAAAGTTGTCCGACGAGGAGCTTGCGGATATTCGTCGCGAGCGAATTGGATTTGTCTTCCAATCATTCAATTTATTGCCGCGCACGAGCGTACTTCGCAATGTTTCCCTCCCTCTTATCTACGCCAACATGCCGAAGGAAGAGCGCGAGAAGATCGCCGCGAAAGCGCTCGCCGACGCAGCGTTCCCCGAAGCGTTCTGGTCTTACCATTCGAACCAGCTTTCCGGAGGCATGCAACAGCGCGTGGCAATCGCACGATCGCTCGTCAACAACCCGGCGCTCATCCTTGCGGACGAGCCGACGGGAAATCTTGATTCCAAGACCGGCGAGATCGTGCTGCATACATTTCAAAAATTGAATATGGGACAGGGCAAGACGATTGTGCTTATCACGCATGAGCCGTATGTGGCCGAGCACGCCGACCGCATCATCCACATTCTTGACGGCAATATCGTAACCGACGAGAAGAACAAACATAAACGACTTGCGCGAAACGAAAAAGACATACCCCATGACAACACGTGATCTTTTAGAGGAGACTTACAGCGCGGTGACCGTCAATAAAGTGCGGTCCGGCTTGACGATGCTCGGCATCGTGATCGGCATCGCGTCCGTGATCGCGCTCGTTGCCGTCGGGCAGGGATCGCAGGCATCCATTCAGGCGAACATCAACTCCCTCGGCGCAAATCTCGTGATGATCACGCCGGGCGCGCAGGCGAGCTTTGGGTCCGGCGTCCGTGCGGCGGCGGGCAGTGCGCAGACGCTTACGCCCGATGACGCCACCGCGATCGAATCGGTCAATAACGTGGAAGCGGTGGCGCCGGAGGTCAGCGGTCGCTATCAGGTGGTCTATAAGGCGAACAACGCGAACACGAGCGTGATGGGGACGACGCCGGCATATGAGCAGGTGCGCGATCTTCAGGTTTCCGATGGGAATTTCTTTACGGACACTGATGTCACCGATTCGAATCTCGTCGCCGTGATCGGCCCGACGGTATTGCAGAATCTTTTTGCGCCGAGTGCCGACGCAAGTGCGACGCCGGATATGGCGATCGGCCAGCAGATACGGATCAACGGAAATATCTTTACCGTGATCGGCATCACCGTCGCGAAGGGCGGAACCGGCTTTAGTAACCAGGACGATATGATCTACGTACCGCTCGGTGCCGATCAGCACTATCTTTTGGGAAGCAGCGTATACCTGACGGAAGTTGATGTGGAGGCTTCCACTCAGCAGGCGATGACGCAGGTGCAGAATGATATCACGACGTTATTGCTCCAGCGGCATAATATTGCGAATGTCGCGCAGGCCGATTTTACCGTGTTGAATCAGGCGAGCATCGTTTCTACCGCATCGAGCGTGACGGGCACATTCACGACGCTGCTCGCCGCCATCGCCGCGATTTCGCTCCTCGTCGGCGGCATCGGCATCATGAACATGATGCTCACGACCGTCACCGAGCGCACGCGCGAGATCGGATTGCGCAAAGCGATCGGCGCAAAGAAGCAGGATATCACCCTGCAGTTCCTTGCCGAGTCGGTGATGCTCACGTTCACCGGAGGATTCATTGGCATCGTGCTTGGGTGGCTTGCGGCCACCGTCATATCTCTCGTTACGGGTATCACGACGACCGTTTCCATACCGTATATCCTTCTCGCATTTTTTGTGTCGGCGGCGATTGGGATCATTTTCGGATATTATCCGGCAAGAAGGGCGGCCGGTCTTAATCCTATAGAAGCTCTTCGCTATGAGTGAGCATGAGGCAAGATATTTTTGAGGCATGGAAGATTAAATGCCTCAAAAACATCTTGCCTCATGCTCACTCGTGGGCGAACGGGCTAAAAAAATTAAAAGAAAAGGTCGTATAGAGAAGAATTAAGAAAAAAGATTAAAAAATTATTTAAAACTCTATGAAAAAATATTTGGTGCATATTGTGTGGTTGGTGATTGCAATTGTGGCGTTGGGGGGTGGATATTTCTGGGGGAAGGCCAGCGGTGCAACTTCTCGGGTGGCGGGATTTGCCGGCGCATATAGTTCTTCCACGCGAAGGACAGCGGGCGGTGCGGTGGGTGGCGGATTGGTCACCGGGGCTATCGCCACGATCGACAGTTCAAGCATCACACTCCAGCTTGCAAACGGAAATTCAGAGGTAGTGTTCTATTCCACTTCTACGCCAGTGTCGGAACCGACGATGGTCTCGGTCAATGCGTTGAAAGTGGGAACCAACGTGATGGTCGCGGGAACGTCGAACTCCGACGGTAGCTTGACTGCGCAAACCATCCAGGTGCGTCCCGCGGGTACAACGAGCGGGGGATATGGTGCCGGGATCGGCGCGAGTGCCGGACAATAAGCAGTGAAAAATCTCTGCGTATGCGGAGATTTTTTGTTATCCACAGGCAGCATCCGTACATGAGAAAAAGTTGTATAATACAAGCGTAGATTATGAGCCGTCGATTGGCTCTTTCGGCGTTCCTCGGTCAGCACTTTTATCATGCCGTTAAAAAAAGCGAGTAAAAAAAAGCAAGGGCTTCAGAAGAAAAAACCACTACGCAAAAAAATTGCGCCAATAAAGAAGACGATCGCGTCGCGCGCGGAGCGGCAGAAAAAATTATTGCGCGTTGTGCGGCGTGCGCGCGCAACGGTCACGCAACCGCGCCCGTATCAACTCGAGCGGCATGAAAGCAATCCCATCATCGAGCCGCGCGAAGGGAATTATTGGGAGATGAAGGCCACATTCAATCCCGGTGCGATTTATGCGGACCATCGGGTGCATCTGTTGTATCGAGCGATCGGCGGCGATGACGTTTCTGTCTTGGGCTATGCGTCGAGCGATGGTGGCATTTCGTTCGATGAACGACCCAATGAGCCGGCATATGTGCCGTTATCCACAAAAACGACGACGCCAAAAGAAGAACAAAAACCGCTTGAGCCCGCGTATTTTTCCGGCGGCGGATGGAACGGCGGCTGCGAGGATCCGCGCCTAACGCTGATCGGCGATCGCATGTACCTTACCTATACCGCATTCGACGGCTGGGGTTCCATCCGCATCGCATTGTCATCGATCACACTTCAAGATTTTTTGAATAAGAACTGGAAGTGGAAGAAGCCGGCGATGATCTCTCCGGCCGGGGAGATCCACAAGAACTGGGTGCTCTTTCCGGAAAAGATCCATGGCAAGTTCGCCATCCTGCACAGCATCTCGCCGAAGATCCTCGTCGATTATTTTGACAACCTTGATGATTTTGACGAGGAGGAAGCGGTCATCAAAAGCAAATATGACCGCATTTCGAACACCGGTGCGTGGGACAGCTGGATCCGCGGCGCGGGACCGCCGCCGCTTAAAACGAAGGATGGCTGGCTGTTGCTCTATCACGCCATGGACCTTCGCGACCCGAATCGCTATAAGCTCGGCGCGATGCTCTTGGACCTTGATGATCCGACAAAGATCCTCTATCGTTCGCGCACGCCGATCCTCGAACCGGATTTTGATTACGAGAACCATGGATTCAAGGCGGGGGTCGTCTATTCCTGCGGCGCGGTGATCAACGGCGGTGAGCTGTATGTGTATTACGGCGGTGCCGACTCGGTGACGTGCGTCGCAATGGCGAATGTGGATAAATTTCTGAGCGAGTTGAAGACCTACGGGGCGCCAAAGTTGAAAACCAATGGCAGGAGCTAAACGGTCGCCCGAAAATCCGATACTCATTCCGGATCCGGCGGTGGCATGGGAGGCGGAGGCGACATTCAATCCGTCGACGGTGGAAGGGCGCGATGGCAAGGTCCATATTCTTTTTCGCGCCGCCGGCGCAAAGCAGAATGTGGATGGGAGGGAAGTAGAAGTTTCCTCCATCGGCCACGCGGTCGGCGCGAGTGCCGTTCGGTTTGGCCCGCATCATGAACTCGTCGCGCCGACCGAACCGTGGGAACGCTACGGCTGCGAGGATCCGCGCGTGACATTCTTTGAAGACCGTTATTATATTTTTTATACCGCCGTCTACGATTTTTCGGCGGACGGCATCAAAGTTGCGGTCGCGATCACAAAGGATTTAAAAACGATCGATGAACGGCATCTCGTGACGACGTTCAACGCGAAGGCGATGGCGCTCTTCCCGGAGCGTGTCGGCGGCAAGGTCGCCGCGCTCATCACGGTGAACACCGACCGGCCGCCGGCAAAGATCTGCCTCGCGCTTTTTGATAACGTGGAGCAAATGTGGTCCAAGGAATATTGGGATGCGTGGTATAAGGATCTTGATCATCACATCATTGACTTTGAACGCAATGAAAAGGATGACCAGATCGAGGTCGGTTCGGCGCCCCTTAAGACGAAAAATGGATGGCTTATCTTCTATTCGTATATCTATAACTATTTCTCGCCGCCGCCGATCTTTGGTATCCAAGCGGCATTGCTCGACCTCAACGACCCGCAAAAGATCGTTGGCGAGGTGAAGCGGCCATTCATTGTGCCGCAGGAGGAATACGAGTTTTATGGCCGCGTGCCGCACATCGTTTTCCCGTCGGGCGCGCTGATCCGCGGTACGGATGTGTACGTGTATTATGGCGCGGCGGACACAACCTCTTGTGTGGCGACGTTCAAGAAAAAAGAATTATTGGAGCAGTTGGTGTTTACCGCAAAGCGGCAGTTGCGGCGATTCGAAGGCAATCCTATCATCACGCCGATCGCGGAACATGCATGGGAATCGCTTGCCACGTTCAATCCCGCAGCGATCTACGAAGGCGGCAAGGTGCATATCCTCTATCGCGCAATGTCGGGGGATAACACATCGGTGATCGGCTATGCGTCATCGCCGGACGGCGTGGATATCACCGAACGCCTGGCCGAGCCGATCTACACCCCTTGCGCGGATTTTGAGCAAAAGAAAAATCCCGGCGGCAATTCCGGTTGCGAGGATCCGCGCATCACGAAGATCGGCGACCGGATCTACATGTGCTACACCGCGTATGACGGCAAGGATCCGCCGCGCGTGGCGTTCACTTCCATCGACGCAAAGGATTTTGTAAACCATCAATGGAAATGGACCGCGCCGGTTTTGATCTCGCCGCCAAATATGGACGACAAGGATGCCGCGGTGTTTCCAAAGAAGATCGGCGGAAAGTATGTTTTTTTGCACCGGCTCGGCGCCGAAATTTGGATCGACCGTGTGGACGACCTTGAATTTAAAAATGGAAAGTTCCTGGGCGGCACCGTGCTCATGCGCCCGCGCGACACCGCGTGGGATTCCAAGCGCATTGGCATCTCCGCGCCGCCGATCGAAACGCCGTACGGCTGGTTGTTGCTCTATCATGGCATCTCCAAACGCACCGGGCACTATAACGTCCGCGCGGCCTTGCTCGATCTGAAAGATCCGTCAAAGATCTTATACCGCACAAACGACCCATTGCTCGAACCCACGCCCGCTTATGAGAAGCAGGGGGTCGTTCCAAACGTCGTTTTCCCGTGCGGC
>JBEKBG010000012.1:0-23206 GCA_050015515.1 Minisyncoccia bacterium
GGATTCGAATAAACTCAAATAACGCGCTATAATAATCCCATCAGTATGAGCATCTCCTCGAAAAAACCCACCCGGCTTGGCGTCCACTTTATCGGCATCGGCGGGATTGGCATGAGCGGCCTCGCCCGCTATTTTCTTGCCCATGGATGGGCTGTTTCCGGCTCTGACGCCGCCGTTGGCGTAATGACGCAAGAGCTCATGAAAGACGGCGTAGAGGTCAAAATTGGGCATAAAAAGGGCAATATACCGGCCGCCGTGCGGCTGGTTATCTATAATAGAGCGATCCCGGCCGAAAATCCGGAACTCACGGCTGCCGAGAAAGCGGCGCGGGCTGGTGGCAGTGGGAAAGGAGGCGTCATCGTGCTCCCCTATTCCAAGGCGCTTGGCCGGATCACGGAAGATTATCAGACGATTGCCATCACCGGTTCGCACGGCAAGAGCACGACGACTGCGCTTGCCGGACTTGCGCTCATACGCGCGGGACTGGATCCGACGATCTTAGTTGGTACGAAGTTGGCGGACTTGGGTGGAAGTAATATTCGCATTGGCAGCGGACCATATTTAGTGCTGGAGGCTGACGATTTTCACGCCGCGTTTTTGGATTACTCCCCCGCCATTTCCATCGTAACGTTTGCGAATGCAAAGCGTGCATTCTTAAAATTTCTGTCGCGCACGCGCGTTGGCGGCGTGTTGATTTTAAATCGCGATGATGCGCCACTCTATTCACTACGCGCACAGATCGCGCGGCTGGCGAAAAAGCGTGAGCTGAAAGTGATCTGGTTCTCCACGCGTGGTGCGGGTGCGGCGGCAGCGCGCAAGATCAAAAAAATCATCCCAATCTCCGGTGCGCACAATGTTTCAAATGCGATGGCAGTCATCCAACTTGGCAAAGTATTAAAAATTCCTGAAATAAAAGTTTTGAGTGCGATTGGTTCATATAAAGGCGCGTGGCGGCGAATGGAGCTTAAAGGAACATTAAAAAATACGAAAATTCAAGTTTTTGACGATTACGCGCACCATCCGACGGAGATTCGCGCGACACTCGCCGCCTTCCGCGAAAAATTCCCCCACTCCCCTCTTTTCTGCATCTTCCAGCCACACCAGGCAAAGCGTTTGAATATTCTTTTCAAGGATTTTGTCGGCGCATTCGACGTGGCGGATATTATGTTCATTCTGCCGCTTTATAAAGTGCTCGGCCGCGATGAAAAGTTTGCGCACGACTCCGCGGCGCTTGTAAAGGTGATGCAAAAACGCTCACCGGGCAAATTGATATTCTATCTTGAGCATCCCGAAAATATCCGCCTCGCGGTCGAGACCATATTAAAAAATATGCGCCTGCAAAAACAACTTGCGCAATCCCCCGTTATCGTCATGATGGGCGCCGGCGACATTTCGGAACTCACCGGAAAGCTGTTGAAATAATTTATTACGTCACGCGCACCATATATGTCACTCTTCGACGAATTCAAGGATATCAACGATTTTAAGGAGCAATGCGGCTATACGATCGACGGCGATTGGTACCCGCGGGTGACAAAGATCGTCGGTATCAAGGCGAAGCCTGCACTCTACTATTATTACGGCGAGGCAAAGAGCTATCGCGCGGCGAAGGAAGCGACGGAGCGTTCGGCGGTAGAGGGCACGATGCTGCACGAGGCGGTGGAGGCGCTCTTACTTGGCAAAACAAATGAGATCCCCGACGAAGTTGCGCCCGCGGTGCGCTCATTCCAGGAATTTTTTGAAAAGAACCATATCTACGTGACGCCCGAGCTCGTCGAGCGTCGCATCGTCAACCGCGACCATCGCTATGCGGGCACCGTGGACGCGATCGCGCGCATCGGCGGCAAACTTGGCGTGCTGGATATCAAAACCTCGCAGTCCATCTACCGCGATTACAATTTACAGACGTCCGCGTATATGGACGCGCTCAAGAACGAATTTGAGGATCTGTCCACGCGCTGGATTTTAAAAATTGATCAAATACAAAAGTGTGTACGGTGCGGCGTGATCCGACGCGTGAAGGGCGGTCGGGAAAAGATCAAAACCGATTGGCGGAATCGCGCCATGCGCGAATGCGCGCACGAATGGTCGGCGCTATACGGCGATATCGAACTGAAGGAATTTCCCTACTGGCAAGATGACTTTACCGCATTTTTAGGCGCAAAACGGCTCTGGGAATGGGAGAACGAGGAGTGGTTAAAGAAGGTGGCGTATTTATAGGTTTTGGCTTGGGCAAATGTCGTATAATGATTTAGTAGAACACGCTTCGTCGGAGGGGTCGAATACGGCGAACGCGTGTCGTTAAAAATAAAAAAAAATCTATTTCTATGTCAAAAACAGGGAAAGTGATCATGTGGATCGTTATCGTAGTAATCGTGGTCGGTGGGATTTGGTGGTGGATGGCAAGTCGCAGCAATACGCCAGCGGCAACGATGACTAATAATGTGGGTGCGACTGCTGTTTCAAGTTCGACGCCAAGTACCTCTTATCCGCAAGGCGATTCAGACCAGTCGATCAATCAGGACATGGCAAGTCTTAATACGCAGATAAATGGCTTGAGTTCGGACAATGCGAGCGTGACGCAGAGCATGAACGATCAGCCGGTCCAACAGGCGGAATAGCGTCATCGTAAAAACTATCTATTAAAAAATCATGAATAAAAAATATTTCACGATGATTGTTGCGGTAAGCGCATCGATGGCCATCATAGCCGCCGCGGCGCTCCCCGCGCTCGCGCAAACCGTAGCGCTGAGTAGTAGTGTCGCGGCGGGAGTGAATGGGTCGGCAACGGTCTCCGGGGCTGGAATAAAGGCGCGATTGAGTGCTGAGGCGAGCGCAACCCTTGCGGCACATATAACTACCATCACGGATCGTGCCAACCAGGAGATCACGCGTCGCGTGAACGCACTCAACGCGTTGAGTGCCCGGGTAGTCACAATGGTCCGGCTTTCCACGACCGATAAAAATAATTTGTCATCTTCCATCCAGTTGCAAGTCGGGGCGATGAATTCGCTTCAGTCGCAGATCACCGCCGATGCGGCGGCAAATAACACGAGCAGTCTTAAGCTCGCCGTGCAGTCGATCACCGCTTCGTATCGCATCTTTATGCTGGTCCTTCCTCAAGGGACGATCGAGGCCGCTGCCGATCGCGCACTCACGATCGTTGGGATCATGAACGACCTCGCCATAAAGTTTTCGGCGCGGATCCAAGCGGCGCAGTCCGCGGGAAATAATGTGGCGGCAACACAGACGACGCTTGTGGATCTCAATGCAAAAGTATCCGATGCGAGCACACAGGTAATGGCAGCGGCGGCCGAGGTCGCATCGCTCACGCCGGACAATGGCAGTTCGACCATCATGGCATCGAATACCGCGGCACTGAAAGATGCGCGATCCAAGATCCAGGCGGCGCAGCAGGACTTCGTCGCCGCTCGCGCCGACGCGGAGACAATCATTAAAGCCCTCGCGGCGTTCAAGGTTTCAGCGACCGCAAGCACGACGGTTTCAGCTTCCACGAGCGCTGAGTAGAATAATAAAAAGCACCGTTCTTTGCCGAACGTTAATCTGTAGAGAGGCAAAGAACGGTGCTTTTTATTATTCTACTGCCACACCGTCGCTACCGGCACGGTCGAAGAGCTTGCGATGGTGGGCAAGCTGGAGGTCGTTTCGGCGATCGTTCCGATCTCCGCGGTCCACGTGCTACTTGAAGTGTTGAGCCCATTAAAGATTAGGACGTCGGTGCCGAGCGGACCTGGTGCGCAGCCGTAGTTGGCGGCATCGCCTGTGGCGGTAATAGGCAATGTGCCGGTGAAGGGCGTGCAGAGTGTACCATCATGGAGCTGTACCAACCATGCCCAGCCGGCTGGCGGCACACCCGGCGGAACATCCGGCGCGGGAAGTGGCTTGGTAAGCTTGAGCACAAACGTGGAAGTTGCGTTAGTGACTGTGGGATTCACATTACATAAAAGACTACTCGTGCTGTTTGGAAGCTGGAAGCAGGGATCGCTGATGCTGTTTCCCACCGTACAGCGCCAGGCATCGACACGGAACGGCGCGGCGATGGAGTTGGTCCAACAAGAGCCGCTTTCCACTGGCGTGGAACTGGCGGGTTGCGATGGGACATACGCGATGACTTGCGTAGCGGGCGTCGCGGAATTGGTTTGCGAGGAGCTTGATGTACCATTGTTTGAAACAGCAGGGTTTATCGCTGAAGGATTGGAAAAGAATTGTCCGACGCCGAACAGCACGACGAGCGCGAGCACCACCACGACGATTATTTTATTCGTTTTATTCATGAGCGAAGTTTGCTTACATAAATTTGAACGTACCGACGATATTTTGCATCACAGAATCTATTTGCTGTCCATTGAATGGTTGCAAATCATACGATGATGGATAATTCGCGATCTGCCCCGAATGGACCGTATATTCCACCGCGTAGCACTTGCCCGCGTGGAGCGTGCGGTAACTTGTGGTCTCGTAATAATTTCCCGCGCCTGCGCTGGTTGAGGTGAACACGGTAAAGTTGACGTTGTTGATCGTTACGCTTGAGGTCGCGATAGTCGGTCCCCCACTTGCGTCCGGCGCAAGGCATTGCGTGACGGCGGCGTTGTTCCCGCTCGCGCCGATGGTGAGCGTAGCGTCAACAAGGTTTGTCTGCGGTTCGAACGCGCGCGGAACGGTCAGGGTAAAATATTTCATTCCCGGCGTATCGTTCGCGTAGAGACTCCAGTCGGTGGACGGCGAAACTGAATAATTATCCTGTGCGTCAAAATCCAACGGATACGCGAGACTGAAACCGCCGGTGGTGTTATTTGCGTCGGTTTGCCATTCGGCGGAATCGTTGTAGTACGCCGCCGCGGCAGTACCCGCACTCGGCGAGACAGCGGTGCTTGTGGCGATCGTTGCTGGCTCTTGACCGATTGCCGCAACGATTTTGCCATATCGTATCCCATAATAAAAACCGATGAATGGCAATGCCACAAAAAGCGCCAACGCAAGGAGCTTGGAATACCACGTCACCTTGTTCCACTCGATCTTCATGCTACTAGTATACTCCTTCCCGCGACGATGCGGCTATACCTGTATCTTTGAGAAGAAATAGCTGCCGAGTCCGAGAAATACGGCGGTAACGATCGCAATGACGGCAAAATCGAGGCCGAGCCCAAAGCTGCCGATTCCAGTGAGCAATATGCGGAAGGAATCAATACCGTATGAGAGAGGATCGAATTTTACGAGCACGGTGAGGACTGCCGGCAGGCCATTCAGAGGGAAGAGCGCGCCGGAGAGGAAGAAGAGCGGCATCACGAGGAAGTTCATGATGAGCTGGAAGCCTTGCATGTCGTTAAGCAATGATCCAATCATCGCGCCGAGTGCGGCGAAGAGCAGCGCGACGAGTAGCATAAAGATGATCGCGACGGGGACGAATGCCCAGCTATATGGGCGGAACCCGAAGATCGTTACAAGGATGAGCACCAGCAGCCCTTGCATTGTGGCGACGGTGGCACCGCCGAGCGTGCGGCCTATCATGATGTTCAGCCGGTTTACCGGTGCGACCAGCGTCTCTTTAAGAAAACCGAACTGGCGGTCCCAGATGATCTGGATGCCGGAGAAGATGGCGGTGAATATGATGCTCATGCCGATGATACCGGGCGCGAGGAACTGGAAATAGTTCCCCTCTCCCGCCTTTGCGAATACAGACCCGAGCCCATAGCCGAGTGCGAGGAGGAACAGGATCGGCTGGCCGAGCGAGCCGATGATGCGCGATTTCGATCGCAGATAGCGTTTGATCTCGCGTAGCCACAATATATAGATAGTTTTCATGGAATTATGGGGTTTGATGTTATCGGTTTCCACTTCGCATGTTGTGGCGAGCGCGCATGCGGTCGGCGGCATTCGCATCTTCGTCGCGGATCATGGTGCCGGTCAGCTTAAGGAATGCATCCTCAAGGGAATCCGTCTTGGTCTGCAACCTCAATTCTTCCGCAGTACCGGCAGCAATAATTTTTCCGTGATCGATAATGGCGATCCGCTGGGCGATCCGCTCGGCTTCTTCCATATAGTGCGTGGTAAAGAACACCGTAATGCCTTCGGCCTTGTTGAGATCTTGGAGATAGCTCCACATGTGATTACGCGTCTGCGGATCGAGACCGAGCGTCGGCTCGTCCAGGAACAGCACCGCGGGGTGATGTAAAAGCCCGCGCGCGATCTCAAGCCGGCGTTTCATGCCGCCGGAAAATTCCTTTACCAGGCTTTTGCGCCGATCCCACAGTTCGACAAAATTCAGTAATTGTTCGATCCGTTCTTTGCGGATTTTGCTCGGGACGCCGTAGAGTACGCCATGAAGGTTCATGTTCTCAAGCGCCGTAAGATCGTCGTCCAGACTCGGATCCTGGAACACAATGCCGAACGAGTGCCGCACCGCATTGGCATCGTTCGCCGCATCGTGGCCGTTCAATTTGATGTCCCCGCTCGTGGGGTTCAAGATGGTGGTCAGCATCTTGATCGTGGTGGACTTCCCCGCTCCATTCGGGCCAAGAAACGCAAAAATCTCGCCTTTTTTGACGCTAAAGGAGATGTCGTCCACGGCGATGAAGTCGCCGAACTTTTTGACCAGATTCTTTACTTCAATAATGTTCTCCATGAGTGATAGTAACAGTATATCATAGATTCATTATAAACCATAATTATTCACTTACTTAACTACCCTGTGGATAAGTAATGGATGATGAATAGTAACGGCTTCTATGATATACTACACCATATGAGGATGATACTAACAAAATTCGGTTTCGGGAAGAAAAACGTGATCATCACGGTCGTTGCGGTGGTGCTGGTCGCTGGGGCAATCTATTTTTTTTGGCTGAAGAGCAATAGCAGTCCGTATCAGTTGGTGAGTGTCACCCGCGGCACCATCACCGAGGTGGTAAGCGTGACCGGCAATACTACCCCGATCCAGAGCCTCGACCTTTCCTTCCCTGCCGGCGGCACCATCGCAGCGGTCTATAAGAATGCGGGCGATACCGTGGTTGCGGGCGCCGTGCTCGAAGAACTCAACACGAGTGGCCTCCAGGCGCAGCTTGCGCAGGCGCAGGCGGCGGTGCAAGCTGCCCAGGCGACGCTTGAAGGGCTTCAGGCGGGACCCACGTCGCAGACGGTTCAGGTGGCGCAGGCCGCTGTTACTAGCGCAGAGCAGACGCTCGCAAACACGTACACGAGCATTCCCAACGCGGTTACCGATGCGTATGCCAAGGCGAGTGACGCCGTGCATAACCAGGTGGGAGCCTTTTACAATAATCCCGATTCAAACAATCCTCAATTGGTGTTTTCAATAAACGATCCGCAGGTGAGCAATGATGCGAATACTCAACGGGTCAAAGTGGGCAATGAATTGAGCGAGTGGCAGACGGAAATTGCGGCATTTGCCTCGACAACCACATTACTTTCCACTTCCACGCTCGGCCAGGATCTGCAAAATGCCGTTATGCATCTTTCTGTTGTCACAACAATGCTGAATACCGATGCAACTGCTGTTGTGGATGCGACCGGCCTTTCCGCGAGCACCTCGGCGACGTATAAGGACGATGTCGCGAGCGCGATCACGGAGGTAAGCTCCGCCGCAAGCGCGATCAACACGATCCAGCAAAGCATCGCATCGGAACAGGCGGCGGTGGCGCAAGCACAAGCACAGCTGGCCCAGACACTTTCGGGATCCACCTCTCAGGCGATCGCGGCGCAACAGGCGCAGGTCGCGTCAGCGCAGGCCAATGTGCAAAGCATTCAGGTGAACATCGCGAATGCGACACTTTCCTCCCCTATCAACGGTGTTGTCACCACGCAAAACGCAAAGGTGGGGCAGAGCGCGGCGGCGGGGCAGGTCATGACATCGATCATCTCTGGGAATAACTTTGAAGTGGACGCGTACGTGCCAGAGACCGATATCGGCAAGGTTGCCATCGGCAACGCCGTCAGCATGACCTTCGACGCGTTCCAGGGTGAAACATTCGCTGGAAAAGTTTTTTATATCGATCCGGCGGAAACTATAGAAAGTGGCGTTGTGGATTACCTGGTGAAGGTTTCGTTCAACACCCCCGACACGCGCATCAAGAGCGGTCTTACCGCCAATCTGAACATCAATACGCAGACGGACCAGAATGCACTCATCCTTCCGCAATACGCCGTGGTGCAGAATGCGAGCGGCACGTATGTTGATATTTTACAAAACGGAAAAGAAACACAGGTGCCGGTGACACTCGGCATCAGTGACCAAAATGGCAACGTCGAGGTCGCGTCGGGCGTGACCGCCGGCGAACAGGTCATTAATATCGGCCTGAAACCATAATCAGCTTCCGTACTGAATGATCGACGTCAAAGATCTTAAAAAAGATTATAACGACGATGCCGGAACGACGTCCGCGCTTCGCGGCGTTACCTTTACGATCAATAAAGGAGATTTTGTGTCGATCATGGGACCATCGGGTTCCGGCAAATCCACACTCGTGCAGATATTGAGCTTCTTGGACCGCGCGACCGGCGGGGATTATACCTTCAACGGTAAAAAGATCGAGGACATGACGGATGTCGAGCTTGCGCATATTCGAAACAAGAGCGTTGGGTTTGTGTTCCAGTCATTCAATCTTCTGGCGCGGCTTTCGGTATATGAGAACGTGGAGATCCCGCTCATCTATTCGGATGTGCCGGTCGCGGAACGGAAGAAGTTGATCGAAGATGCAGTGCACGCGGTGGGTCTCGATGAAAAATTATACGTGGAGACAGCAAAACTTTCCGGCGGACAGAAACAGCGCATCGCGATCGCCCGCGCACTCGTGAATAATCCGGACATTATCTTCGCCGACGAGCCGACCGGCAACCTCGATTCCGTTTCCGGCGCACAGGTCATGAACATTCTCGACGGGCTAAACAAGGATGGTCATACGATCATTTTGGTGACTCATGAGACGAACACCGCCGAATTCGCCGACCGCATCATCCGTCTCCGCGACGGCGTGATAGAAAGCGACGTGGCAGTAAAGAACCCGCGGCATTCCAAAGAACAATTTGTGAAATAATCATTAAAATCCTATGCGCGTCAGCGATCTTATAAAATCATCCCGGGCAACGCTCAAACACGGTAAGATGCGTTCGCTCCTGACCATGCTCGGGATCGTCATCGGTATCTCATCGGTGATCGTTCTGATGTCCATCGGGCAGTCGGCTCAGGATTATATCCTGGCGCAGGTACAGGGGTTGGGTTCTAACCTCATCATCATTTTGCCGGGGGGGACGAATAATGGACGCCTTTCATCCCCCGCTTCAGCGCAGGGCATCATCATCACGAGTCTCGTCCAGCAGGATGTGGATGCGCTTTCGCGCGATCCGTCCATTGCCGCGGTGACCGAAGAGGCGCGCGGACAGGCCACCGCAAGCGTGGGCGACAACAATGAAACGATCACTTTTGATAGCATACCGGCAAATTATTTTACCGTTCGTAACTTTGAGGTGGCGAACGGTTATCCATTTACCGACAACGATGTGCAATCGCTGAACCATGTTGCGGTCATTGGCTCTTCGCTTGCCAGCACCTTGTTCGGTTCCGGGTCGGATCCGGTCGGGCAATATATCAATGTTAAAAATATCCAATTCAAGGTGGTCGGCGTGCTTGCCTCAAAAGGCACCGGGGCCTTCGGCGTTGATCAGGACAATCTGGTGCTCGTTCCCATCACCGTTGGGCAGAAGCAAATGCTGGGCATCAATTATTTTAGCGATATTGAAGTGCAGGCCAATAACGCGTACACGATCCCCTTTGTCCAGTCCCGCGTGGAATCCATCCTTGAGCAAGATCATAACATCACCGACCCATCAAAAGATGACTTTACGATCGAGACCCAGCAGGATGTGCTCTCCTTACTCGGCAATATCACCTCCATCCTGACGCTGTTCCTCGCCGCGATTGCTTCCATCTCTTTGGTGGTTGGCGGCATTGGCATTATGAATATCATGCTCGTGTCCGTCATTGAGCGTACGAAAGAGATCGGTTTGCGCAAATCTGTCGGCGCCACCAACAATGACATCCTTCAGCAATTTCTGGTGGAGTCCGTGATGCTTACGTTCATCGGTGGCGTGATCGGCATCGCCGTCGGTGGCTTCGTGGTGGGCCTCGCATGGCTTATCATAACAAAAGTTGCCGGTATCGCATGGACATTTGCATTTCCGCTTTCCGCGGTCCTGCTCGCGGTTGCCGTTTCGAGCGTTACCGGTATTGCCTTTGGATTATATCCGGCGCGGCAAGCGGCACGGAAGAGTCCGATAGAGGCGCTTCGCTACGAATAAGGCACACCTGCTATTCTGAGGCAAGGAAGATTAATTGCCTCAGAATAGCAGGTGTGCCTTATTCGTAGCTTCGCGCGACGGTGATGAAAAAAAGAAAAAGCCCACTTTTTAAGGGTGGGCCACCAACCAGAGGGTTGTATTTTGTGTAGCTTAGTGATGCATTCCTGTCGTGATGATCCCTTCGCCGACTATGAATTGAAGGGTTGCGAGGTCAACGGGAGTTCCGCGAGGAATCCGCCGCACCGACATCTCCGTTCGCTCGACACGGCACCATTTGGCAAACTCGTTCAATTCGACGTTTGATCCTGTGTAGTACTTGCCGAGAAGCTTTCGAGCTTCAGGATCATCCGTAAAGTATGCCAAACGGGTTGGTTCCGGCCGGGGATGCAGCGTGCCGGTAGGAACGGCGTCGATGGCTTCGAGATAGCTCTCGTCATCGGCCACTGCCGTAACGCTGTTATGCGCCCAGATGTAGATGAGAGGGCATCGTCTAGCGATATTGCCCTTCCAGAGCAACACGCCACTCGATGCCACTATCAGTAACGACATCGCACCACCGAGGATATCGTGCGAGTGATAGAACGCAATCTGGCCAATCGCGCCAAACAGGATCATAGCCACAAAACTCAACCACGACCACATATTTTTCGTCATCGCCTTACTCCTATGACCGCCTGCTCATTTCCCCGTAGGGTAGCTTTCCTTTCGGAAAGTTTGTTGAGGTCAGGACTTATGTCTCGCTGAAAGAGGCGACTTCAGCTAGACATAGCATACCACATATCAATAATATTTGTCAATAGCGCTAAAAACCCTGATTTATCGGGGTTTTTAGCATCTCGCTGTATGGAATAGTAGTTCTATCCCCTCGCCTTCTTAGCGGCCTTCGCTCTGCGCACCGGCTTTTTCTTTGCCACTACTTTCTTCGGCGCATAGGTCTTTGCCATCTTCTTCGCTTCGACTTGGATCTGTTTCCATTGCGCCTTCAACATCTTTCCTTCCCTAATGACGTCCCCGGCGGTGAGATTCTCGAGCGCCGCGTGATGCTTCATCGCCTCATCAACCATGCGGCCATATTCTTTTTCGCCAAGTTTCCTGGCTATCTTTACGTTCTTTACCACTTCCTTCCGCGCTTCCATCGCCCACTTCTTTGCTTTTGCTTTGGTCTTATTGTCCGAGAGCAGGTATGCCCCGGCTGCCGCGGCAAGCGTCGCTGCGGTGATCGCACTGCCGATCTCCCATGCCTTTGCGCTGCCGCCCTTCTTTACTGTTTTCTTTTTTGTTGCCATAGTTTTAAATATTTTATTAAAAATTTTATTCTTTTTTCACCTCTTTTTTCGACCTTGTGTTTGTCTTTTTGAAGAGGTTCTTTATAAATATTACAAAACGTTCAACACGAAATCCTTCGTGTTTAACATCACTGCGTAAATCCCTCATGTCTTCGCGGAACAATATCGTTTCTTCCTTTACCTGCTTGGTTATTTCTTTAATATCGCTCAACACGTTTGCTAAATAAATAAGCGCGATGGTGAACGCAATGCCAACGACGATGACCGCGACTGTTGTCACAAAAAAGAAAATGTCCGCGTGGATCAATGTGTCCATATATGAAATTATAGCACAAACATCATAGGAGCGTGCTTGCGTTCGCGCCGGCGTCGTTCAGCCGATTGAGCGCCTTCTGTTTGTCTACGAGTGGGAGTCGTGTCTTCCTCACCGCGCGGCCGAGCATTGCGATCGTTTCATCATATGTTTTGCGGTCCACGGGATACGGCGTCGCATCCTTGCCGCCGTGGGCGAAGCTGTATCGCGCCGGATCTTCGTACGACGGCGTGGCGCCGTAGATGATCTCGCCCACAAGCGCGAGCGCGCGCATAGTCTTTGCGCCGACGCCTTGCGTGGCGAGCAACTTTTCATAGCTCTGCGGTTTCTCGTCGGTCACCTTTGCTAAAATCTTTTCCAAATATTTGCTTTTGCCGAAATCTTCGAACACCACCGGATGGGTGGTGAACTCGATCGATTCAAGATTGAGCAGGGTGAGCTGCTGACTCGCACGGCCATCGCCGCCGATCTGGATCTTTGCCATCTGCGAGAGTCGCGAGGAATATTTTCGCAGGAGGGTGATGTCTTTCATGAGCGTCGCGTAGCCCGCGTGCGTAAGCTCGGTGGAGATCTCGCGGGTCTTGTCGCTTTTTGCGGCGCTGAGGTCGAGCACGGTCTTGAGCGTGACCGGCGATGAGATGCCGGAATGTGGATCGGACACAAGGTCGTTCACGTCTTCCGAATACCAGTGGTAGCGCCGAGCGGATTGTTTTTCCGCATTCATCCCCTGTTGAACGACCGCCCACGCGCCGCCGCGCGAGAAAAAGAACGCGTGGTGGTAGAGCTGGAATCCGTCCTGCACAAGCGCGGAATCCACCTTGGCGCTCATCTTGGAGTTGTAGATAAGATTGTGTGTTTGCTTGACGGGCAATGCCAGGCGTTCGCCCCATGCTTGGATTTCGTCCGGCGTTTTGAGCGACGTTTTCCCTTTGCCGCCCGCGATCACGATACCAAAGTCCGCCTCATGTCCGCGAATCGCCTCCTTCAGCGCCGCCGTCAAAATAGTAGTAAGCCCGCTCGCGTTCCAGTCGAACGCCAAAACCGTGCCAAGCGATTGAAACCACCCCGGGTCCGCGATGCGCTTAATGAACTCATCCGGGCCGTATTCGGCAACGAGTACATACATCATCTCGCGGCCGAGCTTCACCATGCGTTCAAAGAGCCACGGCGGACATTTGCCGTAGTCGAGCCCGAAAGAAGCTATACCGCGCTGGATCATAGCCTCATTATAGCGCGTTTTAGAGACGAATTATTCTTCGTCCATAAGCCTTAATTCAATGTCGTCGAGGCGAATTTCTGTATGATCCACGCGCGTTTCCAGGTTGTCGGTTCTTTTGTCTGAAAAATCTAGTTTCTCAAAAATCAATTTAAGTGTTCCCTCAATATTCTCAAGAAGCACTCCAATGTAGCGTTCGCCTTCAGGACTCATAATACCTTTTGGAATTTTTGGAAGCATAACGTCCATCATATTCTTTGCAAACGATATGTCAAAAACATTTTAATGGAAATTTAATGATCCAAAAAAACGCGAAGTTGAGGTTAAAATAATCCGCTCACATCCCGCACCGTCAGCACCACCATAAGCAAAAGCAGCAGCGCGAAGCCGACACCATTGATCCACGCCTCCACTTTATACGGCAACGGCGAGCCTTTTATTTTTTCAAAAAGTACGACGAGGAATCTGCCGCCGTCGAGTGCCGGGAACGGGATGCAGTTGACGATCATCAGGTTGATGGAAATGATGCCGAGGAATTGCAAAAGATAGGTAAGACCGATATGTCCGGTCTCTTCCGCAATACCAAAGATGCCGACGGGACCGACGATGTCGGCGGGAATCGATGCATGGACGAATATCTGCTTGAGCAGTTCATAGAATGCCTGGAGGGTGAGCCATGAAATGATCGCGGCGTCTTGCAGGCCATCCCAGATCGCCTTGAAGAAATTCTCGCGCGCCGCACCGCCCTCTTCCAGCGCAACGCCCAGCGCACCCTGATCCGCCGGTGCGTTCACGCGCGGCGTCATCGCGTAGCTTATGTCCTTGTCGTTGCGAATGACGGTGACGATAACCTGCTGGCCTTTGTTGGCGTCGATATAATTGATAAAGCTCTGTGCGTCGGTATAGCCTTTCACAACATCCCCCGCTTGGATGCCGGCCGCCGCCGCGGGTGAACCCGCCTGCGTTCCGGAGATCACGAGCGTCTGCGGCACGCCGACCATGAATACGATGGCGATGAACAGCCATCCGAGAATGAAGTTCATAAACACGCCCGCGAGCACGATCAAGCTTTTTTTCCACGCCGGTTGGGTATAGAAAAGGTGGGCGTTGTCCGCGTCGGTCGCCTGCGGTGGCGCAGTGCTTGCCGCTTCGGGCGCGCCGCCCTCCGGATCGATGATCTCAAGCTCTCCGCGCTCGCCGCTGATCCGCACAAAACCGCCGAACGGCAGCCAGTTGATGCTGTACTCCGTTTCACCGATTTTTTTTGCCGTGATGCGCGGTGGGAAACCGATGCCGAATTCGTCCACTTTTAGACCAAACAGTTTGGCTACAAAAAAGTGGCCTGCTTCGTGGCCGAGGATCAAGAGCGAAAGTCCGATGATGACGAGAATGATGATGAGCGCGGTCATAAAAAATATCTCGTTATTCGCCGAGCTCGTTCAATTTATTATTCACCATCATTTCCACTTCGCCATTCGCCTTATCGATCACTTTTTGGATTTTTTCTTTGCCCTTGAACGCATCATCTTCGGTGATTTCTTTTTGGTTCTCGGAGTCCTTTAATTTTTTGACCGCGTCTTCGCGCCGTGCGCGGATCTGAATGCGCGATGCTTCCGAGATCTTTTTAACGAGCTTCGTCATTTCGTCGCGACGTTCGTCGCCGAGCGGCGAGAGGGTCGCGCGGATGGTATTGCCGTCGTTATTGGTGGAAAGACCGAGGTGTGCGTCGTCGATCGCTTTCATGACCGCGCTGATCGCGCCCGGATCCCAGACGGTGATCTGGATGGTGCGCGGCGGCAACACGCTGAGCGATCCGAGCTCGCGGATGGTAAGTTGCTGGTCGTAGAGATTGATCCTGATGTTCTGGATCATATCGGGCGACGGCCGGTTGCCGCGGATCTGCCCGAAATCCTCTTTTAATTTGGCCGCCACGCCGATGAGGGCGGTTTCGAGGTCTTTGGTTATTTGTTCGGAGATGGTCATCGTACGGAAGAAATTTAATGATTATTTCATGAGCGCTTCCAGTTGGAGCCGCGGGTTGAGGCTGAAATTGTTCACGCCTTCATAAAGTTTTAATGTCTTATGCCAGAATTGCGATTTCGCTCTTGAGGGCGTTTCCCACGCCAGAGTCATTATAACAGCATCGAGGAATATGCGTAAGCTGAAGTCGTCGGGGTCGATCAGTTTTTTGATGAAGTCGCGGCGTGCGGTTGGCGTGGTCTTGAGAAACACCTCCGCGAGTTCAAGATTCTTTTGAAACACTTCATCGTGCAACATGCGCCACGCGATGCCGGGCTTACCAAGCGAGCGCCGCGCAAGCGCCATCGCCTTGGCTTTCGGGAGGTGTTCTTCGCTTGCCAGCCATTTTTCGATCTCTTCCGTCGGCACCGCACCGAAATAAATCTTTGGCAGGCGCGAGGCGATCGTCGGCAAAATACTTTCAATATCCGACGTAATTAAAATAAGCAGCGAGCTCGATGGCGGTTCTTCGGTGATTTTGAGCAACGCGTTCTGCGCCTCGGTCGTCAGTAGCTCGGCATTGTCGATGATGAGCGTGCGGCGCACGCTCGTGTTGGGCTTTTGCCACAAGAACGTCTTTACCTCGCGCGCCGCGTCGATGCCGATCGAGTCGCCGCTTGCATCCGGGTTGAGCATCTTCATGAACGCGATGTCGATGATCTTTATGTCTTGCAGAACCTCTTGATGGTTAGTTTCAATGCCAGCTGGTTCGAACACCCCTTTCTCCAGATAATGCCCAAGCGCGGCAGCGACGGTCCGTTTTCCCACCATCGCCGGCCCGACAAAAATATAGCCATGCCCAAGGACCCCGCGGACGCTAAGATCTTTCAGGTCGGAAATGATTGCTTCGTGTCCTATAATAGGCATCGAGCGTGTGATGTAATTTATCGCTTGTTCAGCAACGTTCTCTTGTACGTGTCCAGGTGGTTCAAAATGAGCCCGGTGCCTTTGGCAACACAGAATAGCGGATCTTCGGCGACGTATGCTTGCACACCGAGGAATCGTTCAAAGAATTCCGGAAGATGATGGAGTTGCACGCTGCCGCCGCTCAAGATAATCCCCTTTTCCATAATGTCCGCCACGAGCTCGGGCGGCGTCACGTTGAAGACGTTTTGTACGGACGAAGCGATTTCGATGAGCAACGGATTCAGCGCCTCTGCGATCTCATTAGAGTTAATAACAACATCTTTTGGCAAGCCGGTTACGAGGTCGCGGCCGCGTACCTGATATTCCATCTTCTCCTTCGTGGGCATCGCCGAACCGATCTCGATCTTCACGTTTTCCGCCGTCTGTTCGCCGATCGCAAGCGCATATTTCTTCTTGACGTAGTCCATGATCGCCTGATCGAACTTGTTGCCTGCGATGCGGAGCGAGTTCCACGAAACGATGTTGCCGAGTGCGATCACCGCCTGCTCGGACGTGCCGCCGCCGATGTTGATGATCATATTCCCGCTGCGCGCGTTGATCGGAATGCCGGCGCCGAGCGCGGCGAGGATCGGCTCGCGCACGATGAACGCATTGCCGGCGCCCGCTTCGCGCGCGGCGTTCATCACGGCGCGGCGCTCGGTCTGCGTGATGCCCGCCGGAACGGATATGACGACGTCCGGTTTAAGAATATTGAACCATCCCGACGCTTTCGAGATGAAATACGTCAGCATCGCCTTCGTAATGTAATAATCGGCGATCACGCCGTCCTTGAGCGGGCGGTATGCGATGATCTCATCCGGCGTACGGCCGATCATTTCCTTCGCCTCCGAGCCCACCGCGAGCACGGTATTATCAGGCTGCATAAGCGCCACGATCGTGGGCTCGTTGATGATAAACCCCTTTCCCGGCACAAAAACAACGGTGTTAGCCGTGCCCAAATCGATGCCAATTTTCTTGCCGAACATAAGAGGGATTATAGACGAAAAATCCTCTCCATGCAACGCATTCCGGAACATCTTTTCGGGTACGGCGTTCCGGCCCGCTGGCCGGCCGCCTCGGCGCTCGCCGCCTTCGCGGCTCCGCGACGCCCCTCAAAGAAATTCCGGAATGCGTTGCATGGGAACCCTTTTTATTTATTTTCCCCTTCTGTTTGCAATAAGTTGTTATAAAAGAAAAAGGCACGTCCGTTAAGACATGCCCGATAGGATTAACCTCCATCCTCAAGGAGCTTCCATTTGATTCGCAGAGATTATAGGCCCTCTGCCACCAGTGAAGTCAGAACTTCTGGTGTTCGCCGCCTTCAGATTGATTTAAAAAATTACACCACGTTGAACCTCCTCATTCGGCCAGGGATTATATTCCCAGGCATCAGCTTCGGCTTCTATTCTTGCCTCCTCCTCGGCAATTGCATCGAGCTCGGCGCGTTGAAGCTCAAGACGAAGTTCATTTGCTTGAGCTTCAGCCAGCTCGTCCAAAAACCACCAGGGAGCGTACCCTGAAGGCCCTTCGACGAGATCCTCCGCCTCCTGCTCGGGCATGTGCTTCGCAAGAGTCCCGATGACAGCATCGGCACTTGCGAAACCGGCAAAATTGTTGAGGTTGTCCCAAGGACCTTCGTCCAGGGAAGCCGAAATTCCGGTAGGGATCAAAAAACGATGACCCATAGTACCTCCGGTTTAACACCAGTAACGGATGTTTTGCACCGCCACGCTGATCTCGGTGCGATTGACCGGCAAACGCAGTAGACGAACGTTGCGATACTGCGCAACGATCTTCTGATAGCGGTGGTCGTCCATATACGCGACGTCGGTTTGCCAGCCGAGAAGAATGACTGGGTGTAGGCGCGATTTGAACCGCAGCACCTTGAGCGCAATATCGAGGCCGCAGAGCGTGCTCCGAAGACCTTGCTTGTCGCGCTGCTCGATGGCGATCACCGAGCACTTGTCCAGATCTGCGATCATGGCCTGCAACGCGGGCAACGAAGAGAAATCGGTATACACCTCTCCGTAGCCGATCCGCACTGCGGGTTCCGGTCGTGGGCGAGGAATGTATGCCCGCTTCCGATTTTGCCTGTCGGGCCATGTCGGCAACGTGCATCGCTCCATCTCCGCGCAGAGGGATTTGAAGGGTTCGAGCTGGTTTGCTCGCACCCGTTGGCAAAGCTTTCGTGATGCATTCATTTCGATCTGCTTGATGCGTTCACGCGTGACTTGGAACGTTGCGGCGATTTCGTCGCGATTGAGCGGTTGTTCTCCGTCCAATCCGTACCGTAGCGTCAGCACCCTTTGCTCGCGAGGAGTCAGGGTGTGAAGCACGCCCGCGATTGCGGCGGAGAGCTTCGCGCGGTCAATGGCAATCGTTGGATCGTTCCGCAGCTGCAACGCGTCGCGCCACTGCTCAAGTCGAGGGTCGGATGCTCTGATCAATCGCTTAATCATTGCACACCTCCCACGCGGACGATGCCTTTGCGGGTCAGCGAAGAGAAATATCCCTTCACCGAATCGCCCAGCTTGAAATGCTGGTACGCGAGACCCTTGAAGTTCCAGCTTTCGCCAGAACCGTCTTCCTGCTCGATGCCAGTGATAGCGACAGCGAACGGTTCGGGAATGCCTTGGAGTGAGAACTCCACGACATTCGGATGGCGGCGTCCAGTGCCGGTAAACAGCGATGCGGCAAGATCAAACTTGCCCGGGCCGTTTTCGATGACGAATTGGCGAATATTTTGAGAAGCCATACGGCATCTCCCTTCTTGTCAAATCTCCCTGCGGAGAACCTGCCCATCCGGGTTCAGGATTTAAGCTAAAGGAATTATACTCTATAAATAAATATTTGTCAAATTTGCGCGCTTTTGGCAAGATAAGGCTTGATAACGGACTCTTAGCGTACGGATGCCATTAAATCCCTTGCTTGGACTGCGCCGAAGCTTATACTAGGCAATCCGCTAGCGTTTGCATATTCTCCCAGACGAATGTCATGCGTAAGAATGACAGCATTTATATTTCTTGCAGCCTCAATAATTGACATATCTGGAAAACCAAATAAAACGATAACTCTTACTCCCATCCCAAGCAGTCTATCAAGAGGAATATATTCCTCTTGATAAGATTTCAATTTATCCATGATCGTCGCTAGGTAGTAATGCATTTTAGGTTCCTTAATATCCCTCCTTACAAGATTGGAAAACTCCGCCAGAATGTGTGGGGTAATAACAATATCGGATTCAAAAAAACGAAGTATCTTTAGAAGCAAAGAATAATCGTTTATCGTATATTTTTCCGTGCAGGCATATTTTGATAAGAGATTCTTATCACATACTCCTATCAGCAATAAGAGCAAGAGATTTGTATCCAATATTAATTTTTTCTTACCCTTCGCCTCACGATACGCGCGAACTTCGTCGAGCGTATACACGTTAAGAAATTTTCTTAATTTTCATATCAAGCACAACACCGTCGGTATCCACTCTAAACTGTTTGTATTCTCTTGTTTTATCAAAAGCAAAATCACCAACGATGTCGTAGCTTAAAACCACATTCCAAATTTTTTTGCCATCTTCTTGTTTTGGCTCTAGCTCTTCAACTCTCGGATTAGAAATTTTTCCAGCTTGAGCCTGCATCACATCGGCCATATATTTATATGCCGCATTTACAATTTCTTGTGGTGTTTTATCCATATGTTTAGTATAGCTCTTTATTTTTTAAATTGTTTCTAATTTGTGGAAAACTATTAAGACAGATATTATAGCACATCCTCATTCATCGTCAAATATTATTTCATCAAAATTTAATTATTTTTCTGAGAGAAATCAAATCCGCGTGATATCCGCACCAAGTTGCCTTAGCCGTTCATCAATACGTTCGTATCCCCTGTCGATCTCCTCCACGCCATCCACTTCGGAGACGCCGCTCGCGACGAGCGCGGCGAGGATGTCCACCATGCCGGAGCGGAGGTCACGCACATGGAGATTTTTACCGGTAAGAGGAGTGGGGCCTTCGATCGTGGCGAAGTGATAATGATTTTTGCCGGCAAGGCGGCAAGGGTCGTTTGGCGGGCAGTCGGTCGTGATTTTTATCTTTGCGCCCATCTCGTTGAGGTCGAGCGCGAACGCGAAGCGATCTTCGTAGATCGTTTCGTGGATAGTGCTCGTGCCATTCGCCTGCGTGAGGAGTACCGCGAGCGGCTGTTGCCAGTCGGTCATGAAGCCGGGATGGACATCGGTGCGAATATCGATCGGCTTCAGTTTGCCCGCGCGCCAGAACGCGATGCCCTCATCCGTCACCTCGTACTCCCCTCCCATGCGGCGCACGGCGTTGAGGAACGTGATGAGATGTTCCTGATTCGCGCCGTTCAGCATGATGCGGCCGTTGGTGGCGATGGCGAGGCACGCCATGGAGATCGCCTCGTTGCGATCCGGTGGCGTGCGATGCGTTACGCCGTGCAATTTTGTAACCCCTTCGATCATGATCGTCCTCGGCGGACAGAGCTCGATGATCGCGCCCATCTTTTGGAGCATCTTCATGAGCTCTAGGATCTCCGGCTCGAGCGCGGCGTTCTTGATGACGGTCTTGCCCTTGGCGAGCACGGCGGCAAGCATGATGTTCTCGGTCGCGCCAACGCTCGGGAAGCGCAACTCGATCTCCGCGCCGTGCAGGCCGTTCGGCGCCCACGCGTGATAGCTGTCCTTTGTGATCTGGATTTGCGCGCCAAGCTTTGCCAGTCCTTCAAGGTGAATATCCACCGGCCTCGGCCCGATCTTATCCCCTCCCAACACCGGCACCTCAGCCTCGCCCGTGCGCGCCAAGAGCGGCCCAAGCGCGAGGATCGGGATGCGGTTGCGGCGCGAAAGCGTCGTCACGCGATTGCTCTTGATCGTCGGAGTCGCGATCTTTACGACCGAGCCGGCCTTATTGATCTCACTACCGATATCCCTAAGGAATTCAAAAATGATGTCGAGTTCGCCGATCGTCGGGACGTTTTTAATGAGGCACGGCTCATCGGTGAGGAGCGACGCCACCATCATTTTGGAAACGGCGTTCTTTGCGCCCGCGATCGTGATCTCGCCGAATAACGGTTTGCCGCCTTTAACGATAAATTTTGCCATGGAGGAATTCGCCCAATTTTTCAATGGCAACGCGCTCCTGTGTGCCGGTATCGCGGTCGCGCACGGTCACAGTGTCCTTGTTCGCGGTCGCAGCATCGCCTTCGCCTTCTCCTAATGTATCAAAATCCACCGTGATGCAGAACGGCGTGCCGATCTCATCCTGCGCGTAATAACGCTTGCCGATGTTGCCACGGTCATCCCAGGCGATCATGAATCCATCACGCCCATCTGCGGCAGCTCGTAACATTTCATATACTGCCTTTGCCTTCTCAACTAGTTGTGGCTTGTTGGCAAGCAACGGGAACACCGCTGCTTTGTACGGAGCGAGGCGTGGCGGGAACGCGAGGAACTTTCTCTCGCCGTCTTCCCGATAAAATTCGAAGAGCGTCGCAAGGAATAACCGATTGAATCCTCCGGAGCATTCCACGATATATGGCAAGAAACGCTGGCTAGTTTTTTCGTCAAAATATGAGAGATCGGTGCCAGAAAATTTTTGATGTTGGGTGAGATCGTAATCGCCCCGATGGTGTATCCCTTCGATTTCTTTAAAGCCCATGTCGCTAAATAAAAATTCCACGTCCCACGCATCCTTCGCGTAGAACGCGCGTTCATCCGCTTCGTGCTGGCGCCAGCGAATATGATCCGCCGAAAAACCCATCGCCTTCATGTAGAAATCATGCCGATTTTTCTTCCAGTATTCATACCACATGTCTGCTTCCTCCGGCCGGCAGAAATATTGGACGTCCATCTGCTCAAACTCGCGCGTGCGGAACATAAAGTTCTTTACCGTGATCTCATTGCGGAACGCCTTTCCGATCTGCGCGATGCCAAATGGCAATTTTCGGCGCGTCGTCTCGAGCACCGACTTCCAATCAAGATAAATATTTTGGCAGCTTTCGCCTTTTAAATACGCGACGGTACTTTCGTCTTCAACGGGACCAAGGTGGGTCTTGACAAGCAAGTTGAATTTTTTCGCCGCAGAAAGCGCATTTCCGTCTGGACTTTTCAGCTTATGCTCCTCTATTATTTTATTCACCTCTTCAGGCGAAAGTGCGCCCGCATTCTCCATGATTTTCGCTTCTTCGATCAAATGATCGGCGCGGTAACGTTTATGGGTTACCAGATCTTCCACAAGCAGATCGGAAAAACCACTGATATGTCCTGACGCTTCCCACACTTTTGGATGCATAAATATCGCTCCTTCGATTTCCACCATGTCTTCACGCGATTCCACGTTCCACCGGCGCCATACGCGCTCAATATTTTTTTTCAGTAAAAAACCGAGCGGGCCGAAGTCGTAGGTCGCAGCAAATCCGCCATAGATTTCACTGGATGGATAGACGAAGCCTCTCTGCTTGGTGAGGCTCACGATTTTTTCCATCATGGTTTCCGTTTTCTTTGCCGCTACGGTTTTTTCCATATTTTTTTAATGAATTATTGAGTCACGACGGTACCGGTTTGGCCGTTGGCATACGGGTCGTTCGGCAGTTGCGTGGTGATCGCCGGTGCCGTCACCGTTACCGCCGCGCCGGTATAAACGTCGGTCGCAGTGAGTGTGGTCGGTCCCATCAATGTGACCGTCTGCCTCACCTGATTAACCGCCGGCGTGTTTCTCACCTGGAAGATCGCGGTGACCGGCGGACCGATCACGCCCGTCGTCGCCGGGATGAACGGGGTCGTCCACGTGACCTCGCCAGTTCCCGCATTATATGTCGGGAGCGAGGTTGATGCCAGTCCGGTGCTCGTCGCCGCGCCGATGAACGTTGTCCCTGATTGCAAGTATGCCGACACGGTGACGCTCGTCGCGTCGGTCGCATAGTTTGCGATGTCCCAGTGAATGGTATATTCCGTTGGCTGATTGACGGCCGGCGGATACGGGCCGGTGTTCACAATGCTGGACGATGCCTCTTTATAGTATCCATTCGCCGCAAGCGTGATCTCGCCGCCGACTTTGCTCGTAAGCGCCGTGACCGACGTGGTATTCGTGCCGGCCGCGTTCGGGATCACGGTGGGCG
>JBEKBG010000013.1:0-17877 GCA_050015515.1 Minisyncoccia bacterium
GACCTTGCGCGCCCGCTCGGATTGAACATGCTTGACTTCAATTACGACCGGCCGGAAGAGAAGACCTTCATTGTGAACGAGATGCAGAGCATTTTTAATAAATTATTCTCGCAGGAAACGATGGGCCCGATGTTCGAGCAATACATGCGTAACGCGTTGCTGCTTTTAATGGAAGATATGTCGAACGAGCCGGCCACGCTCGTGGAAGTTCCGCGCATCTTTACCGACAGCGCCTATCGCGCACGCAAGCTCGCGCGCATCCACAATCCGGTCGTCATCGATTTTTGGGAGAAGGAGGCGGTGAAGGCCGGCGGCGAAGCGTCGCTCGCGAACATGACGCCATACATCACATCCAAGTTCAACAATTTCATCTCGAATGATTATATGCGACCGATCATCGGCCAGCCGAAGTCGGCGTTCAACTTCCGCGAGGTGATGGACAATAAAAAAATATTGCTTATCAATCTTTCGAAGGGCAAGATAGGGGATATCAACGCCGGATTGCTCGGCATGGTCTTTACCGGAAAGATCCTGATGGCCGCGCTCTCGCGCGTGGACATCGCGGATGCGGACAAACGCCCTGACTTCAATCTCTATATAGACGAGTTCCAGAACTTCACGACCGATTCCATCGCGACCATCCTTTCCGAGGCGCGCAAGTATCGGCTTAACCTCACGATGGCGCATCAATTCATCGCCCAGCTTGAGGACAAGATCAAAGACGCCGTCTTTGGCAACGTCGGTTCCGAGCTCGTCTTTCGCGTAGGCGTGCAGGACGCCGAGTTTCTTGTCAAGCAGTTCGAACCCGCATTCAACCAAAACGATCTCATTAATATTGATAACCTCAATGCCTACGCAAAAATTTTGATCAACGGACAGACATCAAAGCCGTTCAACTTGAAAGTCGGTACCGCATCGTGGAATGGCGGTAATAAAGAACTGGCGGAAAAGTTGAAAGAATATTCGCGTATGAAGTATGGCCAGGATCGGCAGGGCATCGAGGACGATATCTTCAAGCGGTTGCGCGCATAGGGTGGGGGGGTTGACAAGCATAGCGAATATGCTATACTTCATCTCAGTTATTGCAATCAAGCTATTCCACTATTTTCCACTTTGACCGGTGGGACATCCGCGGGAGACTCCTACTCCAAACAAAAGATCGCTTTTCTGGAAAGCATCTTGGATCGTCCTACAATGAGCGTACGCCTCTGCCGGTTGCGTACTAGGTGAATGTAAAAGGGTCTTCACCGAAATCTGGCCAAAACCTGCCAGGGACAGAAGTAGAAGTACTTACTTCGTCTGATGGAATTCCAGACATCAGGCCTTCGTCCTAAAATAAAGGGCAGCCGCATTGTGTGGCTGCCCTTCTCTCGTTTTGTTTATAAATACCGTGCGGAATTCCGATTTAATAATTTTTTAATCTCGTGTTGTTATAATGCGGGAGATGTTGAATAAAGAAACGCTTTTCCATTTATATTGTGGAGAGAAAAAATCTATGCAAGAGATTGCAGATCGGTTGAATTATTCATTACACACCGTCTCATATTGGATGCAAAAATATAAAATTCCTATCAGGTCTCGTAGCGAAGCTACCTATGTTAGGCGAAATCCAGGCGGCGATCCATTTTTGTTCCATAAACCAATAACACCCGAAGAAATTAAGTTATTTGGTTTAGGTATTGGTCTCTATTGGGGAGAAGGGAATAAGGCAATAAGGCAAATTTGAATTCAGTACGATTAGGAAACACCGACCCGGCGCTTATTGAAGCATTTATTGAATTTCTTGTCGGAACTTTTAATTTAGAAAGAGCCGATTTCAAATTTGGATTACAGCTCTTTACCGATATCAATCCAGAGGTAGCGCTGGACTTTTGGATAGAAAAACTTAATATAGATAGGAGCCAGATAGGAAAACCTGTTATTACGAAGTCAGGATCTATCGGTACTTATCGAAAAAAGAGCCAATATGGCGTTTTAACGGTAATGTATCACAATAAAAAACTTCGAGATTTGTTGGTAAGTTTGTTGCCGTTGTAGCTCAGCTGGTAGAGCAACTCCATGGTGGACCCACAGGGTCATGCCCACGGAAGGGGAAACCCATCCGCGAACCCCGAATTACGGTCAAAGGTCAGAAATGGCAGAGACCGTGGCGAAGCCGCGAAAGTGTGCTTGCGCCCGAACGACTGACAAGGGCCGCTACGCCGCGCAAGCGGTATGCGTAAGATACAGTCTAATCCTCATATAAGCGGTTGTCCGCGAAGTCGAGGTATCAATGAAGGAGTAGGTCGCCGGTTCAATTCCGGCCAACGGCTCACTCGCAGGATGCAGTACGCATCTTCGCCTCCTAGAAGATTAATAGTCGGCGAAGATGCGTACTACATCCTGCTCGTTCGCAAAAGGATAAAGAAAAGAGCGTCCGACTGGTACGGCCGGTGCGGATTTGCAATAAGGGCGCAGATAGAGTATCATCTTTCCCATGGCCAAGCTAAAACATGCCGACCGGTTGATCACGATGCGCTGCAGCGTATGCAAGCGCCGTAATTATTACACCAATAAGAACAAGAAGCTGGTGGAGCGGAAGATCGAGCTTCAGAAGTTCTGTGACTGGTGCCGCGTCAAAACGCTGCACAAAGAGGCGAGGATCACCGGAAAGTAGAGATCGTAGCCGGAAAAAATGCGCTTGGCCTCTATGGGATGAGACAGGCGCATTTTTTAATAAAGATTTAATGTGCAATATGCCATGATGGGAATATGGCATATCCATCCTCAATGCGTCACGAGGCGGTTAGATTGCGAAAACGGGGATATTCTCTGAAAGAACTCAGTGAGCGGCTTGGAGTCGTTAAGAGCACCATCGCATTGTGGACGGAAGATGTGGTGATGGACAAGAAAGCGGAGCAGCGATTGCTTACGGTAATAAAGCGTGGGCAATTCGTCTCTGGGGAAAAGAGACGGGCGAGAACTAAGGCAACGGAAGATAGATATTTCAAAGAGGCGCAGGAAGAGATCAAATCGAATCCGAATTATAACAAGATTGTTTGCGCCATGATCTATTGGTGTGAGGGAGCAAAGAGTGCGAAAGGTGGTATCGCTTTTACTAATTCCGATCCAAATTTAGTCCGAACTTTTTTAAGATTATTACGAGAATGCTTTGATTTGGACGAGAGTAAATTTCATCCCTGCATACATCTTCATTCATATCATTCGCCGGAAAAGCAACTTGATTTTTGGTCGAAAGTGACCGATATTAATAAGCAGCAGTTCATAAAACCATACTTAAAACCAAATACAGGAAAGAGAGTTCGTGAGAATTATCAGGGTTGTATTAGGATTAGGTATGGTAGCAATGATCTAGCTCGGAAGCTTATGGCAGTGGCGAAAGCGTATTTGTCTGATATGGGGGCTTAGTTAAACGGAATAATTTCGATCTCCAAAATCGAAGTCGAAGGTCCGACTCCTTCAGCCCCCGCAAAATGGATCTAAAAATAATCTTTGCAGGCGTTTCTTCGATCGTAGGAATCGCGTGCTTTATTCCATACGTACGCGATATTTTTCGCGGGACAACAAAACCACATATTTACACGTGGTTCATCTGGGCGACGTTACAAGCCATTGTTGCCGCAGCAATGTGGAGCAGCGGTGCGGGTGTGGCAATCGCCTCATCGGTAATTGGCGCGGTGTTGTGTGGTTTTATCTTCGCGCTTGCCTTCAAATATGGAACGAAAAACATCACGCGGTTTGATACGCTCTGTCTTTTCGGCGCATTGTTCACCCTCGCCGCATATCTCATTTTTCACGACCCCTTGCTTTCTGTTATTGCGGCGACGCTGACCGATATTATCGGCACATTGCCAACGGTGAGGAAGGCATATAAAGAACCCCATACCGAAACCGCTTCCACGCATATCTTGAGCGGCGTCTCCGGCGCATTTGCGCTTGCGGCAATTGCAAATTTCACATTGACGACATCACTTTATCTTTTCGCAGTTACCATTTTGGACACTTCTTGCGGGATTCTTGTTTGGATTCGCCAGAAAAATAAGGCATTTTAAATAGTTTTAATGCCAAGTGTGCTTTACTGTGCGCGAGCACATGATCAAGCACAAAGATTTACAAAAAAATCTGATAGCGTATGGCATTTTGGCGCTGCTGTTTCAATTTCCGACGTTCGCCCTCCACCAATTCAAGGCGGATGGCGTCACGCCGATTCCGGAAGGCAGTGCGATTGCTTCGGGCGCGGCGACGCTCGTGGTTTCGTTGTCGTCCGCCACGCTCACGCCGCTACGGTTGCAGGTGGAGCTGCGGCCGCTCGCGACGGCGTTCACGGGAGCGCCAACGGCGGCGAGCGGCGTTTTGCTGCTTACCAAGACCGGCACGGTTGCGGTGAGCGGTCTTGCGGGCGGGAGCTATCACTGGCGCGCGCGGCTCGTAAATGCGCTCACCGGTGATGCATCCGCGTGGACCGAGTTCGGCGTGGCGGGGAATAGCGATTTCACCGTCGTCCTTCGCGAGCCGATTGTGATCGTGCCGGGCATCGCGGGAACGATATTACAAAAATCGGACGGGACGGAAGCGTGGCCGAACATCAACGAGATGCTCCTCTCGCCGTCGGACAGCTATCTCGATGCGCTCGCGCTCGACACAACGGGCGATGCCCCGGCAACCGGCGCGGATGTGAGTGGTGGCGTCGGTAGCGGCAGCGCGCAAAGCACGATCCGCGCCGCCGCCATCTTAAAGACCGCAACGCTCACCCTCGGCGGCCTCACGCTCTTTAGCGATGATTTTTATGGCAATCTTATGAATGCTTTTACGAGCGCCGGGTATGTGGAGGGCCAGAATCTTTTTACCGCACCGTACGATTGGCGGATGGATATCAATAATTCGGTCGCGTCGCTCGCGGCGGTAGTCGCGCAGGCGCGAGCGACGTCTCCGACGGGAAAGATAAACATCGTCGCGCACAGCATGGGCGGCCTGCTTGTTAAAAAATATCTGGCGGGAATCGCACCGTCTGCGTCGTTCTTAGATAAAGTGGTGCTCGCGGGTGTGCCCGAGCTCGGCGCCCCGTACGCGCTCAAGATGCTCGATTACGGCGACGATCTTGGTATCCCGATCGCGAATCAGGATGAGATGAAGAAGATTGCGCAAAACATGGCGGCCATTTACGAATTGCTCCCGAGCGAAAAATATACGAACGCCGTTGGCAGCTACGTGCAGGATTTTCGCAATGGCGTCGACACGCTGCTCGATTTCGCGGCGACCACGCAACTCATGACGACCAATGCGAGCGATCCCGCCGACGTCCGCAATCCGGCGCTTGTCGCACTCGGCGATGCGTTCCACCGCACGCTTGATGCTGCGCCGGTCGCCGCGCCGAATGTGTATACGATCGTGGGCTGCGGCAAGCCGACCATCACGGGGTATGATCTTTACGACAACGGCGTGGTGGACCTGGAACGCGGCAGTGGCGACGGCACCGTGCCGGAAGTGAGCGCGATGGATTTGGCGAATACATCACACGATTATTTTGTGATGAGCGGCGCGACGGGCATCGACCACACCGGTCTCACGAGCGATGCGCGCCCAGTGGCGCTGATCGCGGGAATCGTGGCAGGGAATATTGGTACCGCGAGCGGAAATAGTACCGCGCCGCTCCCGCAGGGGATATCGTCATCGCTCGCGGATTGCGCGACGCAAATCGTTTCGCAAAGCGGCGCATCATCCGCCGGCGATACCACCGTCGAATTCAGTGCGCATGGCACGACTGCAACCGGCACCATCGCGCTTGGCGTGTACGATGCGAGCGGAAATTACACCGGCGTCACGGCATCCGGCACGGTCGCCACCGGCATTCCGGGGAGTGAGTACGAAAAATTGGGCAACAACGTTTTTATCCTCGCGCCCGCAGGAAGAAATTATAAAGTGATCGATCAAATGGCTGACCATCAGACAGCCGCATCGGGAACGTTCGAGATGAAGGTAAGGGGCTATCGCGCAGGTGCGGCGGACCGCGAGGCAACCTATCTTTCCGTGCCGCTTGTCGGCACGAGCACGTTTACGGAATTAGATTTTTCCGGATTTAACGGAAATATGGATCTGCGCATGGGGCATGGAAACACATTCGATAGCTCCCGCCGTCCCGACTCGGTCCTCTCCGCGCCGTTTTCGCGGGACCACCGTCATTCGGAATGGCAGAGGTAAATAAGGAGAAAAATTAATTTGGAAATGCTACGGCTTCTCCCGACGGCAGCGTGATGCTATTCAAAATTCCCAAGATTTCCGCTTGCAAACTTGCCTCGTTTGCGTTGGTGAATTGCTGGATCGTGCCGGACGGATAGTTTGCAAACTGGCCTTGCCCGATGCGTGTTTCGAATTCGTAGCACGCGCCGAAGTACTCCAGCCGATAGAGCGTCCCCGTGGAATAATGTCCAGCGCCCGCGTTGCCGACCGGCGTAAACTCGCTTATCGAGTAATCGCCGACGGTGGTGCTCGTAGGAGTGAAGTTGGTAAAACCGGTCGGCGGCGTGGTCAGGCACGCGCCGGGCGTCGTGAGGTCGGAACGCACTTCCACGCGAATGCCGGCGCTATCGAAGTTGGTACCCTGGTATGCGATGCCGGTGTAGGAGAGACAATAGTTGAAATCCGCATCGCATGGCGGGATATAAGAGCGCGTTGTTATCTGTTGCGATGAAGTGGCCAGCCCGAAGTCGGCGGTGGGATAGATAAGGGTGATCGCTCCATCCGTAACGCTTTGGCTTCCTGCCGGCGCTGTTCCGGTCGGCGTGCTAAGCACGAGCGTTGGCACGGTGTTCAAGGATGTGCTGCTCGTGGAATTGACCGGAGTGATCATACCGTTCTGACTCCCGGAGTTTACGAGCCACAAAACTCCCGCGGTCAGTACCACGATCACGATCATAAAGACGAGCACAATGCCGAATTTCCCCATTCCTCTATTGTACCGCATTGTCGGTTGACAAATTTTGCCGTTCGGCTATACTTGAAGCAATTCCAAAGACCATAGGTTTTGTCGCTCGAAAGGGCGGCACGTAAAAACCCTGTGAGAGGAGTGATAAAACCTACGTGTTTGATCATTGCTCGCGCCCTTGGAAAGGGCGTTTTCGTTTGTTAAAAGACTATTAAATAACCAGCCGACAAAAATCATGAAAACACGGGCACAAAAAGAAACAGAGTTGGCAAACGCGCGAGCGCTTTTTGAAAAGAGCGAGGCGTTGATCTTTGCCGACTTCACCAAGATCACCGCGGAAAATCTCCGCAAGCTGCGCATTGAGCTCAAAAAGTCTGGCGCAAATTTCCTCGTCATTAAGAAGCGCATTCTTGGCATTTTACTCAAAGAAAAGGGGATCGATGTTGATCTTAAGCAGTTTAAGACGTCCGTCGGTACGATCTTCTCCGAAGTGGACAGCGAGCACATCGCCGGACCGGCGTTCAAATTCTTTTCCGGTATGGAAGTTCCGGAAGGCGAGGCAAAGGATGTCTGGATAAAGAAGATTCTCGCGGGTTATAACATCACCGCCGGAACGGCGATGACCGCCGAAGACGTCGTTTATATCGGCAAGCTCCCGCCGCGCGAAGTGGTGCTGGCGCAGTTGCTTGGCATCCTCGCCGCGCCGATCCGTTCGTTCCTCTACATCCTGGATGAGAAATCAAAGATGGGCGGTGGCGCACAGCCGATCGCCGATTCTCCTGAACGAAAGGTCGAGCTAACGCAAGCACAATAAATACAATGGCAAATTTCGACGATTTAATTTCAAAAATAGAGTCTCTCACGGTGGTTGAGCTCGCGGAGCTCGTGAAGAAGCTTGAAGAGAAGTTCGGCATCTCTGCTGCGGCGCCGGTGGCGGCAGGCGCGGGAGTGGGTGTTGCTGCGGCGGAAGAGAAGACGGCGTTCAACGTTGTCCTCAAATCGAGCGGTGCCAGCAAGCTGAACGTCATCAAAGTTGTTCGCGAAGTCACCACGCTTGGTCTCAAGGAAGCGAAGGACCTCGTAGATGCAGCGCCGAAGACGGTCAAAGAGAATATCAAGAAGGACGAAGCCGAAGAGATCAAAAAGAAGATCGAAGCGGCAGGTGGAGTTGCGGAGATCCAGTAAAACAAAAGAGCCCCTTTCTTTTTGACGGAAATGCCACGTAGGAACGTGACCGTCAAAAAGAAAGGGGCTCTTTTGTTTTACTGCTAGTTGAAAAGAAGAGATATTTGTCTTACTATGGTTCTGCAAAGGGCGTTTAGCTCAGTGGTAGAGCGTTCCGTTCACATCGGAGAGGTCGCAGGTCCGATCCCTGCAACGCCCACAAAAAAAGAATGCCTATGCTTTCTGGCTCGTGATAAGAATAATTCGCCAGAAAGCATAGGCATTCTTTTTTGCGTTGAATAAAAAATAAGGTACTCTAAAAATGTTTTGATACGACTTAAACTTTCTGTATTTGAGCAAGGATTTTTTTAACAACCGCATCTAATGTCCCCTCGGTATTGATCGGAATTGCGCTATTTGAAAGGCATTGAAAATCGAACTCCTTTTGCCATTTTATTGTATAGTCTTGTTCAGCCTTCGTTTTTCCCCATAAAGTTTCTCGAGTTTTCATGCGGTGAATAAGAGTTTTAGGGTTACATCGTAGAAGCAAAACCTTGTCAAATAAACCAAGGTATTCCGTCTGGTTGCCATTTGCAATGCCGGTAATAACCAAATCTTTATGCTTGGCCAAAATTTTCCTCAATTTTTTCATATCACAAATTCTTTCGTGCGTATCAAGCCATTTAAGATCTTTAATTGGAGAATATTTTATTTTCTCTTTTGTCCTTTTATCGTGCCAATAACAAAGATTTGGAATATCACTAAAATCAATCGAAACAATCCCTCTACTATTCAATGCTTTTGAAATTGTAGATTTCCCCGTACCCGCGACTCCCGTAATAAGAATTTTCATCGTAGCTATTTTTTTGGTATCTTAATTTATTTAAAATGATAATCCTGGGAACCTGAGTTTATCTCAAGGCGGTTGGTAAGCTAAGTTCCAAACTGTTTAAATAGTATCTTGGATCATCTATAAGAATCAATTTATTTACTATAGCCCTGAAGTGGGGAATAGGGATTTTAATACTATATGGCTGAACCTGTGCATATCTTAGATTTTTAGTGCCGCCAAGCTTTTAAAAACTCCAGCAAAATCAATACTTAGTTGGCGCATTGCCCCCATGGAAGGGGATCTTTTGACACTATATAGGAGTGGAGTATGATTGTATACAAGTGGTGGGTTGTGGAGGAAACTGGGGATAACTGCCACTTTCTGTGCATAACTTTCTACCACCCATAAATTACATATTTCCATGCTATTAGGCGAATTCAAACACAATCTAGATCCCAAAGGCCGGATGGCGATTCCCGCAAAGTTCCGCGATAAATTAACGGCGGGCGCTATCATCACGCGCGGAATTGATAATTGTCTTTTTGTGTTTGCAAATACCGAGTGGGAAGTATTGGCGGCAAAGCTGATCGCACTCCCGCTCGCGCAGGCGAACTCGCGGGCGTTCACGCGGTTGATGTTGGCCGGCGCAACCGATGTCGAGCTGGATGCGCAGGGCAGGATCTTGATCCCTGACTATTTGCGAAAGTATGCGGGTTTGAAAAAAGCGGTAGTGGTCGCGGGATTGTACAACCGCATCGAAATCTGGGATGAGGCAACGTGGGCAACGTACAAGACGAGGACGGAAAGTTCTTCCGAAGCGATCGCCGAGCAGTTAGGGGAGTTAGGAATATAAAATGTCGGCGACCGAGGAAGAGCGACATAGTGTGCACAAGCCAGTTCTTTTACATGAGGTAATAACGTTTCTCGATCCGAAGCCGGGAGATTTTATCATTGACGGCACGGTGGATGGCGGCGGACATGCTGCGGCGATTGTGCAGCATATCGGCTCGGATGGAACATTACTTGGACTTGATTGGGATGAGCGCTTGCTCGAAAAGTGCAAAGCGCGATTCGCCGGGCAAAGGAATGTGATTTTGATTCACGGCAATTATGCCGAGCTGCCGGAAATATTGGCAGCTGAAAATAATTTAGCCAAAGTACGCGGGGAAGGGAGAGCCGACGGACTGTTGATCGACCTCGGATTTTCTTCCGAACAGCTTGAAGCGTCGGGGAGGGGATTCAGCTTCCTCGAAGCGCGCGGGCACGAGCCGCTGCTCATGACCTACGACGATTCACGGACGCCGGTGTGGCAGATCCTTCGTGAAGAGAGCGAGGAGTCGCTCGCGAACATCATCTTTGAATTCGGGGGTGAACGGAAATCGCGCCGGATCGCGAAAGCGATCAAGGATCACGGGCGCAGAAAGCCAATTATGACGAGCGGCGAGTTGGCGGACGTAGTGCGGGAAGCGCTGACGGGTGGAATTGATGGAAAGAGTCGCGGAAAGTACGAGCACGGCCGGATCGATCCGGCGACGCGGACATTCCAGGCATTCCGAATCTACGCAAACGGCGAGCTCGAGAACCTTAAAACGTTATTAAAAAACCTCGGAGCGATCGTAAAACCCGGTGGACGGGTGGCGATCATCAGCTTCCATTCGGCGGAGGATGGGATCGTAAAGCGGGCATTTCAATCATTGTCGAAAGAAGGAGCGATAGAAATTATTACCAAGAAGCCGGTCGAAGCGACGCGGGAGGAAATAAAAGAAAATCCGCGGAGCAGGTCGGCAAAAATACGGGCAGCGGAAATATTATTACCAGAAGCGAAAATTTTATAAAAAAATGACATTTATACAACCAACCAAACACGCGAATATATTGAATGTGGTCATCGCCCTGTTGGTCGTTGCACTGCTCGGCGGGACTTTTGGGCTGGTTGTCGCTTATAATAAGACGGTAGATCTCAGCCACGATATTGTTTCAATAAAAGCACAGTTGCAGTCTATAGGAGCGCAGAACACCGCGCTGAATAACCAGGTCCTCGCCACGTTAGGCGGAGCCGATTTTACCGCGCTCGTGGCGGCGGACGGGCTCGTGGCAGATAAGAATCCCCAATACTTTACCGTCAATCAACAATGGCCTATCGCTTCACAATAATCGTCGCTTTTTTTCTCCTCGCCTTTACCTATTTAGGATTTCATCTCTATCAATTACAGCTGCTAAAAGGCGATTATTATTATGCGCAGGCGGAATCCGAGCAGTCGGCTGCCGCAAGCAATAATGCCGCCCGAGGCGCTATTTATTTTACCGATAATAATGGCAATACATTGCCGGCGGCGATCGACCAGGAATTTCCGGTGATCTATGCGGTGCCGACGGCAGTGAAGGATCCCGCCACGACCGCCGCAACGTTCGCGCCGATATTGAACATGCCGGTCGCAACGCTACAGAAAATATTTTCGCGGTCGGGCGACCAATATGAGCTCTTGGTGAACAAGGCGAATCCCGCAGTGGCGCAGAAAGTGACCACATTGAACATTCCTGGCGTGTACACCGAGTTTGAGCCGGAGCGGTACTACCCGCTTTCCACGGTTGCGTCGCAGGTGCTGGGATATGTCGGACCGAACGCGTCGAATACCGGCGAGAGCGGAAAGTACGGCCTTGAAAAATATTACAATAACCTACTTGAGGGAAATTCTTCGGCTGGCGGGTCGGATCTCACGACCACCATCGACCCAAATATTCAGATCGAAGCAGAAAAAATTTTGGATAATTTAGTGACGACAACGGGCGCGACCGGCGGGGACGTGATGGTGATGGATCCGATGACGGGAAAGATCCTTGCGATGGGCAGCGATCCCGACTTCGACCCGAATAATTATAGTCAGGCGCCGATCGCGAATTTTTTGAACACCGATGTGCAGGGAGTCTACGAGCCGGGTTCCATCATGAAGGTGATCACGATGTCAGCGGGGATCGATTCCGGAAAGATCACGCCGGACACGACGTACGATGATATGGGATATGTGAACATCGACCACGCGCACATCACGAACTACAATCTGACGACCGAAGGCGCGTATGGCGCGAACACCACCATGACGGAGGTGATCGAGCACTCCATCAACAGCGGCGCCATCTGGGCGGAGAATGCCACGGGCAACGACATCTATTTGAGCTATCTGAAAAAATTCGGGCTGGGTGAGAAAACGGGGATCGATCTGCCGGGTGAGGTGGCGGGAAATCTGAGCCAGCTCACGCCGAATGCTCCGCAGGTGGATTGGGACACGGCGGCGTATGGGCAGGGCGTCGCGGTGACGCCGGTGGAACTCGTGAGTGCGATCAGCGCGATCGCGAACGGCGGCACGCTCATGCGACCCTATATCAACGCGGCGCTTCAGCCGCAGGTTATCCGCCGCGTGATCAGCGCGAGCACCGCGCAGCAGGTGACGCAGATGATGGTGGATGCCGTCGACCTCGCGCAGGTGGCGGAGATCAACGGATATTCCATGGCGGGCAAGACAGGTAGCGCGTATATCCCGAACCCGAAAGGCGGCGGATATCTGAACGAGCTCACGGATTCGTATATCGGTTTTGGGCCGACATCAAACCCGAAATTCATCGCGTTCATTCGGCTGAACACGATTCCGGTCACATCGCTTGCGGCGGAAACGGTGGTACCGGCGTGGAATCAGCTTGCACAATGGATCATTAACTATTACAACATCGCGCCGAATCGACCGACCGCCGACGTCATCCCTAATTGCAAAAATCTGATATGTCCGTAAAAATTTTGCGTAAAATTTTACGACGGCTCGCGCGATGGACGATCTGGCGGTATCGGCCGGCGGTCATCGGCGTGACCGGCAGTGCGGGAAAGACGTCGACGAAGCTTGCGATCAAGGCGGTGCTCACGCGCGACCGTCGCGTGCGCGCGTCGTTCGGCAATTTGAATAGCGATCTTGGTGTGCCGCTTACGATCCTTGGCGATTGGAGTGCGGAAGACCTTGCGCTCGTTTCCCGCGCGACGCCACGCGGAACGAAGACACTTCAAAAAATAGGATTTTGGATAAAGGTGATTATTGGTTCTGCGTGGCGGATCATTTTTCCGGCGCCCGCCGGCTATCCAGAGATCCTCGTTCTGGAATACGGCGCGGATCGTCCGGGCGACATTAAATATTTATTAAGCATCGCGCGGCCGAACATCAGCGTGATCACCGCCATTGGTGACATTCCGGTGCACGTCGAGTATTATGGCGGCCCGGATGAGGTGGCGCGGGAGAAGGGGAGGCTCATTGAATATCTTCCGGTCGGCGGTTTTGCGATCTTGAACGCCGATGACGACGCAGTGATGAACCTGCAGTCGCGCACGCGCGCACGCGTGATGACATTCGGCTTTGATAAAAGCTCCGAGGTGCGCATCTCGCGCTTTGAGAACAAAGTACATGATGGCGCGCCGTCCGGCATCTCTTTTAAGCTTGAACACGGGAGCGCAGTCGTGCCGGTGCGCATCGATGGCGTATTCGGTCGCGCGCACGCGTATGCGGCGGGCGCGGCGGCGGCGATCGGACTTGTGTTCGGCATGAACCTCGTGACGATTTCGGATGCGCTCGCGCATTACGCGCCGCCCACATCGCGCATGCAGCTTTTGCCCGGCATCAAATATACGCAGGTCATCGATGATTCGTACAATGCGAGCTTGATCGCCATGCGCTCGGCGCTTGAGACGCTCGCCGGGCTTCCCGCAAAGCGGAAAGTGGCGGTGCTTGGCGACATGCTCGAGATTGGAAAGTATACGCCGGAGGCGCACGAGGCGGTGGGCCGGATAGTGGTAAAGGATGCGGATGTGTTGTTTACCGTCGGCGCGCGCGCAAAGTTCATCGCCGAAGCAGCGCGCGGCGCGGGCATGAAGCGCGCGATGATATTCTCTTTCGACACCGCCGACGAGGCGGTCGTGCCGATAAAAAATTTCATCAAGAAAGGGGATTTGATATTGGTGAAGGGCTCGCACTCGATGGAATTGAATAAGATAGTGGAAGAGATTCGGGAAGTGCCGATCCCGACGGTGGTGCCGCTGAGCTAACTTGTTTTATCCACGTTTTTTCCTTATACTTTTTTTTGATAAGCCATATGCCATCATCGTCTAGCCTGGTCTAGGACATCGCCCTCTCACGGCGGGAACTCGGGTTCAAATCCCGATGGTGGTACAGTACTGACAAAAATCGAAAAACCCCACACCGTTAAGCGTGAGCTTTTTCGATGTGAGGTTACCACAAAATTACATGAACCGTTCGTGACGATCTTCGAAGATCTCGGCCTTCGTGACGGCGACAACATTCTTCGCGCGGCGGAAGTAGAGACCGTACGTCGCCTCTTCCGCGATGAGTTTGAACAACTTGGCGGCGTTGAATGCCATCTTAAGTTCCAGTCGAACATCTGATGCAGCAACGGGGTCACTCATCTCCTGAAAGGCAAGAACCTCGCTTGCAACTTCCACGATCCCAACATCAACTTTCTCTTTTAGGACCTCTAAGCTTTCAGGAAAACCGGCCTTGAAAATCCGATTTCCGGAACTGTCCCGCTCAAGGCAGTTGAGGGAGCAGATGCTCGCAAGATAGTAGATGGCGACGAAATAAGTCTTGCGATCGCGCCAGTACTTTAAGGGGTTGTTTCCCGCCGTTTTCCAAAAAAGATTTTTCAGGTAAGCAGGCAGGATGTGCTTTCTCAATGCAGACGTTACTACGGTCGGTATTTTGCTCTTAGTCATAACAGACCCTTTTCAATGCCTGTGGATTTTACAACAGGGGACTTCCGATCCCACCTGATCTTAGGCTTCCGGCCTAGGGAGGTGCTTCTGTTGTAGCAGGCAACTGGATATATACTAACATATAATTATATATATTGTCAATACCCATTAAAATGGACTATTTTACAGCATTAATCATAACCGCAGTTCTAAACGCGTCCAGAGTGGAGTTGTGTACAAAGACGTTTTTCTTCCTCCGAAGGCTCGATCCTAAAGTCCACTACAAACCAGAGCATTGCGGCGACGGACGCTTCGACCGTGGGCATTACGCTCGCCTCCGGCTACTCCGGATCGATTACGAGAGCACATATAGAGAAGGACGGTTTATAAAAAAAAGCTCGGAGGCGGGGGCGTCCGAGCATGTGCCGATCAATATATCAACTGGTTTGGGTCGGCTTCTTGCGGTCCCTGATCGAGAGCCGCGAGGACGGCTTTTTCTGCGGCATTGGGCGCCTCGACGTCAATAATACTCTCGCCGCGGCTATTTGACAGAAGAATATAATGCTCGGCTTCTTCGTTCTGCGGATCTTGGCTGGTCATCATTCCTCCTCGTGACATTGGAACGCTATATCTGTTGTACTCTTTCGGTAGATGATTGTCAAAATGTCGTGTCTGCGCTATGAGCGAACCAATAGGTTGGGGATGCGCTTACCTTCGCCGGGAAAGATGATTCCCATTTTTCCATTACGGTCGCCAAGTTCGTCTACGTACGCGACTTCATATGCGTCGCTTCCATAAACAAGCAGGCGTTTTGTCACGATGCCGCGTAGTCCCAACCCCCTTGTTCCGAGGCGTGCAGTGATGTCTTCCAATGTTGTGTTCTCGCCAAGACGTGCAGCGATGCTCTGCGCAGTGTTTGGATTGTAGCAGACTATCTCTACGGAATCGTGCACCTGTGATTCATCTGTGCCTACAAGCGTCATTACAATAACCTCCAATCAGCTGGCCAAGGGCCGTATTCGATTCTATGTTAAAATGATCGTATGAGCAAACTCATCGCGGCGAACTGGAAAGAGCATCCAAAGACGGAGGCAGAGGCTTTGAAGCTTTTTAAAACGGTGGCAGAGACGCCGCGCGCGCGCGGCGTGGAGGTGGCGCTCTGCCCGCCATTCATTTATCTGGAGGAGATCGCGCGAGAGTTCCGGCACATGCCCGCGCGCGCGCGGAAACAGCTCGCCGTCGGTGCGCAGGATGTGTTTTGGGAAGAGCAGGGTGCGTTCACAAGTGAGGTTGGCCCTCGCATGCTTCGTTCGCTCGGTGTGACGTACGTGATCGTCGGCCACTCGGAGCGACGGCGGTTTGCCAAGGAAACGGACGCAATGATCAACAAAAAAATAGCACTCGCCGCGCGCGACGGGATGAAAATAATTTTGTGCGTTGGTGAGTCGCTTTCGGTGCGCGAGAAGGGCGTCGAGGTGGCAAAAAGATTTGTGGGGCAACAGCTGGCGAAGGATTTAAAGAATGTTTCATTAAAAGCCGGAAAATTATATATCGCCTACGAGCCGATCTGGGCAATCGGCACGGGAAGGAGCGACAAACCGGAGGATGCTCGCGAGATGGCGGTGTTCATTAAAAAGCTATTAAAAAAAACAAAGCATGTATCTCCGAAATTTTTGTATGGCGGATCGGTGAATGGCGGGAACGCGGCCGATTTTGTACAATTGAAAGAAATAGACGGAGCATTAGTGGGAGGCGCCAGTCTCAAGGTCGCTGAGTTCAAAAAAATAATCGACGCGGATAAAAAATAAAAATAAATAAACATAAAACATGAACGAATCAAAGTTTTGGTTTTGGGTGTTGTTGGATGCATTGTTGGCGGCGCTTATCATTGCGATCATGGGGATCGGGTTGCCGGCGGTTGTGCAGTGGGCGGCATCGGTGCCTCCGTCGCGGACGATCACGGTGACGGCACAGGGGAAGACGACGGCGACGCCGGATCTCGCCGAGATCACATTTTCGGTGGTCTCGCAGGGACAGAATCCCCAGACGCTCGCAACGAACAATACGCAAAAGATGAACGCGGTGTTGCAGTTCGTCGCATCGGAGAATATCGCGACGAGCGATATCGCAACGACGGGATACGATCTTGAGCCGACATACAATTACAACAATACTATGCAGAGCAACACCATCACGGGATATATGTTGACGCAGACGGTCACGGTCAAGATCCATGACCTTGCGAACGTTGCGACGGTGCTCAGCGGCTTGGCACCGCTTGGTGTCAACCAGATCGGTGGCGTGGACTTCACCTTCAATGACCCCGATACCTTCGTTGCTCTGGCGCGGGTGGATGCGATGAACAAGGCGGAAACAAAAGCGGTGCAGATGGCGAACCAGGCAGGCGCCTGGCTCGGCGAGGTGGTGAATGTTGCGGAGAATAGTTATGTTCCGCAGCCGGTGACGATGTACAATGAGGCGATGCCGATGTCCTCGATGGGAGCATCGTCGGCCGCTTCCACGCCGAACATCCAGCCGGGCTCGCAAGATGTGACAGATAACGTAACGATAACGTACGCGTTGAGGTAACGTTTTACGCGCGCCTACGATCATGACCCGAAAAGATTTTCTCGCGAGCCTTGTGATCGGCGCAGCCGTGGGCTTGCTTATCCAGCCGATACTGGCGAACACACTTACGCACTTTCCCTTGACGCTCGCGGTGCGCATTGGCATCTTCGTGTTCTTTGCGCTCTTCGCGCCGTTTGCGCTCTGGCTATGCGCGATGATCGCAAAGTGGTGGAAGGAGTTCTACCAATTCGGCCAGTTCGCCGCGGTGGGGACGTTGAACAGCTTCATTGACATCGGCGTCTTCAACCTCGAAACCTTCTTCTACGGAACATCGGCGATTTCAATCCCGCTCTTCGCCGTATTCAAGGCGATCTCGTTTTTGTTCGCCACCACAAACAGCTTTTTCTGGAATAGAAATTGGACGTTCGGCTCCACGGATAAAGTGAACGCGGGCGAAGTGACGGGATTTTATACCATCGCGCTCATTGGCTGGGCGGCGAACGTTGCCGTTGCGACGTTGGTAAAGTCCGTTGGGCCGGAGACAACGCTGTGGGTGGATATCGTCGCCCCGCTGGCGGGCATTCTCGTGACATTTATCTGGAACTTCGTCGGATACAAGTATTTTGTGTTCAAGAAAAGGGCTCCGGC
>JBEKBG010000014.1:0-13263 GCA_050015515.1 Minisyncoccia bacterium
CGGGAGTGTAGACGAACGTTCCCTGAACGCTTGCGGTGGCATCCAGCTGAGTGGAACTCAGCGCAGTGCCATAGGTGATGGCAGCAGGCGTCGGCCAGTTGACCGTCGGGGTGGTCTTCTGTTGTTGCGTGCTGAGATTTCCACTTCCGCCGCAACCGCTCAAAATGAGGGTGAAGGCAACGCTCGGGCAGATAAGCCTGAGCGCAAACGATGAGAAAAACTTCGCAAAGGCAGTTCTGCGCATGGCGCTCTCCTTTTTTCCCGTAATATTCTGTTGGGATAGGCTCTTTCGAGCCTCCGTGACCATAATAGCCCACGGTCGTGCTATAGATAGCTATAGCAGGTTTTTATAAAAATGTAAATAGGCGCGAAAAAACGCGCTGAAAAAGAGTAAAAATGATTTTTAGCTCCTCCCTACCAGCTTTTTACTGCCCTACGTACGTGACGGACACGTCCGATCCGGTACCCTGGCTGATAAGCGTGACACTCACTTTTGCCGATGAGGTCGCGGCATACAACACGCCGAGCTTGCTGGCGGCCGTCACATTACTGCTGTTGGTGATCGTCCATCCGTTGTTCACGAGGTATGTTTTGTAATCGTTGTAAACCGCCGGGAGGGAACTTGACGAGACCCATTCCGCGGTATATTGGCTTGTGCTCGCATCATAGTTAATGGAGTAGCTGTTGCTGATCTGCGAATTGGAATCGATGACCAACTCTTTGGGGAAACTGGGCGTCAGTTGACCCTGCGACGCAAAGACCGGCATAGGCCTTACTGCGGGTTTCGGGCTCAACGCTACCACGAGAGCGATCACCACAATGATGACCACGACGACGATGCCGATCCAAACCCATATCTGCTTTGAACTCTTCATGACTTCATTCTACCATAGCGGGGACCAGCGGGGGTGTGGATAACCGACAAAAGCTTGCGCTCAACACTGCGCCGGATCGGCGCCCGGCACGCAATCGATCGTGCGCGCGCTCACCGTGGTCTCCAGATTGAAGACGTCATTCATGACAGCCGTATCGGTGGAACTTGCCGCGATACCGAGGGAAATGGTGATGCGCGGCGGCCAGTGGTCGCCCTCTGTCTGGCCGAAGAGCTGGAATTTGAGATACTTCACATACACGGCATTACCGGTGATGGATTGCGGCGTACTTGAGTTGACGCTTTCGGTGAGCGCGCCGCCCGCCCAGGAATACTTTATTTCATTGTAATTGGCATCGTAAAAATCGAGGGACGGACATGTCCATACGGGCGAGTCGGGGTCGGAAGAAGAAGCGACGGTGCACGTTGTCCCCGCCGGGTCGGAGGTGTCAATATCGTCACAACGGGATGAGTATTGCGAAACGCCCGGGTCGTGGCAGAAAAGATATCCCGTGCGAATGTCGCGCGACATTTGCTCAAGTGCGAGGCTCACATTGCTCTGCGCGGAGATGAGTGATGACACCTGTCGCTGTGTGCGCTCCGCATTCGTAAACCCGCCGACCGCGATCGTGATAATGATAGCGAACAAGCTGACGGTGACGAGCATTTCAATGAGGGTGAATCCTTTTTTCATAGTGATGATTATTGGTGCCAGTTATAAAAATGGTCCTCGAGGGTGATGGTGTTCCCGAGCGATCCGCTGGTCCATGTGACGGTCGATTGCACGTCGAGCTCTTCGCCGTTATTAGTAACCTTTATATTGCGCACAAAATTAGTTGGTTTTGTCCCAAAAGAGTTGGTGCTGAATGTATCAGTGGTCGGATCGAAATAAAGCGGAGTGTTGGGGGGCGAATTCGAAGGAGGAGATACCAAAGATTTGCAGTCGGTCGTCTCGTAATCTATAGGATAATAGTACCAGCTCCCGGAGTAAGGAAAACAACTGCCCCAGCTATAGTTCGAATTGCCGGACAACTGTTCATATACATCATGGTCTATTAAATTTTTTGTAATCTCGATCCCCTCCGCCGCAAGATACGTCGCCTGCGTGTCGTTTGATGTCGTCCGGTTCAACTGGAATGATTTTGTAAGAAGCACAACGACGCCGACGAATCCCACTGTCAAGATACTGAGCGCGACGAGCGCCTCAACAAGCGTCTGGCCGCGGCGGGAATGGATGGGAAATCTCATGATGATAGTGTATCGTATCGGCGGTGTTCTATAAACTGACCTGTCCCGCAGGATTGACGGTGATCGTGCGCGACATGCTTTTATCAACAGTGCTCAGGTACACGTATGACGCGGACGGCGGCGACCCGGCGATGGAAGAGCAATTGCTGCGGAATGTTGTTTGTTGGGCAAGGTTGATCATGGTGCATGGGTTGGGAGGATAAAAAAGGATGTATTGGATGGTATCGCTCGCCGCGCCGCCGGAACCGTCCAACACGACGCCCTGTGCGGTATGCACCTGCCAGCTCCCGGGCTGATATGGTTGGGTATCGCTCGCATTGAATGCGACGCTCGTGCTCGCAAGCGATGGGCAGATCTGCCTGCCGGGGTACAACGGCGAGGTGACCGCGGCGTTATACGCGAACAGCGAATAGGTTGAGCTCGCATAATTGAACGCGACGCCGTACGCGCAGGTGGGGCTGTTCGAACTGTAGGTCGCGACAGAAAGCTCTTTGGCTTCCAGAATAAGCTGGGCGACCTTCGATTCCTCGATAGAAAGCGATATCTGATTTTGTCCCACGTGGGTATACACGATAGCAAGGCTGGAAAGGAGTGCCGTGATCGCAAGCACGATAAGGATCTCTATCAAGGTAAAACCTTTTTTATTATGGTCGGTGCCGTTCCCCATAGGAGTATTCTATCACTTCCGCGGCATCTTCACCGCACGCCGCTACCGCACGCCGAGCAACGAAAGATACCATCCGACGATCGGCGCGCTCCAGAAGAATGCCGTCACGGCGCCGAGCGCGAGGAACGGCCCGAACGGGAGCGTGCCTTTCATACTGTTTATGCCACGCGCGATGGCGATCACACCGACCACGGCGCCGATCACGAACGCGGCCATGAGCACAAGGATGATGTCCGGCCAGCCGAAAAGCAGGCCAAGCGGGATCACGAGCTTGAGATCGCCCATGCCCATCCCCTTGCCGCGAGTGACGGCGATGAGCAGGGCAAAGAATACGCCCGCGCCGAGCGCGGCGATTATTTTTACCAGCACCGCGGCAGCGTCAAGCGGTGCAGGAATTAATAGAAGCAGTATGCCGATGATGCCAAGAAAAATATTGATCTCATCCGGAATGATGCCCAGCCGAATGTCGATCAGCGCCATCACGAGCAACGCCTCAAAGACGGCGATCCAGAGCGCGGCGGCAGTAATCGACGGAATGGCGAGCGGCACAGCGACGAAAATAATTCCCGAGAGTAGCTCCACAATCGGATACTGTAAACTCAGCCGCGCTTTGCATCGGCGGCACCGGGCGCCTTGCGCCACGAAACTAAAAAGTGGCACAAGCTCGAACCATCGCAACCTTTTCTTGCACTGCTCGCAGTGCGATCGCCCGCCGATCAGTTTTGTACTGAATAAAAAACGTTCACCGTCATAGCGCGTTGCGACGACATTCAAAAAACTGCCCATCGCGAGACCGAAAGCGAATAAAACAACCAGCGTCAAAATATCCATGTATCTATAATAACAGAAAGCTGATTTGCCCGTGCATCAAAAATCCCGCCGGAGCGGGAAATTTTGAAACTTCCTATTGTCAACCCATAATTTTTAAAGCGTTACACAATAGTTGCCGTCAGAGCTTCCCGCACAATCCAACGGGATAATATTTCCCGAAGTAACAGCTTGAGTCATACCAGTAATACTTGCGGCGTGGTAGTTATTGAACACAGAGTTCTGGAGATTTTCGAGTTGCGCTCCAAGAATGTACGACGTCTGTCCCGACGAATACCAATACTGGTAAGACCGGTTCGAACTTGGATCGCTCGGCACCGAAGAGACACCTATACCCGCTCCAGTGAGAGTAGCGACTAGACCGTCAGACCAAGTCCCCGCCGCAGGAGCCGGATATTGCCCTTTGGCGTTATAGTACAGCTCCAACCCGTTCTGTACCTCGCTCAGATCCGAGATCCTCCGCGCATCGCGGCCTGCCTGCTGGGTCGGCCCAAGACCGACCAACACGACCGACGCCAAGATGGCGATGATCGCAACAACGATCAGGATTTCAATGAGGGTAAAGCCCTTTTTTTGTTTTGTTATCATTTTTTGAGAGAAATATATTAACGACCTTTTGATGATGATATTGACCTTTTTATTATAGCACTTAGTGAATACTGTCCGTGAGATTGTAAATGGGGATAAGTATGGAGGCAAAAAGCAGCCCCACCATAAGGCCGATGCCGATCATGAGGATCGGCTGGATGAGATCCACGAGGTTGTTCGTGATCTCATCCGCCTCGCGGGTATAGATGCCGGAAAGGCGCGTGAACATATCTTCGATCTTGCCCGTCGTCTCCCCCACTGCCACCATCTGCGAAACGAGGGGTGCAAAATATTGCGGATATTTAGCGATACTCGCCGAAAGGAGCTCGCCCTGGCGCACGTCTTCCGCGATGTTGTGTACTACGTCACGATACAACGTATTGCCCACCATATGGCTGATGATCTCGAGCGATTGTGCGATTGGAATACCGCCGTGCACCAAGAGCGCCGCCGAGTTACCGAACCGTGCCATGATGACCGGCAAGTACACCTTCTTGACGATCGGCAGGCGGATCTTTACTTCATCGAGCAACGCGGTGCCCTCGTCGGTCTGGAAGTAATTGATTGCGAGCATGGTAAGCGCAACGACCGCCACCACCACGGCGATCCACCACTTGCTCAGGAACGTTCCCGTATCCAAGAGCACCTGCGTATACCACGGGAGGGCGACGCCGTTCTCGGCAAACACACTGCCGAGCGACGGATATACAAATGTGACGAGGATGAACGCAACGATAATAAAAAGTCCAATAACGATGCCCGGATATACGAGCGCCGACGCCGCTTTGCTGGCGAGATCGCCCTCCTTTTCGGTATAGTCGGCGAGGAACGCCGCCACTTCATTGAGATTTCCCGTTACTTCGGCAGCGCGGATCATTTCAATATAATAGTCAGGAAATATTTTCCCCTGCCGCGCCATCGCTTGGGAAAAAGAAACCCCCGCATCAATATCTTCCGTCACTTGCGAGATGGCCCCCTTGAGCCGCAGGTTGGTGGTCTGCTCGTACAATATCTTGAGCGCATTGTTAAGCGGCAATCGCGCCTCGAGCAACGTCGCAAGCTGGCGGGTAAAGATGATGAGATCCTTCCGTGTCGCACGACCAAAAAAACCGGCGATGTTATCAAGCGCGGTCGGCGCATGTTCCGCAATGACGCTCAATACGAACAGGTCGTGGCTTGCAAGGATGGCGCTTGCCGAATCGCGATCCGACGCCTCCACAAATCCCACCTGCGTCACGCCTTCTTTTGTTTTGGCCTGATACTTAAACTTCATCCACGTAGGTTATGTCCTTTCTAATAAAATGCGGAGTTCTGACGGGTTCAGAGAATACAGCTCCGCGTTTTCCAATGTTATCTCTTTATTTTTTACCAAATTCACGAGCGAACGATTGAGTGTCACCATCCCTTCCTGTAAGCTCGTCTCAATGACGAGGTCGATCTGATACGTCTTGCGCTCGCGGATGAGATTGCGGATGGCGGGATTGACGATCATGATCTCCGCCGCAGGGATGCGGCCGCCGGAGATGCGCGGGAGCAGGCGCTCCGAGACGATGGCGACGAGCGTCGCGGCGAGCTGTGACGTGACCTGCCCTTGTTGGTCGGCAGGGAATGAATCGATGATGCGGTCGATCGTCTGCGCCGCCGAGTTGGTGTGCAGGGTGGAGAGCACCAAGTGGCCGGTCTCGGATGCGGTCATGGCGGTGCCGATAGAAACGCCGTCGCGCATCTCGCCGATCATTACGACATCCGGATCTTGCCGCAACACGGTGCGGAGCGCGGCGTGAAAACTCGTGGTATCGCTGCCGACCTCACGCTGAGAGACGATGCACTTGTCCTGCTCGAAAAGATATTCCACCGGATCCTCGATCGTGATGACGTGATCGGTGCGGGTGTGGTTGATCTCGTCCACGATCGCCGCGAGCGTAGAGGATTTGCCGTGCCCGGCGGGACCCACCAAGAGTATGAATCCCTGCGAGAGCTGGGCAAAGTCATGGAGGAGCGGCGGAAGATTGAGCTCTTCGATCGTCTTGATGCGCGTAGGGATAAGACGCAATGCGGCGGCAAGATACCCACGCTGGAAATACACGTTCACGCGAAAACGCGCCTTCTCCTCAAAGCTGTACGCGAAGTCGATCTGGCGCTGGGTGATAAGTTTCGTCTTCTGTTCCGGCGTGAGCATCTGCGAGATGATCCCCTCCGCCGATTCCGGGGTCATGATCGGCTCTTTTTCCAATGGGATGAGCACGCCATCCATACGCAACGTCGGCTTCCGTCCCACCGCAAGGTGGAGGTCCGACGCATTCTGCTTCGCCGTCGTCGTCAAGAGGTCGCCGAGCTGCTGTTTGTAATCGTCCATAGGATAATAATAGCATAACAAGAACGACAAAGAGAATGGGAAGGGCACATTGTTTTGAGGTACGCGTTCCGCGCTGCTGCGCGGCCGCTCCCTCTCACCGCCCTTCGGCGGCTCCGAGAGCCCTCAAAACAATGTGCCCTTCCCATTCTCTTTGTCCAACTCGATATATGGATTTACAATTCGGTTATGAATATTTCCGACAGAGTAAAAGTGTTGGGGTTACCAGCCGATAAATATGTAGTAGTCGGCGGCGCGATGGAAGCATTCGGCATCCGTCCGGCGAACGATCTTGATATTGTGGTGACGGAAGATTTATTCAACGAACTCCAACAAAAAGGATGGAAATTATGTGAGTGTGACAAATGCCGAGCAGAATGGAAGCTGGGTTCCACTGATAGAATTTTAAAAGGAGACGGTGTTGATATTCTTTCCGAATTTTCCTGCGGCGAGCTATATCACAAAGACACTGATGAGCTGATAAAAAATGCAGCCGTTATCGATGGCGTTGCTTTTGTTCAACTTGAAGAACTTTTAAAATGGAAGAAAGCGGCGGCGCGAGAAAAAGATCTGAAGGATATAGTTTTGATAGAGGAATTTTTAGCGAAACAGAAAAAGTCATAGACACACAAAACAGAAGGAGCTATTACTTTGAGGCATTTAATCTTCCATGCCTCAAAGTAATAGCTCCTTCTGTTTTGTGTTATACCTCTTCTGTCTCCCTAATGATCTCCTCTATCGAAACTGTCCCCTTGAGCGCCTTCACGATGCCATCCTGGCGCAGTGTGATCATCCCCTGTTTCTTCGCCTGCGCGGTGATCTTTTGCGTGGTGACGCCGCTGCTTACAATGTCCTCGATCTCTTTGGTGATAAGGAACGCTTCATAGATGCCGGTGCGGTTGACGATGCCACGCCCTTTGCAGGTGGCGCATCCTTTCGTATGATAGATCTGATACGGCGCCTTGAACTGCGATGCGACGCTCGGCGGCACATCCGCGAGCGCGCGGGCGATGATCTCCTGCACTTCCGGCGGCGCGTCCGCCGGCGATTTACAATCCGGGCACAACACCCCCACGAGGCGCTGCGCGATGATCAAGCTGAGCGACACCGGGATAAGGAAGGGCTCTACTTTCATGTCAATGAGGCGCGGGATGACGCCGGCGCTGTTGTTGGTGTGGAGCGTGGAAAGCACGACGTGCCCGGTGAGCGCCGCCTGCACCGCGAGCCCGGCGGTCTCGTTGTCGCGGATTTCGCCGACCATGATGATGTCCGGATCCTGCCGTAAGATCTGGCGCAATCCCGATGCGAAGTCGTAGCCGATCTCCGGATGCACCTGCGACTGGTTGATGCCGGACACGAAATACTCCACCGGGTCTTCGAGCGATACAATGTTCACATCCTCCGTGTTGAGATCCTGCAAAAACGCATAAAGTGTCGTGGTCTTTCCGGAACCGGTGGGGCCCGTGATAAGCACCATACCGAACGGCTTTTCTAATCCTTTTTTAATGGTCGCGCGCGTGGGATCGAGCAGGTCCAAACTCTCAAAATTCTTGAGCCCGGTCGTCGGATCAAGTACGCGGATGGCGATCTTCTCGCCGAGCGGCGTCGGGAATGTGGCGACGCGGAAATCGATGTCGCGGTCAAAAAGTTTTGCGCGGAAGCGCCCGTCCTGCGGCACGCGGTTCTCGTCGATCTTCAAATTAGAAATAACCTTTACGCGTGACGTGATCGGCTGGGCAAGTTCCGCCGGAAGCGATGCCACTTCGCGCAGGTCGCCATCGATGCGCAAGCGAATGCGCAACGATTTCTGCTGTGGCTCGATGTGCACGTCGGATGCCTTATTCAACACCGCTTCTTTGAATGTGTCCGCAACGATCTTGATGATCGGTGCGTCCGCACTGTCGCCGCCCTCAAGCTCGATCGCCTGCTGACCGCCCGATCCCTCTTTGATATTTAACGAGCTCACCGCCGCCGCGACTTCCGCGCGGTACGGGGAATATTTCCGAAGTGCCGCCTGCAGGTCGTTGTATGAAATAAGATAGACGCCAAGATTGATATGATTCTGCCGCGCGATGAACTTCATTGCATCCTGCGCTTTCGTGTCATCCGGATGCAGCATACCCACGATGAGCAGCCCATCCTGCAGGCTGATCGGAATGGCGCGATAGGTGCGCGCGGTCTCCTCCGGCACGATGCCCATGAGCTTCGCGTCGATCGCTTCCGGATCTATCTTTTTATACGGAACGTTGAGCAGCTCGCTCTTAAGCGCCGCAACCTGTTCGTCGGGAACAATCCGCTCGCGCCCGATGATATCTTCCGGCGATTCGTTACCAACGATCGCATCGCGCTTCAGCCGCGCGGCCACCGCCTCGGTGATCAATCCGCGGGTTTGCAACTGCTGGAGAAGTTCGTCACTCGTCATACATATATTCTAGCACGAGTGCTATACGTGCATAAGGGAACAAGTACCATCCTATTTGGGATAGATTTTTTCCATTTTAGAAGCTACCCCTAAAAGGTTTTATCCCTTTGCGTAAATCGGAAACGATGCCGTCTGCTGGACACACACCCCTGCGCTGTTGCACACGTTTACCGTGAGCGTTGCGCTTCCGCTATTATTGGAACCGGCCGGGCTACCGACCATGGTTATACTTCCATCAACCACGCCTTGCGCGTTATACAAACTCAAGGGCACGTTGATCATTTGCGGAGCGATGCTCGAGGTCTCGTTGAAACTCGACGAGGAATAGGTTTGTGGGGCATTACAGATGGACGCGCTGCCGGTCGGATACAAAGCCGGAGATCCATTCTGAGGCTGCACCACCGCTACAAAGTTTCCGCATTGCGCCTGGAAAGTGATGGTGTTGTAGTTGTATGCCGACAAAGAGAATGTTGGACCTGCGCCCGCCGAGAATGAATTGATGACGGGAGCCTGAACGACCGGCGCGAGGAGCGTGAAGCTTTCGGGATTACTCGTCCCATTCGGCGTTAAAACATCTATTTGATACATTCCAGGCGATAGCGCCGATAGCAATGAGTTCGAAATAGTGGGAGTAAACACGATACTCTGTGGGGATATATAACCCATACTGATGAAATATATCGTTCCCGCAAGCGCTCCGCTTGATGAATAGAACTGGATGGTCGGATTGCCGCCGGAAGTGAGATTGGTTCCATAAATCGTAATACTACTCGTTGCAGTCCCTTGATTCGAACTGAGATTGGTAATGGTCGGTACTTGTTGCACGACGACCGGAGTCGTAATCGTAATACCTCCCTCATTACTCACGAGGTTGGAATTGTGCTCTGCGACATAGAGCGGGAAAGTAGCGCCGGAAAGGTTAGAAGGAACCACAAATGTCAGCGAGGTGGCGGTTTGCGAAGTGGCCGCGATGGGGAAACTTTCCGGTCCCGTCGGTACGTTACCGATAGAGATGTATGAGTTGCCGTCGAAGTTCTGGCCGGTGATCGTCACGGTCGCGCCGGAGGCGGCGGTCGTTGGGTTTACTTGCGAGATATAAGGGGTGGCCGTTGCCGGAGCACACGACTCACCATTCGTTGAACTGTAGCCGGAGAACGAAGTGCAGCCAGCCGGATAGATAGTTGAAGGAGCGGTAGGTGCCGGGTTACAAACCGTCTCACTGCACCCATTACTCTCCACTACACTATGGCCGCCATAGGGGCAATACGGCACAAACATGGGGCACGCGGTAATCGGCGAAGAGGATGTCGGTACTATCGGATTTACAATAATAGGAGGCGTGACAGGATTGCTGCCACTGCAGCCGAACAACGAATTGAGCTCTGCCCTCGTGGTTGTTCCTGCATAGCCAGTGCCATTACTCAAACCATAGGGAGCAAGAATGGCGCTTTGATATTTTTCTTGGAACGTAGTGACGGCCGCAGCGGTCTGATCATCAAATGTGCCGTTGACCGTAACCGACTCCCCATCCTTTTGGATCGCGGTTTGGAGCGCGGTGACTGCCGATCCGCTCATACCGATTGAAAGATTATTATTGAATGTGTAGCACCATGCGGTTGTCGTTCCCCCTGCCGCAGTGAGCTGGGCTTCAAGCTGGGTAAGCTGAGCAGTAAGACTTTGAATCTCCGCCTGCAGCTGCGCGACCGACATTGTTTGGGCTAACGAGATGCCCGGCGCGACCAAAACAGCGAGCGTAAGCGCTGCTACTATCTTAGTTTTTATATTCATGCATAAAATATACTTTTTAGCTCCGGACGAGGGAGGCTTTTACAGGGATAATTCCCTTATTGCTCTTATATTAGCATAGATTAGGGGGGGGGGCAAGACGGGATGGGGATAAATCAAAACTTAAGATATATTTAATCTGCTTTTGATAGTATGGCAGCATGCTACAAGATTATTTCCTCACGCTTCTAGATTGGTGGAAAATCAATGTTTTATTCAAGGGCAATACCTCCGCGCGGCTCTTTAAACAAGCTGAAATCTGGTGGTGCTGTATTGGGATAAACGTCGGCGTGGAAATATTCGGAAAAGGCCCTGACTTTGCACGACCGGTTATTATATTCAAGAAATTCAACACGCATTCATTTTTAGGGATTCCGTTGACCACTCAATTAAAGGAAGGTGCATGGTACATACCGATTTCATTTAGCGGAAAAGAACGGAGGGCGATCCTTTCCCAAATAAGAGTTTTTGATACGAGGCGTTTGTTAAGAAAGATGGGAACCCTTGCCGGCGAGGATTTTCAGAACATTCAAAATCGATTTATTGAATTCTATAGCCCATAAAAAATCTTCGCCCCGCTGCAAACATCTTGCAACGGGGCGCGGTGGGAAATCCCAATAATCTATCTCCACCATTATAGCAACCAAAGAATAAATGTCAAAAGATTTTTAATGAAAATTTAATCTTTCACAAAACCACTCTCTTGTTCATCACGCAATAAAGAAACAACTATGTGCATTTCAAAACCATCCCGAAGGGTGAGCCCGGTTTTGAAATGCACGTAGCTGTTTCTTTTTGCCCTACGGCGCGATGAACGGATCCGTCCTCCCCACGCTCGCCGGGCCCTGCGGCGACGGCAATGTAATTGTTGATCTCAAAGCCTGGAACGCCGGGCTCTGAATTACCGTTTCCGGGTGCAACGAAGTCTGTGCGATCGGCGCGATGGTACCAAGCGTTCCGCTCGCGGGGATAGTCACCAGCTCCGGCTGCGCAAAGAACACGTAATACAGCGCCGCGCACGCGGCCACCAAAAATACCAACCATCCGATGATGCCAAACAGGTTGCTCTTTTTTTGTTCCTCTTCAACGATGATTGCCATGATGGTGGTTATGATCCTTGATAATAGGTTACGACCGTTAGGGTGTAATTGAATGTATCGGCATTTGCCGCCTGCGTTTTGGTGGCGGTGATCGCAGCGGGTTGTAGCGAGATCGCAGTCACATCGAATATGCGAATATTCGTCTCTAACCCCTGGAGGAAACTCTTGAACGACTCGTAACTGGCGGATCCCGTGACCTGGAACGATACCACTCCTGTCGGCTTGACGATCGATCCCGCGGCGGCTACGGCGCCCACGGTGGTTGCCGGCGCGGTGACCGCTTGCACGGCTTGTATGGAAATCTGCGTCCCCTGAATAACGACGTTTGCATTCGTTGCAATGCCATAGATCTGTGCAAGCGCTCCTGATACGTCCGGCCCTACCGGCAGCGCCATCGCCACCGCCTGCATCCATCTGGGCAAGACCGCGATGGGATAGAAGACGCCAGCGAATGGCGAAATCAGCATTGGGATCGGCCAGATCAGCCACTCGGAGGCCGGTCCCAGTCTCAGAACGAGGGCTGAGGCCGTGACGCCAAGCGCGATCCCGGTGACGAACAGCACCATCAGGAACGGCGCCAGCGCAACCCCATAAGCGAAAAACGAGAGGCCGAACGCGATTTGCGCGAGCGCCAGCATGGCGACGAGGCTCAGAAGACTGGTGGTCACTGCGACGATGAGCAGCCCCGCAAGATATTCCGACACGCGAAGCGGGGTGGCGAAGAAATTGAGGAAATTTCGCGTCCACACGTCCTCGAACAGCGCCATCGTCAACTGCTGCATGACGCGGGTGAGGAAATCCCACAACAGAACCGCGCCGAGCAGCGCCGGCACGAAGTTGAAGTCGGCGCGCGAGACTGAGTTGAGGTAACGGGTGAGGAAGCCCCAGAGCACGATATCGACCGCCACGAAGACGAAGATGGGAAAGACCCGCTGCGGGCTGCCGCGATAGAGGTACAAGATCCGCAGGACGATCGCGCCGACCCGCGAGCGATTCACGTTGCGCCTCCCGCGTGGAGGGCCTCTTGCGCGACGTTGACGAACAGGTCGTCGAGGCTCGCCGCGCCATGTTCCTCGGGCAGCGTCTTCGGATCGCCCTCGAGCACGATCCGGCCATGCGACAGGAACAGCACCCGGTCGCAGACTGCCTGGACCTCATACATGTTGTGGCTCGTCCACAGGACCCCGCAGTGGCCATTGTCGACAAACTTGGCGATTCCCGCGCGAATGTCGCGCGCGTTTGAGGGATCGATCGAGGCGGTCGGCTCGTCGAGCAGCAGCAGCCGCGGGCGGTTCAGCATCGCCTTGGCGAGACTAAGGCGCGTCTGCTCGCCGGACGACAGCAGCCCCGCCTTGGTCCGCCGATAGCGGAGCAGGTCGTAAACCGCGAGCAGGCGCTCGA
>JBEKBG010000015.1:0-12551 GCA_050015515.1 Minisyncoccia bacterium
CGCCATCGCGCGATTTCAAAAACCGGGCGATGTTTTTGTGACTACCCAGGAAATAAAAGAAAAGATCGAATCGCGGTTCGGCGCGCTCGCCGCGACGTGCGTGACCGATCCTGCATTGCCCGCCGATTGGGAAGTGGCACTCCTTGGCGAGCACAACCGAAAGAACGCCGCGTTCGCGCGCGCGGCGGCACAAGCCATGGGCGTCGCGGACGACATCATTAAAAATGTATTAAAAAACTTTTCCGGACTGCCGGGGCGGTTGCAACTACTTGGAGAAAAAAATGGCGTGGCATTTTATGACGATGGAAATTCCACCACGCCGGAGGCGACGATCGCCGCGCTCAAGGCGCTCGCGCCGCTCGGTCGCCCCATCATCCTCATCGCCGGCGGCAGCGACAAAGAACTCGATTTTTCCATGCTCGTTCCCGAGATAGAAGCCCGCGTCAAAAAACTTGTGCTCTTTAATGGTGTGGCGACGGAAAAAATAAAAGCTCTGCTCGCTAAGGACTTTCCTTGCGCCACCGCGGCGAGCATGGATGAAGCGTTTGCTACGGCCGTCATGGCGGCGACGGCACACGACATCGTTCTCCTCTCCCCCGGCGCTACAAGCTTCGGCATTTTCAAGAACGAATATGACCGTGGCGATCAGTTCAAAGCCGCGTTCGAGAAACTCAGATAGCGATTGAAAAAATCGGCGCTTTCGGCTAAGATAGGGGTAATGTCCTCATCGTCGCATAGCGGCAGTATCGGCAAAAAAGAGCTTGAGCACCTTGCGCAACTTTCGCGCATTGAGCTTGATCCGAAAGAGGAAGATCAGTTGCTCGCCGACCTTGGCGCGATATTGGATCACTTCAAAGAACTCCAAGCGCTCGACACCGCAAATGTCCCGCCGATGACCGGCGGCACCGATCTTATGAACGTGTTCCGAGAAGACGGCGAGGAAGCCGGCGGCCGCGAGAACACGAATCGCGGCGCAGGCGTGGATGCGTTCCCCGAATCAAAAGACGGCTACAATAAAGTGCCGCCGGTCTTTGAATAATGTTCGCACGATAACACCATGGAACCGTTCCACGACCTCACGATAAAAAAATTCCACGAGGGGCTGCTTAATAAAGAGTTCTCCGCACTTGAGGTCACACAGGCATATTTCCGCCGCATCAAGGAACACGACGGTGAGATCGGCGCGTACCTGAGCCTCGCGGAGGAATCCGCCACGCGCGACGCGAGCGCGGTTGATGTCGCCGTTGCCGAAGGCGAGGATGTCGGCGCACTCGCCGGCGTACCGCTCGCCATCAAGGACAATATTCTTATCAAGGGACTGCCCGCGACCGCCGCATCAAAAATTTTGGAAAATTACGTGGCGAGCTACGACGCCGGCGTCATTAAAAAACTGAAATCGGAGCGAGCGGTGTTCCTTGGTAAAACAAACATGGACGAATTTGCGATGGGAGCGTCCACGGAAAATTCCGCGTTCAAGGTCACCCACAACCCGCACGACCATTCGCGCGTCCCCGGCGGGTCCTCCGGCGGGTCCGCCGCTGCCATCGCGACACACTTTGCCGTCGCGGCGCTCGGCTCCGACACCGGCGGCTCGATCCGCCAGCCCGCGAGCTTCTGCGGCGTCGTCGGCATGAGCCCGACGTACGGCGCCGTTTCCCGTTCCGGCGTGATCGCCATGACCTCCAGCCTTGATCAGGTCGGCCCGCTCACCAAAACCGTTGAAGATGCGGCGATCCTATTCAACGCCATCGCCGGGAATGATCCGCTCGATGCCACGAGCACCGATCACGCCTTCGGCGGCGACCTTCTCGGCCCAAAACTAGAAAAAATAAAACAGCTTGTGGTCGGTTTGCCGGAGGAATACTTTTTTGACGGCACCGACGTTGCCGTAACAAAAGAGATAGAGCGCGTCATTGAAAAATTAAAGAGTGTGGGAATGAAGTTTAAAAAGGTTTCTCTGCCGCATACAAAGTATGCGGTATCCGCCTACTATATATTCGTTCCGGCGGAGGTCAGTTCCAACCTCGCGCGCTTCGACGGCATCCGATACGGGGAAACCCTGCGGGAAGGCAATTCGCTGAAAGACGTCTATTTAAAAACGCGCGGCGAGGGATTCGGCGCGGAGGCAAAACGTCGCATCATCTTGGGGACCTTCGTGTTATCATCCGGCTACTACGATGCGTACTATGAAAAAGCGCAGCGCGTGCGGACGCTCGTCAAGCGCGATTTTGATGAGGCGTTTAAACAGGTAGATGTGATGCTTACCCCCGTCGCACCGACCCCCGCATTCAAGATCGGCGAAAAGGCCAACGATCCCCTGGCGATGTACCTTTGCGATATATTCACGCTTCCGCTGAAGCTCGGCGGTTTCCCGGCAATCTCCATCCCCACAAAGCCGTCATCCGCACTCGCGCCCGGCGAGCTCCCCATCGGCTTCCAGCTCATCGGCAAAAAATGGCACGAGGCGGACATCCTCGGCATCGGGCAATATTATGAAAAATTAAATTAAAAAAATATGAATATTACCACCTCAACGTCGCAGGCAGTTCAACAGGCACAGGCGGTAAGTAAAAACTTCATCGCCGCGTACTTCTCCAATCTTGGCATGCTGGAATTCTTCGGGCTTATCATCGCGCTCATCTTCTTTGCCGGCATCATTTATTTTGTGATAGAGACCGGATGGTTCTCACTCCGCGTCGATCGCTTCCGTCACATCATCCTCCAATCAAATATTTCAGGAAAACAAGCGCAAGAATCGTGGCGACGCATCGAGGAGCAATTCTATCGCGGTGGCGAGAGCGACCTCAAGGTCGCCATCCTTGAGGCGGATAAATTATTGAACGACTCCCTGCGCGAGGCGGGCATCATGGGCATCCAGCTTGGCGACCGGCTCAAGAAAACCAATACCAGCCAGGTTCCAAACTTGAACGAGCTCTGGCAGGCGCACAAACTGCGCAACCAGATCGCACACGAACCGAACTTCAAATTGAAGCGTGATCTCGCCGAACGCGCGCTCGGCATCTACGAAACCGCGCTCAGAAACCTCGGTATCTTTCAGGGCCAGCCGGAAAAATAAAACACCCTCTTTTTTTTTGGCCTAGATGTAAGAACAACGGCCAAAAAAGAAGAGGGTGTTTTATTTTTCTGATTACTATTGTACAGAAGTACCGTTGACTTCGGTGAGCGTGATAGTATCAGAACCCGGAATATAGGTCCCGGTAAATTGCGCCACGGTTGCCGGGGTGGCAGGAATTACCGTTGGCGCGGCGGGAGTGCTGCTGGCGGTCGAACTCGCCGAGACAGGCGCGGTGGAAGTTGCGGTCGCCATAAGCGGAGCAAGCGCCGTGATCACACTCGCCACTTTAGAATTCGCCACATAGATCTTTGCGCCGTACATGGCAGTGACGACATATCCGGTCTTTCCGGCAGAAACGGTGCCGCTTATCGTCGCGGTGCTCGTGGCGCCCGGCGTAGCGCTGGTCGGCGCCGCAAAGAAGGAAAGTTCGGTCTGCAGCTCCTGCTTCTCAGTGGTAAGCGACGAAACCTGCGCGGTCAGTGCCGTAGTTGAAGCGGCAACCTGTGCCTGCAGCGCGGAAAGCTGCGAATTCACGCCCGAGCTCTGTCCATTCAACGTGCCAAGCTGGGCGTTCAAGCTGTTATTTTGCATATATAAAAATCCTGCAAATCCGCCAACAACGAGGATAACGACCACGAGAACAATATCCGTGATGAGCGCGCCACGCGACCCATGGGACTTCGCGCCCGCATACGAGGCCGCCTGAAAGGTATCCTTCGTCTTTTTCCCCACAGGCATGACGGCGCTCGCCGGCGCGGGGCCGGTCAACGGACTCTTTGACGCCGGCATCGTGGACGGCTTCATGACCGGCGAAGATGACGTTGACGAGGAAACAAGGTCGCTCACTTTTATGGTCTGCGGCGCCGGGTTTGCGCCGACGCCCACGCCCATGCCAACGGCGGGAGTAATCGGCTTCGCCGCCGGCGACGATGACGCTGACGGCATCGCCGACACTGCCGAGATTGGCTGGGCCATTTTTGCCGATTCCACTTTTTTTAACGTGTCTTCCACATCTGCGGCGATCCATCCCGCGCCCGTAAGCGTCGTTTTGATGGTGTCACGGGAAACCCCGAGCTTCATCTGCGCATTGATATATTCGACGATCGATTCTTGTACCATGTTATTGATTTTTTTATTTTTTAAATAACGGTTCGACGTTTTATTTTTTTATTACCGAGAAGGAACCTGCATGCCATATCCTGGCGGCGAGGCATAACGATCTATATGCCTCATACTATAGAACACCCCGAACCCCAGCGCGATAATCAGCGCACATACCGCGAGTACGGGGATCACGATCCCCACGATCGCACTCGTTTTAATGAACCCCGTTCCCCTTTTTGTCTGTGCATCGGCAAGCTCCGGCTTCAATGCCCGTAGATTTTCAAAAATAACATAATGGTAGATCACCGAGAACGGGACAAAGAACAGCGTCAGCACCATGGTCACGAGGACGCGCGCCGCGTTGCCCACGATGATCGTAACGGGGATCTCGATGATGATCGTCGCCGCTAGGAATATCAGGCCGAGCAGGAGCACCCTTCCCAACACCGCCCACCAATATCCCTTGATATAATCCTTGCTCTGCCGCAAGGCGTCAACGCCGCGGCGATGCTCGATCACGAACACGTACATCATCAGCATGAGCGCAACTCCGAGCCAGATACCCGGGATGATGAGCATAATGGATCCGCCCATCACTGCAAGTATTTCCAAAATAGTGACCCACACAAACGGCCAGAACCATCCGATCGTCGCTTTATACGATGCGTCCACTCCCGCGGTGTGATGGAGGGAAAAGATAACCGGCAACATACTGAAAACAAAGATGATGTACCCGATAAAAACGATCAATCCGCCCAAAATGGAAAATGGGAATCCGAGATAGAGAAGAATATACCCCAGCGCGACGACGAGCGTCGGCAAAAGGACGATCTCAACGAGCACCTGCCAGCGCTCTTTATAAAGGTCCCATGAATCGGAAAATAGCGAGCCGATAGAGCGGAGGCTCAATCGTGCGTTGCCTGCGTCCGCGCCCGCCATTTCGTTTTTATCCATGTCTTAAGTATAACAAATTCGCTTTGCGCGGGGTAACGGACGATGTTAGAACCTATTGGCAGACATCTACTGAGCGGATTTTCATACCAAGTTTCGTAGTATGACGCCCCCACCGCGCCATCCACTATTGTTTTACTGTAAGAATTACTCTGTTGACGGATTAGCTATGTCCCGCCGTGAGATAGATTCCCGATAGTTCTACAGCGATTTCAGCGACTCCTGCTCTTGGCTATAACGACTTCAATAAAGTGCTCAGCTGGTTCAATAGACTCTGGAGTGACTGTAAGATGATCGCCGTCTGGGCGCTGGTATCCGAAGTCGAGGTCTGCAATCTTATTGGCAGTGCGGGTAGGCACAAATTCGGCGCATGGCACGGTGTCGGCTGAGTAGAAGTGGGATTGCAATCCATTTCAGTGCACCCATTGCTCTCCACGACGCTATGGCCGCCATAAGGGCAATACGGCACATACATGGGGCATGCGACAATCGGCGATGATGTCGACACTATGAGAGTAGCCTTATTGCTCACAAGGCTGGAATTGTGTTCGGCCACGTAGAGCGGCTGCGCTCCGACAAGGAGAGACGGAACCGTGAAGGTCAGCGAGGTGGTGGTTTGTGAGGTGACCGCGACAGGCACGTTTTCAGGCCCGGTGGGAACATTACCAAGAGAGACGTAAGAGTTGGCGTCGAAGTTCTGGCCGGATACCGTCACGGTCGCGTCGGGGGGGGCGGTCGTGGGACTCACTTGCGAGATATAGGGGACGACCTCAGCGACAGGAGAAACTGACACTACCGAGAATGTAAACTGGTTACTCGTGGCACCGTTCGCTTGCACTTCAATCGTGTGAGAGCCAACCGAAACGTTGGAAGGTAGGAAAAACGTCATATTCCCGCCACCGCCAGCATTGTAGCCGGTCGGAGTTATCGTCTGGGAGCTCGCCAAGCCAGCATCGATTACGATGCTAGCGTTCTGCGTCGGAAGGTTGGTGCCGATGAGAAACTCATTGCTCCCCGGCGTAGGAGTCGCACCGGCCGAGGTCACGTCGGTGATAACGGGAGTTGGGGTCGTGGTAGGTGGCGTAGGCTTTTGATTACAAACCTCCTGAGTGCACCCATTGCTCTCCACGACGCTATGGCCGCCATAAGGGCAATACGGCACATACATGGGGCATGCGACAATCGGCGATGATGATGTCGGTACTATCGGATTTACAACGATGGGAGGGATAGGTGGAGTTTTCGTTGCCGGAACACACGACTCACCATTTGTTGAACTGTAGCCGGAGAACGAAGTGCAGCCAGCCGAATAGATAGTTATCGGTGGCGTTGATGGAGTTGTCGTGGAAGTGGAAATTGGCGTAATTGAGGATGCGGCAAGCTGGGTCTCAAGCTGAGTAAGTTGCGCAGTGAGACTTTGAATCTCCGCCCGCAACTGGGCGACCGACATTGTTTGTGCCATGGAGATGCCCGGCACGAGGAAAACTGCGAGGGTAAGCGCTGCTACTATCTTAGTTTTTATATTCATATGTGGAATACATTTTAGACCCTGGACGAGAGAGCTTTTATGGGATATTCCCCTGATGCTTTGATGATAACATATGACAGTTCAAATATCATCCACAACGCCGTTTTTTAACTCCATCTTTGAACCGAAAAAATCCTTATGATATAAGGATAAATCGATAAAAAATAGTTCGCGCGGCCGACCGGACTTGAACCGGCAACCCCCGCCGTGACAGGGCGGTGCTCTAACCAAATTGAGCTACGACCGCATACTTACCCTGAAGATTCTATCTTTTTCCACTGGATAAATCAACCGAGCAATTCCAAGAATTCCTTTTCATCTATGATCTTTACCCCCAACTTCTGCGCTTTTTCATATTTTGAACCCGGCTCGGCGCCCGCCACGAGATAGCTCGTCTTCTTGCTGACCGACTCCGACGCGTCGCCGCCCTGCGCACGGATCTTTTCTTTTGCGCTCTCACGATCCATAGACTCCAAACTACCGGTAATAACAAATGTCTTTCCTGCGAGCCGCGCGCTCGCCGTACTCCGCGCGGGCATCGCCTCCACCGTCACGCCGGCTTTTTCCAACCGCGCGAGAAGATCCGTGTTGCGCGCGACGCGAAACCAATCGTAGATGCTAGCCGCAACCTTCGGCCCGATGTCCGGCGCCGCTTGGAGATCTTCGAGCGACAGCCCGACGAATATCCGTGCAATATCTTTTATTTTCACGCGGGAACCCGCGTGCGGAAATTCAAAATTTTTTGCGAGCGTTACCGCCGTCTCTTCCCCCACGTGTAATATGCCGAGCGCGTATAAAAATCGCGGGAGGGTCACGTGTTTCTTTTCGGCAACCTCGCTCACGATATTCTCTGCTGACCTTTCGCCAAAGCGCTCGAGCGCGACGATATCGCCTTTCTGCAATTCAAAAATATCCGCCGCATCGGAGATCAACCCCTCGTCCAAGAATTTATCTATTATTTTTGGCCCGAGCCCCTCTATATTAAAGGCCGCGCGGGAAATAAAATGATAGAGCGCTTCGCGATGCTGAGCGGCGCACGTGCGCGACGAGCATCGCGTGATCGCGCCGTCACGGACGACGGGCGAACCGTCCACCGGGCAATGCGTCGGCATATGAAACGCCTTTTCATGACCGGTGCGCAGATGCGGCAGCACCTTCGTGATCTGCGGGATCACATCGCCGGCGCGCCGGATGATCACCGTGTCCCCTATTTTCAATCCAAGCCGCTCGATCTCATCTGCGTTATGGAGCGAGGCATGCGTGACCGTGACGCCGCCGACGTTGACCCCCCGCATGACGGCCACCGGCGTGAGCGCGCCCGTGCGGCCTACCTGCACTTTTATCTCTTCCACTATCGTCGTCGCCTCGCGCGGCGAGAACTTGTACGCGATTCCCGCGCGCGGCGCCTTGCCGATGATCCCCGCCGCGGCGAACGTGGCATTGTCGTTCACCAACACCACGGTACCGTCATATTCGTAATCTATTTTCTCGCGCCGTGCGGGTTCGCCCCATTTTTCACGGAACGCGAACACCTCCGCGAGATCATGTGCATGCTCGTTGTGCGGATTCGTTTTGAATCCCATCGCCGCAAGCAAGAGATGTTTTTCCTCATGCGTTTTTGTTCCGACATCCGTGACGATCTCATATTGAAATGAATCAAGGTGCCGGCTTGCGGTCACACGCGGATCCAACTGTCGGATCGATCCCGCCGCGACGTTGCGCGGATTCGCGTATGCTTTCCCGCCAATTCGCTCCTGCTCTTTATTGATCTTCGCGAATTCTTTTTTGGTGAGAAACACCTCGCCGCGTACGATCAATTTTTTCGGCGCGAAATCGTAATCATCCGCGCGCAATCCAAGCTTTTTTAAATTCATCGCAACCTCTTCCGGTGGCGCGAGATGCAATGGGATCGCCTCCACGGTACGAAGATTCTGCGTGACATCCTCGCCGATCATTCCGTCGCCGCGCGTGGAGCCGCGCGTAAAAATACCGTCCTCATATTCCAGCTCGATCGCGAGCCCGTCGATCTTGAGCTCGCAATAAAAGAGTGGTGCGCTTGCGGAACGGCCGTTGGAAGCAGCGGCAGCGGCAGCGCCAAGCGGCCGCCCCAGATAATTTTCGAGCCGCGTGAACCAATCGCGCATATCCTCCTCGGAGAACGCATCATTGAACGACGTCATGCGCTCGCCATGCCGTACCTTCTTGAATTCCTTCAACGGCTTGCCCGCCACGCGCTGGGTCGGCGAATCGGGCGTCACGAACTCCGGAAATTGCGCCTCAAGGTCGAACAATTCTTTTTTCAGTGAATCGAGTGCCGCGTCGGAGATCTCCGACCGGTCGAGTACGTGATATTCGTACCGGTACTTATTGATCTCCTTTTTTAATTTTTCAATGCGCGTCTTTGCTTGGTCTTTTGTCATTAAAAAATCATGAAGATCGCAAGGTTACGGATAGGTCGTCGTTGAGCCAGAGAGGCCGATGAAGAATGCGCGCTCGGAACCGTTCGCGATGCCGCTTGAGATCGCCACGACCGTGCTTGCATTGCTACACGTGGTCGTCGCACCGGTGGTGGCGTAGTTGCCATAGCAACTTACTATCGCAGACGCGCCGGATCCGGCGAATGATGGCTCCGATGTAAGCGGTCCGCCCGGGCACGCGCTCGAATTCACCCCGCAATAATAATTGAACAGCGCCCATTCCGTTCCCGCGTCCGCGGCGAAGATCGCCTTTGCCGAATTCGCCGTGTCGGTTGTCGCGCGGATCTGGTAGAGCGTCAAAAGCCCCGCGACCGTCGTCGCGCCGAGGATTGCGCCGCCAAGCGCGAGCACCGCAATGAGCATCGCCTGCCCGGAACGGCTGTTTTGCCTATTGTATGACATCTTCCCCATCTCTTTATTATACCCCGCTACGCCTCGAACTTCATCTCACGCCCAAACTTGTCTATGCGTGCCTCTGAATATTCAAAATAGAGTAAGGGCCACACTGTGAAAGTGTGGCCCAAGCGAGAAACTGTACACCTAAACCGGTGGGGGCGAGTCCGTTTTGACGGGTCATCAACCTATCAAATTGCCTCAGAGCGAGTCTTTGTGCAGGAAGGAGTTCCGCACATCGACTCAAGCCCCCAAACTTTTTTTACTGTTGTTCTGCCTTTATTGTAGGCGCTTACAAGAAAAAGTCAAGCCCTCCCAACATCCCACAAAATAAGGGATGCTGACGGACGGTGGAGAGTTATCCAACCGTCCGCCAGTTAAACGACGGTCACCTGGACCAAACTATTTGGCCCTTGTATCCCGTCGCAATCCTCACGTTTTGGTTAATCCGCTGGTTTATTCCAGTGTTCTCTCCCGCAGCGATCGTGTTAAGGGTGCCTTTCAGAAGGACAGTCCCGTAGGCGAGCGCTCGCCATTTTCCCCCACGTGTATAGAGTTTTCTACCGAGCCGGTCAATCCCGACATTCAGGAGCACGTTCGCCGCCGTAGCGGTGTACGGATCCGTCCTGCCGAAGACGCCTGCCCAGCCCTTCTCTACCACATAGTAATGCGCTAAGAATGTGCCGTCACTTCTTAACGCAGTCGTGGGATGATCCAACCCCCTCACGGTGGTTGTCATGTCAAATGCCGTACCGCCGGCAAAGTAGAGCTCCGAAGCTCTGAAGGCAAAGCTGATCTTTGGAGGGATCCGCTTCGCTGGCTCTTCAGGTGCTTTTGGAGGCCCGTCCTCGTCCGGGGAAAACAACGGTGTTTGAGAAATGGCGGACGATGGGGTGATGGGTCCCAACGTCATCGCGAGCAACACGCCGAAGAATCCGGCGCGGATGCGTTTGAGGTGCATATAAGTTCTCCTTCTCGCACCGCACTAGTGTTTGGTGCTCCGAAGATTCTAACATATATTTAGAAATTTGACAAGCGCTATGCAAACTGCCGTGGCGCTGAGCCACGGCATTTTCATTTACCTCCTCGAACGCCGGTCTTCCTACTGCCCCGGGCATCCTACCGCGTAGGGGTCTATCTCACAGAGACTCGATCCGCCTACCGTCACCCGAACGCTCGTGACAGTGGAATCATTGCTATAGTTGCCGTTCACGCAGGTCAACGTATATGTGGTGGTGCTGGTGGGGGTACTGGAGACATTGACGTCGATAGATCCTGCCAGGTTCGGATAGATGTCGTCCAATCCCCCTCCGGTAAGCTCGCACTCGGTCACATTTGAACAACTGGACTGCAGATCGGTCGATTCCGGCGGGACGATCGACGAAAGGCTCGAGGTCAACGGCGTGCAGGTTGCCTGGCAGCTGGACGATTGACACGTGGGCAACACCACCGTGATCTGCGCAGTTCCGCAGATATTGGTATAGCCGGACTGGGTCGAACATGCCTTGACCGTGGCGATGCCCGCGCTTCCCGGGGCGGTGTAGTTTCCGGAAGCATTGACAGATCCCAAGGTGGTGGTCCATGTCACGCCGCTACTGTAGCTGCCGGTGCCGCTGACGGTCGCGGTGCATGCGGAGGTGCCGTTCGTATTAACCGTGGCTGGATTGCAGGTGACGCTAACGTTGGTGACGACCGCCGCAGGAATGTTATTGACGGTTAGCGTGACGGAAACGGTGCTTGGGGCAATCTGATTATTCGGATTGTTCTCGTCGATTCCCTGGAAGGTGATGGTGCCGGTGTATGTCCCGTTCGCAAGTTGGCTCACCACCGAAGAATTGAAAGATATCGTGGCATTATCGGAGGCATTGCCCGAAACGCCGTTCTTGATGCCGGGGATAGTATCGCCCGACGGGGCCACCAACCAGTTCCCGCCACTATTAGTCGAAGCCGTTGCCGTCCATGCGAGCGCCGAAGCGGGGGCGCCGGTGTTCGTCACGCTCACCTTCGCCGTGGCCACGTTTGATGAATTGAGGGAAACGTTGCCGGGGCTGACCTTCATGTTCGCGTCCGGGGTCCAGAGGATCATGAATGCGGCGGAGGGACTGGTGGACGCCAGGGTTTGCGTCGGCGAAGGAGAAACTGATTTAAAGGAATAATCAGAAACTGCGGTCGTTTCCGTTTGGGGGATGGTATATGAGTCGCTGTTCGTGGGAAGCCCGGAATATTTCTGCTGAGTCCCCGAGCATGGGGTGCCCTGCCACAGAATGTTTCCTGACGCGGAACAGACGAAGCCGCCAGAAACATTTCCCATGAGATCCCACGACGCCGGCACAAGGATCGAAGAATTCTCCGCGTTCTCCGACGTGACAACGATACTGCCTGCGGCTGGAACGGGGTTCACCACCACCGAAGCGGATGACGTTGCGCTCCCGCCAGGACCGGTACAGGAAATATTGTATGTGGCGGTACCGACGGATCCCGGCGTCGAGGACACTTTTCCGCTTGTGGGTTGCGAGCCGGACCAAGCCCCCGAACCCGTACACGCCGTTGCATTGGCCGTGGTGATGGTGAGCGTTACTGGCTGTCCAAGAGTGATGCTCGCAGGCGATGCGCTGAGGGTGACGGCGGGCCCGGGAGGCGGAGCACTCACCGTGATCGGCGCAGTTCCGCAGACATTGGTATAGCCGGACTGGGTCGAACATGCTTTGACCGTGGCAGTGCCTGCGTTTCCCGGGGCGGTGTAGTTTCCGGAAGCGCCGATGGATCCAAGGTTGGTGGTCCATGTCACGCCGTTGCCGTAACTGCCGGTACCGCTGACGGTCGCACTACACGCGGAGGTACCGTTCGTAAGGACGGCGGCCGGGTTGCAGACAACGCTAACGCTGGTGACGGTGACTGGGGGAGGCGAAGCACTCACCGTGATCGGCGCAGTTCCGCAGACATTGGTATAGCCGGACTGGGTCGAACATGCTTTGACCGTGGCAGTGCCTGCGTTTCCCGGGGCGGTGTAGTTTCCGGAAGC
>JBEKBG010000016.1:0-12492 GCA_050015515.1 Minisyncoccia bacterium
CGATCGCGGTGATGATCGCCGTGCTCAAACCCAAGCGCGATGCACCGACGGCCACATTCGACGCATTCCCTACCGCGGGCGCCACCGTGAGCGACTCGTACGGGATCTTGTCCGCGAACGCCATCTCGAGTTCCGGATGCTCGTGCTTTTTATCCCACTCTACTTTTGCTTCTTTAAGCGCGATGAATGCGTCCATCACCACGTCGCCGATGCACACCACATCATATTTTTGCTTCATATTGTTATCATAATCTATTTTGCCGTCGGATTCATCATTTTTTCCTCCGTATCGCCCGCTTTGCCGCCATCACGATATCCTTCGGCATCATGCCATATTTTTTGATGAGCTCATCCGGCTGACCTGATTCGCCGAACGTATCCTGCATACCGATGAACTCGATCGGCGTCGGCGCGTATTTCGCAAGGACCTCCGCGACCGCGCCGCCAAGACCACCCTGCACCTGATGTTCCTCCACGGTGACCACCGCGCCGATCTTTTTTGCCAACTCGACGATCTTCTTTTCATCCAACGGCTTTATACTCGCGCAATTCAAAACCGCCGTGCCGATCTCTTCTTTTTCCTCCAGCTCACGCGCGGCAAGAAGTGCGTTATAGAGCAATCCTCCACAGCCAATGATCAAGACCTCCGGTTTTTTTGATTGCCAAAATATTTCCGCGGTGCCCGGGATGAATGGCGTCTCGTCTGTCGTCATGATCGGCGTCTTCTCGCGCTGGAAACGCAAATAGATCGGACCATAGATTTGCGCCGACGCGAGCGTGGCCTTGCGCGCCTCGATGGCATCGCACGGCACGAACACTTTCATATTCGGCAGGGCGCGCATCATCGCGATGTCCTCCGTCGCTTGATGGGTTGCGCCGTCGGGGCCGACGGAAATGCCCGCGTGATGTCCCGCGATCTTTACGTTCGCATCGTTATATGCGATCGTCGTGCGGATCTGTTCCCAATTGCGCCCCGGCGAAAACGTTGCGTACGATGCGATGAACGGGATCTTTCCGGTGATGCCAAGTCCCGCCGCGACCGTCGCCATGTTCTGTTCGGCGACGCCCATCTCAAAGAATCGCTCGGGATATTTTTTCGCGAACGCTTCTACGCGCGTGGACTCGGTAAGGTCGGCGCAGAGCGCAACGACATTCCGGTTCGTGTCGCCCGCGACGACAAGACCTTCGCCGTATCCGTTACGGGTCGGCGCCTGCGCCACGTCATCGTCAAAAAGATGTGGATTGAGTTTTGCGTCGGGATTCAACATAAAATAATGGGTCTTTATTATTTATTTTGACCGTGATTTTTCTGATACCGCTGGATGAGCCACATACTCCCGCCAATGATGAGCACCGCGATCACGAGCCCGACAAAGAATTTCAGCTGGTCATCAACGCTCCCCCATCCGCGCGCGTAGCCGTAGATGATGCTCCACAATCCGGCGAGCATGATGCCGACGGGTACGGCGTTAGACGCGAGCGCAACGCCAAAGACCAACCAAAACCCGAGCGCAAAGAAAATGATGCCGACGATGTTCGCAATAATGAAAAGATTTCTGTTGTAGACGCTGCTCGCGCTTTCGTAGGCGGTTTCCGCATTGTTGTACTGGTCCTGTGCGGCCTGCTGTTGCGCCTCGATCTTTGTGTTGTTCTGCATACACGCGGTATCATTTGACGGGCACGGCGCGACCGGCGCCACGACGGCGGTGTTCGGATACGACGGCGCGACCGGCGCGGGATAGAATGCGGCAATGCCAAGCGCGATGAGTGCCGCGAGGATCACTGCAGTCGCAAGCCCAAGCACGAAATTCACGATTTTCATATTTTTAATACGTTAGTTTATTGATAACCGGCGACCTATTGATGCTCACTCTGGATCTTGTGTTGCAGCGTACGTAGCTCGTCGAGCGCCTTCTCCGCTTCGCCAGGCGCAAACGGCTTTGAATGCCACAGATAATCGTTCTCCATGAAATCCACGCCCTTGCCCGGGATCGTGTGCGCGATGATCACGGTCGGTTGCTCGTGAATTGCGCGCGCTTCCGCGGCGACGGCGATGATCTCCTCGAAGTTGTGCCCGTCGATCTCGAGTACGTGCCAGTTGAATGCGCGGTATTTGTCCGCGAACGGCTCGAGCGGCATGATCTTCTCCGTAAACCCGTCGATCTGGATGTTATTGCGATCCACGACGACGGTGAGGTTGCTCAATCGGTTCTTTCCGGCGAACATCACTGCTTCCCATGTATTGCCTTCCTCGTGCTCGCCGTCGGAGGTGATGCAATAGACCTGATATTTTTTTGCGTCGAGGCGGGCGGCCAAAGCGATGCCGCTCGCCTGCGAAATGCCGGAGCCGAGCGGCCCGGACGTTGTCTCAATGCCCGGCAACGTGCCGCGATGCGGATGCCCCTGCAAACGCGTTCCCAATTGACGCAACGTTTTCAACTCTTCCACCGGAAAATATCCGGCGTGCGCCAGCGCGGCATATTGGATCGGGCAGATGTGTCCGTTCGAAAGCACAAGACGGTCGCGATCCGGCCACCCCGACTTTTTTGGATCGTGCCGCAAAATGTGAAAATAGAATGCGGTAAACACCTCCGCCATATCAAGCGGTCCCGCGATGTGACCCGATCCCGCGTGCGAGACCATCTTGATCACGTCCTCGCGCAGACGCGTGGCCATGATCTCCATCTCTTTCAATTTTTTTTCAGTGAGCGGTTCCATGTTTCAAGATTAAAATTTCATTAAACAGCGCACAGCTCTTCGTATGCCTTTTTGGGATCGGCAGCGTTGAAAATATAACTTGACGAAACGATCGTATCAGCGCCCACTTCTTTTACCTGTCGCGCGGTCTCGAGATTCATACCACCATCAACTTCTATTATAGCATCCGGCAGTTCTTCTCTTAAGAACCTGATCTTCTCGCACACAAACGGGAGAAATTCCTGCCCCTCCGGCCCGGGCTGGACCGCAAGCACCTGAAACGCGGCAAAGTATCGGAAGTATGGGATAAATTCTTCCGATATGGACTCCGGCTTGGACGAGAGCATAACCTCCACGTGATACCGCGCGGCGGTGGAAACGATCTCGTGCATCGATTGCGGAGTGAGCGACTCCGCGTGCACGATCAGCCGCCGCGCACCTGCCGCAAGCCAATCATCCGCATATTCCTCGGGGTGCTCCACCATAAGATGTACTTCAAGCGCGAACGGCGATTTGAGCTTCTCCCACTCAAGCGGATCAGCCCACGTCCGGAGCGGCGCAAATGAGCCATCAGTCACGTCAAGATGCAAAAAATCGCCATCAGCCAAAAAAGTTTTCGCAATCGCGATCTTTTTTTGCACGCACGCAATGTCCGAACAATTGATGACGGGGATGACCTTCATAACATTATGGCCGGCTCTCCAGCGCTGCTATCTTTCCCAAGCGGCGCGAGAAGCGTTCCTCCTTTTTGAACGGCGTTGAAATGAATACTCGAGCAATATTCAGCGCATCTTCGGGTTTGACAAAATCTGCGGCGACGCTCAATACATTCACATCATCGTCCTGCCGGCCGGCGCGGATCTGGTCTGTCGATATCGCAAGTGCGGAGCGCACGTCTTTACATTTGTTTGCAACAATATCCACGCCGATCCCCGATCCGCAGATCAAGATTCCGCGCACTTCGTCGCCATCGCTCGCCACGGCATCCGCGGACGCCGCCACGCCAGCGGAAACCTTTTCCGCGACTGCGCGCGCAAAATCCGGATAATCGTCGGCGGGATCGAGCGCGGCGGCGCCAACGTCGATCACTTCGTGACCGTCATTTTTTAATGCTTCGGTAAGGATCTTTTTAAGAGCGAACCCTCTATGATCTGCGCCAATATAGATGATCATTTACAAAAAGATTTTTACAGCAGTGCCGCCACTTTTTGCACGTGCTTCACGAGCGTGGAAACATATCCGGCTTCGTTGTCGTACCAGCTCAACACTTTTACCATGTCGCCGTCGATCACTTTGATGAGATCGAGCGGGACGATCGCGCCGAACGACTGGCCGATGATGTCGGACGAGACGATCTGATCGCGCGTCACCTGCAGGATCCCCTGCCAGCGCGGCAATGCAGCGGCGTCGGTGAGGATCTGCGCGATCTCCTCCACACTTGTCGCACGCTTTGCGATAAACGTGATATCGGAAATGGAACCGGTGATGTTCGGCACGCGGAACGAAAGCCCGTCGAACTTGCCCTTGAGTTCCGGAATCGCACGCGCGACGCTGATCGCGGCGCCGGTCGTTTCGGGAACGGTGTTCATCGCCGCGGCGCGGCCCTTGCGAAAGTCGTGGCCTCCGCGGATCGGGCCGTCAACGATGGACTGTGTGGCAGTGTACGCATGTACGGTGGAGAGCGCGGCCTTCACGATGCCCGGGTTTTCGGAAAGCACCTGGATGACCGGCGATGCAGAGTTCGTGGTGCATGAACCGTTTGACGTGATCGGCGCGAGCTTGAAGTTATCTTCGTTCACACCGATAAGCACCGTCTGTCCGGCCTCCCCGTCCTCGTCCTTCGCCGGTGCCGTGATCACGACGCGCTTCGCGCCCGCCGCAAGATGTACCTTCGCCTTCTCGTACTCATCAAACAACCCGGTGGACTCCACAACAATATCCACATTCATATCTTTCCACGGAAGCTGGGTCGGATCCTTGATCTGTAAGAACGCGATCTCTTTCCCATCCACAATGAGCATACCGCGCGCCATGTCCGCCTTCACATCTTTGTCAAAACGACGGTACACCGTGTCGTACTTTAAAAGGTACGCAAGATTTTCTACATCGCCCAAATCGTTCAACGCGACGATCTCTATGCCCGGTTGTTCGAACGCCGCCTTAAAGAACAATCTGCCGATCCTGCCGAAGCCGTTTATCGCGACGCGCACGTTTGCCATATTTTTATTAAAAAATCGTTAAGTTTATTTTTGTTTCCGGCGGGGTGACCATTCCCTCTATTATAGAGCGAAAAGGGGGCGGAAGCCAAAATGGGCAGGAGAGGGAGGGATTCGAACGGCCGGTAATCCTGATATTATTTCCCCGCCCCGATCGTCACGCCATCCCCCACTCTTATATTATATTTCGCCACGGTGCCGGCGTTCACTTCCAGGACTTTGTCGGTGTTGCTGGGCGAAGTATAGGTGGGCAATTCCCAAAGCTGGGTTCCCGGAGCCGGCGCGGGAACATTTTGCGCGACGCCGACGACGGTCGCGCCGCTGATCCAGATCATGTCCAGCGGAAAGTTCATGTCCTTCATCCAAAACGTCTGCGTGCTGCCGGCGCCGAAGATGAACAGCATGCCGTCATTCGCGCCGAGCGACGGACGGAACGAAAGCCCGCGCGTCTGCTCAAGCGACGTGGACGCGATCTCGACGGTGAAGGTAGCGCTGTCAATATTCAATTGCTCTTCGGCGAGCGACGGATTTTCGCCGGAGACGATAGTCGAGGAAGCGACGCTCTGGATGGAAACGCTCGTCTGCGGCAATGGCGAGTTCGCACGGCCGAAGAAAAGATACCACCACGCGCCGATGGCGATGAGGAACAGGACGAGCACGGCGACGAGCGATATGAGCATGGTTTTTTTACCGCAGGACATTACTCTATATAATAGCATCGCCTGCGCCTTTGGCGCTATCGCCCGCGCCGTTCCCAAAGCGCAGGCCGAACACGACAATGCCAAATGCGACTGCGACGTTCAGCGATTCTTTTTTCCCCATCATCGGGATCTCAAGGATGCGATCGGCGGCGCGGAGGACGGATGGCGGCAGGCCCTTCACTTCGTTGCCAAGGATGACGGCAACGCGCGCGTCGGCATTCTTGCGCGCCGCGCGGGCAAGATGCGCGGCCTCTTGATAATACGGCACCGAGCGTTTGGATTGCTCGAGTGCAAATATCTCATAGCCTTCTTTTTTTAATTGTCTTACGACGCCCGTCGTCGTCGGTGCCGATTCCCATGGGATATATCTTTCCGCGCCAAGCGCGACCTTGGCAAAGTCCACACGCACTTGTTTAAAGCGATCGAGCGGCGCGGGCGTGATGCCGCACAAAAATATCTTTGTGACGCCCGCGGCGTCCGCGGTGCGGAAAATCGATCCCACGTTGTGGACGCTGCGGATGTTGTGCGCGATGACGGCAAGCTTCATTCCCCTATCATAAGCCACCCGCGGCGCAAACCGCAACGCTCGTCAACACTAATTCGAGAATAAGATTCCCGTGTCGCCAGTCACCGTGAACCGCGCGCTGCCGAGCGACGGGTCGCTGAACGGACTGTCCGCGGTCTGCGCCGCCGTCCCATAGAACTGCACACTCGCGCCGGTGGAAGGATTTCCCGTCGACGCGTTGAACACCCAATGGTAGGTATGGTCGGGATATAGCACAAACGGCGACGAGAAAAAAGTGAACACGGGATTGTTTCCGCATGCAACTCCGGTCGCACCACTGTCCGCCGACGTCGCTCCCACTGAAGACAGATCATATTCGTCGAACACCTGGAGATAGCAAAAGATGTTGGTGTTATACCGCGCACCGGTCTCGAAGTTCGTCGTGAAGAGCTGGATAGATTGCAGCGTGGACGTGGAAGGCACGGTGAAGTACTGATGCGCGTCACTGAGCTGCGGACTCAAAAGATATTGCGTGAACCCCGCCGGGAAATTCCAAGTCGTTGTGGCGGCCGTAGATATTGCGCCGTAATTGTCGAGCGCGCGGACACCAATGAGGTACGAGTTCCCCATCGTCACCGGGATCGCGGCAGGTGTGGTCCAACCGCTGTCCGACAGCGTCGTAGACGTGGAATAGTTCATTTCATAATGAAGCGGGTTCGCTGGCCAGTCGGGATCCGTCGAAGTGGACCACGAAAGGTTCAGTTGCATGCCGAGCTTATCGAAATTTTCCGTAAGGTTAGTCGGCGACGTAAGCGATGGCGGCGTAATCGTTGAAGTAGCGGCGGTGCCTTCCATAATCATAAACGGGTAAAATGATTCGGTGGATTCTACACGGCCCGTGCCGTAGATGAAGTTGTCCCACATGACCGTGCCGACGGTCGTCGAGGCCGTGCCGGCGAGGATCACGCTGCGGTTCTGCCAATCCTGCACGGTGGCAAGTCGGTAATAGAAGTACGGCTTGAGCGAAATGGAAAGTCCGCTAAAGGTTGTGGTCGCCAAGATGGGCGTGAACGGCGCGTTGTCGGAGATCGGAAATTCCTGCACCATGGTGGAATAATTTTTATCTTTGAATTCCTGTAAAGAGACCTGTGATGCAAAATAATTTACGTCGCTCACTTTTCCTTCAAGCGTAAGTGTGTTGAGCGTCCCCGCGAAACCGTTACCCAATTCGAACCAATTATCGTCATACCAGCTCCCGGGAGAATTTGCGCTGTCATTCAATTGTTCGAAAAGAGCGCCGCTTGAAGACGCGGCGGGCGCGGACGATGTCGCGGTGGAAGTCGCATCGCTTGGCGTGCTCGTCGCTTCATCCGAAGTGCTCGTGGCGGTGCCCGGCGTGCTGGTCGCAATGTCCAATGTGCTGGTAGTGTCTGATGTATCCTGCGTACTTGTTACGTCAGTGGTCGACGTCGACGTCGAGGTTGATGTAAGTGTAGACGTTGCCGCAGAATCGGAATCCGCGCTTACGCTTGGAGATGTTACGGAAACGCCGCCAGAGAAAACGTAAACCGTTGTCGTCGTCAAAGCGCCTACTAGCACTACGGAAGAAGCGACGGCCGGCGTGGCGGTAGCCACTATGATCGGCAGGTTAACAACCGGCAAAGCGGCAGTGGTACTCGGCACGGTAGCAACATCGGCGTCATCGTCATCGCCGTTGTCGGAAAGATACCACTTCCCTGCCGTCATGTTGGTGTATCCGGAGAGCGGCTCGGGATCGTACGCGGAAAATGTGCCATCGGTGTTCATCGTGTCCATCGCAAAGTGGAGATGCGCGCCGGGATGGGCAACGCACGCGGCGCCCGCTACAAGTCCGGTGTCGCCCAGAAGCCCAACCATCTGCCCCTGCCGGATAGCGGTGCCGGTCGCGGCGACCGTGATGCTGTCCGGGATCATGTGCGCGTACCGGCTCACGATGTTGTTCCCGTGGTCGATGATCAGCTCCGTGCCGTATCCGCCGTCGTACCCCTCTTGGCTCGCGAACATTACCGTTCCGGAAGCCGCTGCGACCACCGCTTTTCCGTACGCCTCGCATCCGTTCTGGGTAAAGTCCAGCGCGTAGCTGTCTTTTTTTATGTGCGTCGGCGGCGTATCGTATCCCTGCGTGACGATGAAGCTCTGCCCCTTCGCGTAGGGAAGCTTAGCGACCGGCGACGGCATAGTGCTGGATGCGCCGGACACGGCGAGTGTTCGCGCGGGCATAGCGAGAACGGCAAACGTAATGATGATTATAGTGGGCCATTTTTCCATGGTGTATGCGGGATCAGTTTTTGATCGGTCAAATTTTCAACGTAGAAAGAAACGACTGGAGCATGTCACTGCACTGCACATCACCGGCCGCACCTTCGCCCACGACCGATGGCGCGATCTCATACGCATGCCGGCCGTTAAACGCGTAGACGAGTGTCGTTGGCAAGCCGTCGATCGTTCCGATCCATTCCACCCCACTCCCGCCAGCCGCGAGCGCGACATTTCCGCTGGATTGTTCGGTGACGGCAACGCTCGGATCCGCGCCGATGCGGTGCGCGATCCAATTCGCGATGCCGTCCGCGCCCGCGGAATACGGGAACGCCGACACCTCGAGCTTGCACGCGGCGACGGACGACGACGCATCCGGATGTACCGCAACGGTGTCGCTTCCGGTCTTCTCGATATTCCAGTTTGCCGGCACGCTGAATGCATAGCCGTCGTCCGAATTGGAAAAGTTTTGCATCGGCATGGCGGCGGCCGTGGCGCCACTCGCGGCAGAATCATCGGTCGCAACGTCCACGTCCGGTGCCGCCGCCGGACCCACCTCCCCACCCGGCGTCGAACCCACGCCAAGATGCTCGGCCAACAAGAACGTCCCTCCCGCAACCGCGGCCACGATCAACACCCACAGAAAAAGAATCCCCTTCGATGATTTTTTCATAAAAATAGTGATTAATATTTTTTATTGAATGGTAAAGTCGTCGCTGTTATCGCCCGTGTCCGCCATCGCACCATCCGACGAGCGGCGCGAGAGCAATTGGTTCGCGCCGGGGCTCGTCGGATATGGCGGGCCTTCGCCATATTGGTTCGTGCCCGTCCCCCATGCGACCGCGTCGACGATATTTCCCGCCGCGTCCATGAGCGCCACGCTGTTATCCGCCGCCAACGTTTCCGTACTCGAAACGTTGGCGCTCACCGCCTCCGAAAATCCATTATCGGAATTCGCCCACACGAATGACTGCCCCGCGCCGATCGCACTCCCCGTTGGAAATACTTTTAGTGAATAATCCGCGCCCGTGCTAGATTTTTTGTGTAGCTTCCAGCCGCTCATATCGATCGCCGCCGCGGTGGGATTGTATAGCTTCACGAGATCGTTGCTTGATGCTGCGCCCGCGATCTGCACCGCGACGATGAGAATATGGCTCGGCGCCGACGCGGCGGGAGCGGTATTAGTGGCGGATGTGTTGTTGTCGGCGCTGTTGCTATTGCTCGCGCCATTATCGCTATTGCTTCCGCTATCCGTCGAAGTCGTCGTTGTTGATTGCGTATTGGTGACGTCGACATCAATCGAGGAGGATGATGTTGTGATGTTCGTCGATGTAGTCGCATTGGAATCAGGCGATGCGGAGGTATCTTCCGGAGTATTTTCTATAGGCGCAACATTCTGCGGCGTCTGCGTTGACACCGACGTTGGCATCTGCACCGCTGGCGCAGTTGACGGCGTTGTGGTCGCCACCGCCGGTCCTCCGGAATTTTCCGCGCCGGGAGTTCCGCCCGGCTGGGCACTTGTGTGCCATCCAATGCCGTCCGCATCGCGCTCAAGTGTTTGCTTCGTCGTATTGTTTCCCGCAGGCCATAAGCCCGATGCGTCAAGATAATCGGAAACGTCGCACTGCGGATCAATAAGCGCAAGCGTATCGCCGGCGTTCACAAGGTCGCCGGAATACGTCTTAGTCGCGCCGGTGGCACCAGCAAGCGTGGTGGTGCCACGCGAGAGCAGAAGCAACCCTCCCGGCGCAAGCGTGCCGTCGCTGTCCGTAAAAGATATTTTTATCTTTCCCAATGTGTCCAAAAGTTCCCATCCCGAAAGGCTAACCGCCGCCGCCGAAATATTTTTTATTTCCATCCACTCCGCAGTGGACGAGCTCGGCGACCCCATCCACGCGATCTCATTGAAAATGATCTCCCGCGTTGTTGATGGCACAGGCGCGCTCGCCGGAAATATGCACGGCACGGCGGGCAGCACGGCGGGTGTCGACGATGATGCCGACGCAGACGGCGAAGAAGAAGTTTGCGCCATCGCGCTATCACCTGAATCATCATCCTCAACAGTGGATGTCAACGCCACGCTGGACTGTGTCTTTGCCACGCTCTTCTTTGCCGACGAAGGAGATGTTGCGTGCGCGGGCGCCTGTGGCGCTGCCGCTACACCAGCGTTCGCTGCCGCGCCGTCAGTGCCAGCATCCGGATCTATTGTCGCGAGCGACGAGTTGTCCGCCGCCAAAAGATCGCTGTCCGAAATGGTATCGACCCCCGCGCTATTTATTCCCAACGCATTATTGATCGCCGAAGGGTAACAATAATACGCAGCGCCCGCGCCAATGGCGATCACGACCGCAAAGACACCCATTGATATAAATTTTTTCTTGTTCATGCACCCACCGTAGCACAATGGGCATTAAAACAATCTAAACTTTTTTCACGGCGTTATTTGATATAATAAAAGGACGTTATGAATCTCAAGACCACTCTCATCACCCTTTCGTGCATCGCGGGGCTGCTCATCATCATTACATTTTATGTGGTGTTTTACAGCGGTGGCGGCACGTACGTCGTCAGCTCCAACCTCGGATCGGACGCGGGGATCTTTGCCACGAGCACGATCGGCGCCGCCGTGCCGGCGGGCGGAGCGGCCAGCTCCACGACGTCGTCCACGCTTGCGCTCGCGTCGTCATCCGCCAGTTCCACCGCATCGTCATCGCTCTCGTCCGACGCCGCATCCGGCGCGTCACCCGTCACATGGACGCAAGAACATGAAACGTTGTCCGTCATCAATGCGTCGGTCTCCGGCTCACAGCTCACGCTCGGCGTGCAAGTGACGATGGATTCCGTCGCCGAATGCGTGCCACTTACCCTGCGGATGATCGCGGACGAGCAGGGTGACCTTTCGCCGCCCATCACCTCGCAGTTCACCTTCCCGGACACCGGCACCTGCAACGGCACGCCGGGCGAAACGTACAGTGCCCAGCCGATCGTCTTCACGCTTAACGATCCCAACACATTTCCCATTATTCTTACAACCGGCGGCACGGCAAATGTTTTGTTCGAGATCATGCAAAACCCGGATGGCAGTTTGAGCGTAGAGTTGCCGCCGAGCACGGATTGAGGACTCAGATATTCGCATCAATCTCAGCTATTGAAAATCCCGGTGTGTTTGCTAGAATGATGACTGATTCCGCGATAGCTCAATGGTAGAGCGGCGCCCTGTCAGCGACAGCAAGGCAGCTCGCATCGGAAACGGTGCGATGATAAATCTTGGGATAACGGTGAATGCTAAATCCGCAAGGACATGCGAATACCGTGGGAACCCTCCGCACGGGAGGGGCACCGTAGAGACTAGATACCGAGATGCCTAACATCCGCTTCGGCGGATTACGGCAATGATATAGTCCACGCCTTTTAGAAATATTAGGAAACGTGTAAGGCGATGGTTCCAGGTTCGAGTCCTGGTCGCGGAGCAGCTATAAAACTTAGGTCACTTTCAGAAAAATTTTCACGCGCTTCGCGGAGCGAAGCATAAGGTTTAATGGGGGTAAATTCGATACGGCGGTTCTTAAGAAAGAGGTTCGAGCCGAAAATTTTTTTGAGGCTCGCCTTTTTCTCGTTTATGTCGTTATTGATTGCGACTTTAGCAAGCAATGACGCGTCTTTTATCCAGTTCCGCATGGGTTCGAGCCACGGGCACTGGCCTTTGTATGATCTCGCTAGAACCTCCTCCAGCGATTTCCTCTCCGACATGAGGGTTTTCTTGCGGGCAAGGTAGGTTTCGTGGTCGATCTCCTGATCCACAAAGAGGTCGGTGATCCGGTCAATCTTTTGGCTCACGTCGCCCACCTTCTCCTGCAAGCCACGAACGAGGGTTGCCGTCGTGCGGGAGGCGTCCTTTTCGTCCTCGTCGGCGAGCCGCGTCATCTCTCTCGCCCACGCCTCCGGCATGACGAACTGCCCAAGCAGTTCGGAGAGGTCGGCGACAAGAGTTTCTTCCCTAACGTACGGTTGCGAACAGCGGGTTGCCGCTTTTTTGGTACAGCGATAATAGGTGTGGCCTTTCTGTTCTTCGGCGGTG
>JBEKBG010000017.1:0-16685 GCA_050015515.1 Minisyncoccia bacterium
AGCGAATCGCCGGGCTTGAGGTTGCGGATGGCCTCGCGCGCGTTTGCGATCTCGGCGCCGAACACGATGCCGGTGCCAAAACGGCCCATATCAAAGTAGGCCTTACGGGGAAGCTTCTTAAGGAGCGTGACCGTGACGACGCTGCCTTCCCTCGGCCAGTCGGTGATGGATATATCGGTTTTAATGGCTTGTGCGACAGCGCCTGCTTTCGGTTCTTCGGTTTGTGGCATGAGGATGATTATACTGGAGTTTCCCGCTTTTGCAAGGGCAACATAGCATTGCTCTTCTCGGGTACGCGTCGCGGCCTGCTGGCCGCGCGCTCCCTTTCGGCGGCCTTCGCCGCCTCCGAGAGCCCCTCAAAGAGCAATGCTATGTTGCCCTTGCAAAAGCGGGAAACGTCTATCTATAGAAAAGGGTTCGAATCCACTCCTGTGCGCCAGAATCTACAGCAGTCGGAAAATAAGGACGATGAGTGCGATCACGAGCAGTATATGGATCAAGCCACCTCCGACTTTGAAGCCGAATCCGAGCGCCCAGAGCACTAATAAGATGATGATGATTGTCCAGAGCATGGTGGGTTAATTTGGTAATAATTTAATGACGCCGCGCAGGATGCGTTGCAAGAACTGAAGAACGATGATTTCTACCCCGGTCATACCAATGATGCCGTCCGAGGAGTTGATCTATTACATACAGGGTTCTGCGGCTTCAACCGCCGATGTGCCGCTGGAAATTTGCCTCAATCTTTGCTAAAATATATCCATATATGGTCATTAACTACTTTGGAAACGGCTGTTTTCGGTTGCAAAGCGGGGAGACGTCCGTGCTTGTGAACCCCCAGAATAACCGCTTAAAAGCGGATGTGACGTTGAAGACGCTCACAGCGACGGCGCCGGAGGCGGCGGCGGAGCCGACGGACGAGGTCGTCATCTCCTTCGCCGGCGAGTACGAAGAAAAAGAGATCGAGATATTAGGATTTCCGGTGGCGGAAGAGTCGACGGAGAAATTTTTAAAGACCGCGTATGCGGTATTATGGGAGGGAATGAAATTCGTGTTCCTTGGCCATCTTTCAAAGCCGATGGATGCAACGCTGATGGAAGAGTTTTCGGAGCCGGATGTGTTGTTTCTGCCGGTTGGCGGAGGGCATTTTTTGGAGCCGGAGGTTGCGGCAAAGATCGCAAAGCAGCTTGAGGCGCGCGTGGTGATCCCGAGCTTCTATAAAGATCCGGCGGAATTTTTGAAGGCATCCGGCAAAAAGGGCGAGGAGATGGACAAGCTCGTTTTCAAACAAAAGGACATCGTGGCCGACAGGGGCCGCGTGGTGATCCTCAAAGCAAACTAATGCTAGAAGAACTACGATCGCTCAGCGATGGGAATAAGAAGCGCGTGCTCGTTATCGCCACGGTTATCATAATGATAATTATCATCGGTGTATGGGTGGCATATTTTAACAGTGTCATTATAGGAACGGCTCAACAAACAGCCACGGAGGCGACGACGACAAGTGCGGTAGCGCCGCCTCCGACGACTACTGCCCCGGCGCCTGTGACCGCGCAGACAAACGGCCCTAGCTTGTGGCAGAATATAAAGGATGGGTTCGGGTCCATCGCTAATGTTTTCAAGAAGCCGTCGCAGTACACTATCCAGCCGAAGGGCAATTAAGCAATAATATTTTTTACTATGCCAGACATGGAACCACGGGAAATAACTAAAGAGCTCGGCGAATCGTACCTCGACTATGCGATGTCCGTGATCGTCGCGCGCGCGCTGCCGGACGTCCGCGACGGCATGAAGCCGGTGCACCGGCGCGTGCTGTGGGCGATGTGGGATATGGGAGTTTTATCCACCGCAAAGTTTAGGAAGTCCGCGTATGTCGTCGGGGAGACGATGGCAAAGTATCATCCGCACGGCGACTCGTCTATATATGACACGATGGTGCGCATGGCGCAGGATTTTTCTTTGCGCTATCCGCTCGTGCGCGGGCAAGGGAACTTCGGCTCGGTGGACGGCGATCCGCCGGCCGCCATGCGTTACACCGAGGCCAAGCTCGCCGCGATCGCGAACGAGATGCTAACGGACATCGAAAAAGAGACGGTTGATTGGATTCCGAACTACGACGGCACACGCAATGAGCCGACCGTGCTTCCCGCAAAGTTGCCGAACCTTCTTTTGAACGGCGCGCTTGGCATCGCCGTCGGCATGGCGACGAGCATCCCGCCGCACAACTTGAATGAGGTCGCCGACGCCATCTTATATTTGGCGGACAACGAGGGCGCCACGAGCGAGGACCTTTTGCAGTTTGTGAAAGGCCCGGACTTTCCGACCGGCGGTATCATCTATGACGTGAAGGCTATTAAGGAGGCGTATGTTTCCGGGCGTGGCGGAGTCATGGCTCGTGCGAAGGCGGATATTGTAGAGAAGAAGAACAGCCGCCAGTTTGATATCGTCATCACCGAAATTCCGTATCAGGTGAATAAATCGGAGTTGATCAAAACGATCGCAGAGCTTGCACAAGATAAGAAGATCGAGGGCATCCGCGATTTGCGCGATGAGTCCGACCGCGAGGGTATGCGCATCGTGATCGAGCTCAAGAATGACGTCGCTCCGCAGAAGGTGTTGAACTGGCTCTTTAAGCACACCGACCTTGAGAAGAACTTTAACTTCAACATGATCGCGCTCGTAAACGGCATCGAGCCGCGCCTGCTCACCCTCCGTGACATTCTCGTGGAATATCTCAAGCATCGGGAGGATATCGTCACGCGTCGCACCAAGTTCGATCTTCGCAAAGCGGAAGAGCGCGCGCATATCCTGGAAGGACTCATGATCGCGCTCGATGCGATCGACCGCGTGATTGCGACGATCAGAAAATCGGAAGACAAGGAGGTCGCGCATACGAACCTCATGAAACTTTTCAAATTGAGCGATCTGCAGGCGACGGCGATTTTGGAAATGCGGCTACAGACGCTTGCGGCACTCGAGCGGCTTAAGATCGAGGCGGAGCTCAAGGAGAAGCATGCGCTCATCGCGGAGCTGAAGTTGATATTAAAGAGCCCTGCCCGCATTTTGAAGATCATTAAAGATGAAGTGACCGAGCTGAAAAATAAATACGGCGATGAGCGCCGCACGAAGGTGGTTTCGCGCGCCGTGGAATCGGTGAGCGACGAGGATCTCATTCCGGAAGAAGAGGCGATCGTGACGGTGAGCGGCGGCGGATACATCAAGCGCTTGCCGCCGGGCACGTTCAAAGTGCAGCGGCGCGGCGGAAAAGGATTGATCGGATCCGAAGTGGCCGACGAGGATTTTCTCTCACACTTCTTCAGCGCGAACACGCACGACAACGTGTTGTTCTTTACCGATCACGGTCGCGCGTTCCAGACGAAGGTCTACGAGATCCCGCAGGCGACACGCACCTCTAAGGGCAGGGCCATCCAGAATTTCCTCGAGCTGCCATCGAATGAGAACGTGAGCGCTATCGTCAGCTATTCGGCGAAGGGCGCCAAAGCGGAAGGTAAGAGCGGCAGGAAATATTTGATGATGGTCACCAAGCAGGGGGTCATCAAAAAAACACCACTTGAAGATTTTGAGAACATCCGGCGCACGGGGATCATTGCGCTCTCGCTCAAGAAGGGCGATCAGCTCAAGTGGGCGCGCCTGACGACCGGCACGGAACAGGTGGTGCTCGCCACGCGGCAGGGCCAATCCATCCGCTTCGACGAGAAGCAGGTGCGCCCGATGGGCCGCACGGCGGCGGGCGTGCGTGCGATCAAACTGAAAAAACAGAACGATGAAGTGGCCGGCTTTGATATAATAAGAGGAGACGATGCGATGTTGCTCGTGGTCATGGAACATGGCTTCGCGAAGCAGACGGCGCTCAAGGAATACAAAGTGCAGAGCCGTGGCGGATCGGGGATCAAAACCGCCGAGGTGACGCCGAAGACGGGCATGGTGGTCTCGGCACATGTGGTGAGCGAAGAGAAGGAGATCTTCGCGCTTTCCGCGAAAGGGCAGATGATCCGCACGGAGCTAAGGACGGTGCGGAAGACGGGACGCTCCGCGCAGGGCGTGCACATCATGGATCTCAAGAGCGGCGATCGCGTGGCAGGAACGGTAGTGATTTGATTGTGTCGTCATATCTTTTTTATGCGCAAATGCCACACGAAGACGGTGAGCGCATAAAAAAGATATGACGACACAATCAAATCGCGGGAGTATATAAGAGAAAGAAGAAATGCCAACCAAATTCACTCAAAAACAGATCATCATTATAGGCGCCGCCGTACTCGCGGTGCTTATCGGAGGCGTGATATTTTTTATGAACATCCGATCGAACGTTGGCGGTCAACCGTCGCTGAAGCTCACCATTTGGGGGACGGACAGCCAACAGGCGATGAACGACGTGATCCAGTCGTATACCGGCCCGGGTTCGGGAACGAGTGCGCAAATCGCGTATACGCAGATCGACCCTTCGCAGTACCAGAGCAAATTACTCTCAGCGCTCGCCGCCGGCGCTGGCCCGGATATTTTTGAGATCCCTAACCGCGATCTTTCGCGGTGGCAAAGCGTCGCTGCGCCGATCCCTGCCACGCTCGCGACGACGTTCAACCAGGTCACGTTGCAGGGCGACTTTCCGGACGTCGTTTCGGGCGATTTTGTTTCCGGCGGGAATATTTATGCGTTGCCGCTCTCTATCGACACGCTCGCGATGATCTACAACAAAGACCTCTTCAACACCGCGGGCATCGCGACGGTGCCCACCACGTGGGAAGGCCTTGCGGCCGACCTGCCGGCGTTGCGTGTGGTGAACGCGCAGGGACAGATCACGCAGGCGGCACTCGCGCTCGGCGGCTCGGAGACGAGCATCCCCAACGCACCCGATATTATTTTCCTTTTGATGATGCAGAACGGCGCGCAGATGACGTCCGCCGACGGGACGTCCGTCACGTTCGCGTCCGGCTCTAACAGCACTGCCGTGGGCGGTGGCGGCGACACTTCCGGCCTCAACGCTTTCAACTATTATTTACAATTTGCCAATGCGGCGGATTCGAACTACACGTGGAACGACGGCATGGGAACCGCCCTCACGAGCTTTACCCAGGGGAAAACGGCGGTCATCTTTGATTATTCTTCCGCGCTCACCGCGATCAAGGCGCAGGCGCCGTTCCTCAACTACGGCGTTGCCGCGGTACCCCAGCCGGCGAACGCAACGGTGGCGGTCAACTATGCAAAATACAACGGCTTTGCGGTTTCGCGGAGCAGCACGCAGATCGCCGGCGCGTGGAACTTTATCATCAGTTTGACGTCATCCGCCGCAGATGAGAACATATATACGAAGGATACCGGCGCGCCGCCGGCGCTGCGATCGGTGATCGCGGCAGATCTTGGTGATCCCACGGTGGCGGTCTTCGCCTCACAGGCGCTCACCGCGAAGTCGTGGCACGAATCGAACAGCGAGCAGATCGATTCATTTATGAACACTGCGATCCAAAATGTTTTAAACGGCGCTGCCGATTCCGCCACGGCGCTCAGGCAGGCGCAAGACGCGATCAATGCGATAGGGAATTAATACACTAATATGGATATAAAAAACATCCTCGCCAAAATACTACTGGTCTTCATCATCGCCACGTCGGCGATGCTCCCGATGGTTTCATTCGCTTCATCCGGCGGTGCGACGTATAAAACCCCATCCATTTGGCCGACGGGATATTGGGGGCCGATCGTGTGGTGTACGGGGGATTACTTGCCTAATGCCCAGCAGCCCAACCAGCAGGTAGCGGTGAATGGAAGTGCGCCTGCCGCATGTACCAATCTCTGTGATCTTATCGGCACCGCCATCAATGTCATCTATCTCTTGATGTCGATAGCGCTCTTTTTCATCGCTCCCGTACTGATGGTGTGGGGTGGCGTCACGATGATGTTCGCCGGCGCGAACCCAGGTTCACTCGAGACCGGCAAAAAAATACTTACGGGAACTGTTATTGGCATTGCTATCGTCCTCTGCTCCTATCTTCTCATCAATACCGTTCTTGGCGCCCTTCAGGTGACCGCTATAGGAGGTTTTAATGGGAATTCCAATACTTGTTCAATACAATAATGGGACCGCTCTCAAAAAAAAGGAAGTACATTTTTTTTAGCATTCTCCTTTTTGCGCTTGGCCTTTTTATCGCTTCCGCCGCATTCGCGCAAACGCAGATAACAATAAGCACGAGCGTTCCTGGAACCTATCCTCCAACTTCTGGAACCGGAGGCCCCGGCGCGTTCGTTGCCAACTTCTACCAATTCGCGTTGATGATCGGCGGGGTGCTTGCGTTTGGCGTAGTGGTATACGGCGGCGTGAAGTATATGGCATCGGCAGGAAATCCTTCGGGGCAAAGCGATGCGAAGGAATGGATCGAGGCGGCGCTTTTGGGATTGTTGTTGCTTGTGGGTGCGTATTTCATCCTGAGTGTCATTAATCCGCAGTTGCTCAATCTTAATCTGCCGTCGCTTACGCCGGTGAACATATCAAGTATATCGGTTCCCTATAATCCGCCGGGTAGCACGAACGGACCGAGCGGGTCGGGGACGTGTACTGCGCCACCGGCGGGGCCATGCACGGTAGCGAACCTTCAGGGAACGTGTATGGGAGGTAATGCTGCTTCCGCCGCGGAGATTTGCAGTGCGGAAAGTAGCGGTAACGCCGTGGCGGGGGGCGATAAATCCACTAATGGACAGCCGGTTTCAATCGGTCTTTTCCAGATCAATCTTACGGCAAATACCATCGGCGGCCTTAATTGTCCGTCCGCTTTCGATCACGCGTGGCATGCGCCGGGCGTATGTGGAAAAACCAATGGGTGCGGCCCGAGCACTATTACCAATCCGAAGCTTTATGCCCAGTGTGTTGCGGCTGCGCAAAACACAGCCACAAATATTGCAAAAGCGTGCTCTTTGTCGAACAACGGGCAAACGTGGAATGCGTGGAGCACTCATACGGCATGTGGGTTATAATATAAAGGGATGAAAAAAATCATTATCGTCATTGTCGCAATAGTAGTCGTTATCCTCATTGCTTTCGGAGTGTTTTATCTCATCCAAAAAAATGCGGCTAATAATGCCACGGTTTCAACGACGGGGACGTTGCCTCCCGTTTCCACGAGTACGGCGACAAGCAGTACAACTCTCGCGATCCCAACAAGCACTACTATCACGCTTGGTACTAGCCAAGGGAGTGTGACCGTCAAGAATTTCTACCAGAGCGCCGATTATATTACTCAAGACCAACAAACGGTTGCGGTCAGTCAGACCACTGACTATGTGATCGCATATAACGTTTCAGACAGCAGCTTTGCGATAGCTCTCCTTTCCACGCCGCTTGAGGCGGCACGGCAGGCCGCCGAGAGCGCGTTCTTGACCCAACTCGGCATTTCACAACAAGACGCATGCAAGTTGACCGTCTATGAAGGAGTGCCGGCAAGCGTATCGGACCAGTATATCGGGCAGAATTTCTCCCTGAGTTTCTGCGGAGGACCCCCCACCCTATAAATAAATTTGCTATAATGAACACAATGATAAGGATGGTGAAGCAGGGCAGGGCAGTATGGGCCAGCGTAATCGTCTTTTTTGCCGGAATGGGCGTGGCGTTCGCACAAGGAGGGACTCAGGCGATTACCCTTACCGATCCGCTCGGGGGTAGCGAGAGTTTCACGACCGTCGCCACCGCCGTGGCATCCTTTTTGTTTTGGGACATCGCCATGCCGCTCTCCGTCATTATGGTGCTCGTCGGAGCGTTTAAATTTATGACGTCAGCAGGGGATCCGGAAAAGGTTTCGGAAGCGAGAAAAACAATACTATACGCAGCGCTTGGCTTCGCCATTGCGTGCCTTTGTGGAGCCATTACAAATATCATTAAAAGTTTTGTCACGGGGTCGTAATATGGCTTTTCATGGCATAATGTGCGATATTGGATATAACAAAACGGTCGAAATAATAATCTAAATCATTTTCATGGAAAAAATAAGAACGTGGTTTGAGACATCTTCTTTTTCAAAGATGGCGCTTGGCGGTTTCTTGAGCTTGGCATTCGGCCTGGTTGCGCATGCGGCGACGGCGGGCGTGCAACCGCTCCCTGGCCAGTCAATCACGAATGTCTCGGGGGTGACGGCGGTCATTTGCTCTTTTCTCGCCTACTTTTTTTGGATCGTTCTCGTGGTATCGGTCATCATGGTGCTCTATGCGGCGTTCATGTATGTTACCGCCGGTGATGATACCGAAAAAACCTCAACTGCGAGAAGGACGCTCACCTATGCCGCGGTTGGAATAGCGGTGGCGCTCATATCGACCGCGTTGCCGGACATTGTGGGGAGTATTTTCCCTACCAATCCAGGCGCCAGCTTGAATGACGTCTGTACGGGGATAGGCTTATAGGATATTGCCTAGTCCCGCCCGTCATGGTATTCTCAAAAAGTACATTAGAAAGGTCGAACATCCTCTAAGATTCATTAAATCATGAAGAAAATAATTAATTTAGCAAAGGAATTCAGTCCGTCGATCATCGCGTTGGTATTGCCGGCGATGGCGTTTGCGCAGACCCTTCCAAACCCGACCCCACCGACGCAGACAAATGTTCCTCAGGGGAACATCACAAGCATGCAGTCGATTCTCCAGCTGTTTTGTACGATCTTTGCCTGGGCGTTCTGGTTCCTTATTGTGCTTGCCGTCATCTTTATCATCGTCGCGGCCTTCAAGTATCTCACCGCATCCGGCGACCCGGAAAAGGTAAAGAGTGCGGGAACGATGTTGATCTATACGGCAGTTGCCATCGTCGTTGCGCTTTTGGCCCGCGCCATTCCGCTCGTTATAGGCAGCTTCTTGGGTGCAGGCAATCTGACATCGTGCTAGCGAATAAGACCAGTTGATTTTAGAAGATTTCAAAAAGCCCCGTCCCGGGGCTTTTTGATTGGTGATATTCGCCACCGGGCTTTAAAAATAAAAAAATCCCCCGACAACAAAGTGCGTTGTCAGGGGGCTGTGGTGCGCGAGTAGCGCACCGCTTAGGTGCAGTTCCCGGGATAGAACCTGATTATCCCGGAACCCTGGAGCCGGAAGCGTCCAGGAAAATACTGGAAGCTGGGTTTGTCCATGGGGCCATAAGGACCCTTGGTCGCCCAGACGCGTCCCTCCCCGTCAAGAAATTGGAAGGTGACTTGCCAGTCGGGTGCGATCGGGTTCCGCGGATATGGCTGGTAACACCAACTTTGCCAATCTATCCGCGTGTCCGATCCAAAGCATCCTTGTGGGATGTTATCGGTGAGACTTTCGTGGGTTGTGGCGACGGGCGCGGGACCGTCCAGCGCGTCGTCGCAGACCTGGTTGATGTAGGGGCTTAGTCTGACTTGCGTCGTACCAGCTGAAGTCGTCTGGTTTTTTTCAGGAGACCAACTCTTGCTATCTCCCAAATGAACGAAGTACAGACCTAGGTAAAAAAGGAAGATCAGCAGGAGTAGGAGGCCAACCACGAAAACAACTGTCCGAGCAACTGGCCGCCAGATGCTTGTCTCGGGTTTGTCGATGGTTGGATTCGTCGATGGTACCCTTGAATTTACCCCACCCTCATCTCTCGTTTCGCTGGTGATTATCCTCCAGATCGCTTTTGCCACCGTAATTGCGAGATAGGTTGCAAGAAGCATTCCGATGAGAAACACTACAAGAGAAGCGATGATGACAAACGTCCAGTTTACCCCTCCATCCACCACCTTGACCTTACTGAGGAGGTGAACAACAAAGATGGCCGCGGCGATGAGAAGTACAATCCCTCCCGCCAGTATCGCCATCACTATTCCCAAAACCCACCGCTTGCCCTTCGAAAGGCGACCCACCGTTCTTGCGAACAACGAGCCATTCTTTTTAGGAGGGAGAAGGGGACTTAGGATTTCTCCATCGTCATCGGTTGTCTCTTTCATTTGACATCACCTTTCGTATTTTTTCCGGTTTCAAGAAGCATTTGTACGGGTTTTTCGCCGCCAAGAACGATGGTATTGCCATTGGCTCCCATCATTTCATACGCTTCGAGAGTCCTCACGAGACGAGCGTTTTCGCCGCCGTCCTTAATGGCCTTAGTGAGAATACTTACACGAGCCGCCTCTCCCACTGCAGTCGTTTTGAGACGGTCGGCTTCCGCCGCTGCTTCGGTATGGATGCGGATTCTGTTTTGTTCCGCCTCCGCACGTTTGTTGACAGACTCAGTGTAACCGTCCGGTGGGATTACATCGTCAAAAGCGATCCTCTTGATTCTCACGCCATAAGCGTATTCGAGGTATCTGGCGATGGTTGGTTGCGGTTTACGCCCTCTTTTGATTTTGGCTGCGGCGCTCTCCGGGGGTGCGACGGATGTTTGCAGGAAAAGGTCGTATTCTCGTTTTGTGGCTTCAAATTTCCCGACAACATCCTGAAAGGGAAGCTGTGAGACCTGGCTTCGAATTGAAGGCCGCAGGAGGTCGAAGATAGAGCTAAGCCAATCGTGAACCTTGAAGAGGGTATCGTAGGGATTTACGACCCTGATCGTCGCCACCATGTAAATTTTCACGGTGATGCCGACGGATTTATCTTTCGATTTTGGGTCGCTTGATCCTCTGGTCTGCGCCTCATCGAGCTCCAGATAGTAGACGGCGTCCCGCAAAAAGATGTAGTCGATTCTTTTTGCGAAAGACGCCACCCATTTTCCATTTTCAAGCTCTCTCTTACCGACCAAACTATCCTCGGTATCGAGGGGTTCACTCTCTCTCAGTACGCTCCAGCGAAAGTTGTACCAGTAGATCTTGTAGATAAAAGGCAAGATGCCAACCCAGCGTATGCCGCCGGGAAGCTTGCTATCGATCCATTCGACCCAAGGGGACTCTCTTCCGTTTTCGTTCCAAAGCCCCTCCCATTTCTTCTTCTTCCTTTTATCCCACGCTACGTTCCAGTTGTTGTTCGGATCGGTAGCCGCGCTCGTTGTTATAAAGCGCCACGCCTTTTTGGATTTCATGATCCACTTTCCAGTTCCTTCTTCGACCATTGTCACGAAGAGATTGCGGACTGCGAGTTTGTACCACAGTGCAGGCAGCCAAAAGGGATACGTGAAGTATGCGACGATGATGGCGATTGCCATTACCACGCACATGACGATAGCGAGGATCAACAGAACAGCCATCACTAGATTCATTTTCGTCTCCTTCAAGATGTGAATGGATCGGTTCCATAACCAATCCGTACCGTGATGAATACTACCATATTATCAAATATTTGTCAAAATTTCCGGAAGGGCGTATTATAAGCAGGAATTGGCCTCTCGGCCGATCAAATAAAGCCCGGGTGGTGAAATGGCATACACGTCAGCTTTAGGAGCTGATGCCGAAAGGCGTGGAGGTTCGAGTCCTCTCCCGGGCACCGGAAAAATAAAACGTCCTTTCCGCCTCGTGATAAGAATAATTCGGCGGAAAGGACGTTTTATTTTTCCTAACGATAAAGATCAGTTCTCTCTCCTCCGCGCCCCGTGGAACGCTTTGTGCACTTCGCGCAACTGCTTGTTGGTGAGATGCGTATAGACCTGCGTGGTGGAGATATTTGCGTGGCCGAGGAGCTCCTGCACGGAGCGGAGATCGGCGCCGTTCACGAGGAGATCGGTGGCGAAGCTGTGACGCAGAAGGTGCGCGTGGATATGATTGGGGATGCCGGCTTGCTTGGCTCGTGCTTCGACGAGGCGCTGAACGGCGCGCGGCGTGATAGGGCCGATGACTTTTCCGGTGCGGTCCAGGCTGATGAACAGTTTGTCTTCGGCATCGCCTGCGCCGCCAACGCGTGCGCGCGCGGTGAGATAGCGCGTTACCGCCTCGCGCGCGGAGTCCGAGATGAACACCACGCGCAGCTTGTCGCCCTTGCCACGCACGGAGAGTTCGCCGCGCTTGAGGTCGATGCCGCGCGGCAAAGCGCAGAGCTCGGCGAGCCGAAGGCCGGTGGAGAAGAACATCTCTAAAACGGCCTTGTCGCGCAGATCGCGGAGCGAGTCGCCCTTTGGCGCGGCGAGAAGCCGCTCGAGGTCGCCATATTCCAACGTGTCAATCTGTCGCCCCGGCACTTTGGGCAACTCGATCTTTTCCGCGGACAGCGCTTTTATATCGCGCTTCGCCAAATATTTTAAAAAATTGCGCAGGGCGATCGCGTAATATCCCTGCGTCACGCGCTTCAGGCCTTCGCGCCGCGCGAGCGCCACGCGGAAATCGCGAACCACGCCGTCCGTGATCTCGGCAGGGGAGGAGATCTTCGCAAACTTCAAAAATTCGCGTAGATAATGTTGATAATTTTCGCTCGTGCGCGGCGATCGGTTTTTTTCGATCTCAAGATAGTTTAAATAGTCCTGGAGCAGGCGCTCGATCTCGGTCTTTGATTTTACTTTTTCTTTCGGTGATGTTGGCATACTTTATATTATACATTTATGTGTCGCAAAACGGGGAAGGGCATTGACAATGAGGAGGATCATCCAGCAAACTAGATAAAGATCATTACGAGGTTTGGCGCATGAAGAGGAAGATAAAGTTTCTCGGAGGATGGGCTTGGGATGCCTTTGTGTTGTGCATCGGCGTTGCCGGATACGCTTTGGTCATTGGGATCAAGTTGGTATTGCCGCCCGGACTGGTGCCGGCGGTGGGAGATAACTCTCTCAAAAAAACATAAGGTGTTACCAATCGCCATTCCTTCGGGGGTGGCGATTTTCTTTTCCACCCTTGCTAATTTCCCTATATTGATGTACCATAACAAATAATGCTTACTAAACGAGTAAAATCCCGCATCGTGGGGGAGAATAAGAAACACGACACGGACACCGGCTCTGCCCAGGTGCAGGTCGCGATGACCTCGCGCCAGATCGACGAGTTGGCCACGCACCTCAAGAAAAACCCAAAGGATAACCATTCCCGCCGCGGCCTTTTAAAGATGGTATCCAAGCGCAGGAAGCTGCTTGCGTACATGAAGAAGCACGAGCCTTCTCTGTACGATAAACTCATCAAGAAGCTCGACCTTAAAAAATAATGAAAGCCGGATCAAATTATTCCAACCAGCGGGTTGGGATTTTTGTTGATGTGTCCAATCTGTACCACTCAGCAAAAAATCTTTATCAGGGGCGCGTGAACTACGCGGAGCTCATCAAGCATCTTGTGGGCGGGCGTCAGCTCATCCGTGCGATGGCGTATGTGGTGCGCAGCGAAGGCGTGGAGCCGCAGCAGGCGCGCGGCCATGGTCAGCCGCGCATGGCGGAGAAGGATCAGGCGGCGGCGGTTTCGCTCGCGCCGGCGAACGGCGATGGCGCGGCCGGCGGCATGTCTTCCGAAGCGAGCTTCTTTGAAGCGTTGGAGAAAGCCGGGCTTGAACTGCGTATGAAAGATCTTCAGATCTATGCGGGCGGGCTCAAGAAGGGCGACTGGGATGTCGGGCTCACGGTGGACGTCATCCGCATGATGCCGTTCTTGGACGTGATCATTTTGGTGACGGGCGACGGGGATTACATCCCGCTTGTCAATTACGTAAAATGGGCAGGAGGGCGAGTGGTCGAGATCGCCTCGTTTCGAAGGAGCGCATCGTCAAAGCTCGTGGAGGCGGCCGACGAGTTTGTGAATATAGAGACCCTCCCGCGCGCGATCATGAAGCCGCGCTATGTGGCGAGGAATAAAAGGCCGGAGTAGAATAAGAACATGGGAGATCAATAAAGAAATTAAATTAACCGAAGCGCGATAAAGGGGATGTCATTCCGAGCTTTGTGCGAGATCGAGCGGTAGCGAAGGCGCCGCTCTGCGGGGAATCTGCCGCCACAGCGATCTTTCCTAAAGCTCAGGATGACAAGACTCTCCGGGTTCGTCGTTTCATATTAAAATTATGTTGCAGAAAAAGCAGTTTTCCGTTGAGATCGCGGGGAAGACGTTGACGATAGAGGTTTCCGCGTTGGCTGAGCAGGCGAACGCCGCAGTGATCGCGAAATACGGCGAGACCGTCGTGCTTGCGACCGCGGTGATGGGCCGCAAAGACGTGGAGCTCGATTACTTGCCTCTTAAAGTAGATTACGAAGAGAAGTTCTACGCCGCGGGAAAAATTTTAGGCAGCCGCTACGTGCGTCGCGAAGGCCGTTCGTCCGAGGAGGCGATCTTGGCTGGCCGTCTTGTGGATCGCACCATCCGCCCACTCTTCAACGATAAGATGCGTCGCGAGATCCAGGTGGTTGTTACCGTGTTACAGATCGATGAACAGAACGATCCGGAATTTGTCGGCTTGCTTGGCGTTTCGACCGCACTCTTTATCTCCGACATTCCGTGGAACGGGCCGGTGGCCGGCGTGCGTGTCGCGCAAAAGATGGACGACAAGCAGTTTGTGATCAATCCGGATAACAGCGCCGTTATCGAACCGAATCTGCCGATTTTCGACGCGTTCGTCTCCGGTTCCAAGGATCGCATTAATATGATCGAACTTGGCGGTTTGGATGCGCAGGAGAAGGACGTCGTTGCGGGATTCAAGCTCGCGCAAACAGAGATCAATAAACTGATCGCGTTTCAGGAGCAGATCCAGAAGGAAATTGGCAAGCCGAAGGCGGACGTCGCGGTTGCGGAACCCGATGCAGACATTAAAGCGGAAGTGCAAGCGTTCTTGGCGGATAAATTAGAAGACGCAATCTATAAGCCGACGAAGGTAGAGCACACGACCGCGGTTGGCGCATTGAACCATGCACTGAATGAGCACATCAAAGAAAAATTTGGTGCTACTAAAGAAAAAATAAATTGGAAAGGCGTGGAGGCGCTCTTTGAAGAGATGGTAAATGACGTTGTTCACAAAAATGTTTTGGAAAAAGATCGCCGACCCGATGGGCGAAAGCTCGACGAGGTGCGCGCACTTGATGCCGAAGTGGGATTGTTCTCTCGCACGCACGGGTCAGCATTGTTCGTCCGCGGTAACACGCAGGCGCTTGCGGTGACGACGCTTGCGGCGCCCGGGGCCGAGCAGATGATCGAGACGATGGAGACCACCGGCAAGCGCCGCTTCATGTTGCACTACAACTTCCCGCCGTTCTCGGTCGGCGAGGTCGGCTCGTTCCGCGGCCCCGGGCGCCGCGAGATCGGCCATGGCAACCTTGCGCGCAAATCGCTTGAGCGTTTGATCCCGAGCAAGGAAGAATTCCCATACACGATCCGCGTCGTTTCGGAGATCATGTCCTCGAACGGCTCGTCATCGCAGGCGACGATCTGCGCCTCATCGCTCTCGCTCATGGACGCCGGCGTGCCGCTCAAGAAGCCGGCCGCGGGCATCGCAATGGGTTTGATGATGGCATTTAACGCGGACGGCACGGCCGACGTCAATAACTATAAAGTGCTGACCGACATCCAGGGGCCGGAGGACCATCACGGTGACATGGACCTTAAGGTTGCGGGCACCGATGATGGCGTGACCGGTATGCAGATGGACGTCAAAGTGGACGGCCTTACGATCGAATTGCTCGAGAAGGCGTTCGCGCAGGCGCGCGACGCACGCATCCATATTTTGAAGACGATCAAAGCGACGCTTCCTGCGGCGCGCACGACGATCTCGCCGTTCGTGCCGAAGATCCGCCAGTTCAAGATCGATCCTTCAAAGATCGGCACCGTCATCGGTCCCGGTGGCAAGATGATCAACGGCCTTATCGCAAAGTACGAGCTGGCCGGTATTGATATTGAGGAGGACGGCGGCGTGTATGTCTCTGGTGTTGACCTCGCGAAGGTGGAAGCCGCGGTTGCGGAAATCCTCGGCATGACGAAGGAATACAAAGTTGGAGAGATCGTGGAAGGACCGATCATAAAGATCCTCGAGTTCGGCGCGATCGTCGACCTCGGCGGCGGCAACGATGGGATGATCCACGTCTCGGAACTCAAGCAGGGATTTGTAAAGAATGTGGAAGACGTCGTTCACCTCGGCGACCACGTCCGCGCCAAGATCATCAAAGCGGAGAACGGCAAAATCGGGCTTTCATTAAAACAAATGGAAGCCTAGGAGAAATAAAAGACCCTCCTTTTTTTGGACCTAGCGAGCAGACTCGATGGTCCAAAAAAAGGAGGGTCTTTTATTTCTACGCATCCACTTGCTTTAATGTTAAAATAAACAAGATATGGAGAATCCTTTGAGCAAGGTTTTGACCAGCGCACCGCCGCCCCCGCCGGCGGAGATAAAGATCCGCACGATGCGATCGGACATCGAATCGATGATGCGGAGCGGCGGCGGCGCGCCATCGTTCGAGAACGTGGCGGTGCCCGGACTCTCGCTCGAAAAGGAGGGATATAAGACGCCGGTTGTCGAGCGGACGCCGATGCCGGCTCCTGCTTCGTTTTCGATTCCCGCCGCACAAGAATTTATTTCGGAACCCACATCGGGAAGCCATCTTGTCCCGATATTGATCGTCACGCTTGTGGCGATCCTCGCGATCGGCGTCGTGGGATACTTTGCTTACGTTTTATTCAAGTAAAATAAAAAATACCCTGGGCATTGAGCGAATGGACGTTCTTACGTCGGAGCGAGATGTCTAGGGTATTTTTTATTGCGGTTATTCCTTTTCCTCTGCCACCGCTTTTTCCACCACGCCGTCGCCATTCTTGTAGGCCTCGGTGGTCTTCTTTTTTATCTCTTCAAAAAGCTTCTTATCTTCCTTGAGCTTTGCTTTGGAA
>JBEKBG010000018.1:0-11097 GCA_050015515.1 Minisyncoccia bacterium
TGACCTTACTCACCACCTGTTGCTCGTTTGCGTACAGTGTTGTCTCGCTTTCTCCCTGCCCTTTGACCAACTGCAAGCTGGCATACGCGGGAATGATAAATTCAAAGTAGACCATCAAGGCGGCGACGAAGATCAGTGCCGCGATAATGATGCTGGAAAGCCGTTTTGTTTCTTGTTTCATATTATTGACTTTGGCTGGATGCTGAAAATACGGACGGGTTCATGATCAAAGTCACGCTGAAGATCCATCCGCCCCCAAGGAGCGATGGCGCTGTCACATCGGAAACCGTCACCGACGACACTTCGGGGGAATTTTCAAATATTGCCACCTGCTGATTCACGTCGGCCTCGCTTGCCGCCGTACCCGAAAGCGCGACCTGATCCCCTTGCGTCAGCGCGAGCGACCGATAATAGATGTTTGCCTCGGTGTTCTGCTCGAGCCATGAAAAGAATTGTGAGGAAAGCGTGTGCTGCTGCAAAAGCGTTTGCAAATTTGCGATCTGCGAATAAAAATCGATCAGTTGAGATTGGTCGCTCGGGGAAACGGAGTTGCTCAGCGTGTTCACCTGGTTTTGCGCACTGGTAAGTTGTGACTGTAGATACGGCTCATAGCCAAGCGTCAGTCCGAAATAGATCGCGACGGTAAGAAAAAGGATGCCGCCGGAAAAGAACAAAGCGCCCAAAGCCCACCCCTGCGTTTTAAGAGATTCCTGCCCTAATCGTTCTATGACCTTTTCGGGAAGTGGCATGTGGTTACTGGGTAAATTGTTTTAATCCGAGGCCGAGTGCGACGGTCATCGGGGCGCCAATCTCCGGGATGAATGGCAGGATCGCGTCGGGGCATTCGAACCGCGAGAATGGCGATGCTTTGACCACTGGGATCGCGAATTCCTTCTCAAAATACTTCTCGATGCCGGAGAGATTCGCGCCGCCGCCCGTCAGCACCACGCGCTCCGCTGCCGCCGCAGTCGCAAATTGTTGACGGTAGCTGTAGGTGGTCTTCTTCACTTCATTCACTATAGCATCTAAAAACGGCATCATGATTGTGGATAACTCGTAGTTCGGGCCCGTACCCAATATCCCTCGGTCCTTCTTAAGCCCTTCCGCGCGCATCGGATTGATGCCGAGGCTCGTTGCGAGCGCCTGAGTGAGTGACGCGGCGGCGATATCGCTCTGCGCGCTCCACGTCAAAATTCCCTTTTCCATGAAGATAATGTCCGTGGAGCGACTGCCGATGTCCACGACAATCGTGGGCGTTGGATCGCCGGCAAAGACACGCGCGATGCTGAGCGATTCGACCTCGAGCGCGTGTAGGTGCAATCCTGCAGCGGCGAACATGCGCTGATATTTTTTGATCTGCTCCTGCGGTACGGAGATCAGTAATATTTTCTGGTGCGCAAATCCTTTCTCGTCCGTGTAATCCGCTATTTTCATCCAATCGAGCGCCACTTCGGAGAGCGGCATCGGCACATATTGCTTTGCCTGGTACACAAGCGCCTTTGCCACCTCCTTTGGGTCCATAGCAGGAAAATCAACGAGGGTCATAAATACGTCGAATGGCGGTAAGGAAGCGATGGCATCTTTAGTGGACGGACCAACCTCCTTTACGAGCGCCTTCAAGAGCGTTACCGCATCCTCCTCAAATATCTTTAACCCGCTCGTCTGCAGGGCCTGATTTGCGCGTGCCAGATATCCGCTTGATTCCAAAATGCCGTAATTCACCACCCGCGGCGTTTTTTTGCCTGCCGTAACCTCGACCATCTTGATGGAGGTCGTCCCGATATCAACGCCCAAATATGACTCGGTTTTAAAAAATGACATCGAATAGCATGCGATTAATATTCTTTTAATGCGTGTCCTTTACTATATAATAGCATGAACTTCAACTTCATCGGAGACATCTTTTTTCCGCCCGCGTGCGTGGGCTGCGGCGATTCCATCGCGCACGGCGTCCTTTGCGCACCGTGCCGGCAGGGCATCGTGGGGTTCGACACGCTTTTTTGCGGCACGTGCGCAGCGCGGCTTCCCGACCAGAAAAAGATCTGCCATAAGGACGCGCCGTTCGTGCTGGGCGCCGCCGCGCCGTACGACGACGATGCGCTCCGCGCGCTCATCCACGCGCTCAAATTCCAGGGGATCGGCGCGGCGGCGGAACCACTCGCGGAGATCCTCGCCTCATACGTCGCGCGGCTCGGGCTCGACCTCGACGGTGGCGATAGCAGCGGCGCGTGGACGGTGACGCCCGTTCCGCTCTCGCGTGAGCGCGCGCGGGCGCGCGGGTTCAATCAGTCCGCGCTCATCGCCCAGCCGCTCGCTCGCGCGCTCGGCGCGCCATTCGATGAACATATCCTCGCGCGCATCGCGCATCGCAAGCCGCAAAGCGACACGGAGGACATCTTCGAACGCCGCGAGAATATCAAAGGATGCTTCACGTTCGCCCCCAGTGCGGACGTGCACAACAAAAAGATCGTCCTCGTGGACGATGTCGTGACCTCCGGCACCACCTTCACCGAAGCCGCCCGCATTCTCAAGGCAGGCGGAGCAAAAAAAGTATTGGCGCTTGCCGTGGCGAAGGCCTAAAAATAAGTATGCCCGTCTCGCTCTGACGTAGGAATGTCCACTCTCTCAACGGGCATACTTATTTTTATATAAGATTATTTTCTAACCATTTTCCAACTGCTAAATTTACCGCTTCAACGGCTTCGGGAAAATAACGGTAATCGTGAGTAGCATCTATTGCTTGTATCATCTTCGGTTCTGGAATTTCCTCATACAGTTTTTTCACCACATCCACAGAAGTAAATTCGTCGTGCGTTCCGTAAATCAAAAGTTTTGGTTTCGTGCCTCCCCGCAAAGCATGCTCGATATCGTAACGCGCTCCGTCTGTCCAATAAGCGATGGGCAATGCGAATTCTTTTTGCTCCTTTGTTTTAGATGCGCCCGGTGGCATATCTCTATACGATATTTGAAAACCTTTACGCATAGCATCCTCCGTAGGGGCGGTAGGCGTTTCAAAATTTGCCATAACAGGAACGATGCCCATGATAGCGGCGTTTGTCATGCTCGCAAGAATTGCAACGGAAGCTCCCCGACTATGCCCTAATAATAACGTTGGCCTGTTGCCAAAATACTCAATCAACTCATTGATGGCTTTGAGATAATTCGTGGTCGTAAAAAGATCAATTCCGCCGGGACTCTCCCATGTTCCTGGAGGATCAAAAGCAACTGCAAGGAATCCACGAGACGCAAGATATCCAGCATGGCTCGTAAAATTGACATAATCCTTCGTGTCCAACCGCCCAGGTATTAAGATTGCTAATCTCCGAGAATCTTTATCTCCCCTAGAAAAAGTCGCGAGTTCAAAAGAATTAGTTTTTGTAATATCCATAGTCGTATCATAACAGAAATTTTTAACGGAAGTAGCCACGGAACCTGGATAACCAACGCGATGCGGCTCCAGTAGCGCATAGCAAATTATCTCTTATCTTCAAGGGGCTCTCGGAGCCGCCGAAGGGCGGCGAGAGGGAGCGGCCGCGCAGCAGCGCGGAACGCGTACCCTTGAAGATAAGAGATAATTTGCTATGCGCTACTGGGGAAGAACCCCACTGATGATCGCGCTCACATTGGAGAATCCCTTATACGTATCGGAGAGTGAGCTTAACGATTGCTTGATAAGCCCAAGCGTCTGATCCGGAGAAAGATTCTGCGTAAGTGCCGCTTCTACTGCGGCGTTCTCGCTCTGCGCGTCATCAAAAGACGACTGCGAGCTCGTAAGCGCGGACTGCAATGCCGGGTTTGACGTCGCTCCCTCAATGAACGAGACCGCGCGCTGGGTCTGCGTCATCCTCGTCTGCGCCGTGCTGAAAAGATCCTGGTTCTGCGCCCATAAGATAAAATTGTTCACGTTCTCACCGAGCGGAAGGAATGTTCCCGCACGCCACGTCAGCACTTCCTGCGCGATCTGCTTTGTGCCGGCGATGCCGACGACATCCAACTTCGCCAGCTCGTTGTTATAGAATCCCGTCGCCTCGTTCAAATCTCCCTCAAGCTGTGACTGCAGCTGCTGGGCACTCCTCGGGGCACTCGTGCTCGCCAGACTCGTCTGCAACGCCTGCACTTCCTGTTGCGCGCAATCGATCGTTTCTCCAACCAATTGCTTTCGCACCGCAAGCTCCTGCTTTATCTCATCCGCATAAGCCAACGTCGGATCGTTTTGGACCGCCGCGATCTGGGCGATATCCGCCTGCGTGACGCTGCATTCGTCGGCAGCGACGGCGGGAACCGCGGCATCAGCATGCGCAACCGGCATGCCGAGAAACCCCGAAACAAAAACCGCGCCTGCGGCGAACAGGATAAAGAACGCGCTCACCGCGATGGTCTTTAAATAATTCATTGTGTCAGTTGTTGTAACGCCTGGTCAACCGAAAGCGGCGTGGTGGATGCGGTCGGTGCAGAGGTAGATGCATTCGCGGTCGACGTCGCCACGGGAGTGGTTGACGATGCCTTTGACGTACCGAGCACAGTGGCAAACGCCTTTGTGAGCGCCACCGACACGGCGGGAGTTGCCATTGCGGTCGAGGTCACCTGCGGGTAAACAATATCCGCAAGCTGGATCTGCATGTCGATCGCCTGCGCTTCCGCATGCAATCCGGCGGGATCGATCACCGCATATTGTATGGGCGCGATGGAACGCGTCGGCGAAAAACTTCCTGTCAAGATAAGTATGAAAAATCCGGCGAGCGCCACGGCGGCACCCGTCTCGATCACGTGCAGAAACGCGAACACGCCGCGTATCGTACGCCGCTCGTCCTGCGGAGAAAGCAAAATCTCCGTGCGGGAACGACGGGAAAAATCTGCGTTGGGCTGAATATTTTTAAATTGTTTGAAAATATCTGATAACTTCATGTTTTTTACTCTTCTAAATTTTCATCGCCCAGTTTCTTTTTTAATTCTATGATGGCGCGATGCTGGGCAAGCTTTATGGCGCCTTCCGATTTTTTGAGGATCGTCGCAACTTCTTTGAGCGGCAGGTCTTCTATGAATCGCAGGATGATCACATCCTGATAATCCGGCTTGAGCTCTTTCACGGCGCGAGACACCCTCTCGAGCTGCAACTTTATGGAAAGATCCAACTGCGCGACGGCCGGAATAATAGACGACTCGGGACCCAACTTATCGAGGCTGACATCATCGTGCTTTGCGCGATAATGATCGATCACCATGTTCCGCGCGATCTGGTAGAGCCAGCTCGAGAACGGATGTCCGCGATGCTTATAGGTGCTTACCTTTTGCCACGCGGACAAAAACACGTGATGGGTGATATCCTCGGCTTCCTCACGGCTGCCGACCTTGACCACGATAAAACGGTAAATTGCCGGTTGATAACGGTCGTAGAGAGAGCCAAAAGCCGAGGAATCGCCCCCGACGGCTGATCGAATGAGTTGTTCCTCACCGTCTATCATGTAAAACGTAAATTATGTGGATAAGTTACTGGTTTTTGGGGTTTTATTGGCGGTTTTGCGCCCGCCGCACGCCGGTCTCGCGGCGCCCCGTGCCCCGACCCGCCTCTAGCAAAAATGCCCCACACAACATAGGGCACTCTTTATACGTCTATCATAGCGCTTTTGGGGCGGAGTGGCAAAAGATTTACTTGACCATAGGAGCCTTCCCGCACTATCCTTTAAGTACTTCGCAAATGGATTCCTCGACTAAAAAAATACTTGAGTCAAAAACGAACTTCTCCTCGCGGTTCGTCCCCGACCATGCCGAATTAAAAAAGCTGGTCGAGGAGTTCAAAAGATCCGGGCTCAAAGTGGTGCTCACGCAAGGTGTCTACGATCTTCTCCACGAAGGGCATGCGCTCTATCTCGAGATGGCGAAATCGTATGGCGATATTCTGATCGTCGGCGTGGATTCCGACGAGCTCACGCGGTTGCGTAAGGGACCAAATCGCCCGATCGTGCCGCAAGAGGAGCGGGTCAAGATGCTGATCCATCTCCGTCATGTTGATGTCGTTACTTTACGCGAGGCCCATCACGATATCGGCGAACTCATCCGCCTCGTTCGCCCGGATGTATTGATCACTTCTACCAGCACGGAGGATTTTAAAAAAGATCTCGGAAAAGGAACGTACAATGAATATTGCGGCGAGATCGTAGTCCTTCCTCCGCAAGCAGCCACGTCCACGACTGCCCGCATTAGAAGTCTTACGATTGAAGGCGCGGAAAAACTTGCAAACGAGATCCGGAAGCTGACGGAGAATTTTATCAACGATATCCGCAAGAACTAACGAACAGCGTCAACCGAATATGCAATACGCAACCGTTTCTTATATCCCTGCGCTCCACAAGGGATACATCGACTTCTTTAAAAAATATCCAGGGACATTATATGTCCTCGGGCCTGACTTTGTGCTTGAAGCGCCGCGCATGGACCGCGATATTCGCGCGCTTGCACCCGAGGAAATAAAATCGCTCGTCGAGGGTCTGAAGCTATTTTCCAAGATCGTTGTGCTTGATAAAAATAACCTCCAGGAACTTTTTGATGACCCCGCACCGATTGTCACGCCCGACGAAGAAGTGAATCGCCTATTTGCCAACGAGCACCTAAAATATAGATCCGTGCAATATGTTTCCGTCTTTCTCCGCTGGGATCGGCAGATCTCCACCACTGAATTTCAGGTGCCACCCGACCGCGTCATCTCCGAAAACGAATTCGATAAAGAGATCATGGCATCGGCATTTGAGGAATCAAAGAAAAGCCCCGACTGGTGGCGGCAGATCGGCGCGATCCTCGTCCGCGACAAAAAACCCGTGATCATCGCGCACAACACCGCGCTCCCTTCTGAATACACATTGAACGCGCTCGGCGACCCTCGCAGCAATTTCGACGCGGGCGAGGCGCAGTACAAAGATCTCGGCAAGTTCATCCACGGTGAGGCAAACGTCATTGCCCAAGCCGCAAAGCAAGGTATTTCCACGGAGGGCGCGTCGATCTACGTGACCACCTTCCCCTGCCCCGCGTGCGCCAAGCTCGTCGCCGTTGCCGGCATCAAAGAGGTCTATTATTCAAAAGGATATTCCGTGCTTGATGCGGAGGATATTTTGAAAGCGTTCGGCGTCAAGATCACGCTGGTTAAATAATACGTCGGAAGCGCGCGCTACCCGATTCGCGCGATGATCGGCTTGCGATCCTTATTCTCACCGTCGGGCGAAACAAAATTTGCATGAAGATGAGCGACACTCGCGCCGGTATAGCGCGTGTCACCAAAGCGCATGATGAATGTGCCGCCCGGAATCTTATTTTCCTGCGCGAAATCTTTTATAAACTCATTCAATTCCACCCACGCTTCCTTTGAAATTTCCGCGAATGAGGTAATATGCGCCTTATGAATAAGCAATTCGTGATATTTTGTCCCTTCGTACGGATAAAAATTATCCGTTAACAGCCAAAACTTCCCTTCTTTGAGAATCGGATTTTTATGGTACTTCGCCAAGCTCTCCGGGCAGAACGGACACACGCCGTCTTTCTGTATCTGGCTTATCACATTGCCATAGGTGCCCCCGGGCCGATGTGCGGTGTTATCGAAATTCACAAAGTCGCTCATGGCTATACCGGAGTGGGAATGAACATTTTTGGATGCGGCTCGTAATCGCTTAATACAAAGTGCTCCGGCCGGAATTTAAATATATCGTCCACCGCTCCGGTCGAAACTGAAGGATCGAGCGTTACCGTCGGCAACCGCTTCGGCTCACGTGCGAGAAGTTCCTTCACCTTTCCATACTGGCTCTCATAAATGTGTACATCGGAGAATGTGTAGATGATATCCTTGAGCTCATAGCCAACGATCTGCGCGAGCATCATACCGAACGCCGCGTACTGGATGATGTTAAACGGGACACCGACCGGAAAATCCGCGCTTCGCTGGAAGTGATGGATGGAAAGTGTTTTTGTTTCCGGGAACGCGAGGATATGGATCCATCCATGACACGGCGCCACCACCACTTTTCTCGTAAGCCCTTCGTGCTGAATCGTGTATTGCGGAATCCATGGCGAGATAAAGTGCGTGCGGAGATACGGACGCTCTTTTACTTGCTGGACCACATGCTTAATCTGATTGAACGGCTCGCCCTCCTTCGTGGGAAAGGTCACCCACGCCGCACCGTAGGAACCGTCGCCAAGATCGCCCTCCGGCAAGCCGAAAATATCGCACTTCTCTTTGGTAACCCACTTACTCCACCATTTACAACCGAACTTTTCGAGTTCCGCCTGCGTGCGTGCGCCGTTCAAAAACGCCACATGCTCCGCAAGCGCGCCGGCAAAGAGCGACCCGGAAAGATCACGCTCGGTGATCACCGGAAACCCGTTCGAAATATCGTAGCGAAGCTGTTGCCCGATGAGCATCTTTGCCCTTTCTCCGTGGATCGGCAGGACATCCTGCCCTTCCTCGAATATCTTCTTGAGAAGGTTGTGATATTGTGCGTCCGGGGTTCGTTCCGCAAAAGGTTTCATAATCATAATATTAATAGTTAAGCACTTTTTCGTTCGTACACCAAGTAGGCAAAATCGAAAGCATTTTTCTCATCTTTTTCGTGTTCTTCGGAGCTCACCAGCTGCCATTCTTTCTTCTCCCATTCCGGAAAAAACACATCGCCCTTAAAATCACCGGCCACTTTTGTGATATATAGTTTATCCGCCTGCGGCAAAAAAAGTTTGTATATTTCCGCACCGCCAATAATAAATACTTCGTCTGCTCCCTCGGCGGCGGCTGCCGCCGCCGCAACCGCCGCATCGGGAGACGCTACGACTACAATTCCCTCGCGCTGATAATTCGCATCACGCGTGATGACAATATTCACCCTCCCCGGCAATGGCTTACCGATCGACTCGAACGTCTTGCGGCCCATCACGATCGGATGGCCCATCGTAAGTTCTTTGAAATGCTTGAAGTCGGCCGGAAGATACCACGGGAGATGGCCGCTCCCGCCGATCACCCTGCTCTCCCCCATCGCTACGATCAATGATATCTTCATACCAGTAAAATTTTTCTATCGGCGAGTGAGCGGGTAAGGGGAGTCGGACCCCTGTCGTCTGATTGGCAACCAGATGTAATACCGTTATACGATACCCGCTTTACGGATTCATTATATAGAGCCTCGCAAAAAAATCAATCTCTCTTTCCAATCCAAAAGAAAAACCATTGTATTCGCCGAACGGTCATCTGCATGGAGGCGAATACAATGGTTTTTCTTTTTTTGTGCCCTTCCAACGTCTCCAACTTGAAGGGGTGCAACCAGATGCAAGCCCCACAAGCATCCTTTGGGATTTCCGAGGGTAACCCTTCCCCTTCCTTTGGAAGGACCTCGATCGCTAGGATATGAAAATAGTATAGGGGATTTCGAGGGGTCTTTCGAGCGCCGGAGGTACCTCGGTCGCTATATAAAGCCCTTCAGCAAAAACCCAAACAAAGCCAAAAAATCAGTCATCGCCCCGCAGGATCAAATCGGACAGATTGGACACTCCGCGGCCATTTCGGACACCTGTCCGGAATGCAACATGTAACAAATGCAACGCCATGTGCGACTTTCAGAAAATGTTCCGCTTGGGCAAGCCCTAGCTCAGATGGCCTGAAAAACAACGGGTTTTTGGGATTTTGAAATGTGACTCTCCAAATGCAACGCCCAGAATGTTACAAATGTGACACTGGTTCGGCATGTCACATTTTGGCACGAATGGCACACAGCAGGGATGCTTTTTGGTGTCCCATTTTCTGTGCCACGACCCTAGCAAATGGAACAAACGGGACAAAATGGGACACATTTTAGGGTGTCCCATTTGGCACAGAGGCGTGTCTCATTCTGAAAAATCGATGCCCGTAAAATAAGGCTTTTTTGATCACATGAGACAAATGAGACATAAAACAGGTGTCTTGTGTCGATGTCTCATTCTTGGAGCGTTGACTTATATTCTATTTATGTTATGATCCACATAGAGGTTTCTTTATGAAATGGTTCCTGTTTCTGCTCTTCGTCACCCCCTTTCTCTTCCCACCGACTGGGACCGCTCAATCAAACAATCCATGTGCGGGGAAAAATGGCATGGCCTCTATCCCGCCCCAGATTCAAAAGGAGTTTCAAATCGCCCGACAAACGAAGAATGATGAATCTGTCCGAAGGGAAATCGAAATTGCCAAACGACCTGGATCGGGACTGAGATTAGCCATCCCGCCAATAAAGGACGGCCAAGGAAAAGTTGTCGCATATCTGATTGTGGTGACTTCCGCCCCGACGTGCATCGTTGATGGGAGGGTTCCGAAGACCGCCGTTACCCTCAATCGGTATCCTGCGCACTACCAATAGCGCCCCTCGGAATTCGTTTCGAGAGGCGCTCTTTATTTTTTGATCACAACGACTTCAGAATATTCTCTACTTCCCCGAGGAGGCTTTCGAGCGATCGAGAAATGATCGCTGTCTGGTCAACCATAGATTGTGGGGATGTCTCATTGTTTGCGGCAAGCGATGACCTTGAGGCACTGACCGCGGCCGTGCTACCGTCTCCGCCGTCGCAACTCGGATCGTCGGGGTAGTAGTCGCAGTAATCGGGACAGCTGGGAACGGGATTGATGTCGCACGAATCCGACGAGCTCGAACCGCCATTGCACGCCGGATCATTAGGATTGAGGGAGCAATAATCCTGGCACGCTTGGCTCGTTGGATCGCTTGTGCAATCGGCGCTCGTCTCACACGTCGGATCATCGGGATTCTGCGCACAATAGTCATCGAGCGTACTCGCGGGGGCGCCGGGACAGCTCGGGTCATTAGGGTACAATCCGCAGTTTACGATGCACTGTCCGCTGGCCGTTTGCACTAAACCAGCCCCGCACGTCCCCTGGCACACGCCGGACGGAGCGGTCATGGAACTTCCATCCGGATTGATACATGACACGGTACCGTCATTTCCACACGAACAACTGCTTCCATCCGTATACGTGCACTGCGTCACCCCCTGAGAATTCGGTGCACACGTTCCGCTGGTCGCCGATGGGCACTCGGGACTTGCCACCGGATCGTCAGGATTACAGGCGTCTGTCGGCGGAGG
>JBEKBG010000019.1:0-10908 GCA_050015515.1 Minisyncoccia bacterium
CTAAAATTAACACTAACAAAAATATGGACACAGCAGATTTCGTTAAGGCGTTCAACGAGGCGATGACCCACGATGACATAGACGCAGTGATGAAGCTTTGGTCTCCCGACGGGGAGTGGGTGGTCATGGCCACCGGCGAGACGTTCAAAGGACTCGATAAAATACGGGAGCTCGCAACGCGATCCGTGGCGGCGAGGACCCACGGGGCAGGCGAAGGACTGCTGCCGTTCAATGTTTTCACCGATACCGAGGGAACGAAGCTCATTTGGGAATACGTGCACAAGGCCGTTGTCACGGATAAGTGGCCAGCGTCTACCAATAGACCGGCTCCGGGCACTACGATCGAGATCCCGATCATCCTGAGCTGCGATATTCAGGATGGCAAGCTCACTAAGATCAGAGAATATTTCGACTTCCTGACCGTCACTGAACCCGGCAATCATCATTATCTCTATAAATAAAAAAAACAAATACATGGATACCGAAAAGAAAACAACATCAGCATGGTTCCTACTGCAGGGAACCTATTCGCCGTACACATGGAAGTACCGCGTCACCACGGACACGGATGATTTCAAGAGGCCTCCCGACATGCTTGGGCTGTTCAAGGAGGTCGGTGCGAAGATACACGGCATATGGTACTCCTTCGGCGAATACGATCTCGTCGCGATAGTCGAAGTGGAAAAGGCGGAAGATATGGCGGGGCTTATCATCGGCATGAGGGCGGGATGGGACGGCAAAGCGTTTGATAAAGTTAATGCGACTCAGCTTCTCACGCAAGACGAGGCCGCTGCGGCGTGCGCGAAAGGCGCGGCGGGCTTGAAGAACAGCAGGGATGCATCGAAGGACGGTCCGCTCACCGGGACGATGGATTATACGAATGTCGAGTTCAAAAAGGAAAAAAAATAAAATATGGCATCAAAAGAAAACGGGAACGAGAAGAAGAGCATGTATTTCAAAGACCCTGTCATGGATCTCGATTTTGTTCTCACTCTTGCGAAGCATGGCTTCAAAGGTTCCGAGATTGGTGAATGTTATTCCGCCGCCGCCCAGATAAAAGAAGGAGACGTTGAGAGTTGGAGGGCTGCATGGAATACCCTTGCGGAGAAGGTGGAAAGGATCGCTAACGTCGCCGAATCGCAGGGGCATCAGGTCAGTGCAAGGGATAGCTATCTGCGTGCAGTCACCTATTACCGCAACGTCGCGTGGGCATGGCCAGCATCAGATCCACGCTATCGGGCTATGATTGAGAAATCGCGTATGCTTTTCAAGAAGTTCGCGGCCTTGAGTGATCCGCCTATCGAGGTCATCCAAATCCCGTATAAGGACACCGTCCTTCCGGGGTATTTCCTGCGGCCGGATGCCAGCGGGCAAAAGCGTCCTACAATCATCATTGGCGATAATGCGAGCGAAGAACTCTACTATTGGGTTGGGCCTCCCGCGCTTGAACGGGGGTATAACGCGCTCTTGGTTGATTTGCCGGGCGTTGGCTTGAATTCTTTTAACGGGATTATATCCCGCCCCGATACCGAAGTGCCGATGAAAGCCGTGATTGATTACTTGTGTGCGCGGAGCGATGTGGATACTTCTCGGATTGCTGTCTATGGAGGAGGCGAAGGCGGCGGATATATCATGACCCGCGCGGCGGCATACGAGCATCGCATCGCCGCATGCGTGGTCGACCCGCTGGTTTCTGATATGGAACCTATCGCAGCATTGTTCCTCAAGTCCGTCCTTCCCGGATCTGAAGGCAAGGAAACGCTGGCCTCGAATGCCCGCACGATTATTTCGCGGGTTTGGGGCATCACCAGTCCTGAAGCAATCAAGAAGATGAAGGTAGATACGCATAGCATCACGTGTCCAACGCTCGCCCTTAATGATTCGCGTGATTATCCGGAACTTATTCAGCAAGCTCGCGAGGCCATTGCAAACATAGCGAACAAGAACACGGCTCTGCACCTATTTACACCCGAAGATGGAGGCAACTATCGTCAGATCGACAACTTCGGCCTTAAACATCGAGTGATGTTTGACTGGCTTGATGAGGTATTCAAAATGAACGAAGAAAAAGCAAAGAAATAACATGACCCCCAAAGAAACCGTAACTAAATACTGGGAGGCGTATACCAAGCACGATCAGGAGGGCGTACTTTCTGTACTTGCCCCTGACTATGTTTTGCGAAGTCCCATGAGCCAAGGCCGCGCTACGAGCAAAGATATGGTGGCGGGAGGACTTAAGCTGTTTGAGAAATCCTTTCCGAATCTAAAAGAGGAAGTTGTGAGCATGACAGCCGAAGGCGACAGAGTGGTCTGCGAGGTTCTGGAGACTGCCACGTTCACTGGCTCTTTAGATTGGCCCACGGGAGCTATAGCCCCGACAAACAAATCTTACAAGCTACCCTTCGCCGCTTTTTTCCGCGTGAACGCCGAAGGACTTATCGCGGAGCAGCAAAACTATTGGGATACCGCCGCTTGGATTCGGCAGGTTGGCATAGACGCGAAGTTGTTTGAGCCGAAGGGATAAAAATAAGATAACTATGACAAATCAAAATCGTCCTACGGGCATCGTGATCGTCGCTGTTCTCATGATTGTCTTCGGTCTCGCGGAGATTGCGACAGGATTCACTCATAACTTTCTGGGGCTTCTTTCTACTGCCAGTGTTGCCGTATCGACTTTTTGGGGTATGGGAATCGGTGCACTTTATGCGATAGGCGGATTATTTCTTTTGACGATGAAAAGATGGGCAGCAATTATTGCCGAAGCATGCCTTATTTTCGTTATTATCGGGCGCATCAATTTCGTCGCGTTTGGCTACTACCCGCTCAATTCTTTCCTTCAGTCCTTTTCTATTATCATTGGCACGGCCATTGCAATCTTTTTCGCAATCTATATTGGAGTAAAGTGGAAATACTTCAAGTAATAGTAGAGTAGCATAAGATTAAGACCGTCTACTAACGAATCTCCATGGAACAAATCAGCAATCTTTTCGCTTCGTTACTCGCAGGGGTCAGCGTCACGCACGTCGTGCAGGGAATCATCATCGGCGGCGTGCTGGCGTTCATCACGGCTCAACTTGTCGGACGTACCAAGATCAAGAATATTAATGGCTGGCGCACCATGTATGGATTCGGCGTACCCGGCAACGGCATGTTGCTGCGAGCCGCGAGCTATCAAGTATTTCCCGGCCCTGTAAATGTACCCCAAGAGGCGATGTATTGGACGACGAGCGTAGCTGGCACAGGCAACTACACTATGCACTTCCCGCCGGGCGGTCTATCACCCAACGATGCATTCTGGTCGCTGACCATGAGTGATGCGAACAATGATTTTGTGAAGAATCCGCTCAATCGGTACATCGTTAACGATCGTTCTCAACTCGCGCAAAATCCTGACGGCTCGACCGACATTTACATCCAGAACACAGCTCCCGAAGGGCATGAATCCAACTGGCTACCCGCACCCACGGGCAAATTCATACTCTGGCTGCGCGTATATATGCCCGGTGCGGCTATTCTCGACGGCTCGTACCATGTGCCGCCAGTTATTAAAGTAAAATGATATGAACAGGCTTATTCTCAAATATAAATATCTCGTTACGTTCGCCATACTGGCGATCCTTGCATGGGCCGTCTACCAGCAGCTCACCGTAGGGAGTGGTTTTATTGCGGAAGCCGTGGTGGCAGTCATCGTGTGGGTGCTCGGAACGTTCGTTTTCATCTACTTCTGGCCGCGCATCGTTTTGCGTGGATATAAGAGAGCTACTCTCGTTAAAGGGTTCGGCGACGGCCCCATTCCGATAAATACACTCTATACGCAGCCCCAAGCACTTTTTGCGGACCCTCTCCACTATTCACTTCCACCCGGAAGTTCGCAATTGATGAGTTATGGCACGAACCGCGACACGCTTTATACCGTCGGCGTCCTCGATCTCTCTAAGGGGCCGCAAGTTCTCCACGTGCCGGATATGGCAGGCCGCTATTACGCGGTGCAGTTTACTGATCCATCGGACGGCACTAATTTCGCCTATATCGGCAAACGCACCACGGGAACCAATGCTGGCGGCTATCTCATCAGCGGCGTTGGCTGGAAAGGAGCCGTGCCGCAGGGAACGATACAGATTTCTTCGCCGAACAATTCAGTACTCGTTATCGGGCGAGTGTTCGTCGAGAGCGACAGCGACCTCTCGGCCGCATATGCGCTTGCAAAACAAATAGAGCTCACGCGGTAATTAATTCTATTTCCCATTTGAGTTGTTTATAATAAGCCCCACTATGGGGCAGTAACCCGACAATATTCTAACGCCGGGTTCTAGATCCGACAATATTCTAAAGATCCTGACTAATAAGGAATATATGCTACAACTGAAACAACGAGTATCTGGATGCGGGGAGTGTATGGTCGCAGCTCAAATAAGGAATCAGCCGGTCTTAAAAAATTGCTTTTTGGGGTGCCAAAAGGGGATCAAAAGATATAAAATAGGTTCGAACCTGGTCCGATGTCTCGTGCCAAGAAGGTGTTGTATACTGTAAACATGAGAAAAATAATAGACATAATACTTATTGTAGGGTTCTTGTTCGTCGACCTTCTCTTTTTCCATGATATTTTTAAGGTGGGGGAAGTGACTTCGCTTCCACAATATCTAACCGGCATTTTAAGCATCCTCGTATTTGTCATTTCTATTCGATCGCTTTCAAAGAGTCAGCGATAGAATTTTCGCGCTGCAGAATCCTTCGAACATCGTTCCTCCTTTTGCGCCAAGGGAATAGAGCTATAATCATAAGATGAAGAAAGGTATCCGTGGCTGGCTGCTAGTGTATGCCATCGTCCTGGCAATTCTCTTGTTCCATGGTTTGGCGCTCACCATAGCATCCCTTATTATCAATGCCCATCCCTGGATATTTTTTTAAGATCACTAGATAATACAACAATCCAAGTGAGGGAAGGATGACAAGCGCCGCAATACCAGATGCAGAGAGCATAATACCTGCCGAAGTAGGGTCGGTGAATGCTGAAAATATTGTTACCGTGGGATAGATTATATAGGGCAACTGCGAAAACATAACTGAGAAAAATATCACACCAAAGAGGGCGATGGCGAACGCAAAATGTGCGGCGATGTATCGTCGAGCAATAAAAAACGTGAATATCAGATTTATGACAGCGAGGATAGCGATCAGTGGGAGACAACCCTGCATCCCCATCGCAATGCGCGGAGCCATATTTCTAAATGCCCAAAATGACAAGAAGACGATGGCAATGAAAGCGATCATTGAGCTACGGGTGAAGAGAGCGAGGCTGCCCAGTGCATAATGCTTGTTCCGCGCTGCGAGATAATCAAAAAATGAGGAGGAAATAAAAAGCGTAGTAAAAAAGGCCATACCGGCGAAACATAACGCGAGAAGTAGCTTCGGTATGCCGTACGGCATACTCCCCAGGATAAAGAAGGGCAAAACCCCGCCGGCGAGCGCCATCGGCGCGGCGAGACTTGCAACGAGAAGCAGAAATTTCATCACGCGGCTATCGCCCTCTTTATAAAAAACGTAGAGCATGCCCACAGACCGGATTCCCATAACGACAAGGAATATGAGGAATGGGGTAATAAGAGCATGTCCCCAAATAGGGGCCGCTCCGGGGAAGAACGCAATGAGCCACAGAAGGGCAAAGATCAAAAAAACGTTTGTGGTTTCCCAAGCCGGGTTGATATATTTCCGTATAAGGTTGTCGCCATCCATTCCCGCAAGTTTTGGCGCGAAGATAAAGAGGGCCGCGCCGCACTCAATGGAAAAAAGAACAGCGTAGATAAAAAGCGAAACGATGGTGACGGTGGCGGCGATGTAATAGTCCGTCATATCATAGTCGGTGTTTTCGGTAGTGGGAGACGAGAACCCACGGCGTAACGATAGAAAGGACAATATAAAGGATCGGGAAAATAACGGCGTAGGCGATCGCGACGGGAGAGTTGGTGAATGCATTCGCGGTGAGCAGGAAGCCGCGGATGGTGTACGGCTGCCGTCCTTCTTCGGTCAGCATCCAACCTAGTTCAACGCCAATAATCGACAGTACGCCGGTAATCCAAATTGCCCACAACACGATCTTCGAAAATGCCCATCGCCGCCGCCACTCCCACAGCGCAAAGAAAAGGATTGGTACGCCGAGCATAATGAACCCGATCACCGCCATGCCGTCAAAATAATAGTGGATGGTAAGCTCCGGCCATGTTGAGGGATCGAACGCGTTCAGCCCGATCACGATCACTTGACGCGATCCGCCGACGAGGAAGCTGAGCATCCCCGGGATCCGGATGCCATCTTTGATGCCGCTCGGGGTGGTGATCCCGCCGAGGGTGAGCGGTGCGTCGGATTCGGTCTGCATCACCCCCTCCATCGTGGCAAATTTCTCCGGTTCATTGTGCGCTATGGAACGCGCGGAGGTGTCGCCGCTCACAACGACAGCCAGCGAAAACACGATTGCGACCAGAAGAGAGAACACGAGCATCTTTTTGCGATAGCCCTCCGCATCAATTTTTCCCTTCCGTATAAATTGGAACGCCGCGACGGCGGCGAAGACGAATGCCGTCGTCGCGTAGTACGCCAGAATGGAGTGCGTCGTCTCGTTCGACGTCGTCGGATTGAACATAGCAGTCCACTGGTTGACGTTTGCGATCACGCCGTTAATATCCGTGAACCCCTGTGGCGTACTCATAAAAGCATTCACAGTGGTGATAAAAAATGCGGAGGCGAGCGAGCCGATGATGATCGGCAGGGAAGTCAGCCAATGTATCCACGGAGTTTTAAAGCGATCCCATGTGTAGGCATAGATACCGAGGAAGATCGCTTCGAGGAAGAATGCATAGGTCTCCAAGTTGAACGGTAGGATGATCGCTTTGCTCACGATAGCCATAAATGGCGGTAAAAGCACCACGAATACCACAGAGACGATGGTGCCCGATATGGCGCCGACAACAAAAAGCACTGTCATGGCGAACACCCACCGCCGCGCCATTGTTATAAAGTCTTTATCTTTTTTTATGATGCCGATCAGCTCTGCGAGTGAAGCCATAAGCGGAATGCCGACGCCAAAAAGGGCGAAAAAAATATGGAACGCCATCGTCATCCCTAAAAATCCACGCGCAGCATCAACAGTACCCATCGTTCTATTATAACCGACATCCCTCGGTGTTGGGGTTTTGATATCAGTTCGTACGTTGGGTGCCTCAGTATACGAAGTCAGAACCTGTTTGGTGGGATAAATAAAAAGCCGCTGGGCGAACCATGCGGCTTCGGTAGGAGGTGACGGGCAGCGTCACGCTCAAGAAAGCTCTTTTATCCGTTGTTCGAGCCCCTTCATGATCTCGTGGCTTTTTTCAAATCTCCGCATGCCGAGCGCTGCCGCCAGCAGAAATAACGGAAGCGTAAGAAAGTAGATGTCGAATTCCCGGCTGGTGAGGACGAAGTGGTTATAGATCACGACCTGGGTTTGCAGATCGATTTCCTCAAAGCGAACAATGCGCGGAAGATTGAACATCCCTATGGAGGCCGGGAAAGCCACCACCATCCCGCCGACATAGAGCGTCACGCCGATCATATACCAGACATACGCTCTACGTACGGCTTTCTTGAGCAGCTTCAACTCAATGTCGCGCAACGCTGGTTGCGGTTTACGTACTCCACCGCCCATGAAGAGCGGGGCAAAGAACGTGATGACAATGAGCAAGAAAAGGAACAACCCGAAATTGCTACCCATACGATCCTCCTGCGCGTTTTATACAGTATCGCGCGACTGGTGTCAAAAAATTTCTGCGAGAAATGATAAAGGGCGTCGGGATTGAACCGGCGCCCTCTTTGCAGTGAGAAAGACATTTGGGAGCATTCTCTTTTCCTCCCCGCATTTCCGACCCTTTCCCACAAGGTTCGGCCTCTCTGCGTGGGTGCCCCGCATTTCTGCGAGACCACGCACATCCGCGGATGTCAGTTCTGACAATATCGCATGCGAAATCATCAAGAATCCGACATTGCTCCGCGAGGTAGCGGTTGACTAGGGCTTATCCAGGACGGCAGCTGCATTTCTGCCTTGCACCCCCAAAAACCATCTAAGGGAATGACTTTTGGGGATGTAAGAAATTTAAGAAAGAGCTGATACCTATTTTGAGATCACAAACATCTTTGCTTCCGATCTCAAAAAGGGTGGTGCAATAAGCTTGCACCAGGCTCTGCGGTCTCGCCCCACCTTATTGGCGATGAAGTGGCTGACTTCATCTGATTTCGTGTGGGATTCCCGCTCACGGAGGACATGAATGTATCACCTCGAAGGTCGCCGGTTGCCAGCGGAGCGCTCACAATGTTTAAAATCTATGAGCTCACCAAGGGTTACCGTCCCGCCTTTGGAGGCGTCGCCGCTCATTTGCTCAACGACTTCATCGTTTTCCGATGGGTCGTCATATTCGCAAACGGGCTCGTCCTCGATCTCATACGAGCGAGTAAGAACAACTCTCGCTGTGAAATCTCCGGTGGCGATACAATCCTCTGCTGCGGCTTTGACGTCGGCATCGACATCAATCACGCGCACACAGCTTCCGTCGCACGGTCCTAGAATTTTAAGGGAATATCCCTCGCAAAATTCCTGAGCGATATGGAGCTTTTTATCTATACAAATATGTCGTATCGTATAGAGCTCATCTCCCCATCTGTTCCAGGTCTCGTGTTCCTTATAGATCAATCCCTGCATCGTCTCACCTCCTTCCTCTTTCTCGGAAGCCATCCGAGCGTATCGCGTTTTTATGCTGGTGCGGCTCCCAGGGTTATGAATTGATGCCGGGCAGTTCTCCGCTCGGTTCAAGCGGAAGCTCGAGCCCAAAGTGGGCGAGGGTGTCGTCTATCCTCCACATAAAGCTTTGCCCGATTCCACGACCGCGCAAGAGCCCCCGCCGTCCCAGCTTCACAATATCGCCGAGTTTTTCAACCCGGAGGTTTTGAAGCGAGTAATGCAAGCGGATGGGGAATGCCAGTTCTTCCAGTGGAATATCAAGCGGAGAAGGCAGTGTCGTGCTTAGCGCGACAAAGTCTTTCGCTGCTTTCGCTTCCCGATTTATCCGGTTGATGCGTCGGGCGGCCTTGCTAGCGATTTGCCGGACCCGCTCACGAGTCACCTGGAAACTTTCGGCAATCACGCCAACATGGACACCTTCCGCAATCTGGGTAACCACGCGAGACTCGCGCGGCGTGAGAAGATTGCCTGTGCCTGTCGCGATGAAGCTGGCAAAAAGTTCGCTCTGCTTAGACATGGATTCTCTCCTTCGATTTGGAATGTGCTGCAGGGTATCGCTACCCTTTTTGAACCGGCCATCCGATGATCAGCTCAAAAAGGGTGATCCGTAAGGTGGATCATTCCGTTTTTGCTGCGGTCTCGCCCTGCCTTATTAGATGCGAAGTGGCTGGCTTCGCATCTCGCTTAAGCGCCGTGAAGCGCATCAGCGTTGTTCGCGCAGGATCCCCGCTCAACGTGCGCCGTCCGATCTTCACCTACGCGAGGCAAAGATCGAGAGCATCCCCGACATACTGCTTCAACTCCCTGCCTTCCGGCAAGCGAGGAAGCACTACGTAGAGAGCGCTCCCGCGTCCACCCCGCCAATCGGCACTCATCCCCTTACGAAAAAGAGCCCTTTCGACGTGACGGACACGCGCGGCACACGTGGGACAATGGTTGTGGTCCATTCCGACTTCGAATTGGACGCCATCATCGCCGAAGATAACGGTGCGGCTATGGTCCCAGCCGCTCACGTGCACTCTGGTCGTGTTCATCCTTTCACCTCCTTCTTATTCCCGAGGGCCACTCGAGATCATCCCGTTGTTGTACCGGTGGGGCTCCCGGTTGGATCGATCAGCTTGCCGAGGTAATTTCCGCAAGTGCGGACACGACGTCCTCCTTCGCTGCCGGTAAGCGGCGAAAGGCGACGTGAGGCGACTGCCTGACTTCGGCCCACCGAACGTCCTTTGCGTAGTGCTCTTCGGTCAACCACCCGAGCAATACGATGGGGAGTGCGGTGCGTTCACGGATCAGCGCGAGCGCGTCGTCGAGCCCTGATGCGGTTTGGCGAATGCCATTCGCATCCTTTTTGTCGATCAAGACGATCGCGCATTCCTCCTCAATGCCCGCGAACAGCTGTTCAAGCGTTGAGATCAATTCATCATCAGCGTGGATTTTCACGAGTTCCTCCTTGTAAAGAGCGATACCTATTTTGAGATCGCGAGCGCGTGCTCCCGAGCTCAAAAAGGGTGGCGCAATTTAGGCTTGCACCGGGCCTTTGTCTGTAATCAGAAACTTCGACGCGTTGGGTAGGTCTGCCTCTTTTGGGGCTTACCGGTTGTTTCGAAGCGATGAATCATGCGGATGACAAAAGCAGGAATTTCTTCCTCTCTTTTGCATGAACCATCACAGGGGCCCACAACCTCCCAACCCGCGCTCGAGTGGAGATCCCCTTCACTGGGATAGTTCCACTGCATGAGATGGAGGCCACCGAAACAGATGGATGTTTCGTAATTATCGGCACTGTAGACGATCCCCTTCATAACGCCTCCATCCGCAGCCTGCCGTTTCCGGTTCAGGACTTATACGAATAAAAAACAAAGAGCGATACCTATTTTGAGCCAACGAGCATCACTGCTCCCGAGCTCAAAAAGAGTGATCCGTTCTGTTCGCAGGAGGATCAATCCCGGACTCCCCGAAAGAGTCAGTGTCGACGGCGACCACCGCCCAGCATCGTGCGGAACGCGACAATGATGATGAAGATCACCAAGGCCGGTCCGAGCAATGGCGCCACCGCAGCGATGAGCTGCGCGACTACCAGAGCGAGGATGCCAGGAACGAAGACCACCACCACGAGGGCGAGTACCGCCAACGTCGTAAGAAAC
>JBEKBG010000020.1:0-6468 GCA_050015515.1 Minisyncoccia bacterium
GGGTGCCTAACGGGGATCGGACCCGTATTGCCGCTGCCACAGAGCGGAGCTTTACCATTAAGCTATAGGCACCATCATAAACTGCGGATGGATCCATGTAGAGCTTTACCATAGACTATATTACGAAGCGTAATATAGTCCCTTTGGTTCGCTCGTGCATAGTAAAAATAGAATTTTCACTATGCCCTCGCTGCCAAAGGTAAGCTATAGGCACCATCATAGAATTCGCCGCCCAGTGCGGGCGGCTCGTCCGCATCCTTAATGTACATGGCTTTGGCTGTTTTTTCAATATTTTGGGAGTATGATTAGGCCATGGTGTAACATCTCTTATATAAAGAATAGATGGCCGGGAGATCATATTAACCAGTTAATTTAACGAACATTTCATGAACTATGCTGCCATACAAAAAGAAGACCCGCAGGTGTACGAGATCATCAAACGGGAAGAGCAGCGGCAAAAGGAGGGAATTGAGCTGATCGCGAGCGAGAACTATGTCTCAACGGCGGTGCTCACCGCGATGGGATCCATCCTCACCAATAAATATAGTGAGGGATATCCGGGCAAACGGTATTACGGCGGCAATGAGATCATCGACCAGGCGGAAAACTTGGCAATCACGCGCGCGAAGGAATTGTTCGGCGCGGAGCACGTAAATGTGCAACCACTCTCCGGATCGCCCGCGAACCTGGCCGTGTACATGGCGCTGTTGCAGCCGGGCGATAAAGTATTGGGATTCTCGCTCGACCAGGGCGGACATCTTTCGCACGGGCACCCGCTAAACTTTTCCGGAAAGCTTTATACGATCATTCCATATTTTGTGAATAAAGAAACCGAGATCATTGACATGGATGAAGTCGAGGCGATCGCGCTTCGCGAAAGACCAAAAATGATCCTCGCCGGATTCTCGGCGTATTCTCGCTCGATGGACTGGGCACGCTTCCGCGCAATCGCGGACAAGTGCGGCGCGTTTCTCTTCGCTGACATCGCGCACATCGCGGGGTTGATTGCGGGGAAGCAGCTCGAGAATCCGATTCCGTTCTGTGATGTTGTTTCGACGACCACGCACAAGACCTTGCGCGGCCCGCGCGGAGCGATGATCATGTGCCGCGAGCAGTTCGCGTCGGAGATCGACAAGTCCGTGTTTCCGGGAGTGCAGGGCGGCCCGCACGATCACATCAATGCCGCAAAAGCGGTGGCGTACGGCGAGGCGCTGAAGCCGGAGTTTGCCGAGTATTCGAAGAACGTGATCACGAACGCGCGGGCGCTCGCGGCGGCGCTCGCCACGAAAGGATATCGCATCATCTCCGGCGGCACGGACAATCACTTGATGCTCGTTGACGTTTTTGGCAGCAAGGGCATCACCGGCAAGGAGGCGGAAAAGGCGCTAGAAAAAGTGGGTATCTCGATCAATAAGAACATGATCCCGTTCGACCCGCGGAAGCCGCTCGATCCGTCGGGCGTGCGCCTCGGCACGCCGGCGCTCACCACGCGCGGGTGCAGTGTGAGCGACATGAAGACGGTAGCGGACTTGATCGACGAGACGCTCGCGCATCGTGAGGACGAAGCGGCACTCGGCGCGATCCGCGAGAAGGTCAAAAAATTCTCGCTGAGATTTCCGGTGCCGGGCATCGAATAGCGCCGGCAATCAGAACATCATGCCCATCGCTCATCACAAAAAGATCTCTCATTTAAAGAAGAGCGACCCCCGCTTGAAGGTAATAATAGAGGGAGTGAAATTGCGTGAGATCACGATCACCCGCGGGCCGTTCGAGGCGCTCGTGGAAGCGATCGTGAGTCAGCAGCTTTCCATCAAGGCGGCGGACACGATCTTCAATCGTTTTGTGGCGCTCACGCCGGGCCGCAAATTTCCCACACCGCGCGAGATCGTTAAAATGCCGGTGGCCAAGATGCGTAAGTGTGGCCTGTCGCGCATGAAGGTGAGCTTCATTAAAGATCTCGCGCGAAAAACGCTGGACGGCTCGCTCAATTTCAAGACGATCGACCGGCTGAGCGACGAGGAGGTCATCGAACATCTGACGAGCGTGAAGGGGATCGGCCGCTGGACTGCGGAAATGTTTTTGATATTCTCTTTGCGCCGCGACGACGTGTTCTCGTACGGCGATCTTGGCCTACGGAACGCGCTCCAGCGTATATATAAGATGAAAAAACCGCCGACGCCGGCACAGGCGGAAAAGATCACCGCCAAGTGGAAACCATATCGCAGCTTGGGCTCGCGGTACTTATGGGCGAGCATCGATAATAAATAAGCTATACTTCAGGGATGATCATCGACGGCAAAACGATCGCGAACGATATAATAGAGCGACTGCGCGCGCAGCCCAAAACCGACAAGTTCTTTGGCGCGGCTCTCGTGGGCGACGATCTCGCATCCCTCAATTTTTTGAAACAGAAAGAGCGCGTCGCGCGCGAGTTGGGCATTGAGTTTCGGCTCCATCAGCTCCCGCTCGCGATCACAACCGATGCGCTCCGCGCGGAGATCGGCCGGCTCGCCGCGCCGAAAACGTGCGGCGCGTTCATCGTGCAGTTGCCGTTGCCGGAAGCGATCAATCGCTATTATGTTTTGAACGCGATTCCGAAAGAAAAAGACGTGGATTGTCTGAGCGAGGCCGCGCTCGGCGCGTTCTACACGGAGCGCGGGGAGATCGCGCCGCCGTCGGTGGCCACGGTGGAGGAGATATTGCGACGCGAATATCGGGGGTCGGAAAACAAACCGGGCGCGCTGCGCGAACTGAAGGCGGTCGTGATCGGCGCGGGATTTTTGATCGGCAAACCGGTGGGATTCTGGTTGCAGAATCGCGTGGCCGAGCTCGTGGTACTGGACGCGAGCGTCAAAAATATCCATGACAAGCTGGGAGACGCGGACATCGTGATCGCGGGCGCCGGCCACGCGAATCTTTTTAGCGCGCGCCACTTGAAGGAAGGCGCGGTCGTCATTGACTTCGGCTTTAACCGCACTGCGGACGGGAAGTCCATCGGCGACTTCGATCCGGCGGCCGCGGACGAGAAGAGCATCCGTTACACCAAAACCCCCGGCGGCACTGGGCCGGTGCTCGTAGCAAAGCTGTTTGAGAATTTCTATAAGCTGAATTCCTGATTTCTTTTTTCACTCGCGCGGCAAAAACCAAACCCATACTTCTTGAGCGAATTCGTCTTCGTACGAGCGAAGGAGGTATGGGTTTAGTTTTTGTTGGTGCGCGCTGAGGGAGTTGAACCCCCGGCCCACTCGGTGTAAACGAGTTGCTCTACCGCTGAGCTAAGCGCGCGATATTCATGCCGTCGAAGAGAATGGTAGCGAAAAGGACGACGCTTTGCAACGGGAGAATTATTTTCAATATAAAAAATGGGCTTCGCTGGACGCGCGAAGCCCTGTTGAAAAACATTGGGAGTGCTACAGCAACTTTGCTGCAAGCTCGGCGAGCGGTGAACGCTCACTTTCCCAGAACGTCACATGTCCGAAGGTGGGCTGTCCCTTCATCCGCTCGATCACGTACGATAATCCGTTCGAGACCGCGTCGAGATAGGGACTTTCGACTTGTTCGACGTCGCCTACGAGAACAACCTTCGAGCCCTTTCCGGCGCGGGTGATCAGTTTCTTCACGTCGCTCGGACGGAAGTTCTGCACTTCATCGACGATGAGATACTTGTGATGAAGAGAGCGCCCCTGCATGAAGTTGGACGGTTCGACCTTTATGGGCGAATCAGCCGAGTCATTCAGGAGATCGTCCAGTGTGAACCCTCTCTTTTTTGGAGGGGTGGTTTCGACCTGTTCCAATTCCCGACCCGCGCCAATGAGCTGAAGTGCATCCACGATGGGCCTTGCCCACGGTGACATCTTGTCCGCAAGGGTGCCCTTCAGATAACCGATGGGATTCCCAAGCTCCTGGGTGGGCCGGCAGACAATGATCTGGTCATACCAACCCCTTCCTCTGTCGGGTTTGACCTGTTCCAGGGCTGCCACAAGCGCCATCAGGGTTTTGCCACTCCCGGCGATTCCTGAAAGCGCCACAAGTGAAATTTCCCGATCGCACAACATGGGGTAGGCGAATGCCTGCCCAACGTTACGTGGCCGGATTTCCTTCCCTCCTCCCTTAGGGATTTTTGGCTCAAGGATCAGTTGAAAGTAGTGGGCGCTGCCCTCCTTTTCCGGCGGCCGATAAAGCGCAAGAACATCCCGCGATCCGCGAAAGATACAGCAGGCATTGGGAAGCAACGGAGGCAATTTGATCAAACCTTCAACCTCATCGCGCCCCAGGCAATTCTCCTTGCCGCTGCCCACCCCTTTTTGGAAGAAGGCAGCCTCGAGCGCATCGAGGTCGTCCTCCTTCATGGGGATATGGACGATCCCGGTGTAGAGTTCCGATTCCGAGGAGACCAGTCGGTCTTTTTGGTAATCTTCCACCGGAAGGCCGCATGCCCTCGCTTTGACGCGGAGGTTTATATCCTTTGAGATTAGAACGGTGTCGCCGATCTCGCATTGTTGCGCGATATCCGAAAAAAATCTTCCGGTCGCATTGTTCTTTATGGCAGCCTCCTTGCGTCGTTGCCAGCGCAGAGCGGTGCCGATTATCTGGTTATCGTTGACCGACATATCGAGCCGCGGGACGCCTTTGGGGGCGAACGTATGGCTGTCCGTGAAGATGATCGCGCCGCCCGGAGTATGGACCCCTTTTAAAGGATCTCCCGGAGAAAACAGGCGTTCAAGGTTGCGGATTGCGTGGCGCGCGGAGGCAGCCACATCGGCATTGCCGTCCCCCTTCTTTTTATCAAGTTCCTCGAGGACAACATACGGAATGACGATAATCTTTCGGTGACAGTTGTTCAGGATTTCCGGATCATGGATCAGGACGGATGTGTCAAAGATCGCCACATCCCGGACCACTTTTGTAGCAGGCATAGCCCCTTCTTTCTCTTTGTGAGTGGATGGATTGATATTAAAGAGCCTTACTTCTGTAAGCATGCCCCTTTTATTTTCAAACGTCAATAAAAAAATGTTGTCGGGCCGCAGGGAATCGAACCCTGTCTACCTGCTCCCAAAGCAGGCGTACTACCGGTATACGACGGCCCGTTTTTCTGCTTACTTAAAGTATCCTATTTAGGCGGAATAAGCAATTTTTAAAGTTTTAATGATTTTTTAATGGGTAATATGCTAGCGTCTTGGTATGACGAGAATTGATAAAGAAATTGCCATACGTCTTCGTAGGGAAGGAAAGACATACGGAGAAATTCGTGAGAGGATAGGTCCTATTTCAAAAGCGACGCTTTCATCGTGGTTTGAAGATATAGATGGTGTTGATATTCTAAATCTACTGAAGGGGAGGGAGAGGGCTCGTTTTATCGCCGGGAGTAACCGTAAAGCAAAACGGATTGCGCTAACAAAAATAATTGTCCAGGAAGGAAGGGAGGAGTTTTCACAGCTCTCTGAAAATCCTCTATTTCTGACCGGACTCGCTCTCTACTGGGCAGAAGGAGATAAAAATAAGGGCGAGCGGGCAAAGTTTACCAATGCCGATGAAAGAATGATACGGATCATGATGCGATGGTTTCGGGAGATATGCCAGGTGCCCGAAGAAAGATTCCGAATTGCACTCCACGTCCATAATCTTCATGTAGCAAATGATGTAAAAAAGTATTGGATGGATATAACAGGAATCCCAGAGAAGCAATTTTTCAAAATATATGTAAAGCAAACTTCATTGCATCACAGAAAGAATATACTGTACAATGGTACGTGTGCAATCGTGGTCTGTGATAAAAATCTATTTAGGAAGATTTCCGGATGGAAACTTGGCCTTATAGATCATTTCAACGGCCCCTGTATTTCAATGGATAGAAAGAGGGACTTCTAATCCCTAAATGTAGGTTCGATTCCTACCGGGGGCACAAAATGAAAGAAGCAACGATTAGGCAGGCAAAGAAATATATTTTCAGCTTGATCGGCTATAAAAAATCCACGCCGCTTTGCGTTCTTACTCAAGATTCCTGCAGTGAAATCTCCCGGTTATTAGGCCTTTGGCTATATAAAAAATACCCCAAGGCAAGGATCTATATTTACAAAGGGAGGGTCAGGGCGCGCTTTCACGACCTGCTTCTCGTGGAAGAAAATAAAGTTTACGTTATAGATCCAACGGTGTGGCAATTTTCCAAAAATAAAAAATCCATTCTTATCGCCGAGGAGGATTCACTCAAGGATGCTCTTACTGCGCTATCGCAATATTATGGCGGGAAATGGAAATTGTCCGAAAGTGTGCGGAGCTATTCTCAGGCAGAAATAAAAAAACTTAAAGATACGATCAAGAAGAATATTACTTGAATTGTGCCGCGAGAGAGAATCGAACTCACTTACTCCGCTCTTCAGGCGGATGCTCTACCATTGAGCTATCGCGGCATGTCGAATTCAGGTCTTAGAATATCGGATTTCCTTATCAAAGTAAAGAAATAAAAAGACC
>JBEKBG010000021.1:0-6160 GCA_050015515.1 Minisyncoccia bacterium
TGTTCAATCCGCCCGATCCGGCAAATCCACAAAATCGGATTCCGATCTCCGTGGAGGACGTGATGGCATACTTCGATCTCGCAAAGAACAAGTTTGGCATTAAGAGCGACGAAGACCTTTCCCGCGTGTTCACGAAGTTTATTGAAGCAAATCCGCAGATTCATCCGCTCGCGCTCGGCAAGAGTGAGCTGACCGTCAAAGAACATAAAGAGTTGAAAGGATTACAGCAACAGAATTTGCGCGACCATATGAGCGATGCGGAACTTATTTTTACCGCTCTCGCCGAACTTTCCACACGCGAGATTGCTGAAGCGGAGAAAGCAGAAGGCTACGTGCCAAACGAGGGCGCGGCACGCGCGGGCGGGAAAATTTCCGGTAGTGCGCGAAAAGCTCTCGAAGAAAAGACGGGCAAAAAGGTGGTGAATGGAAGAAATTATTTAGACGTCAAAGAGAAGTCAAAGCAGATAGCGGATACTCACGAAAAATAAGGCTACAAAAATAAAATCAGTCGGTTACAATTTGTAACCGACTGGATCCACTCCATCTTTTAACAAAAATTTCATATTCGGGTATGATGAGGGAATGGAGCTAAAGCGATACCAGCAGGCGTCGATCAACACGTTGCGTGACTACGTCGCCGCGCTCAAAAGCTATCCTGCCGCCTTGGCGGCGCAGGTGGCGTTTTTGGCGCTCGTAAACCGGCCGTATCATCACGTGAAAGAGTTTGGCGGCGCGCCATTCGTGTGTGTAAAGATCCCGACGGGCGGCGGCAAGACGATTGTCGCGGCGCACGCAGTCGGCGAGATTTTCCGAAATTATCTGCCGGAACGGAATGATCGCGGGCTTGTGATGTGGTTTGTGCCGTCGGATGCTATCAAGAAGCAGACGCTCGATGGCCTACGAAATCGGCGGCATCCGTATCGCGCGGTGCTGGACGAGCGCTTTGGCAACGCCATAAAAGTTTTTGACCTGACCGAAGCGAAGGCGATAAAGAAGAATGATATCATAGACAATCTTTGCATCGTCATCGCAACCCTTGCGTCGTTTCGCCGGACGAATAAAGAATGGCTGAAAGTGTATCAGGATAACGGAGCGCTGATGAGCCATTTTGAAGGGCTGCCGGGCAGCGCGGATCTGCCATTTTTGGATAAGGACGAAAGCGGCGGCGTCCGCTATTCTTTGGCAAATATTATCAAGCTGCATAATCCGCTCGTCATTGCCGACGAAGGGCACAATCTCCAGACGGCGCTTTCGTTCGATATGCTTGGCGGACTGAATCCGTCGTTCGTGCTTGAATTCACCGCCACGCCACGCGGCGAAAGCAATGTGTTAGTGGACGTCGTGGCAAGCGAGCTAAAAGCGGAGCACATGATCAAGATGCCGATCTATCTTGAGAACATTCCTGCGTGGCAAGAGACGATCTATGCTGGCATCGAGAAGCGAAACGAGCTTGAGCGGCGCGCAAAGAAAGAAAAAGGTGAATATATCCGGCCGATCGTTCTGATACAGGCAGAGCCGGATCGGAAAAAAGCAAAAGGCGGAACGATCAATATAGAAAAGGTGGCAGAATTTTTAAAGAAGGATGCGAAGATTCCGGCGGAAGAGATCGCCATCCAGACGGCGGACATCAAAGAGCTACCGAGCGCGGAAATATTGGCCGGCCGCGGATGCAAAATAAAATATATTATCACCGTGAACGCGCTCCGCGAAGGATGGGATTGCCCGTTCGCGTACATTTTAATCTCAGTTTCCAACCTCGGTGCGGCGCTTTCGGTGGAGCAGACGATCGGACGCATCATGCGCTTGCCAAGCGCGAAAGAAAAAAGCGACGCCGCGCTGAATGCGGCGTACATCTTTGCCGCCACCAGAAATTTTAACGAAGCATCGCAAATGGTGATCAATGGGTTGCATGCGAACGGCTACGAGGATGTAATCATTTCTGGCAAAAAGATCGAGCCGCCGGACGCGGTTGCGCACCGGCGCATGACCGATAAAAATAGTGCCGTGCCGTATGTGAATATAAAAGATGGCGCAAAGTTTCGGCGGCTCGATTATATTGCTGACCTGATCGGCGAGAAAAATTTTCTGAAGGTCAAAATTCCGACCATACCGTTGGAAATTGTGGAGCAAAATAATTTAGTGAAGATTGACATCGCCGCGGGCGGAGAGATCGTGCGTGATGCGTCAGGAAAGCTGAATCTGATTTATCATTATAAGGATTTTACCCGGGCGGATTTGCTTATATGGCTTGGCGGGAAGATCCAACGCACATATATTTCTCTCAGCGAGATGAATCTATTTCTCTCGGCCGCTATCGACGATTTACTGAAAAAATATCATATTGACGTGCTGAGCATCCATCGCTATGCCGTACTCGAAGCGATTGAACGAGCGCTTGGTCGCATCATTGATGCGATGACCGAGGCGAATTTTTTCGCATTGGAGCGCAAGAAATTGCTCGCTGCAAAAGGGGAGGGCTTTGCGTTCCCCGAAAAAACGGAATTGCCGTCCATCGCCCGCGAGCATTTTGTTCGCCATGCATACGATGTCGCTTTCAAGATGAACGGCGAGGAGCTGAGCGTGGCGCAGATGATAGATGGATTGCCAAATATTGCATGGTGGTTTAGGAATCCGGAGATGAGCGGATTTTATATCCAGGGTCAGCGTAAGCAAAAATTTTATCCCGACTTTATAGTAAAGACCAAAAAGGGAAATTATTTTGTGTTGGAATATAAAGGCGAACATCTTCTCGGTTCAGATGATACTGACTATAAAGAAGCGATCGGTAAAAAATGGGCGCAGTTGGGCGGTCAAAAATTTCATTTCAATATCCTTGATGACAAGAATGCAAAAGAGATTATCAATGTCATGGCGACGTCATCCCCCTAGCCTCGCGCCCATTTTCGTGCTAAAATAGGGGAATATGGAAGCCGCCGCCCCAAATCTGAAAACCCAAGCAACATCCATCCGCGTGCGCTTTGCGCCAAGCCCGACGGGGCCAATTCATGTTGGGAGTGTTCGCACGGCGCTGTTTAGCTGGCTCTTCGCGCGCAAATACGGCGGCACGTTTGTTTTGCGCATTGAGGACACAGACAAAGAGCGCTCCGAAAAGCGCTATGACGATGAACTGCTCCAGGGGCTTGCGTGGCTCGGCTTGGATTGGGATGAAGGCCCCCAGCCGATCGGCGTCGGCGGCCAACTAGCGCTCGATGGCGTCAGTGAAAAAGGCGAGTTCGGTCCGTATCGCCAGAGCGAGCGTACCGCCATCTATAAAAAATATTTGACTCAGCTGATCGAAAGCGGCGATGCGTATTATTGTTATTGCAGCAAGGAAGACATCGAAGCCCAGCGTCAGGCGATGCTTTCGCAGGGATTGCCGCCAAAGTACAACGGCCACTGTCGTAACACTCCCGCGCCGGAAGGAAAAACGCCGGAGGTCATCCGCTTCAAGGTGCCGGAAGTAAAAGTGGAGTTCAAGGATCTTGTGCGCGGCAAAGTTGTTTTTGACGCCGCGCTCTTTGGCGATATTATCATCGCGAAAGATCTCGACACGCCGCTCTATAACTTTGCCGTCGTCGTGGACGACGCGCTGATGCAGATCTCGCACGTCATCCGCGCGGAAGATCATCTTTCGAACACGCCGAAACAAATTTTGATGGGCCGTGCGCTTGGATTTGCCGAGCCGATCTACGCGCACATTCCGCTCATCCTCAACGCCGATCGCAGTAAGATGTCCAAGCGGTTTTCCGACACCGCGCTTTTGAGCTATCGCGAGCGGGGATACGTGCCGGAGGCGATGATCAACTTTTTGGCGTTGCTCGGCTGGCATCCGCGCGGCGACAAGGAAGTGCTGTCGCGTGAGGAGCTGATCGCGGAGTTCGACATCGATCGCGTTCAGCAGTCGGGCGCGGTGTTCAACGAGGAGAAGTTGGATTGGCTCAACCGCGAGCATATTAAGGCGATGCCGATCGTGGAGGTAGCCACGCTCGCCGCGCCGTTCTTTGCAAAGCAAAACATTGTGGTGCGCGACGAGGCGTTGCTCGAGCGCGTCATTGCCGTACAGATCGCTCGCGCGAAGACGCTCAAAGATCTTGCCACCGCGAGTGCATTCTTTTTTGCCGTGCCGGAATACGAGCCGAAACTTTTGATCTGGAAAGATTCTTCCACGCTCAAAGAAGTTGCGGAAGTGTTGAGCGCCGCGCGCGTGGTGGTGAATGGCATCGCCGCAGAGGATTTCAACCGCGAGACGCTGATCGCCTGCCTGCCGCTCATCGTTGGCGAGCGTAGCAGGGGAGTGGTGCTCTGGCCGTTGCGCGTTGCCGTTTCCGGCCACGCCAACTCCCCCGACCCCATAGAAATTATGTCGGTGATCGGCAAGGATGAATCGCTGCATCGCATTGACGCGGCTATCAAAAAAGCCAAAGTGCTATAATAAAAAGCATGGAAAATGCCTTAAAGAACTGCGTGATGTTCTTTGGCGCGGCGATCGTCGGCGTGATCGCCATTTTTGTTTTCTTTGGCGCAATAATGCCCGTATCGCAGGCGCACGCCTATGCAATTGGATCGGTGCCGACCAATATCGGAACCCGCGTAGGTAGCAGTGCTGGTGGTGGTAGCTATGACTTCGGCAGTTCGTTCCAGAACCTCGTTGCACCGTTCACCGGGTTCGTGAAAAGCCTCAAATTTAACAATAATACAAATATGACGATGAACCCCAGCGGCATGAGTACCGGTATAAACGGTACAAGCTTTACATGGCCAACCGTAAACCTGGCACCAGTTCTTGGAAACAGTGTGCAAAACACATTGAGCCGGTGGTTCAACCAATTCGACAATTGGTTCTATAGTGTGACCGGCATTCAGTTGTCGGGGATCATGGTGGCAATACTCGGCGTGTTCTCATGGGCACTTGGACTGGTGCAGCAGGTGGTGAATTGGCTGTTGGGTTTGTTCCATTAAATAAGGATTAAAGGGGGCAAAGCTATTTATCTGTCGGGAAAGGTATATTGGGCGACAGATGAGGTTTCGAAAAGGCCTCTCTTCCCTCACGTCTTCCATATCGCCTTCGGTTCAGGCACAATAGACCGTATGCTCAAACGCATCGGATTTATTTTCCTCGCGATCTTTGTGATCGCGATCGGCTACGACGTGGTGGCAACGGTCGCGCACGCACTGGAATCGGGAACGCTCTTATCATGGTTTCCGGCCATCACTCCCCTGCCCGGGCCTGATTTTGGACCTGGCGGCGGTTTTGGCGGAGGCGGCACGAGCGGTCTTACTACCATCAACTTCAGCATCTTTGATAAAGGCGGTGATGGATATAAATACATCACTCAGGGCTATGGGCACACGCCGTATTCGTACATGTACATCGGCGACTGGCATAACGGCATCGACATCGCCGCCGTCTACGGCGCGCCGATCCACTCGCCTACCGCAGCGACCGTCCTCGCTGTCGGCGATCAGGATGATTTCTGCCCGCGCCTCGCGTTCGGCCGCTTCATCGTGCTCGAAGATAACGTAAACCACCTCGATCTCTTGTTCGCGCACTTGGCCGACATCGATGTTCAGCCCGGTGAGGCCATCACAAAAGATCAGCTTATTGGCACCGTTGGCGCGACCGGAGACGAGACCGGTCCGCACCTCCATTTTTCCATCTTCGAGAGCGCAGTCTTCAGCATGGCGCCCGCGCACGGCTGTGGTCCGTATCCACAAGGGCACGACGTGAATCCGCTGAATTATTTAGAGGCTGTGTATGAATAAAGACTTTTATACCGCTCGTTTTATGTATCGTGCCCGACTGGACGATGTTCGAACGATTCTCTTAGAGGTATTGACATAATCATATCCTGAGATATGAGACCCGTAGTTCTCGAGCGACGCCTCCTCTTGTCCCGGAAATGGCGATAGAGTCGATCGCCCAAGATTCACAAAATAGACTCCGTAGAGAGAGCCGGGCAAGAGGGGGAAATTTCTTATGAAAACAGCCGAATTCCACTGGGATCTGTGCTGTTTTTTTATTTGTATTTGTGCACCGGATTGGATTCGAATAAACTCAAATAACGCGCTATAATAATCCCATCAGTATGAGCATCTCCTCGAAAAAACCCACCCGGCTTGGCGTCCACTTTATCGGCATCGGCGGGATTGGCATGAGCGG
>JBEKBG010000022.1:0-5238 GCA_050015515.1 Minisyncoccia bacterium
CGGTTCTTGAGCTCGTTCAGGATGCCCATCCAGAACTTCGCGCTCTCGGTCTCAGCGATCCAGATGCCGAGCACTTCCTTCTGCCCTTGGCTGCTGATGCCGAGCGCGATGTACGCGCACTTGTTCACGATTTTGCCGCCATCGCGCACCTTGAACCGCAGACCGTCGAGATAGACGAAGGCGTAGACCGAGGCGAGTGGTCGCGCCTGCCATTCTTTAATGAGCGGATATACCTTGTCCGTGATGTTAGAGATCGTCGCCTGCGAGATTTCGGTATGGTGATGCTCCTTCACGTAATTCATGATGTCGCGCGTCGTGAGGCCCTTTGCGTAGAGGGCAATGACTTTCTCTTCGAGGTCGTTGCCCGCGAACTCCTTCCAGCTTTCATTGGAGGATGGCGTGGGAAGATCGATGAACTTCCTGGGGCGGCCGCGTTTTACCAAAGCGCCTTCGCCCTCGTTAATCGTGTATTCCTTCACAAAGGTTGCGATTTCTTGAGGCGTTTTGAGGTCAGCGATTTTTTGCTGATATTCCTCTTGGGTTAATGTTGTCATTATGTTGTTGTGGTGCCAACCGCGTGGACGCCATCCGGCCGGGGAGACGGCAGCCTTAGCGTACCTATTTTGTCGCCATTATTCCAATTAAAGGAAATAGCTTTCGATAAAGGGAGGGTCGGGTGTTTGAGGATCCCGTGAAGTAAAAATAATTCTTAACCGAAACGATATGTGTGCAGGGATTGGATATTGATCACATACTCGGATATGATCTACATTAGGAGGAACAAGTATGGAGTATGTCGCTCTTTTTGATGCGCCGCCACCGCCCGCATGCCACACGGTGCGGATCTCAGAGATGAAAGAATCAGGAGAAGAACAGGTCAATCGGTGTACTGTCATCCGGTGCTTCTCTGCAAATGACGACGGAGAAGCACTATTCATGATTTGTGAGATCGCTAGACGCAAGAGCGCGAACGGAGGAGAAGAATGGAAGCCCAGTCGTCTCTTCGCCGTCGCGCACGAGGTCACGCTCGATGTGCCGCCACTCGTCGAGCGTTGAGTTAGTCGGCGGTTGCAGGCCCTCAACTCGAGGGCCTTTTTTTATGGTCAAGATCCCGGCGCGGCGGCAATAGGTTTGGGCAAGGATATATGCACAATGGAATAAAAACCAGGCAGCAATCTCGCGGGGAGATCACTGCCTGGTTTTCTGCGCTGGCGTTCAGAAGGGAAACGAAGGGAAGAGGCCATCTCCGTGACGGGGGCAGTTCGTTGGGGAGGCGATGGGTGTACACGACATAACCGGTATGGTATAATAGAAGGAGTAAATCTCCACCCGGGGTAAAGCACCATGAACTGTGAAGGATGTGATGCAAGAGGTACCCACTGTGCTAACTGTGCCACGAGGCTGCTTAATAAGGCAGGATTTCTCTGGAACGGTACGCCCATAGCCCCCGATCCGCACCATCGGATACCGAGAGAGGAGCGACGGAAACAGAACCTTCGCCGCATGGAGATCAACCGCAACCAGCGCTTCCTTAGTAGCTTTGTCAGCCTGGAAGAGCTTCGTCCAGACGCCAAAGTCTTCATCCCCGGGTTTGCCTAGCATTCCCACCAGCAGAAGGCGCGTAGGAGATCAGCAATGATCGCTCCACTACACGCCTTTTTTATTGGAATGCTATAATAATAGAAAGGCCGGATCGATAAAACAGTAACCTTAATTTAATTTCTTTATTATCATGGATTTTTCAATCACTACTATTGCTATCGCTCAGGTGTTGGGAATTTTCTTTGTGATCGCGGGCATCTCGATGGTCGCGAACGGCAAAGCCACTGCGGCAGCCGTGGAAGAGTCGGTGCAGAACAAAGGCATGATGTTCATGTGGGGGATACTCGCGTTGTTGATCGGCGCCGTCATTGTGGTGTTCAATAACGTGTGGACCTCGGGCCTTGCGTTGCTCGTTACCATCCTTGGATGGTTGGCGCTCATAAAGGGAATGTTTATCCTTTTACTTCCCGGCGCTGCTGCATCACTCTATAAAAAGTGCGGCAAGAGTGGTTTGCTTGTTGTCGCGGGAGTGGTGATGGTCGTGCTTGGCCTCATCCTGCTCTATTGGTAAGCGGTGATAGAATATTTTATGGAAATTTTTGACCACCTCATCCTTCTCTTTTGGTTGGTTTTTTGGGTATATTGGCTTGCCTCCGCGATAGGGGTAAAGAAGAATATTCGCAATGACGAATGGCGGCGCGACGCCGGCATTCGTATTTTACTTATTGCGATCATCATCGTGTTGCTCGAGGTTAGTTCGCAGTGGCATCTTTTGGGATATCAATTTGGCCAGGGCGTACAACTGGCCGGCGTCGTCTTGTGCGGGCTTGGCGTCGCGTTTGCGATCTGGGCGCGGTGGCATTTGGGCAGGAACTGGAGTGGGGCGCCTTCCATAAAAGAAGGGCATGAGCTTGTGATGTCCGGCCCGTACCGTTTCGTGCGCCATCCGATCTATACCGGCATGCTCCTCGCCATACTCGGCTCGGCGCTCGTGTTTGGCGTTGTGTGGGCCGCCGTTTTCTTTATTTTTTGCGTAAATTTTCTTTATCGCATCCCCGTGGAAGAAAAATATATGATGCAGCTTTTTCCGGAAACATATCCGGCATACAAAAAAGGCACCAAGGCTCTGATCCCGTTCGTATGGTAATTGCGCGCCCATGAACCTTGGCCTCGTCATCCTCCTCGTCGCCGCATTTGGATATCTGAGCAACACGCTCAACTGGCGGTATTTGAACTATCGCGTTATTCGGTTTTTATATTATATTGGCGCGCTAGTGCACGAGACGTCGCATGCGGTGCTGTGCATTCTTACGGGAGCGAAGATACGGGAATTTACCGTGTTCGCGGAACAGCCACGCGTGGTACACGAGCGGTCGAAATTGCCGGTGGTGGGTGAGCTTTTGATCTCCGCCGCACCGATTGCCGGCGGCCTGCTCTTTTTATTCCTCGTCAATCACTATGTTCTGGGAAATTATTTTATAGTGCCGCAGGTCGCGAATTGGCATGATTGGAAAAGCGTCCTTACCGCACCGCTCGGATTTTTAGCGCAGATCAATGTATTGCAATGGCAGAGTTGGGTAATGATATTCTTGCTTTTTAACGCCGGCGCGATGCTGGGGCCGTCCACGCAGGATCTCAAAAACGTGTGGCCGATGCTGATCGTCCTCTTGTTCGTAAGTTACGCGTCGCTCGCGGCGTTTGGGTTGATGACGCTTTCTCTCATCATGGCAAATATCGTGCTCCAGCTTATCGTCATCACATTGATCTTTTTGCTGCGCCGTTCGCGGATTGCGGGGATCGTTTTTGCCGTGGCCATCGCCATCGTTCTCGTTGTTCTTTTCTGGCATGCGACGTATATGGTGAAAGCCGCTCCCATTCCTACCGGTCTCGACCCGAACTTCATTACCCAGGTGGACGATTGTTTCTTGCCGACTGCGGCGGTGTATGGATACGATCTGCGCATCACGTCGGGGTTTCGCACGGTGGCGCAGCAGCAGCAAATTTATGACGAAGGCAGATTGGAGGATGGGACAATTGTGAGCGAAGCGCCGCCAGGGCACAGTTTGCATAATTATGGATTCGCCGTTGATATCGCGGATCGCATCAAAGGATACAACATAGATTGGACGCAGCTGATCGCGATCGGTGCGTACTGCGGCTTGGGCAATGGCGGCGTGGGAGATGAGCCGCATTTTGAATATCGCGGCGGCTTGGATACGGATCAGTTTGCGGCGGGCATGCGTCCCGCGCCACTCACATTGCCGTGCTCCGCGATGGCCACGCGCGCCGCTGCGGGCCAGTCGCTCACATTGCAGGATCTCCAGGCCTGTGGCGCCCCTACGTTTTCTCAATAAGGCTCGTGATTTACGTAGTGAAACTTTTTGCCCGCGCGGGGCGTACTATGTAATGCAGTCGCGGATCGGGCTTGGCGGTCGAAGCAGGCCGATGCGCGCATAAAGGCGGCACATAAAGAGATATATAAAATAAAAATTACTATGAAAATAATAAATACCATTTCGTGGGTAGCGGCGATAGGAGTTGCCGCAAGCTTGGCGATGATCATGCCTGCGTTCGCGCAGACGGTGGCAACGCCGCATGCGCAGAGCGGTGGCGCGTGGACAGCGGCAGGACATGGAGGGATGCGCGGGGGAATGATGGGCGGCGGAATTTTCGGTACGGTAAGCGCGGTGAACGTGAACGGTGACGTAAATACGCTGACAGTGACCGCTGCGGCGCGGCCGGCCCGGCCGATGCCGGAACAGGCGTCGCCGAGCGCGAATGTAAGTACGCCGACCGTCGTTGCGGGGACGGTGTATACTGTGGATGCAACCAGCGCAAAGATCTATAAAGGCAGTGCAACCACAACGGTTTCCGTTTCCGATATCGCGCAGGGTGATACCGTGATGGTGCAGGGAACAATAAGTGGCACGAACGTCGCCGCGACCGTCGTTCGTGATGGCGTGAGCGGTACGATGGGCGGAGGTAAAGGTTTCGGTGGTGGTCGTGGTGCCAGTTCGACCATGCCGAGGTCGAGCAGCACGCCGCTCATTCAGGGGAATGGCGAGCCGGTCGTCGGTGGCAGCGTTACCGCAATCAGTAGCACGACGCTTACCATAACGAATTCGAGCAATGTCCCGTACACGATCAACGTGGCGAGTGCTACGGTCGTTGTAAAAGGAGCGAGCTCCACGCTTTCAAATATCGCAGTAGGCGATAATGTCATCGTGCAGGGAACGGTCAACGGAAATTCTGTGACGGCATCCTCGATCATTGACCAGGGCGTGAAGGGGGCGAATACTTCTTCAACCAATGGCCAGTCTCATGGAGGCGGCATTGGTGCCGGTCTCGGCGGATTCTTTGGCGCCATCGGCGGATTTTTCCAACACCTCTTCGGGTTTTAGGGTAGCAACAAAAATACCCTCTCATTTTTGACGGAAATGCCACGTAGGAACGTGACCGTCAAAAATGAGAGGGTATTTTTGTTGTTCCCGTTTAGAGAGAAAAGAGATAAACTTGGGGGATGCCGACAGCCGATTTTTTTGAACAACGATATACGCTATTGAATCCCGAGCAGCGGCAAGCGGTGGATACGCTGGAGGGGCCGGTGATGGTCATCGCCGGGCCGGGGACGGGAAAGACGGAGGTGCTCACGATGCGCATTGCGAATATTTTGCGCGGCGGCAGAGCTTCCGGTGG
>JBEKBG010000023.1:0-4334 GCA_050015515.1 Minisyncoccia bacterium
GCCGCCGCGCTCATATTCTCCGATGATGCCGGAAATCGCTTTGAGTTCGAAGTGCCGTTACCCCCCCGATTTTATTTATCCACAGGGCATAGCTTTCCCTAATGTTGTATAATGAAACTCATGAGGTCACAGAAAGGTCGAGTTTCTCTAAAAACACAAACGTTTTATTATGAAGAAAAATAGAAAGCAGAAAGGATTTACCCTCATTGAGTTGTTGGTCGTCATCGCGATCATCGCCATTTTGGCGGTCGTGGTCGTTTTGACCTTGAACCCCGCAGAACTTTTGCGCCAGGCGAGGGACTCGAACCGCATCTCCGACTTCGCGACGATCAAGAGTGCCCTTGCGTTGTACCAGACGGATGTGGCGACAACGACGTCAATGGACGCGACCTCTAGCGGCGCGACCACCGTGGGTGTACTCTATACTGCAAATGCAAGCACCTCCGGCCTTGCAACCTCCACCGTTTTAGACCTCTCTTCTACCTCAGTGGAGTGGGGATTCGCCGCAGGCGAGACGAGCATTACCAGTACCGCTTCACGATTGGTCAATGGCACCGGTTGGATTCCTGTCAATTTGACCGTGATCAGCTCGGGAGCTCCGCTCGGTGTATGGCCGGTTGATCCGACGAACAGCGGTAGCAGCAGTGCGTACGTCTACGCGGCGACGACAACATCATGGAAGGTTGCCACAATGATGGAGAGCACAAAGTACAAAACGAACGGCCCGGGCGATGTCGAGACAAACGACGGGGGAAACTCTGTGTATGTGTACGAACAAGGTTCGAACTTAGCCCTCTAACCGTTTTGTGGATTTGGTTATAAAAAACACCGGCTTCCGTCGGCGCTTTTTATTTTACCCGCCGCTCTGTTATCATTAACAAGACAACGACCATCATGAAACTTCCTATTTCCTCGGACCAGCTCAAGAAATTGCTGGTGGACCAGAACCTGATCGCTCCGGAGCGGTTCGATGAACTGTACCAGGAGGCCAATCGCAAGGGTCAGAATGTGATCGACGTGTTGGTCTCTGAAAAGATCGTCGAGTCCAACTATCTGAACGACCTCATCGCATCCCTACTTGGCGTGCCCCGCGCGGATTTCAGTACGATCAAGGTCAATAAGGAACTGGTGGAGCTTTTGAACGAGGGGATGGCGCGCCAGCGGCAGGTCATCGTTTTCGGACGGGAGGAGAACGGGACGTACGACGTCGCGATGCTCGATCCCTCCGACCTGGAGACGCGCGAATTTTTGGAACAGCGCCTGAACGGAAAGATCAAGCCGTTCCTTGCGTCGTCGGAAGACCTGAACCGCGGATTTTCCGTGTACGGCTACGAGCTGGGGAAGGATTTCAAGAAGATCATCGACGAGAACGTACGGGCGTCGCTTGTGAGCCAGTCGAAGAGCGCGCAGGAAGCGGCGAAGGACCTTCCCATCGTGGGCATCGTGGATAACATCCTTTCCTATGCGCTCGCTTCGCGCGCGTCGGACATTCATATCGAGATATTGGAAGAGTCCACGTTCATCCGTTATCGTATTGACGGCATCCTCTACCAGGTGATGGATATCACGAAGGCGGTGCATCCCGGCATCGTCGCACGCATCAAGTTGCTCGCCGGCCTCAAGATCGACGAACACTTTACTCCGCAGGACGGCCGGTTTCGTTACGAGCTTGGCGGTCAGGAGATCGACGTCCGCGTTTCCACCATGCCGACGTTCTATGGGGAAAAGGTGGAGATGCGTTTGCTTGAGTCGTCGCAGAAGCCGCTCTCGCTCGAAGAGCTCGGCATGTCGCCGGAGGTTTCAAAGATCGTTTCCGATAACCTCAAGAAATCGTTCGGCATGCTCGTCTCGTGCGGTCCGACCGGTTCCGGAAAAACGACCACGCTTTACGCGCTGATGAACATGTTGAACCGTCCCGAGGTGAATGTGACGACCGTGGAGGACCCGATCGAGTATAACATGCGGTATGTGAACCAGACGCAGATCAACCCACAGGCGGGAATCTCGTTCGCGTCCGGCCTCCGCGCGCTCCTGCGCCAGGATCCGAATATCATCATGGTCGGTGAGATCCGCGACGCCGAGACCGCCGACATCGCCGTGCAGGCGGCACTCACCGGGCATTTGCTCTTGTCGTCGCTTCACACAAACGACGCCCCGACGGCGATCCCGCGTTTCTTTGATATGAAAATCCCGCCGTTCCTTGTGAGCTCGGTGCTGAACCTCGTGCTTGCCCAGCGGTTGGTACGGAAAATTTGCCAGACCTGCATCTATTCATACAACATAGACCCGTCGATCGTGGCGGCGCTCCTGGCGCAGATCAAGGAGAACGGCCTTGCGTCGGAAAAAGTACGTATTCCGAAGACGCTCTATGCCGGCAAAGGTTGTCCGGCGTGCGGGTTGACGGGATACCGCGGCCGTCTCGGCATCTATGAAGCGTTCGAGATCAATGAAAAAATAAAGGAGCTTATCGTAAGCCCGGAATTTAGCCTGGAGGCCCTGCGCTCGCAGGCGCAGTCGTCTGGAATGAAAACGATGTTTGAGGACGGGTTGCAGAAAGTGGAGACCGGGATGACGACGCTTGAGGAAGTGTTGCGCGTCATCCGGGAATAGCATATCCTTTTTCGGGGTCGCGTCGCTTTCTGCTGAAAGCGCGCTAAGCCTCGGCGCCTTCGCGCCTCCGGCATACCCCGAAAAGGGATATGCTACTCGCGGATGACGATAGTATTTCCTTGCGTGAAAAAATGATTAAAAAATCATTAAAAGAAGTTTGACGCATTCTTGCTTTTTGTTAAGATGTTTGCGGGGGTTCCCTCGCTAATATAAAAGCTCTTTACTTCTGCTGCTGAAGGTCAGAAATTGCCTCCCACTGCGAACGCCGTTTAAAATGACGGTGCTTGATGGAAGTTATCCCTCGAGTAAAACTTAAGGGTGTGGCGTCTTCCCGGCGGCAGATGTATGGAGCTTTTTAAGAAGAAGAAAATAGGCGGATATGTAACGATAAGGATATGCCGTGATGAGATCCTTTCGGCCGTCGACTTCTTTATCTATCGCCGCCACCATCCCGCAACCCCATTTTTTAAACACCTTGACTCGCAACATACTCCCGGCGTATTTCTGATTTGAGTTGACGATCTCAAAGTCAAAATCAATAATTGTTTTTGGAATATAACTTATAATACGTCGTATTTCATCCGCTGATTTCCCCTCCGCTTTGCGTTGCTCGATAACATGCTTGATCTGTTTTCGGGTGGTTCGAATATCTTTTGATCGGAAAATCACCTTATCCGGATGGACAATGCGTTCGCCCTTGCTTAGGGGATACATCTCGCGTACGCAATCACACAGTGCTTCTTTTGCGGCATTAAAATCAAAAATTTCTTCCATTTCTCCACAATACTCGGCGGGGATTAAATGAAGATTAAAAACGGTGTGTTATCATATATGTATGCTGTTCCATTATGTTGCGGCGGATGAGGCGGGAAAAATGACGGAGGGGGAATATGAGGCCGACGCCCTGGGCGACGTCCTGCGGTTTCTCGGCGGGAAGCAATTGCGCCCGATCTCGGTGAAGCCGATAAAGCAAGTGAAGCTTGGATTTATGGAGGGGCTTTTCGGGAATATCAACACGTCGGACAAGGTGTTTCTCACAAAATATCTTGCGCTGATGCTGCGCGTGGGGACGGACCTGCTTTCCGCGATCAACATTCTTCTTATGGATTTTGACAAGCCGGCGATGCGCAACTTTCTCTTGGAGGTGCGCGAAGACCTGAGCAAAGGCCAACCGTTCTATCAGGCGTTCGCGCGGCACCCAAAAGACTTCTCGCCGACCGTCATCAATTTAGTGAAGGCCGCCGAGGAGTCGGGGAGTTTGCAGAAGACATTTGAAACCCTGAGCGTCTCGCTCGAAAAGGAGTCGGAGATCCGGAGCAAGATAAAGTCGGCGATGATCTATCCGATCGTGTTGGTCTGCATGGCAACGGCGATCATGACCTTCCTGGTGACGTTCGCGTTGCCGAAGGTGGCGAATGTTTTTTCCCAAAGCGGCATCACCCCGCCATGGTTCTCGCAGGTCGTATTTACCGTCGGTCTCTTTATAGGGGCGAACATCCTCATCCTTCCCTTCTTCCGGGAACGGTCGTAGTCGTCGGGGCGCTGGTATGGGTGGTGACCAAAACGGAGCCGGGAAAGAAAGTATTCAGCCGCGTGCTTACGAATCTTCCGCTCGTGCGGACGGTGTACCAGGAACTTGCGGTTCAGCGCATGGCGTCCACAATGAGCTCGCTCATGCGCGCCGGCCTGCCGATCGTGCAGACGCTCACCATCGCCGCCGAGAC